>NZ_JAHXYK010000012.1:0-203559 GCF_019970005.1 Lysobacter sp. ESA13C | reverse complement strand
GCTGTGTGGAACCACCCGATCCCATCCCGAACTCGGAAGTGAAACGCACATGCGCCGATGGTAGTGTGGCCTAAGCCATGCAAGAGTAGGTCATCGCCAGGGGCTTTACCCTAAAACGCCGCAACCAACAGGTTGCGGCGTTTTTCTTTGTGCGCGTTTTAACCCCGCAGTAAGCCGGCACTTAATCCCAGCCCGATTAACTTCAGGGCCTGCTTCGATACTCGACATTAATCGTCGCCGCCCCTGTAGGAGCGACGTCAGTCGCGACCCCGGGACGCGCTGAAGAAACATAGCCAACGTCATCCATCAAAGCGGCGCGACATCGCCAGGGTAGGAGCGGCGCGAGCCGCGACTGCGCGCTCGCGGTCTTGCGGCGCTTCGACCACGCAAGACCGGAATCAGAATCAAACCCAAAGCTTCCGCCCGTAAACGGGCGGGTTACTTTCTTTTGTCATAAGCAACAGCCGCCCTACGGGGCTCCCCTTGACCGGCAAAGCGCCAAAGCAAAGCCATAAGCAAAGCGGATCAAAATCCCGGCTACGGCTATGGCAACGCTCAGCCTTGGCGACGTTGGCGACTTCGCATTTCCAGCTTCGAACCACCACACAGCTATATCTCGCGATATTCATTAATGAGCCGCGAAGCATATTTGTGCATTCAATAGTCAATCGAACCACGCAATCGATTGGCGGCAATCACTTGTTTGGTCGGCGCAACCTGCGGGATTCGAGGCGTGCATTATGTATTCCCGGCCTCGCCGGACTCGGCCAGATAGACAAGGGAAAATCACATGCAAAGGCGTCAATTCATGAGCGTGCCGTTGGCCATGACTGCGGCAGCGGCGGCGAGCGCAATACCTACATCCGCGGCAAGCGCGCCGCTGGCGGCGGACGATTACGTCACCTTCGAAGACTACGGTGCCGTCGGCGACGGCGTAGCGGACGATACTGCTGCGATCCAGGCGGCGATTACCGATAATCCCGGCCGCGAAATCTGGGCGACGCGGCGTCACTATCGTTTGACCGCTGCCTTGCACATCGTGCGCGGCGTGGTTCTGCGGGCCGCTCAGGGCGGCGTGCAGCTGTCGATGGATGTCGCCGACCGCGATCACATCGTGATCGGCGACGGCACCGAGAACGGCATGTTGAACAGCCTGAATACCGTGATCGACGGATTCACGTTCGCGCCTGGCGCGAACGCCGGCACATCGACGACCGGCTCGTGCATTTTCTTCAATTTCTGCGCCTTCTTCGATGTCCGCAACTGCGACTTCTACGCTCGCTTTTACTCGCAGGCGAAGCTATTTCGCGGCATGACGCTGTTCCGGGCGTCCGACGGATTCATCCGCCATTGCCGCCTGCGTTATTTTCGCGAGGACGGCATTCATACGACCGGTTCGTCGCACAGCGCGAGTCCGAATCCCTACCGCACCGTCGACGTGCGCATCGAGTCGACGCGCATCTACGCATGCGCCGGCTACCAGGTCTACTTCGGACCGCACACCGGCGGCATGTTCGTAAACGACCTGATCCTGATGCAGGCCGATCAGAATCCGGCGTTCTATATCGATTCCGACCCGGTGACCCAGGACGGGACGAATTTCTTCGTCGTCAACGTCAATATCGAAGGCGGCAATAGCGGCAGTCGCGGCATCGTCGTCAATAAAGGGCAGGCCGTGCAGATCGTCGGTGGCTGGGTCGGCGGCATCCTCGGCAACGGTGCGGGGGTGGAGCTCGGCGCAGGCGCGAGTTCCTGTGAAATCAACGGGCTGAAGGCGGATTACTGCGGACTGATCGTTAACGGTCCGGCCAATTCGATCAAGAATTGCGATATCACCGGAGACTTGACCAGTACCGTCAACGGCATCGTCCTCGGGCCGGGCGCGAGCGACACATTGATCACTGGGTGTCGGATCCGTCAGTTCACCGGCCCGGCGATCCTCATCCAGAAGCAGCCGGGTGGCCCGGCCCATTGCGTCATCAGCGGTGTGACGCTCAAGGACGCGCCGGCCTCGCCTTATATCGAGGGGGCCGACTACCGGGAAGGCCCGTCGATTACCGGCATCCGTAGCGACGCCGCCGTTTACATGACGGCAGCTGCGCAGGTGCAACTCAACTACGGAGCAGAGTTCTATCAGGTGATCGGCGGGACGGCGATTCAGGACCTGGTACCGCGAAATCCGGGGCGGCGAGTGACCATTCAGGCCGGTTTGAACGGCGTAACCTTCACCGGCAACGGTGTATTGCAGCTCAAGGGTGGCGCCGCCAGCGTTACGGTGCCCGCTTATCGGACCATCGAATTCATGTCCGACGGCCTCAATTGGTTTGAATCGGGAGGCAATCGCTGATTCTGGTTCGTCTCCATAACGGTTGACCGATCCGAATCCTGCTGCGCACTTCCGGCAGGATTCGGATCACGGTCGCCTCCCGTCAACGGGCATCTACCGCCCGAAACGTCACCACCAGCACGTCCCGATGCGCTTCGAGCGTCGGGTCTTGCGGGGTCACTGCGGTTACGCCGTGGAAGACGCGGGCATCGTCGACCAGGGCGGCGTCGAGCGGGGCGGTCAGGGTGAAGCTGCCGAGCAGGCTGCCGTCGGCGCTGTGGATGGTGGTCGTGCCGCTGACGATGTTGTGGCGATCGATCAGCAGTACCAGCACGTAATCCACGCCGTCGCGGTGCACCCCTTCGGGCGTGGGCTGGCCTGCTTCATCGCTGCGGGCCTCGATGCGGAACTGATGCAGTTCGATGTGCCAGCCCGGTACCTGCGGCGCCAGCTGGCCGAAGAAGTCGCGGCAGAAACCGAGCACGGTCGCCAAGGTGGCGCCGTTGGCGACGTCGTCGCGTACCGGCTCGAACCAACGTTCGATGTCGCCCTGCAATGCGTTGTAATTCAGGCTTTGGTAGTGAGGCTGATGCGGCTGGCGCGCGATCGCGCCGTCGCGACCGGCGCGGAACACGGCGTGGCGGCGGCGGCGATGGCGGCCGACGCTGGCGAGGTAAGTATCCGGCGCCAGGTCGTTCCAACTGTCGGCGAACGCGGCCCAATCCTGCAGCGAACCGTGCCGCTGCAGATGCGTGCGCATGTCTTCGCCGGCGACGAAACGGAAGCCGTCGCGACGCAGGGCATCGGCGAAATCCTGGTGCTCGGAACTCGGTGCGGGGTTCATGCCTGACTCTTGAAGACGGAACGAACGAAGTCGAGACGAACGGTCAGACCGCCGCAAGCGCCGCTTGCGCCAGCAAGGCGATCACGCAACCGAAGCCGACGAACCAGACCAGGCTGCGCAGGGGCGGTTTGCGCAGCAGATAGAACAGGCCGTGCAATACGCGGCAGACGATGAAGACCAGCGAGAGCACGACGATGATGCCGGTATCGACGCCGGCCATCTGCGCGCCGAGCACGCCGGCCGCGAACGGTGCGAAGGCCTCGAAAGCGTTGAGGTGCGCGGCATACGCGGCATTGCTACGCGGATTGTCCTGACGGCTCTGCCAGGCGCGGGGATCGCGGTTGTCGTAGCGCTGGCCGCTGCCCTTGGCGATCGCGACCCAGGCATAGGGCAACAACGCGGCGATCAACAGGCACCAATAAGCGATGGTCATGGACATGCGCGTTCCCTCATGGCCGCGGAACGCGGCCTGCAAAGCCTAGCGGAAAAAACGACGGCGCCCAGGGGCGCCGTCGTCTGATCGCTTTGCGGTCGCGGGCGACCGGCCGAACGTCCGGCCCGGCCACCCGGCGGCTTACTTGGCCGGAGCGGCCATCAACTTGTCGTGCGCCGCGCGGAAGGCATTGCCTTCGTACCAGTTGGGCCACTGCTCGTTGCCGGCCAGGACCTTGCCGACGCCGTACAGCGCATCGAGGTCCTGGACCACGCCGTCGAGCTTCCAGTTCGGGTCGAACTGGTCGGCGGGCTTGTGATAGCGGTGGTCGCGATAGTCGACCTGGGCCTTCTGTCCGGCTTCGGTACCGCCTTCGAGCAGATCGTCGCCGCCCTTGGCGTACAGCGCGGGCACGCCGGCCTTGGCGAAGTTGAAGTGATCGGAGCGGAAGTAGAAGCCGTCCTGCGGGGTGGCTTCGGCGTGCAGCACGCGACCCTGGCCGTCGGCGATGGTCTTGAGGATGTCCTCGAGCTCGGAGCTGCCGTAGCCGACCACGGTGAAGTCCTTGGCCTTGCCGATGATCGGCATGGCGTCGAGGTTGATCACCGCGACGGTCTTGTTGAGCGGGACGGTCGGATGGGCGACGTAGTACTTGGAACCGAGCAGGCCCGACTCTTCCAGCGTCACCGAGACGAACAGCAGCGAACGGTCCGGCGGCGGCGTCTGCTTGCTGAAGGCTTCGGCGATCTCGAGGATGCCGGCCACGCCGGAGGCGTTGTCGATCGCGCCGTTGTAGATCGTGTCGGTGCCGCCGGCCTTGCCGTCGCCGGCGCCGTGGCCTTCGTGGCCGCCTTCGCCGGTGTGGTTGCCGAGGTGATCCCAGTGCGCCATGTAGACGATGGCTTCGTCGGGACGCTTGGCGCCGTCGAGGCGCGCGATCACGTTGCGCGAGGACTTCTCGCTGATCTTGCTCTTCAGATCGACCGAGGCCTTGGCCTGCAGCGGGATCGCCTTGAAGCCGCGCTTGCCGGCTGCCTTGTAGAGCTCGTCGAGGTTCTGACCGAGATCGCCGAGCAGCTTGCGTGCGCTGTCGCCGGTGATCCAGCCCTGCACCGGCAGGCGCGGTTCCGGATCGTCCTTGGCCGGCAGGTCGAACTGCGCGCCGGACCAGGAATTCTTGACCACCTCCCAACCGTAGGAGGCGCCGGCATCGTCGTGGACGATCAGCGCGGCGGCGGCGCCCTGGCGGGCGGCTTCTTCGAACTTGTAGGTCCAGCGGCCGTAATAGGTCATGCGCCGGCCTTCGAACAAGGTCGCGTCCTGGCTGTGGAAACCCGGGTCGTTGACCAGGATCACCACGGTCTTGCCCTTGACGTCGACGCCGGCGTAATCGTTCCACTTCTGCTCGGGCGCATTGACGCCGTAGCCGACGAAGACCAGGTCGCTGGCGTCGAGCTTGACCTCGGCCTGGCCGGTGCGGGTGCCGACGACCATGTCGCTGCCGAACTTGAGTTCGCGCGGCTGGCCCTTGACCTCGAGCTTGAGCGAGGTGGCCTCGTCGGCGGTGGTCTCGACCATCGGCACGGTCTGGAAATAGCTGTCGCCGTTGCCGGGCTTCAGGCCGAGGCGTTTGAACTGCGCTTCCAGGTACTGGACGGTCTTTTCTTCGCCGGCGCTGCCGGGCGCGCGGCCCTCGAATTCGTCGGAGGCCAGGACCTTGACGTGCTGGGCGAAGTCGGCGGCGTTGATCGCGCCGTCGAAGGCGTGATCGGCGGCGGTGCCGGGCGTCGCCGCCGGGGCATCGGCCGGAGCCTTCGCGTCCGGTGTTTCGGCCGGCTTGTTGCAGGCCGACAACACCAGAGCGGCGGCCACCAGCGAGGTGGCGGTGAGGAGCGGGGTACGGGACATCAGACCTCCAGGAGCGGCCGGTGGGCCGGGGGTGGGGGAGGTCCATTCTAGGGGCAACTTTGAGGTGGCGTTGTCCCGTGCGTGGCCACTGACGGGCGCGGTTCCCGCGCACGCACCCGGCCCGGCCCGTTCAGCGGGCCGGGCCGGGCGGATCGACGGCTTACTCGGCCGGCGGCTTGGGCGTGTTGTAGGCGATCGCGGTGGCGCCGCGGATCGCGCCGGTCTTGGCGGTGGCGTGCACGTACAGGGTGACTTCGCGTTCGAACACCAGCGGGCCGTCGACGCGCGCGTTCGGGCCGATCACCACGCGCGGGTTGCGCGGCTTGAGCTTGATGCCGATGCCGCTGGGCTTGACGTAGTGGATGCCGCCGCTGACGTGCGAGTCGACCCCGACGGTGACATCGCCGTTGACGGTTTCGATGCCGCCGGTCACGTCGGTGTCGACCAGGCCGATCGAGCCGTTGACGGTTTCGATGTCGCCGCGCACGGTGCCGCCGCGGTCGACGAAGATGCCGCCGTTGACCGTTTCCAGGCCGGCGCTGGCGGTGACGTTGCTGCCGACGCGGATGCTGCCGTTGACGGTCTCCAGGCCGCCGGTCTGGCTGCGTGCGCCGACGCTGATGCTGCCGTTGACGGTTTCGGCGTCGGCGACGCGGGCGTTGTCGCCGATCTTGATGCTGCCGTTGACGGTTTCCAGCGTGCCTTGGCTTTCGCCGGAGCCGACGGTGATGCTGCCGTTGACCTTGCTGATGCCTTCGGCGGCGAACGCCAGCGGCGAGGACAGAGCGATCAGGACCGAGAGGCTGAGAGTGAGGCGGGGGCTCGTCATGGCGTGTTCCGTTGTTTGGTGGACAGGGACTGAGATGCGGGCAATGCGCAAACGGTTTACGTGCGGGTAAAGAAATCCTGCATCGGCCGCCGCCCGGCGTTGAGGATCAAGCACTTGCCGGCGCCGCTTCGAGCCGGGTCATGCCCGATCCGCCGCCGCGCGGCGGTTGCACGGGGCTTCATGCCCCGCTTCGCTACAATCGCAGGACCCGCCCGTGGCGGCCCCTGCCCCAAGTCATAGGAACTTCCGACGTGTCAGCGCCTTCCCGCCCCAAGCCCGTAGTGTTGTTGATCCTGGACGGTTGGGGCCATCGCGACGATCCCGCCGACAATGCCCTGGCCCAGGCGACCCTGCCGAACTGGCACGCCCTGCTTGCGAGCGAACCGCACACCCTGATCCACACCGAAGGCCGTCACGTCGGCCTGCCGGACGGGCAGATGGGCAATTCCGAAGTCGGCCACATGAATCTCGGCGCCGGCCGCATCGTCTACCAGGACCTGACCCGCGTCGATGCGGCGATCGAGGACGGCAGCTTCTACGCCAACGAAGAATTGCGCGCGGCCTGCGCTGCGGCCAAGGCGAACGGCGCCGCCCTGCACGTGATGGGCCTGCTCTCGCCGGGCGGCGTGCACAGCCACGAGCAGCACATCTTCGCCATGCTCGAACTGGCCCGTCGCGAAGGCGTGGCCCGGGTCGCCGTGCATGCCTTCCTCGACGGCCGCGACATGCCGCCGAAGTCGGCCGCGCCGAGCCTGGAACGCCTGCAGCAGGTGTGCGAGAGGGTCGGCAATGCCCATATCGCTTCGATCAGCGGTCGCTACTACGCGATGGATCGCGATCAGCGCTGGGACCGGCAACTGCGCGCCTGGAACGCGATCGTCGACGCCGCCAGCGAGCATCGCGCCGCGAGCGCGCTCGCAGGCCTCGAGGCCGCTTATGCGCGCGGCGAGACCGACGAGTTCGTTGCTCCCACGGTGATCGGTACCGATGAAGCCGGCGCAAGCGCGGCGATGGCCGACGGCGACGCGGTCGTGTTCATGAATTTCCGCGCCGACCGCGCCCGTCAGCTGACCGCGGCCTTCGTCGATCCGGCGTTCGCCGGTTACGAGGCGCGCCGGCCGAAGCTGTCGCGCTTCGTCTGCCTGACCGAGTACGACGCCAAGTTGCCGGCGCCGGTCGCGTTCGGCCCGGACGATCTGCATAACACGCTCGGCGAATTGCTGGCCGCGGCCGGCCTCACCCAGTTGCGCATCGCCGAGACCGAAAAGTACGCGCACGTGACGTTCTTCTTCAGCGGCGGCCGCGAAGAACCGTATGCCGGCGAAAGCCGCATCCTGATCCCGAGCCCGAAGGTCGCGACCTACGATCTGCAGCCGGAAATGAGCTGCCCGGAGCTGACCGAGAAGCTGGTCGCATCGATCCGCTCCGGCGCCATCGACGTCGCGGTCTGCAACATCGCCAATCCCGACATGGTCGGCCACACCGGCGATCTCGGTGCGGCGATCAAGGCCGCCGAAGCGGTCGATCAGGCCATCGGCGCGGTCGCCGCGGCGGTACGCGAAGTCGGCGGTGCCCTGTTGATCACCGCCGACCACGGCAACCTGGAAATGATGCGCGACCCGGAAACCGGACAGCCGCACACCGCGCACACGGTCGGCCCGGTGCCGTTCGTGTATCTCGGCTCGCGCAAGACCGCGTTGCGCAGCGGTGGCGCCCTGCGCGACGTCGCCCCGACCATGCTCGACCTGCTCGGCTTGGCGCAACCGGCCGAAATGACCGGGCAGAGCCTGCTGGAGCGCTGATGCCCAATCTGCGCGCGTGGAGTTTGCCGGCACTGGCGACGCTCGCGTTCGCTGCGGCGTCGTTGCTCGTGCCTGCGTCGGCCGCGCTGGCGGCGGCGCAGAACAGCAGCCGCGAGACCGAACGCAAGCTCGAGAAAATCAAGACCGAGTTGAAGTCGGTCGCCGCCGAGCGTCGCCAACTCGAAGGCCAGCGCGGCGACGCTTCGCAGCGACTGCGCGCCGCCGACGAACAGGTCGGCCATTCCAACCGCGCCCTGCGCGAGACCGAAACGCGCCTGGCGCGCGAGCAGGCCGCATTGAAGGATCTGCAGACGCGTCGCGATGAGCTCAACGGCAAGCTCGGCTCGCAGCGCCAGGAGCTCGCGCGCCTGCTGCGCGCGGCCTATGCGCAGGGCAACGACGCGCCGTTGAAGTTGTTGCTGTCGCAGGACAAGGTTGCCGACAGCGGCCGCATCCTGACCTACCACGGCTACGTCCAGCGCGACCGCGCACGCCGCATCGCCGAGCTCGGCACGCAACTGCGCGAACTCGATGCGATCGAGCGCGAGATCGTCGAGCGCCGCGTTACCCTCGACAGCACTCGCAAGCAGCAGCGCAGCCAGCTCGGCCAGCTCGAGAAGGACCGCAAGGCGCGTGCCGCGTTGGTCGCGCAGATCAACGAAAAATACGAAGACCGCAGCACCCGCGAGCGCGAGCTCGGCCGCGATGCGAAAGGTCTGGAGCAATTGCTGGCGAAATTGCGTGCCGCCGCCGCGCGCGCCGAGGCGCAACGCCGCGCCGCCGCCAAGGCCAAGGCCGAACGCGAAGCGCGCGAGGCGAAAGCCGCGGCCACCGCGGCGGCCTCGGGCAAGCCCGTGCGCACGACCACGCCGCGCAAACCGCCGGTCGCGGTCGCCAGTGCGCCGCCGCCGCAGGTCGGCGGCTTGGGCTGGCCGGTGTCGGGCGCCTTGCTGGCCGGGTTCGGCGGCACCATGCCCGATGGCCGCAGCAGCGAGGGCCTGTTGATCGGCGCCGCCGCCGGCAGCACGGTCAAGGCGGTCAGCGACGGCACCGTGGTCTATTCGGAGTGGATGACCGGTTACGGCCTGCTGCTGATCATCGACCACGGCAACGGCTACATGAGCCTGTACGCGAACAACGACGCCCTGCTGAAGGACGCCGGCGCCACGGTCAGGAAAGGCGAGGGCGTCGCCACGGTCGGCAGCTCCGGCGGGCATGGCCGCCCGGCCCTGTATTTCGAGCTGCGCCGCGGCGGCCAACCGGTCAATCCGAACACCTGGTTGCGACGCTGATCGCGCATTTAACAAAAGCTTGCAAACGCGCCGATTAACGTGCGCAGATAGCCGGTCGAACCCGGGCCGCCTGCCGCGGTCCAACCGGTACCTGTCTCGGAGCTTCGTGCATGTCCCTGCGTCATCCTTTGCGTAGTCTGCTTCCGCTCGCACTCGCGTTCGGCGCCGCTCCGGCGTTGTCGCAGGTAACGCCTGCGCAGCAACCACCGGTGCAGCAGGCGCCCGAGACACCGGCTTCCGACAAGCAAGCTCCCGACAAGCAGGCTTCCGACAAGCACGCCGCCGAACAACCGGCCGCGGACGAACCCGCGGCGCAGCCGCCGACGCCGGATGCAGCACCGGCCAAGGACCAGGCGGTCCCGCCGGCGCAGGCGCCGAGCAGGGATGCGCCGGCCAAGGACGCGTCCGGGCAGAAGGCGTCCGAGCCAACCCCGGCGCAGGACAAGCCCACCCAGGACAAACCCGCCGACAAACCCGTCGCCGCCAAGGCCAAGAAGGGCGACGACGCCAGCGATTCGAAAGTGCCGATCGAGGAAATCCGCCGTTACGTCGCGGTCTACAACGCGGTCAAGCAGGCCTATGTCGAACCGGTCGACGACGCCAAGCTGATGCACTCGGCGATCCGCGGCCTGTTGTTCGATCTCGATCCGCACAGCGTCTATCTCGACAAGGTCGCCGCCGAGGATTTCGACGAGCAGTCGCGCGGCGCCTACGACGGCATCGGCGTGGAACTGCAGCGCCAGCCCGACGGCAGCCTGCGGGTGATCTCGCCGATCGACGACACGCCGGCCGCGCGCGCCGGCATCAAGGCCGGCGACCTGATCACCGCGATCGACGGCAAGCCGTTCAAGGTCGACGAGGGCGACAGCTCCGGCCCCTTGCGCGGTCCGGCCGGCAGCAAGGTCGTGCTGACCATCGTGCGCGAAGGCCGCGACAAACCGTTCGACGTCACCGTCGCGCGCGAGACCATCCGCGTCGCCAGCGTCAAAGGCCGCATGCTCGAACCCGGCTACGGCTATGTGCGGGTCAGCGCGTTCCAGGCCGACACCGCGGCCGATTTCGAGAGCCAGCTCGAGAAACTCAAGACCCAGGCCGGCGGCAAGCTGCGCGGCCTGGTGATCGACCTGCGCAGCAACCCGGGCGGGCTGCTGACCTCGGCGGTGCAGATCGCCGACGACTTGCTCGAGAAGGGCAAGATCGTCAGCACCCGCGGCCGCATCGCGATCAGCGACGCCGAGTTCGGCGCGACCCCCGGCGATCGTCTCGACGGCGCGCCCGTGGTGGTTTTGGTCGATGCCGGCTCGGCCAGCGCCTCGGAAGTGTTGGCCGGCGCCTTGCGCGACAACGGCCGTGCGCGCGTGGTCGGCAGCCGCACCTTCGGCAAGGGCTCGGTGCAGACCGTGCTGCCGCTCGACAACGGCGACTCGGTCAAGCTGACCACCGCGCGTTATTACACCCCGAGCGGCAAGTCGATCCAGGCCCTGGGCATCATCCCCGACGTGCTGCTGCGCGCGGCCAAGAGCGAAGACGACAAGCGCCCGAGCTACTACAGCGAGGCGACCTTGCCCGGCCACCTGCATGGCGACGAAGAGGACGCGCCCGGCACCAACGCCGGCGAAGTGCTCGAAGGCGATGCACCGATCGCTTCGGCCTTGGCCGAACTCAAGAAACCGGTCGCGACCGCGGCCGGCGCCGGCGTGCGTCGCTGACGCAGGTGCCGCCGATCGCGGCGCGGGTTACGCCACGCACAAACGAAAAACCCGGCCGCTGGCCGGGTTCTTTTCTTGTATCGCTTCTCGTATCGCTGCAAACCGTTGCCGAGGTTCGCCGGCCCGCGCTCAGCGCGGTTTGGCCGGCAGCGGGAACGGCGTCACCACTTTCTCGCCGGTGGTGGCGTCGCGGATCGCCGACTGGCCTTTGCGCTCGACTTCCTCGATCCGCACGATGCTCTGCATCGGCAGGTGCAGCACGCGGGTGCTGCCGAACTCATCGCGCAGACGCTCCTCGGTCGGGTCGACCACCAAGCCTTCGTGCAGGTCGAAGACCAACTCGCTGACCTCGGTGAACCCCCACAGATTGCCCGAGGCGATCTTGCGCGCGTACAGCTCGTAGATCTTGCCGGCGTTGAGGAAGGTGACTTTGTAGAGGGTGGCCATTGTGGAGCCGGGAATCGGGAATGGGGATTCGGGAATCGTAGGAGCGGTAATGCAATTGCCTGTGGTTAGCGTGGGGCCGGCGGGCTGCGATTCAAGAGTGATCGAGGACCGCAGAGAGGCCGGGAATCGGGAATCGGGAATCGTAAGGGCGGCGGCGGTGTGGCGGCGGCTGCTAACGCGGGTCGGTCGTAGCTCTGTGCTTTTCCGATTCCCGAATCCCCATTCCCGATTCCCGGCTCCTGATCAATATCCCCGCTTGCGCCGCAGCCGCCGCGCGATGCCGGCGCGCGCGATCAAGGCGAACGCGCCGCCGAAGGCGAAACCGGCCAGATGCGCCGACCAGGCCACCGCGCCGAAGGCCGGGCCGATGAAGGTGAAGACCACCTGCAGCAGAGCCCAGACCCCGATCAGCAACGGCGCCGGGACTTTGACGAACTGCAGGAACAGGCCCAGCGGCACCACCACCCCGAGTTTGGCGTTCGGGAACAGGGCCAGGTAGGCGCCGATCAGGGCCGAGACCGCGCCGCTGGCGCCGATGATCAGCCGGTCGGGGGTGCCGATGGCGATCACTGCGGCCAGGTTGGCGACCGCGCCGCCGAACAGGAACAAGGCCAGCAGCCGCCACGGCCCCATGGCGCGTTCGGCCGGCAGCCCGAAGATCAGCAGGAACACCAGGTTGCCGAGCAGGTGGGCCCAGTCGGCATGCAGGAACAGGGCGCTGAACAGGCGCAGCGCGCTGCCGTCGCGGATCGCTTCCCACCAGGCCAGCGGGCTCGACAGGCCGCCCGACAGCGCCCCCCATTCGAGCATGAGCCGGCGTTGCTCCGGGTCCGGCAACACCACCGCCGAGACGATGAAGCACAGCCAGAGCAGGGCGAACAGCAACGGGGTCGCCCAGCGCAACCGGGTCCGCTCACGCGAGGGAATGGCGACGAACATGGCCTCAGCTCCGTCCGTCGGGCACGGACGGGCCGGCTCCCGGAAGGGGGGCGAATGGCGGAAACGTCCGTGGGGCGTGGCTTTGCGACATCGGTACGGTACGGGTTTGCGGCCTTGAGCGTATTGTTAGCGTTCGGTTAATGGCCGCGCTATAGTGCATACGGCGTCGTACGTCGGGAGGGGTTTCCGGCGGAACCGGGCCTAACCCGCGGCACCGTGTATACGGCCGTGTTAGACAAAAAATACTCCAACGGAGACTACACGCATGCAACCCTCACAACGCATCTCTCGCCTGACCGCACTCGCGCTCGGCATCGCCGGCGTCATCAGTGTCGGTTCGGCCGGTGCGACCGGCTTCCAGATCCGCGAAAACAGCATCCGCAACCAGGGCCGCAGCTTCGCCGGTAGCGGCGTGGCCAAGAACGACGCCGCCGTCGTATCGAACAACCCGGCGGCGATGGTCAACGTGGACTCCACCACGATCCGCAGCGACATCACCATCATCGACCTGACCGCCAAGTTCACCGGCGGCGGTTCGGCCGCAGCCGGCAGCCCGCTGGCGCGTCCGCTCACCGGCGGCAACGGTGGCGACCCGGGCGACGCGACGCCGGTTCCGGCGCTGTCGCTGGTGGTGCCGCTGACCGGTTCGTTCGAGAAGCTGACCCTCGGCGCCAGCCTCAGCGCGCCGTTCGGCTTGAAGACCGAATACGACAAGGACTGGGTCGGCCGTTACAACGCCGTCGAGTCCGAAGTGAAGACCATCGACCTGACCTTCTCGGCCGCGGTCGCCCTGACCGACCGCTTCTCGGTCGGTGCCGGCCTGATCTACGAACGCGCCGAAGCCACCCTGACCAACGCCGTCGATTTCGGCTCGGCGATCTGCCGCGTCAGCGTCGCCGCCTGCGTGACCCCGAACCCGGTCGCCGCACCGTTCGGTCCGCAGAAGAACGACGGTTTCGCCAAGGTCAAGGGCGACGACTACGGCATCGGCTGGCTGGTGGGCTTCCACTTCCGTCCGACCGACAAGTTCTCGATCGGTTACTCGCACCGCTCGGAAATCGATCACGAGCTGGAAGGCACGATCGACTTCACCAAGCCGGGCAATGTCTCCGCGCTGTTCGCCGCGCGCGGCATCACCCAGTACAACAGCGGTCCGGGCGGCGCCAAGCTGACCACGCCGAGCGTGGACACGCTGAGCCTGCAGTACGAGTTCACCGATCAGTTCCGCATGATGGCCGACATCCAGGCCACCGATTGGCATTCGCTGCAGTCGGTCGACATCGTCCGCGCCAACGGCACGCCGGTTACCAGCGAAGCCTTCGGCTGGGAAGACACGATGATGTATGCGCTCGGCGCAGAGTACGACCTCAGCGATTCGCTGACCCTGCGCGGCGGCGTCGCGATCGACGAAACCCCGACCAACGATCACGCCCGCACCCCGCGTCTGCCCGACAACGATCGCAACCTGTATTCGATCGGCCTGACCTGGAACGCCAACGAGCACCTGAGCGTGGATGCGGCCTATACCCGCATCACCATCGACAGCCCGACCATCAACACGGTCTCCAGCAGCGGCTCGACCCTGCAGGGTTCGTACAAGGGCCACGCCGATCTGTTCGGCCTCGCCGCTCAGTACAAGTTCTGATCGAGGCGTCATCGCAGTAAACCAAAGCCCCGCTTCGGCGGGGCTTTTTTTCGCCTGCGGTTTTCGCTTCCGGTTCGGCCGGCGCTGGAATCCGGCCTGCCAGGATCGGGCGCCTATGCGA
Source organism: Lysobacter sp. ESA13C (assembly GCF_019970005.1). Lineage (NCBI taxonomy): Bacteria > Pseudomonadati > Pseudomonadota > Gammaproteobacteria > Lysobacterales > Lysobacteraceae > Lysobacter > Lysobacter sp. ESA13C. The sequence goes on along the minus strand of NZ_JAHXYK010000012.1, from coordinate 189,264 downwards.
AAATCCCTGCGCATACCGTCGCCGAGAGTCGGGGACGGCTTTGCGGCACTCGCCGCGCCTCCAAGCTCCGCCGCAGGCCGCGGCACAGGACGCCTCATTGAGCGCTGACGTCTCTTCCGATTCCCGCCGCATCCTCGTCGATACGCTGCTGTGCGGGCGTGCCCGACCTTATACGCGGCCCGGCAGCCTGAGCGCGATCGCCAAGACGCCGCTCGCGGGTCGTGTGCGCATCGGCGAGTCGGGCCTCGAAGGCGACGAGCAGGGCGACCGGCGCGTCCATGGCGGCCCCGACAAGGCCGTGCATCACTATCCCTACGATCATTACCGCTCCTGGCGCGAGGAACTCGGCACGCATGCGCTGCTCGACCGCCCCGGTGCGTTCGGCGAAAACCTCAGCAGCAGCGGCCTGACCGAGGCCGAGGTCTGTCTCGGCGATCGGTTTCGTTGCGGCTCGGTGTTGCTGGAAGTCAGCCAGGCGCGCCAGCCGTGCTGGAAACTCAACGACCGTTTCGCGATCGCCGACATGGCGCGACGAGTGCAGGCCAGCGGCCGCACCGGCTGGTATTACCGCGTGCTCGAAGCAGGCGAGGTCGAGGCCGGCGACGCGCTGCTCCTGGTCGAACGCGCGTGGCCGGACTGGAGCCTGCAACGCATCGCCACGATGTTGTATACGCGCACCCTGGATCGCGAAGAGCTGCAGGCCGCGCTGGCGCTGCCGTTGGTGCCGTCGTGGCGCAAGCTGGTCGAGGCCCGGCTCGCACGCGGCGCGGTCGAGGATTGGAGCTCGCGCATCGAAGGCCCGGTTACGCCGTGAGGCCGGAATGCCTGCGTCGTAGCGCGGCGCAGCGAGTGCGATCCATCCTTGCTATCTCTAGGGTCGCGGCAGACGCTGCGAGCGTCGCCTTGGGCGGCGTGTCCACCCCACCGATGCGGAGCCGTCGAGGCATGAGCGAGATCAAATTCTCCAACGAGGAAAAGGCGCTGATCGTCGCCAAGCTGCAGCGCTATTTCAGCGAAGAGCTGAAGCAATCGATCGGCCGTTTCGATGCCGAGTTCATGCTCGGCTTCATCGCCGACGAGATCGGCGCGTATTTCTACAACCGCGGCGTGCTCGACGCCCATGCGCTGTTGTCGGCCAAGTTCGAGGACATCGGCGACGCCTTCTACCAGCTCGAGCAGCCGACCGACTTCAAGCGCTGAGATGCGGACGCGACCGAGGCGCGGTCGAGCAACCGGGGCGTCCGCCGGATACGCGGCTCAACCGGCCGGCGATGCCTCGGTTGCGCCGATGGCTTGCCGAGCGAAGCAGGCGCGTGTCGGCAGGCTGATCACCAGCACCGCTTCTTGTTGGAAGCGGCGCTTGTACTCGTCGGCGATCTCGACCACCCGTTGGCGGCCGGCCGCGCTGTCGGTATGGACGAGGTCGATCGCGCGCGACTCTTCGCGTTCGATCTCGCCGCTGGCGCCGCGCCACTGGCCTTGCGCCTGGTAGATGGTCAAACCCTCGGGAAAGCGCGGGGTGACGACTTCGGCCAAGAAGGCCTGCCATTGGCCGTCAGTGACCGGGCCGGAGGGGCTGTTCATGCCGAACAGCACCCGGTCGAGCCGGCGTTCGCCGCAGGCGCTGGGGTCACCGGGTTTGATCGGCAACGGAGCGAGCGAAGCACAGGCCGTCAGTGCGCACAGCAAGGCGGCCGACAGCAAGGGTCTGCAGGACATCTGCGTAGCTCCGCGGGCGATGACGCCTATCTTGCGCGCGGCTCCAGCCTCGATGTGTCTGCCAATAGGCGGTTATGCGATGCGCGTCGCAGAGCAGTGGGCGCGACGGCCTCGGGGTAGGAGCGGCGCAAGCCGCGACTTGCGCGGTCGCTCGAAGTTTCGTTGTCGCGGCTCGCGCCGCTCCTACCCTTAGGAGCCCGGGCACGAGCAAGGTCTACGATTCACGGATGCGCAAACGAATACGGCGCGACCCGAGGGGCGCGCCGTATTCGTTGCCTGGCTCGATGGGCCGCGCCTCGGCGCGGCCAAGGGTCAGGCCATCGCGATCAATCGCCCAGCGTGAGCAACGAGGCGTTGCCGCCGGCCGCGGTGGTGTTGACGGTGATGGTCTTCTCGGTGGTGAAGCGCGGCAGGTAGTGCGGGCCGCCGGCCTTCGGGCCGGTGCCGGACAGGTTCTGGCCGCCGAAGGGCTGCACGCCGACGACCGCGCCGATCTGGTTGCGGTTGACGTAGCAATTGCCGACCTTGACCCGCGCGCTGATGCGCTCGATGGTCTCGTCGATGCGCGAATGGATGCCGAGGGTCAGGCCGTAGCCGGTCGCGTTGATCGCATCGATCACCGCGTCGAGCTGATCGGCCTTCCAGCGGATCACGTGCAGCACCGGGCCGAACACTTCCTTGTGCAGCTGGTCGAGCGACTTCAGGGTGTAGGCGCGCGGCGCGAAGAAGCTGCCGTGTGCGCTGTCGGCGTCGACCGCGACTTCGGCGATCTTCACCGCTTCCTTGTCCATGCGCGCGGCATGTTCGACGAGCATCTTCAGCGCGTCTTCGTCGATCACCGGGCCGACGTCGGTCGACAGCAGGCCGGGGTTGCCGATCTTGAGCTCGGCCATGGCGCCGGCCAGCATCGTGGTGACCTTGTCGGCGATGTCTTCCTGCACGAACAGCACGCGCGCGGCCGAGCAGCGCTGGCCGGCCGAGGTGAAGGCCGAACCGATGGCGTCCTTGACCAATTGCTCGGGCAGCGAGGACGAGTCGGCGATCAGCGCGTTCTGGCCGCCGGTCTCGGCGATCAGCACGCCGATGGCGGCGTCGCGCGCGGCCAGCGAGCGGTTGATGGCGCGCGCGGTGTCGGTCGAACCGGTGAAGGCGACGCCGGCGACGCGCGGGTCGCGGGTCAGCGCCGCGCCGACGGTGGCGCCGTCGCCGGGCAGGAACTGCAGCACCGCTTCCGGCACGCCGGCTTCGTGCAGCAGCTTGACCGCGTAGTAACCGATCAGGTTGGTCTGCTCGGCCGGCTTGGCGATGACGCTGTTGCCGGCGGCGAGCGCGGCCGAGATCTGGCCGGCGAAGATCGCCAGCGGGAAGTTCCACGGGCTGATGCAGACGAACACGCCGCGGCCGGACAGGTGCAGGGTGTTGGACTCGCCGGTCGGGCCCGGAAGCGCTTCCGGCGCGAACAGCTTGCGCGCCTGCTGGCCGTAATAGCGCAGGAAGTCGACCGCTTCGCGCACTTCGGCGACGCCGTCGGGGATGGTCTTGCCGGCTTCCTTGGTGCACAGCGCGATGTACTGCGGCATGCGCTGTTCGAGCAGGTCGGCGGCGTGTTCGAGGATCGCGGCGCGGCTGGCGGCCGGGGTCGAGTCCCAGGCTTCCTGCGCGGCGACCGCGTTCTTCAGCGCCAGCTCGACGGTGGCGCTGTCGGCGGCCTGCCACTGGCCGACGGTTTCGCGGCGGTCGGCCGGGTTGGTCACGGCGATGTTCGGGCCGGTGACGGTCGCGCCCGGCACCAGCGGTGCGGCGCGCCAGTCGCCGACGGCGGCGTTGACTTCGGCGGCGAGGGTCTGCAGTTGCTGGTCGTTGGCGAGATTGACGCCCATGGAATTGGTCCTGTCATTGCCGAAGCTGCGGTACAGGTCGGCCGGAAGCGGAATGCGCGGATGGGGAATGCTGGCGAAGGCGGCGACGGTCTCGACCGGGTCCTGGATCAACTCGTCGATCGCGATGCTCTCGTCGGTGATGCGATTGACGAAGCTGGAGTTGGCGCCGTTCTCGAGCAGGCGGCGCACCAGGTAGGGCAGCAGGTCTTCGTGCGAACCGACCGGCGCGTAGACGCGGCAGGGCACGTCGAGGCGGTGCGACGGAATGACCTCGGCGTAGAGGTCGTCGCCCATGCCGTGCAGCTTCTGGAACTCGTAGTGACGCTCGCGGCCCATCGCCTTGGCGCGCTGGTGGATCGTCGCGATGGTCTGGGCGTTGTGGGTGGCGAACATCGGGTAGATCGCATCGCCGGCTTCGAGCATGCGGCGCGCGTTGGCGAGGTAGGACACGTCGGTGTTCGGCTTGCGCGTGAACACCGGATAGCCCGCCTGTCCGTCGACCTGGGCGCGCTTGACCTCGCTGTCCCAGTAGGCGCCCTTGACCAGGCGCACCGGAATGCGGCGGCCGGTCTTGCGGGCCAGGTCGGCGATGAAGTCGATCGCTTCCGGCGCGCGCTTCTGATAGGCCTGGATCGCCAGGCCGTAGCCTTCCCAGCCGTCGAGCGACGGGTCGCTATAGGCCGCGGCGATGACGTCGAGCGACATCTCCAGGCGGTCGGCTTCTTCGGCGTCGATGGTGAAGCCGATGCCGTAGTTGCGCGCCAGCTGCGCCAGTTCGAGCACGCGCGGCGTCAGTTCGGCGAACACGCGCGCACGCTTGGCGTGCTCGTAGCGCGGGTGCAGCGCCGACAGCTTGACCGAGATCGACGGCGCGCCGAACACGGCGTCCTTGTCGCCGGACTTGCGGTCCGACTGCGCGCTCTTGCCGATCGCATGGATCGCGTCGCGGTAGGCCTGCAGGTAGCGCAGGGCATCCTTGGTGGTCAGCGCGCCTTCGCCGAGCATGTCGAAGGAGTAGCGATAGTTGGCGTTGTCGCCCTTCTTCGAACGCGACAGCGCTTCGCCGATGGTGCGGCCCATGACGAACTGGTGGCCCATGATGCGCATCGCCTGGCGCACGGCGAGGCGGATCACCGGTTCGCCGACGCGGCCGACCAGGCGCTTGAAGGCGTTGTGGACGTCGCGCTTGGTGTCGTCGTTGAGGTCGACCAGCTTGCCGGTCAGCATCAGGCCCCAGGTCGAGGCGTTGACGAGCACCGAGTCCGATTGGCCCAGATGACGCTTCCAGTCGGCTTCGCCGAGCTTGTCGCGGATCAGCTTGTCGGCGGTTTCCTGGTCCGGAATGCGCAGCAGGGCTTCGGCCACGCACATCAGCAGGACGCCTTCTTCGCTGCCGAGGTCGTACTGGCGCATGAAGGCTTCGATCGCGCCCTGGTCCTGGGCGCGGGCGCGCACGCGCTTGACCAGCTCGGCCGCGGTGGCCTGGGCGGCGTCGCGGTCGGCGGCCGGCAGGCGCGCCAGTTCGAGCAGGTGGCGGACGTGATCGGCTTCGTCGCGGACCCAGCCGGCGGTCAGGGCCGCGCGCGGCCCCGAGGGCGGTGCGGGCAGTTCGGGGCTGATCATGGCGCCTGAAGGCTGCGCGTTGGAAAGCGCGGCGCTCGAGCGCGTCGGCGGACCGTCGTGGGCGACGGTGGAAGAGACGTTGGTGGACATCGGACCCGGCACTGGGGTGGGAAGTCGGGCATTTTAGAGCTTTCTATCGGTCGCGGCCTGTACCGGATCGGTTCGGGGCGGGCCCGGCGCGAGAGCGCCGTCGCAAGGCCGGCCAACCGGTCGGCCGCCGCCATCGGATCAGCAGCATCGGATCAGCGCCGGACCCGGCCGCCGCAGCTGCGGCGAGCGGCCCGATCCGCGCGTTGCGCGCGCCGGACCACCGCAACTTGCATCCGTCACGCTTGCGATCGGCCGTCGCCGACACTCGTATGAGGCGCCGAACTGGCGCGCAAAGCCTGTCGCTGCGGGGCGCGGATGGTTTCCGGGCCGGTTGGGGCTAGCACCTCCGGGTTGCCGCAAGACGGGGCGGCCGCTACCATTTCTCGGTTATCCGTAGCGCCGATCCCGGCGTGATGGGCCCTCGACAGGGCTCGCCAGCCACCATCTTCCGCACAGCCTCACGCCCAGGACATCGGCGCGGACGGGGCGGGAGGGGCAGCCCGCGGAGCACGAAAACGAAAACCACACTGATTTTTCGGGGCTCGAACTGATGAAAGCCGGTCGTTTCAAGCAGTGGGCAGCGGGCGTCGCCGCATCGGCGTTGCCTGTCCTTGCGTTTGCTCAGGCGGCCGATCCCAAGCCGTGGCAGCTGAATATGGGCAAGGGCGTGACCGCCCAGTCGATGAACGCCTACTCGGCGCACATGTTCGCGCTGTGGGTCTGCGTGGTGATCGGCATCCTGGTCTTCGGCGCTATGGCCGTGGCCATGTTCAGGTTCCGCAAGTCCAAGGGCGCCGTCGCCGACAAGGACTTCACCCACAGCACCAAGCTCGAGATCATCTGGACCGTGGTGCCGGTGGCGCTGCTGGTGCTGATGGCCTTCCCGGCCACCAGCAAGCTGATCGCGATGTACGACACCCGCAACGCGGCGATGACGGTCAAGGTGACCGGCTTCCAGTGGATGTGGAAGTACGACTACCTCGGCGAGAACGTCTCCTTCACCAGCCGCCTGGACCGCAAGAGCGACCAGCTGCGCCAGGCCGGCAAGCTCGTCACCAAGGCCGACCACGAGCACTACCTGCTCGACGTCGACAACGTCCTGGTGCTGCCGACCGACACCAAGATCCGCTTCGTGATCACCGCCGACGACGTCATCCACGCTTGGTGGGTGCCGGCCCTGGGCTGGAAGCAGGACGCGATCCCGGGCATCGTCAACGAAGCCTGGACCGAAATTAAGGAACCTGGCGTCTACCGCGGCCAGTGCGCCGAGCTGTGCGGCAAGGACCACGGCTTCATGCCGATCGTCGTGCGCGCGCTGCCCAAGGCCGAGTATCAGCAGTGGCTGGCCGAGCAGAAGGCCAAGAACGCGCCGGCGCCCGCCGCCGCGCCGGCGGCTCCGGCTGCAGCACCTGCGGCCGCTCCGGCCGATGCCGCTCCGGCTTCCGCCGCAGCCCCGAACACCGACACCACGACCGCCGCGGCTCCGCACGCAGCGGTCGTCGGTTGATCGTCAGCATTCTCTAGAGGTAGGCCATGGCAGCCACGCACCCCGTCGCCGATCATCACGATCACCACGATGATCACGCCCACAAACAGGGCTTCATCGAGCGTTGGTTCTTCTCGACCAACCACAAGGACATCGGCACGCTGTACCTGATCTTCAGCTTCGTCATGTTCATCATCGGCGCGGCGATGTCGGTGGTGATCCGTGCCGAGCTGGCCGAGCCGGGTCTCCAGCTCGTCAATCCCGAGTTCTTCAACCAGATGACCACCATGCACGCGCTGGTGATGATCTTCGGCGGCGTGATGCCGGCCTTCGTCGGCCTGGCCAACTGGATGATCCCGCTGCAGATCGGCGCGCCGGACATGGCGCTGCCGCGCATGAACAACTGGTCGTTCTGGATCCTGCCGTTCGCCTTCACCCTGCTGCTGATGACGCTGTTCCTGCCGGGCGGCGCTCCGGCCGGCGGCTGGACCCTGTACCCGCCGCTGTCGTTGCAGGGCGGCAACAACGTCGCCTTCGCGATCTTCGCCATCCACATGATGGGCATCAGCTCGATCATGGGCGCGATCAACGTCATCGCCACCATCCTCAACATGCGCGCCCCGGGCGTGGACCTGTTGAAGATGCCGATCTTCTGCTGGACCTGGCTGATCACCGCCTTCCTGCTGATCGCGGTGATGCCGGTCCTGGCCGGCGCGGTGACGATGCTGCTGACCGACAAGTTCTTCGCCACCTCGTTCTTCAACGCGGCCGGCGGCGGCGACCCGGTGATGTTCCAGCACATCTTCTGGTTCTTCGGTCACCCCGAGGTCTACATCATGATCCTGCCGGCGTTCGGCGTGGTCTCGGAGATCATCCCGACCTTCGCCCGCAAGCCGCTGTTCGGCTACCAGGCCATGGTGTACGCGACCGCTTCGATCGCCTTCCTCTCGTTCATCGTGTGGGCCCACCACATGTTCACCGTCGGCATGCCGCTCGGTGGCGAGATCTACTTCATGTTCGCGACCATGTTGATCGCGGTGCCGACCGGCGTGAAGGTGTTCAACTGGGTCACCACGATGTGGCGCGGCTCGATGTCGTTCGAGGCGCCGATGCTGTGGGCGATCTCGTTCGTGATCCTGTTCACCATCGGCGGTTTCTCGGGCCTGATGCTCGCGATCGTGCCGGCCGACTTCCAGTACCACGACACCTACTTCGTGGTCGCGCACTTCCACTACGTGCTGGTGACCGGCGCGCTGTTCTCGATCATCGCCGCGGTGTACTTCTGGTGGCCCAAGTGGACCGGCCGCATGTACAGCGAGCCGATGGCCAAGTTCCATTTCTGGTGGACGATGATCTTCGTCAACCTGCTGTTCTTCCCGCAGCACTTCCTGGGCCTGGCCGGCATGCCGCGCCGCATCCCGGACTACAACGTGGTGTTCGCGGACTGGAACCTGATCAGCTCGATCGGCGCGTTCGGCATGTTCGTCACGCCGTTCATGATGGCCTTCATCCTGTTGCGCTCGAAGAGCGTCGGCGCCAAGGCCGAAGCGCGGGCCTGGGAAGGCGCGCGCGGCCTGGAGTGGACGGTGCCGAGCCCGGCCCCGCACCACACCTTCGGCACGCCGCCGGTGATCCGCGACGGCGACCTGGCCCACGGCGACATCACCCACTGAACCCGACAGGACACAGGACCCCGCGACGGGCCCCGGCAGTGAGCGCTTCGATCCGATAGCGCGCCTCCGCGGCCCAGGCGAATCAAGATGACCCAGTCCCACGACCAGCACGATCTCGCCCACCGCCGTTCGGCCGCGCGCCGCACCGCGCTGTGGTTCGGGCTGGCCGCGGTGGCGGTCTATGTCGCCTTCATCCTGACCGGGGTGCTGTCGAAATGAGCGCCGACGACGCCAAGGCCAACGCCGAGGTCCGCCGGCAGGCGAGCCCGAAGATGACCCGGCTGATGGTGCTGGTCGCGTTGGGTGCGTTCGGTTTCACCTTCGCCCTGGTGCCGATGTACCGCATCGCCTGCGAGAAGGTGTTCGGCATCCGCCTGGAACGCGGCGTGGTCGATGCCCAGGTGGCGGCCGCGCCCGTCGCCGACCGCATGGTCACCGTGCAGTTCGACGGCAGCGTCAATTCCAAGCTGCCCTGGGACTTCAAGCCCCACCAGTTCAGCATGCAGGTGCGTCCGGGCGAGCAGTACGAGACCACCTACTACGCCCGCAACACCACCGACCGCGCCATCGTCGGCAGCGCCTCGCCGTCGGTCGCGCCGGCGCGGGCTTCGGGCTATTTCAACAAGACCGAGTGTTTCTGCTTCACCGCCCAGACCCTGCAGGCGGGCGAGTCGCGCGATATGCCGGTGCGTTTCATCGTCGATCCGAACCTGCCGGCCGAGATCAAGACGATCACGCTGTCCTACACTTTCTCCAAGAACGACGTGCTCACGGCGCGCCTGCAGCAGGGATCGGTGTCCAAGACCGCATCCTCGCCGCTGTCGGCGCCGTAAGCGGCTCAGCACCATTCAAACCAGCACCACTTATCACTGGAACGCCGCCATGGCCCACGCTCACACGCCAGACGCCAACATCTACTACGTGCCGCACAGCAGCCGCTGGCCGTTCCTCGGCTCGATCGGTCTGTTCACGACCATGATCGGCGTCGCCAGCTGGCTCAACGAAGTCAGCTGGGGCAAGCCGGTGTTCTTCGTCGGCCTGGCGATGATGGTCGGCGTGCTGTTCGGCTGGTTCGGCGATGTCATCCGCGAATCGGTGCGCGGCAACTACAACAAGCAGGTCGACGTCTCGTTCCGGATGGGGATGATCTGGTTCATCTTCTCCGAGGTGATGTTCTTCGCCGCCTTCTTCGGCGCGCTGTTCTACGCGCGCAGCCTGGCCCTGCCGTGGCTCGGCGGCGAAGGCGACGGCGTGATGACCAACAGCCTGCTGTGGCCGCAGTTCAGCGCCGCCTGGCCGAGCAGCGGTCCGGCCGCGGTCGGGGGCGTGTTCGAGACCATTCCGGCCTGGGGCTTGCCGCTGCTCAACACCCTGATCCTGCTGACCTCGGGCTCCACGGTTACCGCCGCGCACCACGCGCTCAAGGGCGGCCACCGCAAGGCGCTGCTGTTCTGGCTGGGCCTGACCGTGCTGCTGGGCTGCCTGTTCCTGTTCTTCCAGGCCGAGGAATACATCCACGCCTACACCGAGCTCAACCTGACCCTGGGTTCGGGCATCTACGGTTCGACCTTCTTCATGCTCACCGGTTTCCACGGCCTGCACGTGACCCTGGGCACGATCATGCTGGCGATCATCTGGTTCCGTTGCCTCAAGGGCCATTTCGACAAGGACAACCACTTCGCGTTCGAGGCAGTAGCCTGGTACTGGCACTTCGTCGACGTGGTCTGGCTGGGCCTGTTCCTGTTCGTCTACGTGCTGTAAGCGCGACGCGGCGGAATCGGCAAAATCACGACGAGGGCCGGCGCTGCCGGCCTTTCGTTTTTTTGTTATTGCTGCGGGGCGGCGTCTACGTCGTTCCGCGAAGACGGGCGTTGCTTTACTTCGGCGCAGCCGGACATCCAGCGTCTTTCGTACGGGAACGCTTGAAGTCGTTGGATTCCCGCCTGCGCGGGAATGACGTTCTGTAAAGAAGCGTCGCCCGCGCGGTTTTTTACGCTGCATCGCCGTGATCCGCCCGCCGTGCTCGCTCAGCCAAGCCGGCCTGCCAGGATCAGTTCGGGTTGGAGCCGATCCCGTGCGGTTCGATCCAGCCCATCCACATCGCGAACAGGATGATGGCGATCAGCGCGACGGACAGCGCGATGCGGCGGGTCAGCGCATTGACCGTGCGTTTGCTCTGGCCCTTGTCCACCAGCATGTAATACAGGCCTGCACCCAGGTTCCAGAGGATGACGATCAGGAAGCCGACCACCAGCAGGATCTTCAGCGACTCGTTCACCGCGGGCTCCTCAAGTGCGCGCCGGGCGCGCGCGGATGCATTTGCGGCGCGCAAAGCGCGCGCAGATGCGCTGCGCGGATTATCGCAGCCCGCCGGGAGGATATGGTGAGCCGTCGCGGCACCCTGTTGTTCGGCTGGACGCTCGCGCTCGCCGCGATCGCGCTGTTCGCCAACCTGGGGCTGTGGCAGGGCCGGCGCGCGGTCGAGAAGCAGGCCATGCTCGATGCCGCCGCCGCGGTCCTGAACGAGCGCACGCCGCGGCCGCTGGCCGCGGCCGACGATCCCGCGCGGGCGCGCGACTACGACTGGGCGGAGGGCCTGGGCCGGTTCGACCAACGCGGTGCCCTGCTGCTCGACAACCAGCAGCGCAACGGCCGCGCCGGTGTGCGCGTCTATCGTATTTTCGTGCCGGCGCAGGGCGGGCCGATGCTGGTCGACCTGGGCTGGTTGCCGCTCGGCGGCGATCGCAAGCTGCCGGCCATCCCCCAGCCCGAGGGCGAGCTGGCCTTGCGCGGGCTGCTGGCGCCGCCGCCGTCGACCGGTCTCGCACTGGGCCCGGGCATCGGCCGCGAAGGCGAGGGCTGGCTGCTGACCCGGGTCGACCCGAAGGCGATCGCCGAGGCCGCCGGCCTGTCGGTGCCGCTCGCACCGCGCGTGCTGCGCCTGGACCCGGCGCTCGAGCTCGGTTACGAGCGCGACCTGGAACTGCTCGCCAATACCTTGCCGCCGGACAAACACCGCGGCTATTCGCTGCAGTGGTTCGCGCTCGCCCTGGCGGTGCTGGCGACCGCCCTGATCCTCACGTTCCGTCCTCAGCGTCGATAACCCACCGATGAACACACCCGTGAATTCCTCGCAGCGCAATCGCAACCGCCTGGTGCTGGTGCTGATCGCCGCGTTCTTCTTCGTGCCGATGCTGATCGCCGGGGTCATGCGTTTCACCAACCATCACCCGGCGGTGAGCCGCCAGCACGGCGAACTGCTCGAACCCAAGCCCGACTTGCGCGCGCTGCAGCCGCGCCTGGCCGACGGCAGCGTCTATGCCTGGAACCCGCCGGCGCGGATCTGGCGCATCGTGGTCGCGCCGGCGCCGGATTGCGCCGAGGCCTGCGTCGCGTTGTCGCAGCAACTGGACACGGTCTGGCAGCTGTTCGGCAAGGACGCCGACCATGTCGAAGTGCTCTGGCTCGGCGAGCCGCCGGCCGGCGCCAAGCGCCCGGCCAGCCTGCGCGTGTTCGGCCCCTCGCCGGAGCTGCGCGCGCAACTGCCGCGCCTGAGCGACCCGGCCGGCGTGCCGCTGTACGTGGTCGACCCGAACGGCTTCGTGATTCTGCGTTACGCTCCCGGCACCGATCCGGGCGGGCTGCGCGCCGACCTGGCCAAGCTGCTGAAACTGATGTGAGCGGCGGCAAGAACGGGCGCGCCGGAGCCGGATGTCGGGAACGGCATGAAACGAACCAAGTCGCCGGGACTCGCCCGGCCGCACGAGTGTTGCAGCAGAGTTGGGTAGGAACGAGTTTCGAATGAGCGTAACCAACAAGCCCGGATCCTCCGATCCGTTCACGAACGGCCTGAGCAAGACCGGCCTGTCGAAGAATTTCCATCGCATCGCCTGGCTGGCGGTGGCGCTGGCGCTGTGCGTGATCGTGTTCGGCGCCTTCGTGCGCCTGTCCAACGCCGGCCTGAGCTGCCCGGACTGGCCGACCTGCTACGGCCGCGCGGCCTGGCCGACCAGCGCCCACGAGATCACCGACCACGTCGCCACCGCGATCCGGCCGGTCGAGGTGCACAAGGCTTGGCGCGAGCAATTCCACCGCATGATCGCCGGCCTGCTCGGCGTGCTGGTGTTGATCCTGGCGTTGGTGTCGGCGCGCAAGCGTGCCTACGGCGTGCCGCAAGTGATCGCAGCGGCCGCGGTCGTGGCGGTGGCCATACCGCTGTACATGAAAGGCCAGCACGTCGCCGCCTCGGCGCTGGCGATCGTCGGCGAAGCCATCCTGCTCGCCGCGGCGCTGCGCTGGAGCAACACCGATCTGTCGCGGGTGTCGGCGCTGACCCTGGCGGTGATCATCTTCCAGGCCCTGCTCGGCATGTGGACGGTGACCTGGCTGCTCAAGCCGGTGGTGGTCATGGGCCATCTGCTCGGCGGCCTGCTGACGTTCTCGTTGCTGGTGTGGACCGCGTGGCGCGCGATCGGCCACCCGATCCGCCTGGCCGACGCGGCCAACGTACGCCGCCTGATCATGCTCGGCATCGGCGTGCTCGGCGTGCAGATCGCGCTCGGCGGCTGGACCAGCGCCAACTATGCCGCGCTCGCCTGCGGCAACGATTTCCCGACCTGCGTCGGCCAGTGGTGGCCGCGCCACGACTTCGGCGAAGCCTTCGTGCTGTGGCGCGGCATCGGCGTGGACTACGAGGGCGGCATCCTCGACGGCGAGGCCCGCATCGCGATCCAGCTGGCCCACCGCATCATGGCCGGCGTGGTCTTCGTCTATCTGCTGGGCCTGACCGTGAAGCTGTTGCGCACACCCGGCATGCGCGGCTGGGCGAGCCTGCTCGGCGCGCTGACCCTGGCCCAGGTCGGCCTGGGCATCGCCAACGTCAAGCTCGGCCTGCCGCTCGCGGTCGCGGTGGCGCACAACGCCGGCGCCGCGCTGCTGCTGTTCGCGCTCGTCTCCCTGCTCGCACGCCTGCGTACGCCGGAGGCCTGATGAATACCGCCAAGCGCCCGACCGCCAAGCAGTACTGGGACCTGACCAAGCCGCGCGTCGTCGCGCTGATCGTGTTCACCGCCTTCGTCGGCATGTTTCTGGCCGTGCCGGGCTTGCCGCCGTTGCGCGAGTCGGTGCTCGGCTTCTTCGGCATCTGGCTCGCAGCGGCCTCGGCCGCGACCATCAACCAACTGCTGGACTCGCGCATCGACGCCAAGATGGCGCGCACGTCGTGGCGGCCGATCGTCGCCGGGCAGGTCTCGCCGACCCAGGCGCTGGTGTTCGCGCTGATCCTGGCCGCGTTGTCGATGACCATCCTGGTGGTGTGGGTCAACGCGCTGACCGCATGGCTGACCTTTGCTTCGCTGATCGGTTATGCGGTGGTCTACACCGTATTCCTGAAGCGGGCCACGCCGCAGAACATCGTCATCGGCGGCATCGCCGGCGCGGCGCCGCCGCTGCTCGGCTGGGCCGCGGTCACCGGCATGCAGGGCGAGTGGGACTGGGCCCATGCCTTGTTGCTGGTGTTGATCATCTTCGTGTGGACGCCGCCGCATTTCTGGGCGCTGGCGATCTTCCGCCGCGCCGACTATGCGCGGGCGATGGTACCGATGCTGCCGGTCACCCATGGCGTCGAATACACCCGCTGGCAGATCCTGTTCTATACGATCCTGCTGACGGTCGTCTCGGTGCTGCCGTGCGTGTTCGGCATGAGCGGTTATTTCTATCTGTTCGGGGTGTTGGTGCTGGACGCGGTGTTCCTCTACCACGCCTGGAAGCTGATGAACCCGCCCGACGAACTGTACGCGATGCGGGTTTTCAACTACTCGATCGTCTACTTGATGGTGTTGTTCGCATTCCTGCTGATCGATCACTGGTTGCCGTCGTCGATGCAGTCGGCGCCGTTGTTCGAGCTGCAGCGGATGCGTTGACCGCCCGCGCCGCGCGGGCGTCCAATCGCGCGCCGCATCGGCGCCTAATCGCAAGGGGAAGGTCGTCGATGAGAAACCGGATCGCGTGTTCGATCATGGCGCTGTTGCCGCTGTCGACGGCCGATGCCGCGCAGGCGCAGGACGCCGCCGCGCCGCCGCGCGAACTGGTGGTCACCGCGGCCAAGCTGTTCGATTCGCGCAGCGGGCGCCTGCTCGACAACCCGCAGGTGCTGATCCGCGACGGCCGCATCGTCGAGGTCGGCCGTGCCGGCGACGCCGCGCCGGCCGGCGCTCGACGCCTCGACCTGCCCGGCATGACCCTGCTGCCGGGCCTGATCGACATGCACACCCATCTCGATGCCGACCCGACCTACGGCGGCTACACCAGTCTGCAGTTCAACGACCGCTTCTGGTCGGTGCTCGCGGTCAAGCACGCTCAGGACACGCTGGCCGCCGGCTTCACCACGGTGCGCAATCTCGGCGCCGATGCCTGGAACGATGTCGGCCTGCGCCAGGCCATCGACGAGGGCAAGCTGAGCGGCCCGCGCATCGTCTCGGCCGCCTACGGCTTCGGCGCCACCGGCGGCCATTGCGACTCGACCTTCTTCCCGCCGTCGATGCAGCAACGCAGCCCTTACAACGCCGACTCGCCCGAGCAGGCGCGCCAGCACGTGCGCGAGCTGCGCAAGTACGGCGCGCAGGTGATCAAGATCTGCGCCACCGGCGGCGTGTTCTCGCGCAACACCGAGCCCGGCCAGCAGCAGTTGAGCCTGGAGGAAATGAAGGCGGTGGCCGACGAGGCGCATCGCTGGGGGCTCAAGGTCGCCGCGCATGCGCACGGCACCAGCGGTATCAAGGACGCGATCCGCGCCGGCATCGACACCATCGAGCACGCCAGCCTGATCGACGAAGAAGGCATCCGCCTGGCCAAGCAGCACGGCACCTGGCTGTCGATGGACATCTACAACACCGACTACACCCAGGCCGAGGGCAAGAAGAACGGCGTGCTCGAAGACAATCTGCGCAAGGACCGCGAAGTCGCCGATGTCCAGCGCGAGAACTTCCGTCGAGCCCATCAGGCCGGGGTGAAGATGGTCTACGGCACCGACACCGGGGTCTATCCGCACGGGCAGAACGGCCGCCAGTTCGCGGTGATGCAGCGCTACGGCATGAGCGCGGCCCAGGCCATCCAGGCGGCGACCGCGAACGCGGCCGAAGCGCTGGGCAGCCAGGACGTCGGCGTGATCGAGAAAGGCCGCTGGGGCGACATCATCGCGGTCGCTGGCGACCCGACCCGGAACGTCGCCTTGCTCGAAGCCGTGCCGGTGGTGATCAAGGGCGGCGAAGTGGTCAAGGACGCGCGCTGAGCGCTTCGGCCGAGGGCGGCGGGGTTCAGTCGGCGACCCGTTCGGGCACCGCCGCGGTGTTCGCCTTGCGCGCATAACGGCGCGCGACCTGCGCGCAGACGATCAGCTGGATCTGGTGGAACACCATCACCGGCAGCACGATCGCGCCGAGCGCGCCGCTCGCGAACAGGATCTTGGCCATCGGTACGCCGGTGGCCAGGCTCTTCTTGGAACCGCAGAACACGATCGCGATTTCGTCCTCGCGCGAAAAGCCGAGGCGGCGCGCGGCGAAGGTCGTGGCGAGCATGACCGCCGCGAGCAGCAGCGCACATACGCCGAACACAACGTATAAAGCCTGCACCGGCGTGCTCTGCCACAACCCGGTCGCGACCGAGGCGGCGAACGCGGTGTAAACCACCAACAGCACCGTGCCTTGGTCGGTATAGCGCAACAGCGCGCGCCGGCGCTCGACCCAGCCGCCGATCCAGCGCCGCAACAGATGGCCGGCGACGAAGGGAAGCAGCAATTGCAGAGTGATCTTGGCGATGGCCTCGGCCGGATCCGCCATCGCGCCCTGTGCGCCGGCCAATGCGCTCATCAACAAGGGCGTGAGGAACACACCGAGCAGGCTCGATGCCGAGGCGCTGCACACCGCCGCGGGCACGTTGCCGCCGGCCATCGAGGTAAAGGTGATCGAGGACTGCACGGTCGAGGGCAGGGTGCACAGGAACAGCAGCCCCAGGTACAGCTCCGGCGTCAGCAAGCGCCCGGACAAGGGCTTCAGCGCCAGACCGAGCAAGGGAAACAAGACGAAGGTGCTGGCGTAGATCAGCAGATGCAGGCGCCAATGCAGCGCACCGGCGAGGATCGCCTCGCGCGACAGGCGCGCACCGTGCAGGAAGAACAGCGCGGCGATGGCGATATCGGTAAAGCCGTCGAGCGCCGCGGCCGGGGCGCCGCCGAGCGGAAACCACCAGGCCAGCGCGACCGCCGCCAGCAGAGCCAGGGTGAAGCTGTCGACGCGCAGTCGCTGGAGAAAACTCATCCGATGCTCGCCTCGATGGGACGCTCGGGCAGACGTCCCGCATTCTGACCGCAGGCCGCACAGCGGTCCACGGCGCAAGCCGGCACCGCTGCAAGGGTAGGAGCGGCGCGAGCCGCGACCCACCGCAGAAGTGCACGCCAGCGCCGTGTCCGAAGACCGGTCAGACGGCTCGAAACAGCCAGTGCCAGTCGAACATCCGGAGCTTCGACGAATTGCGCTTTCGATCGACGCTGCGGGCGGTCGCGGCTCGCGCCGCTCCTACTCCAAAGCCGGCCGGGTTCGATCAGCCGTTCAGCACGGACGCACGCGCTCGGCGATCTCGGCGACGCTGTCGGGGGTGACGTACCAACGGCCCGGATCTTCGTACTCGAAGTCGATCGCGACTTCGGCGTCGGCGCGGTGGATGCGCACGATGCAGACCCGCCACGGTGCCTTGCCGGCGACCTGGGTGACCTTGCGCAGTTGTTCCAGGCGGTTCTCGATCTCGACGCCCGACGGCGTCAGCGGTTCGCCCGGCTGGCCCTTGTCGTAGCGGAAGCCGTTGAGGCGGCTGATGCCGTCGCCGTACCAGGCGATCAGCGCGTATCCGTCCCAGGGCCGTTCGCTGGCCTTGGGGTCGACCACGATCAGGCGCGCGATCTCGCCGAGCAATTCGTCTCTGTTCATGTCCTGCCTTGAGCGTGTCGATTTAGGAAGCGGCTGCGATCAGGTCATCCATCTGTCCGGCGTCGACCCGGTCGTAGCTCTGGCCGGCGCGGTTCTCGAAGGTGACGCGCTGATCGTAAACCCTGCCGCCGTCGGCGGGATCGATCACGTCGTAGGAAATGCGAACACGGTCCGGTCGGTCGGTTTCCCGCGGGCTCAGGTCGATGCTGATGCGCACGTCCATGCCCTTGTCGACCCAGGCCGCCCATTCGTTCTCGAGCGTCTTGTAGGCGCCCATGTTGAAGTTGCCGTTCTGCGGGAACAGGTTCTTCAGGCCCTGGTCGGTGACGAAGCGGTGGCCGAACACATGCCCGCCCTGGTCGCCTTCGACGCCACGGTCGGCGGCGGTGCGCTGCGCCTGGGTCTCGTCGTCGCTGCGCTCGATCCCGCTGAACACGGTGCGCAAGGTGCCTTCGGCATGGATCGGCCGGCCTTCGTCGTCGACAGTCCAGCGTGCGTCGTTGACCTCGCCGGTGTCGGGGTTGACGACCGTCGCCGAAATCTCCTCGGTCTCGCCGCGCGCGCGGTCGCTGAGACCGAGCCAATCCTTGAGCCGGCCGATCAGGCCGTCGTCGTCGGCGTTACCCGCGCCCTCGGCATAGGCGGCGTGCACCTCGGGGCCGCTGCGGCGATCGACCGCGGCGGCGATGCCGTCGCGCCCGAACGCGGCCTCCAGCTTGCGCAACTGCGGCGCGTCGAGCTTGCCGGCGAGTTCGTTGGCGAGGGTTTCGCGCTCGGCCACGGGCATCGCTTCGACCTCGCTGCGCAAGCCGCTCAATTGCGGCGCGGTCAGCGCATCGACCACGACGCGCGCCTGCGCCGGATCGGCGCTGCTCAGGGTCTGCGCGATCGATGCGGCAGGTGGTTCGATGCCCGGTGACGAGCCGTTGAGGTGGACGTTCGGGCTGATCGGGTCGGTCATCGGGCGGGGCCTGGACTGCACGCGTCAGCCTGGAATCTAGCCGCAAAGCAGCGCAGCGCCCATTGGGGGAAACCCCAGGAAAACATGACAGTTCGAAGACTCCGCGCCTGCCGGCGGATGCGCCCGCTTCACTTCCCGCCGATCAGATGCTGCTGCCAGAAGGTCATCATCGCCGCACCGAAATAGTCGGTGTTGGCCTTCTTCTGGAAGCCATGGCCTTCGTCGTCGAACATCAGGAACCACACCGGCACGCCGTTGCCGCGCACTGCCTTCACGATCTGCTCGGCCTCGGTATAGGGCACGCGCGGGTCGTTGCGGCCCTGGGCGACGAACAGCGGCGCGCGGATCTTGCCGGCGTTCCTGAGCGGCGAGATGCGGTCGAACACCGCCTTCATCTCGGGCAGGCGCTCGTCGCCGTACTCGGCGCGGCGCAGGTCGCGGCGATACGACTCGGTGTTGGTCAGGAACGTGCTGAAGTCGGAGATGCCGACCACGTCGACGCCGGTGCGGATGCGCTCGCTGTAGTGCATCAGCGAGGCCAGCACCATGTAGCCGCCGTAACTGCCGCCGTACACGCCGACGCGTTGCGCATCGAGTTCGGGCTGGGCGCCGATCCAGTCGAGCAGGGCGCCGATGTCCTTGACCGAGTCTTCGCGTTTCTCCGCATCGTCCAGGCTCAGGTAGCTGCGGCCGTAGCCGGCCGAACCGCGCACGTTCGGCACCAGCATCGCCACGCCGAGTTCGTTGGTCAGGAACTGGGCGTTGGCGTTGAAGCTGGGCTGCGACTGCGCTTCCGGGCCGCCGTGGATCTGGATCACCACCGGCAGCTTCGTGCCGGCCGGGACTTTCGCAGGCCGATAGTAGAACGCCGGGATCGTGCGCGCTTGGCCGTCGACACGGTCGAAGGTCGGATAGCGGATCAAGGTCGGGGTGACGAAACGGCCGTCATCGAGCCCGCCGACTTCGCTGCGGGTCCAGCGCACCAGCCGCTGGGCGGCCAGCTCGATCACGTAGACGTCGCTCGGCGAGGTCGCGGTGTTGATCGACACGGCGATGCGCCGGCCGTCCGGCGAGAACTCGGCGCCGCCGATCACCCCGACCGGCAGCGCCGGCAATGCAATCTCTTTGTGCCCGGGCAGCGACAACACGTGCAGCTTGCCGATGCCGTCTTCGTTGCTGACGAACAGCAGGTGGCGTCCGTCCTCGGACAGGCTGAGGTTGCCGACGTCCCAGGGGATGCCGGCGCTGAGCACCTCGAATTTGCCGCTCGCCGGTTCGTGCCGGCGCAGGCTGGCGAACTCCTGCGGCTTGCCGTCGAGGATTTCGTTGGAGACGTAATAGACCGCTTGGCCGTCCTTGGAAAAACGGAAATCGCTGATCGCCGCTTTGCCGCCGTCGACCGGGAACAACTGCAGCTTGCCGGTGTCCAGCTCGACCAGGCCTGGATAGGTTTCGCTGGCCGAGACGTACTTGATCACCAGCAACTGCCTGCCGTCCGGCGAGAAGTCGGCGGCGCTCCAGGTGCCGCCCTCGGTCACCACCGCGCGCGCCTTGCGGGTGGCGAGATCCATCACCCATACGTCGATGTCGCGGCCGTTGCGCGCGGTGCTGCTGTAGGCCAGTTGCTTGCCGTCGTGCGAGAAGCGCGCATCCTGGTTGCGCGACTTGCCGTCGGTGAGCAGGGCGGTCTCGCGCGTGGCCAGGTCGAACCAGTGCAGTTGCCAGAACTCGTTGCCGCCGACGTCCTTGCCGAACACGAAGCCGTCGAGCGGTTTTGGGGCGGCGTCCAGGCTGTTGAGCGGTTCGCGATGGAAGGTCAGTTGTTCGCGCATGCCCAGCGGCTCGCAGACGCGATGAGCCTGCTGGGTTTCGGCGAAGCGCGTAGCGATCAGCAGGCAGCCCTCGCCGGTCCAGCCGGCCAGGCTGGCGCCGCGGGTGTTTTGGTAGCGCTCGAGGCGTTCGAGCAGGGCCGGCGCGATCGCCGGCAGGTTCTCGCTGACGCGATTGCCGGTGTGCTCGCGGACGACGGCTCCTTTCGGCGCGTCCCCGGCCAGGGCGGGAGCGACGCAGGCCAAGGCCAGCGCAGCGATGGACAAGGCATGGCGCAGCGACATCGGCGTTCTCCCCGGAATGGATGCCGGCGCTCCGCCGCAGCGGAATTCTGGCGCAGGCATCCCGAGCTTAACGCGCCCGTCGCGACAGGATCCCTCCCGAAAGTCACGGCTGGAGCGCTGGCGCGTTTGCCTTAGAGTGCCGCGACAGCGCGTGACCAAGCGCACGATTCGCCGCATCCGCGCGCGAGGGCTCATCCAGGGAGGATTCGATGATCGACAGAAGGACGTTTCTGATCGGCGGCGCGGGCGCGCTCGCCAGTGCCTGGGCCAACGGCCGCGCCTGGGCCGCGGCGCCGCGCTGGGCGCCGTATGCGGACGCGATGGTGATCGACGGCTGCGGCTTCATCGCCGGCGAAGACGGGGCGCCGGGTGCGGCGCTGTCGGCGCAACTCGTCGACGAGGCGCGCCGCAGCGGCCTGCGCGTCCTCCAGACCACGGTCGGCCCGGTCGCGCAGTACGAAGGCGCCTACGAGGAAACGGTGCGCAGCATCGGCTTCTGGGAGAACGAAATCCTCGCCCATCCCGAGGTGTTCATGGCGGTGCGCAACCGCGCCGACCTGGACACCGCGCGGCGCGAGAAGAAGCTCGGCGTGGTCTATCAATTCCAGGACAGCGCGCCGATCGGCGAGAAGCTCGAACGCGTCGACGACTTCCACCGGCTCGGCGTGCGTACCGTGCAACTGACCTACAACCTGCGCAACCTGGTCGGCGACGGTTGCCTGGAGCCCGGCAACGCCGGCCTCAGCCGCTTCGGCCACAGTCTGATCGAACGCCTCAACGAGCGGCGCATCCTGGTCGACCTGGCCCACAGCGGGCGTCGCACCGCGACCGAGGCGATCGCTGCGTCGAAGGCGCCGGTGTTGATCAGCCACACCGGTTGCGCCTCGCTGGTCGAGCGGCCGCGTAACAAGACCGATGCCGAACTGCGCGCGGTTGCCGACGGCGGCGGGGTGGTCGGCATCTATCTGATGCCGTTCCTGCGCGAGAGCGGCCAGACTACCGCCGCCGACGTCATCCGCCACCTCGAATACGCCTTGAAGGTTTGCGGCGAAGACCACGTCGGCATCGGCACCGACAACCTCGTCTCGCCGGTGCGTCTGAACGAGAAATACAGGCAGCAACACCGCGAGGCGATTCAGGAACGGCGCCGGCTCGGCATTTCGGCGGCCGGCGAGAGCGAAGAGGTGTATCTGTTCGTGCCCGACCTCAACACGGTCGACCGTTTCCATACCCTGGCCGTGTTGCTGTCGGCGCGCGGATATTCCGATGCGCGCATCGGCAAGATCCTCGGCGGTAATTTCGCCCGGGTGATGGGCGAGGTGTGGGGATGAGAAGCGTTGCCTCTACAGGGTAGGAGCGGCGCGAGCCGCGACCGCGAACCGTCGGCTGCGACGAGGCGACACGGTGGCTGGGATCAACCGGAGAGGCGTATGCCAGCGTTCCGTCCGGAGATCGGACGGACAGCGCATTACGGCCAAGGCAAGACGAATGGCCGGGCTTCGGCCGATGCGCTTTCGATCACCTCTTCGGTGGGTCGCGGCTTACATCGTTCCTGCAGGGCCAGAACTCAGGGGCTCGGCGACTTCGCCAGGCGCGCCTGCTGCAGCGACAGCAGCTCGCGTTTTTCCTCGGCGCTCAGGCCGACTTCGCGGTGCTGGTGCTGCAACTCGGCCAGGCGCTGTTCGATCGTTTGCTTGTCGAGTTGAGCGACCGCATCGAGAAACTCGCGCTGCAAGGTGTCGTCGTCGCCGGGGAAACTCTGGCTGGCGAGCTTCTGCAGGGCGCCGGCCTGTTCGTGACCGGCGAACTGTTCGAGCAGGGCGCCGGTGCTGATTTCCGGGCGTTGCTGGACCAGGTCGACGATCTCGACGAGCAGGTCGATGCCGGGCTGGCGCAGTTCGGCGAAACGGTAGGGCGGGGTCAATGCGGCGGCCAGCGACGGCTTCTGCAGCAGCACCGAGATCGCGCTGCGCACCAGGCTGCGCTTCGGCGTCGGCGCGTGGCGCCCGCCGCCATGGGCGCGCTGGGTCGGCACGTGCGTGTCGGGGGTCGAGGCGCGCGCGCCGACGCCGGTCAGTTCGGTCAGGCGCTGCTTCATCAGGTCGCCGAAGGCGCCGTCGGGAATCTGCGCGAGCAGCGGTTTGGCGCGCTCGGCCAGGCGGCCCTTGCCTTCGAGCGTGTTGAGGTTGACGTCGGCGGCCAGCGAGTCGAACAGGAATTGCGACAGCGGCGTGGCCTCGCGCAGGCGCCGGTCGAAACCGTCGGCGCCTTCCTGGCGCACCAGCGAATCCGGGTCCTCGCCGTCGGGCAGGAACAGGAAGAAGGCCTGGCGCCCGTCCTTCATGCGCGGCAGCACCGACTCGACCGCTTTCCAGGCCGCGCCGCGTCCGGCGCGGTCGCCGTCGAAACAGAAATAGACGTCGGCGGCGTTGCGGAACAACAGCTCGGCGTGGTCGGGCGTGGTCGCCGTGCCCAGGGTCGCCACGGCGGTGTCGACGCCGTGCTGGAACAGCGCGATCACGTCCATATAGCCTTCGACGACGATCAGGCGCGGGATCTTGTTGTGGGTCTGGCGCACCTGCCACAAGCCGTAGAGTTCGCGGCCCTTGTGGAACAGCGGCGTCTCCGGCGAGTTGAGGTATTTCGGCCCGTCTTCCTTGTCGAGCACGCGGCCGCCGAAGGCGATGGTGCGCCCGCGCCGGTCGTGGATCGGGAACATCACCCGGTCGCGGAATTTGTCGTAGACGCGGCCGCTGTCGTTCTTCGAGAACAGGCCGGCGCGTTCGAGCAGTTTCATGCGCCGATCGTCGGTGCCGAGCGCGTCGCGCAGGGCGTTGAAACCGTCGGGCGCATAGCCGATGCCGAAGCGCTCGCGGATGTCGGCGCTGACGCCGCGGCTGTCGAGATAACCCTGGGCCTTGCCGCTGTGGCCGTACTGCTTCTGGAAGAAGCGCGAGGCGGCCTCGACCGTGCTGAACAACTCCTGGGTGTCGGAGTCTTCGTTGCGCGCGCGGGTGTCGCGCGGCACTTCGACGCCGACCCGCTTGGCGAGTTCTTCGACCGCATCGAGGAATTCGAGGCGGTCGTAGTTCATCAGGAAGCTGATCGCGGTGCCGTGCGCGCCGCAGCCGAAGCAGTGATAGAACTGCTTGGTCGGCGAGACCGTGAACGAGGGCGAGCGCTCGTCGTGGAACGGGCAGCGCGCCGAGTATTCCTTGCCCTGGCGTTTCAACGGCACGCGCGTACCGATCACCTCGACGATGTCGGTGCGCGCCAGGAGGTCGTCGATGAAACCGTCGGGAATGCGGGCCATGCGTAGGGCGCCCGCGAAGGGGCGGCGTTGCTCGTCGTGGTCTAACGGTGTCTAGGATGCCATGCGCGGCCGGCCCGCGACGGTTCGGGTCGTGGCCGCTGGGCCTCGAATCTGCGCAGTCGTCGCTTTAAGCGCTGAGTTCGCGGCGTGGCCGCTCAGGCGCCGGACGCATCCAGGCCGGCGATAGCGCGTTCGTCGGCCAGGCGCCGGCGCACGCGGGCGTGCTCGTCGAGCATGGCGGTGATCAGCGCGCCGAGCAGGAACACCACGGCGCAGTAGTACATCCACACCAGCATGATCACCAGGCCGCCGGCCGGGCCGTAGGCGGTGCCGAGGCTGGCCTGGCCGAGATAGAGGCCGATCGCGCTGCGCCCGAGCATGAACAGCCCCGCGGTCAGGGCGCCGCCGAACAAGGCCCGGCGCCGGCTGACCGGGCGGTCCGGCAGCCAGCGGTACATCGCTGCGAACACCAGGGCGTAGAGCGCGAACGAGACGATCGCGGCGAACACCGGCAGCAGGTCGGGCACGTAGGCGATCAGCAACTGCAGCGCCGCCTGCACCGCCATCGACACCACCAGCAGGAAACCGACGCTGATGACCATGCCGAACGAGAGCAGGCGCTTGCGCAGCCAGGCGGCGAGGCCGCCGAGGCGTTTGGCGTCGCTGCGGAACACCCGGTTGAGGGCGGCCTGCAACTGGCCGAACACGGCCGAGGCGCCGACCAACAAGGCCAGGGTGCCCAGCAGCGCCGCCAGCGAGCCGGTGCCGGGGCGGTTTTCGGCGTTGGCGACGATCAGGCGGGCGGTGCTCTCGACCTGGTCGCCGACCAGCAGGCCGATCTGGCGGAAGAATTCTTCCTGCGCCGACGGGTACAGCGCGGTGGTCAGCCACAGCACCATCAGCACCAACGGCGCCAGCGACAGCAGGGTGTAGAAGGACAGCGCCGCGGCCAGGGCGAGGATGTCGTAGTCGATGAAGCGCTGGGCGAACTTGGCCACCCAGCTTTGCTCCAGGCGCGCCTGCAGGGCGTGGATGCGCTGCATCGGGCCATGATCGGCCGCTTCGGCCGCCGTGGCGGCGTCGCGCTCGGGCGGGCGCTCGCTGGAAAGAGGTTGGGTCGGGGTCGGGGGCATGCGGCTCGCGATGACGGCGCGTGGATCGCCGGTTTCAGTATCCGGGGTCCAGGTTAGCGAGGCGTGGGCGCGGTGTGGAGGCGTGGGAGAGCAAACGGCCGGGCTGCAAGCCCGGCCGTTCGTCGATAGCGGTCACCGACAGCGGTGGACGGCCGTCGTCAGTCCCTGAAGTAGTGATCGCGTTCGGAACCTTCGTAGCGGCCGTCGCGCAGGCAACAGTTCCTTGAACCTCCGCGTGGAGCCGCACGGGCAGGGATCGTTGCGGCCCAGTTTCTCGAGCAGTTCCTTGTCGCCGTGGACCAGGCGCTGGCCGCGCTTGACGTGGGTTTCGGACGGGAAGCCCTTGCGGCGCTTACGCGTGATTTCGCGGGTCGGCTCGAAAGCAGGCGGCGTTGGGGTTGTGACGCTTCATGGTGCACCTCCGGGTGTGCGGCCCTTGCGGGCGGGTCTTGGTGTTGCGGGTGTTGCTTGGCCGGCCCTCGGCCCAACCCCTCTCCGTAAACGGGAGAGGGCTCGGTACGGGCGAATGTGGTGGATCGAAGCCGGGCGGCCTTCAGCCGCGTCGTGATCTCTGCCGTTCCGGCCGAACAGTCCCCTCTCCCGCTTGAGGGAGAGGGCTAGGGTGAGGGCAGGCCCGAGGCCCGGCCCTCATCCATCGAGTGAACTCAGCCCGCCAGGCGCTTCTTCGCCAGCGCCGAGACCAGGCCCATGTCGGCCTTGCCGCCCAGCTTGGCCTTCAGCGGGCCCATGAGCTTGCCCAGGTCGGACGGCGCGGCCGCGCCGACTTCGGCGATGACTTCCTCCAGCACGACCAGGATCTCGGCTTCGCCGAGCTTGGCCGGAACGTAGCGCTCGATCACCACGATCTCGTCGCGTTCGATCGAAGCCAGGTCCTCGCGCGCGGCCGCCTCGTACTGGCTGACCGAGTCGCGGCGCTGCTTGATCATCTTGTCGAGGATCGCGATTACCGCGGTGTCGTCGAGTTCGATGCGCTCGTCGACTTCCTTCTGCTTGAGCGCGGCGTTGATCAGGCGGATCACGCCGAGGGACTGCTTGTCGCCGCTCTTCATCGCGGCCTTCATGTCGTCGGTGAGGCGTTGCTTGAGGCTCATGGTCTGACCTTAGTGTTGCGAAAGGGGGAGGGGTCGCCGGCCGACGCGGCCCCGGCCGCATTGGGCCCGGCGGGGCGCGCCCGACAGCGTGATGCGGTTCCGCTTTGCGGCGACGGAAACGCAAAAAGCCGGCAGCGCCCGAGGCGCAGCCGGCTTGATGGTCGTTCCCCACGAGCGCCGGCGGTGAAGCCGGGTCGCGCGGAACGAACGATCAGTACAAGCGCTGGCGCTTGGTGACGTCGCGCGACGCGCGGCGCGCCTGGCGCTTCACCGCCGCGGCGGCCTTGCGCTTGCGCTCCTGGGTCGGCTTCTCATAGAACTCGCGCTTGCGGGTCTCAGCCAGTACACCGGCCTTCTCGCAGGTGCGCTTGAAGCGACGCAGGGCAAACTCGAAAGGCTCGTTTTCGCGGACTTTGACGCTGGGCATACGTAATCTCGTTAACGGGAACCGGCCCGGGCAGACCGGGAGAGCCGCGCATTATAGCGATGCTCCTGCGGAAGGTGCAACATAGGCACCCATGAATCCGACATTCTCCCAGAAATCGGCGCGCCGAGCAGGGTGCCGATGAAAGTCCTGGGCATCGAAACCAGCTGCGACGAGACCGGTGTGGCCGTTTACGACACCGACGCCGGCCTGCGCGCCCATGCGCTGTACAGCCAGATCGCCCTGCACGCCGAATACGGCGGGGTGGTCCCGGAGCTGGCCAGCCGCGACCACGTGCGCAAGCTGCTGCCGCTGATCCGCCAGACCCTGGTCGAGTCCGGCCTGGACGTGAACGAGCTCGACGGGGTCGCCTATACCGCCGGCCCCGGCCTGGTCGGGGCCTTGCTGGTCGGGGCCGGGGTGGCGCGCGCGCTGGCCTGGGCCCTGGACGTGCCGGCGATCGGCGTCCACCACATGGAAGGCCACCTGCTGGCGCCGCTGATGGAGGACGACCCGCTCGGCCGCCCGCAGCCGCCGTTCGTGGCCCTGCTGGTCTCCGGCGGGCATACCCAACTGGTCGCGGTCGACGCGATCGGCCAGTACCGCCTGCTCGGCGAGACCCTCGACGACGCCGCCGGCGAGGCCTTCGACAAGACCGCCAAGCTCATGGGCCTGCCATACCCCGGCGGCCCGCAACTGGCCGCGCAGGCCGAACTCGGCCGCCCCGGCCTGTTCAAGTTCGCCCGGCCGATGACCGACCGGCCCGGCCTGGACTTCAGCTTCAGCGGCCTCAAGACCCAGGTCTTGCTGGCCTGGCGCAACAGCGACCAGAGCGAACAGACCCGCGCCGACATCGCCCGCGCGTTCGAGGATGCGGTGGTCGACACCCTGGCGATCAAATGTGGGCGCGCGCTCGATGCGGCCGGCTGCAACACCCTGGTGGTGGCCGGCGGCGTCGGCGCCAACCGGCGCCTGCGCGCCAAGTTGGCGACGATGGCGGACAAGCGCGGCGGCCGGGTCTGTTTTCCGCGCCCGGCGTTCTGCACCGACAACGGCGCGATGATCGCCTACGCCGGCGCCCTGCGCCTGCAGGCCGGCCAGTTCGAGAGCGCGGCGGTGAAAGTGACCCCGCGCTGGGACATGGCGTTGTTGCAGGCGGTGTAGCTCGTTCGGGAATCGGGAATCGGGAATCGGGAATCGCAAAGGCGCGCGATCCCGCCTACCATCCCTGCTCTTACGATTCCCTATTCTCGATTCCCCATTCCCGGCCCCCCATGGACCACGTCTTCATCGAAGGCCTCGAAATCGAGGCCGTGATCGGCATCTACGATTGGGAGCGGCGCATCCGCCAGCCCCTGGTGTTCGATCTCGAGATGGCTTTCGACAACCGCGTGCCCGCGGCCAGCGACGCGATCGGCGACACCCTCGACTACAAGGCGATCAGCGACCGCATCGTCGAGTACGCATCGCAGTCGCAGTTCGGCCTGGTCGAGACCTTGGCCGAACGCGTCGCCGCGATCGTGCTGGAGGAATTCGGCGTGCGCCGGGTGCGACTCAAGCTCAGCAAGCCCAGCGCGATCCGCAATGCGCGCGCGGTCGGGGTGATGATCGAACGCAGCCGCTGAGGCTTCTCGACAGGGGCCGCCGGCGCCGCGCAGATGCACCCCGCACGCCCCCGGATTTGCGCCCCGTCGCGGCCGCGCTTGCGATTTTCGGCCGCAGGTTCGAGGATGCCCCCGGGATCAATCATGGGGGCATGAGATGTTCGATAAACTTTCGCGTAGTTGGGAACTCGCCAAGGCCAGCGCCTCGGTGCTCAATTCGGATCGCGAGCTGTTGGTGTTTCCGGTGGTGTCGGCGGTGTGCGTGTTGATCGTGCTGGCGACCTTCCTGATTCCGGCCACGGCGCTGGAGATCTTCTCCGATGGCTTCGGTCCCGGCGCCGCGCTGTTCGGCTTCGCGTTCTATTTCTGCCAGTACTTCGTGATCATCTTCTGCAACTGCGCCCTGGTCAGCGCGGCGATGATCCGCCTGGAAGGCGGCGACCCGACCGTCGGCGACGGTTTCCGCGCCGCCGCTTCGCGCCTGCCCACGATCGCCGGTTACGCCGCGATCGCCGCGACCGTCGGCATGATCCTGCAGGCCCTCAAGGACCGCGACAACAACTTCATCGTGCGCATGATCGGCGGCGCGCTCGGCGCGGCATGGACCATGGCGACCTTCCTGGTGGTGCCGGTGCTGGTCGCCGAAGACGTCGGCCCGATCGATGCGGTCAAGCGCAGCGTGAGCATGTTCAAGCGCACCTGGGGCGAAAGCGCGGCCGGCATGGTCGGCATCGGCCTGGCCACCGGCCTGGCGATGGTCGCCGTCGGCGTGGTCGGTTTCGGCCTGGCCTACCTGCTCGGCCTGGTGTCTTCGGCCCTGGCGGTGTTGCTCGGCGCGGTGACCGTGCTCGTCCTGCTGGCCCTGGCCGTGTACCAGAGCGCGCTCGGCGGCGTGTATTCGGCGGCGCTGTACCGCTATGCGGTCGACGGCGAAATGCCGGCCGGTTTCGAAGGCCTGCAGTTGGAAGCGCGCGGCCGTTGAGCCGCGCTCAGGCGACCGGCTCGTCGCCGTTCGCAAAACCGACCAGGATCTGGTCTTCGTCGCCGGCCCGGTCCGGGTAGAACCAGACCAGGGCCGCATCGCCGACGCGCGGCAAGCGCACCGGGTCGAACAGACCGGTCTTGGTCACCCAACGCTCGATGCCGGCGTGATCGGTGAACCGCACGACGAAGCGCAGGCGCAGCTCGTGGTAGATCTCCACGCCGGTGTCGTGGACCTCGGTGATCGCCGCGTCCGCGCGCCGGCCTTCGGCGAGCAAGCGCCGGATACGTTCGGCGCGCGCTGCGTGGCGGCGGTGCGCGCGCCAGGCCAGGCCCGCGCAGCACAGCGCGGCCAGCGCCAGCGAGGCCGGCAGCCAGTACTGCGCGCTCCAGCCGAGCCAGGCGACGACGTCCCAGTCCGGCGCGGGCACGCCCGGCGCATCGGCGAACGAGCCGACCCGCAGCGGCGCCACCCACGAGTCGCCCGCGCCGCGCCAGAAGCCCGCCGCGCACGCGAGCAGGGTCGATGCGAACTGGCCCCAGGTGCTCGCGGCCAGGCCGTACAGCTCCTTGAGCACGTAGCTCAGCAGGAAGCCGGCGATGAAGCCGCCGAACGACCCCACGAACACGCCGAAGAACCACGCCGGCGCGACGTTGTCCGGATACAGGCTCGGCGGCAGATAGGCTTCGGCGATCGGATAGCGGAGGGTGTCGGCGAGCGAATAGGCGAACAGCGCCCACAGGCTCCAATAGATCAGCACGAGGATCCACAGGCCGGCGCCGGGCCGGGGCGGTCGTTGCATGCGTTCGAGCGCTTGCCGGCGACGTTCGACGGCCGGATCGACGGTGCTCATGGGCGGGCTTCCGTGCGGGATGCGGCCATCTTGCACGGCGGCGATGAAACGCAAACGCGCGCATGCCCGAATGGCGCCGGTTTAGTACCAAAGCGCTAGCCGCGCAGGCCTCCGGCGCTGTCGCGCGAGCCTGCGTTCAGCCTGCATTGCGCAGACCTTGGCGATTCGCCGTGCCTGCGCCGGGGCCGTATCCTGTCGGCCTGTTTCCGATGCGCCTGCGACGCCGCCACCGACGTGAATTCCTTCGATCTGCCGACTCCCGATGCCGATGCGCTCGCCCACAGTGCGCGCCTGGCCGCCCTGATCCGCGAGCAGATCCTCGCCCACGGCGGCGCGATTCCGTTCTCGCGCTTCATGGAGCTGGCGCTGTACGCGCCGGGCCTGGGCTATTACAGCGCCGGCGCGAGCAAGTTCGGCGCAAGCGGCGATTTCGTCACCGCGCCGGAGATCGGGCCGATCTTCGCCGCCTGCGTCGCCGAAGCGGTGGCGCCGGTGCTGCAGCAGATCGGGCCTTCGGCGCGGTTCCTCGAACTCGGCGGCGGCACCGGCGCGTTCGCCGAAGTCGCGCTCAAGCGCCTGCTCGAACTGGACGCCTTGCCCGACCGTTACGCGATCCTCGAACCCAGCGCCGAGTTGCGCCATCGCCAGCGCGAACGCCTGCGCGAGCGCCTGGTGCCGCCGCTGTTCGATCTGCTCGAATGGCCTGACGGGCCGTTCGGCGACGAGTGGGACGGCGTGCTGTTCGCCAACGAAGTCATCGATGCCCTGCCGACGCCGCGTTTCGCGATCCGAGACGAGGAAGTGTTCGAGGAATACGTGGCGATCGACGGCGACGGCTTCGCGCGCGAGTTGCGCCCGGCCGACGATTTCCTCGCCCAGGCGGTGCGCATCGCCGAGCGCCGCCTCGAAGCTCCGCTGGCCGAAGGCTATCGCTCCGAGCTGTTGCCGCAGTTGCCGTACTGGATCCAGGCGGTCGCCGGCGGCCTGCGCAACGGCGCCATGCTGTTCGTCGATTACGGCTATGCCCGCGCCGAGTTCTACGCGCCCGATCGGGTCGACGGCACCTTGCGTGCGTTCTATCGCCACCGCATGCACGGCGACCCGCTGCTGTGGCCGGGCCTGCAGGACCTGACCGCCTCGGTCGATTTCACCGCTCTGGTCGAGGCCGGCGTCGCGGCCGGTTTCGATCTGGCCGGTTACTGCTCGCAGGCCAGCTTCCTGCTCGGCAACGGCCTGGCCGGGGTGTTGCAGCGGATCGAAGGCATCGACGACGAACTCGAGAAGCAGCGCCGCCTCAACGAGGTCAAGCGCCTGACCCTGCCGAGTGAAATGGGCGAGCGCTTCCAGGTCATGGGCTTCGAGAAGGGCGTCGAGTTCGGCGTGGCCTTCATGGCCGGCGATCTGAGCTTCCGTCTGTGAGCGGGGTCAGCGAGCTTGGCGCGCGCAGCGTGCTGCGCGCGTTCGAGCGGCCGGCGCTGTGGTGCGCGATCGGCGTGGCGATGATCGCCGCGGTCGCTTGCGCGACCTTGTTGCCGGCGCACGATCTGCCGCCGACGCCGTTCTCGGGTTTCGACAAAGTCGAACATTTTTCCGCGTATGCGGCGATGTCGGCCTACGCGACGATGCTGTTCGCGCGGCTGCGTCCGCAGGCGATCGCCGCGGCCGGCTTGATCGCGCTCGGGGTGGCGCTGGAATTCGCCCAGGCCGGCCTGACCGATTCGCGCACCGGCGACGCCATCGACGCCGCCGCCAACAGCCTCGGCGTGTTCGCCGGCCTGTTCGTGTCGCTGACCCCGGCCTCGCGCTGGCTGCAGCGGCTGGACCGCCGGCTGGCGCGTCGGCGCACCTGAGGTTTCGCGCACTGCGGCCGGCGGAGGGTCGCTCGGCGGCCTTCGGGCCACTGCTGTTCAGGATCGTCGAGCCGATGGCCGGCTCAAAAAAATGGTTACCGCTGTATCGGTTAGTAGAGGACGGTCACAAAGGCACATTCGGCACAGTCACATAGCCGCTTGCGCAAAGGTTAAATATTTGTGAGGCTCGCCGCGGGCTCTGCAGAGCCTGACCTCATCCTCGCAAGGAACCGACCATGTCCGTAGTGCACCGCAACCGTCTGGCGCTAGCCGTAGCCGCCGCCGTGGCCGCCAGCGTCTTCGTCCCCTCCGCTTTCGCCCAGGAACCCGCCGCTCCGGCCAGCCGCGAGGCGACGACTCTCGATGCGGTGCAGGTGACCGGTTCGCGCGCACGCGGCCGCGCCGCCGAAGAGACCGCCGCCCCGGTCGACGTGATCGGCAAGGAAGAGTTGAACGCCACCGGCGCGACCGAGATCGGTCAGATCCTGCAGATGCTGGAGCCCTCGTTCAATTTCTCCCGCACCTTCGTCAGCGACGGCACCGACATCCTGCGTCCGGCTACGCTGCGTTCGCTCGGCCCCGACCAGGTGTTGGTGCTGGTCAACGGCAAGCGCCGCCACCAGCAGGCGCTGGTCAACGTGCAGCAGACCATCGGCCGCGGTTCGGCCGGTACCGACATCAACGCCATTCCGCTGTCGGCGATCGAGCGCATCGAAGTGCTGCGCGACGGCGCCGCGGCGCAGTACGGTTCGGACGCGATCTCCGGCGTCATCAACATCATCCTCAAGAAGCAGACCGAGGAAACCCAGCTCTCGTTCCAGGCCGGCAAGTACTACGCCGGCGACGGCGCCAACTACCAGGGCTCGGTCAACACCGGCGTCAAGCTCGGCGGCGACGGCGGCTACCTCAACCTGTCGCTGGAATACCGCGACCGCGCCGAGACCAACCGCGCCGGCCCCGACAGCCTGCGCGTGAACCCGCCGCGCGTGACCCAGCGCCTCGGCGACGCCGACGCCACCGACGCCTACTTCTGGTTCAACGGCGGCCTGCCGGTCGGCAACGGCGAGTTGTACTGGTTCGGCGGCCTGTCCAGGCGCGAAGGCGATTCCTCCGGCTTCTTCCGCAGCCCGGGCGACAACCGCACGGTGCCGGCGCTGTACCCGAACGGTTTCCTGCCGAACATCCTGACCACCGTCGACGACCACTCGCTCGCGGTCGGCTACAAGGCCCCGATCAACGACAATTGGGATTGGGACATCTCGATCAACCGCGGCCGCAGCAAGTTCGGCTTCGAGGAAAGCAACTCGGTCAACGTCAGTTGGTGGTACGAGCCCAAGCCGGGCGGCGGCATCTACGCCGAGTCGCCGACCAAGGCCGACACCGGCACGCTGCAGTTCGACCAGACCACCTTCAACCTGGATTTCCGCGGCACCCTGAAGGGCTTCAACGACAACCCGCTGTACCTCGGCACCGGCGTGGAATACCGCCAGGACGACTACCAGATCCGCCCCGGTGCGCCGGTGACCTACACCTACGGCCGCACCAACAACCGCGCGATTCCGATCTTCGGCCAGACCGGCGACACCGCCCAGCCGGGCATGCAGGGCTTCCCGGGCTTCTCGCCGAACGAAGCCGTCGACGACGGCCGCCACAACTACGCCGTCTACCTCGACGCCGAAACCAACCTGACCGACCGCTTCCTGCTCGGCGGCGCGGTGCGTTACGAGGATTACTCCGACTTCGGCAACACCACCACCGGCAAGCTCTCGGCGCGTTTCGACGCGACCGAACAGTTCGCCGTGCGCGGCACCGTTTCGACCGGCTTCCGCGCGCCGGGCGTGCAGCAGCTGTTCTACAGCCAGCGCTCGACCAACCTCAACGCCGCCGGCGTGCTCACCGACACCCTGACCGCGCGCCAGGACAGCGCGGTGACGCGCGCCTTCGGCATCGAGCCGCTCAAGGAAGAAACCTCCAAGAGCGCCTCGCTGGGCTTCGTGTTCAAGCCGAACGACCGCTTCTCGCTGACGATGGACGTGTTCCGCATCGACATCGACGACCGCATCATCTTCTCCAGCAACATCCAGCCCGAGAGCGTCGGCACCAACGGCCAGCCCTGCGCGGCCGGTAACGGCAACTGCCCGATCCGCGCGATCCTCGATCCGATCGGCGTCGGCCAGGTGCTGTTCTTCACCAATGCCATCGACACCCGCACCACCGGCCTGGACGTGGTCGCCAGCCACAACACCGAGTTCGCCGGCGGCTCCAAGCTCAACCTGACCGCGCTGGTCCACTTCAACAAGACCGAGGTCAAGGACCGCCGCTCGCAGTCGACGATCCTGTCGCCGGAAGCGCTGTTCGACGACACCCAGGTGACCCTGATCCAGGACGGCCAGCCGCGCGCCCACCACGTGCTGCAGAGCGTGTACGAGATCGGCAAGTGGGAATGGACGGCGCGTGCGAACTACTACGGTTCGGTGGCCGGCGAAGGCTTCACCCCCGGCACCAAGCAGCGTTGGGGCGGCAAGTGGCTCGGCGACCTGGCGGTGCGCTACAAGTTCAACGCCAAGACCAGCCTGACCGTCGGCGGCAACAACATCTTCGACACCTACCCGGACAAGTGGGACACCGTCACCGGTGCGCCGTTCCCGCAGCTCGGCTTCAAGTACGGTTGGGAAACCCTGCCGTTCGGCATGAACGGCGGCAGCTACTACGCCCGGATCGACTACCGGTTCTGATAGCCGCACCCTTGCGACACCGAAGCCGCCGCGCATCCGCGCGGCGGCTTCTTGCTTTCTGTAGGAGCGGCGTGAGCCGCGACAAGCGAAGCGGTGTTTGCGAACGCAGCCTCCGAAACTCGGGCCATCGAACGGCTTTCCGGATCGTTGGCGCGGCTCGTCCCGTCTTCGGTCACGGCGCTTGCGTACCTTTCTGCGGTTGGTCGCGGCTTACGCCGCTCCTACAAAAGCTCGCGATTACTCGGCCGCGTCCTTGCTCACCGCCGCGATCGCCGCGATCCGCGCACGCCGCACCGCTTCGCCGACCTCGGGTCCGGCCAGGCCGGGGGCGACGTCGTTCGCGCGCACCTTCATCGCCGCGCGCACCGCTTCGCGCAAGGCCGCGCCCGACGGATACGGTTGGTCCTGCAGCCCCAGGCGCCCGCGCTTGTCGGCCTCGCAGACCAGGCTCATCTGCTCGATCCGCTTCGGGTTGCGGAAACCGTCGCAGCGCGCGATCAGCTCGTAGACGCTGCGCGGGCGCATTTCGGCAAGACGGTGCACGTTGAGGTGTTCGCGGCAGACCGCTTCGGCGAGCAGGCGATGCTCGGTCGGCACCTTGAGGCGCTCGCACACGGCCTGCAGCGGCTCCAAGCCGCCCTGTTCGTGGCCGTGATGGCGCGGCAGCAGTTCGGCCGGGGTCAGCGCCTTGCCGAGGTCGTGGGTCAGCGCGGCGAAACCGATCAGGTCGTCGCCGGGCGCGAGCTGTGCGGCCATGTCGAGCACCATCTCGGTGTGGATGCCGGTGTCGACTTCGGGGTGGTATTCGGGGCGCTGCGGCACGCCGTACAAGGCCTCGACTTCCGGCAGCACCACGGCCAGCGCGCCGGCGTCGTGCAAGGTGCGCACGAACGCCGAAGGCCGCGCGCAGGTCAGCGCACGCCGCAGTTCCTGCCAGACGCGCTCGGCGACCAGCGCCGACAGCTCGCCGGATTCGGCCATCTGCCGCATCAGCGCCATGGTTTCCGGGGCGACGCTGAAACCGTGCTCGGCGAAGCGGGCCATGAAGCGCGCCGCGCGCAGCACCCGCAGCGGGTCTTCGACGAAGGCCGGGCCGACATGGCGCAGCACCCGCGCTTCGATATCGCGCGCGCCGCCGTAAGGGTCGACCAGGCGGCCGTCGTCGGTGCGGGCGATCGCGTTGATGGTGAAATCGCGGCGGGCCAGATCGTCTTCGAGCGTCACCGAAGGATCGGTGTCGACCACGAAGCCGCGGTAGCCGCGCCCGGACTTGCGTTCGGTGCGCGCCAGCGCGTATTCCTCGCCGGTTTTCGGGTGCAGGAACACCGGGAAATCGCGGCCGACTGCCTTGAAGCCGGCGGCCAGCATGGCCTCGGGCGTTTCGCCGACGACCACGTAATCGCGATCGCCGGCCGGCAGGCCGAGCAGGGCGTCGCGGACCGCGCCGCCGACGAGATAAGTCTTCATGGTCGTCTCCAGGCGGGAATGGGGAATCGGGAGTTGGGAATCGTTGAAGCGGATCCGCCTCTCCCGTGGAAGTCTGCAAGCAAGCCGTTGCGATTCCCGCTTCCCGATTCCCGGCCGCTCAACGCGGCGAGTTCTGCGCGAGCAGGGCGACGATGTCTTCCGCTCCGGCGCTGCGGCCGAGGTGGCGGATGATCGGCGTCGCCTGGCCCGACACCCACAGGCGCAGCTCGGCTTCCAGATCGAAATGGCCGGCGGTCTCGAGCGAGAACATCACGATGCTGCGATACGGCAGGCTGAGGAATTCCGTCTTGCGGCCGGTGACGCCCTGCTTGTCGACCAGGATCAGGCGGCGATCGGTGAACACGATCAGGTCGCGGACCTCGCCGAACGCGCGCTGCACGGTTTCGCCGGGTGCGAGCAGGGGTTGGAAGTCTTCGCCGACCTTCTCGGCGGATTTGGCGCCGGCATGGCCGAGCAAGGTGTCGAGCAGCCCCATGGGGATCTCCTTGTGATGGGCAGTGGCCTGCATCCTAGCGCGCGCTGGCGGCGGCGGCGATGAGGCCTTGCTTTAAGGGTAGGAGCGGCGTGAGCCGCGACCAAAAGCAAAGGCGTACGCAGGCGCCCTCGACGAAGATTCGATAAACGGTAGGAGCGATCCGGAAAGCGACGGTTTGTTCGGGTTTCGGATACACAGCGCAAAGCGACCGTCTGTCCGGGTTTCGGATACCTAACGCTTTCGCTCACCGCTGCGGTTGGTCGCGACTTGCGTCGCTCCTACCCAAAAGCGCGGCGCCGCTTCCCTTGTAGGAGCGACGCGAGCCGCGACCAAAAGCAGAGGCGTACGCAAGCGCCCTCGACGAAGATTCGATAAACGGCAGGACCGATCCGGAAAGCGACGGTTTGTCCGGGTTTCCGATACTCAACGCTCTCGGTCACCCCCACGGATTGCCGCGCCGGTTCGGGTGGTTGCGCGGTCGCGACTTGCGTCGCTCCTACCCAAAAGCGCGGCGTCGCCTCCCTTGTAGGAGCGGCGCGAGCCGCGACCAAAAGCAGAGGCCTACGCAGGCGCCCTCGACGAAGATTCGATAAACGGTAGGAGCGATCCGGAAAGCGATGGTTTGTTCGGGTTTCGGATACACAGCGCAAAGCGACCGTCTGTCCGGGCTTCGGATACCTAACGCTTTCGCTCACCGCTGCGGTTGGTCGCGACTTGCGTCGCTCCTACCCAAAAGCGCGGCGTCGCCTCCACTGTAGGGGCGGCGTGAGCCGCGACCAACCGCAGAGACGTACGCCAGCGCCCTCGACGAAGATTCGATAAACGGCAGGACCGATCCGGAAAGCGACGGTTTGTTCGGGTTTCGGATACACAGCGCAAAGCGACCGTCTGTCCGGGCTTCGGATACCTAACGCTTTCGCTCACCGCTGCGGTTGGTCGCGACTTGCGTCGCTCCTACCCAAAAGCGCGATGCCGCTCCTGCCCTGGATACGTGCCTCAACCGGCGTGCGCGTTTAGTCCCAGGATTTCCGGCAGATGCGACAGCACCGGCGTCGGGCTGACGCCGAGCTTCAGCAAACCGTTCTCGACGCTGGTCGAGTCGGTCTGCAGCGAGCGCCAGTTGTCGCGGCTGATCGGTTTGCCGGGCAGCCACTCGCCGATCTCGGCCTGCAGTTTGCCGAGCGATTCCGGCAGCGGCAGCACCGCGCGCAGGCGCCGGCGCGCACGCGCCGTCGCGCGCACGATCTCGGCGAGGGTCATCACCTCGGGGCCGACCAGGTTGTAGCTGCGGCTGACGTGGCTGTCGTCGGCGAGCGCGTTGACGAAGGCCTGGGTGACGTCGCCGATCCAGACCGGCTGGAAGCGCGCGTTGGCACGTCCCATCGGCAACAACGGCGCGTAGCGCAACAGCGCGTCGAAACGGCAGAACAGGCCGTCGCCTGGGCCGGCGATGACCGAAGGGCGGAACAAGGTCCAGGCCAGCTTGGAGGCGCGCACGCGCTGCTCGGCGCGGCCGCGCGACTCCAGGTAATGGCTGTGGCCGGTGCCGGCGTTGAGCGCGCTCATCTGCAGCAGCCGCGACACGCCCATGTCGCACATCGCTTCGAGCAAGGCGTCCAGCAGTTCGACGTAGACGTGCTCGAAGCCGGCGCCGCTGTCGCCCTGCTCGTTGAGGATGCCGACCAGGTTGACCACCGCGTCGACGTCGTCGAGCACGGCGCGCAGGAAGTCCGGGTTGCCGATATCGCCTTCGATGATGCTGGCATCGCGCGACAACAGCTTTTTCTTGGCCGGGTCGACGCCGCGGCTCAGCACGGTGATGCGGTAACGCTCGCGCAGCAGGTGCTCGACGAGATGGCGGCCGACGAAACCGGTGCCGCCGAGAATCAGAACATGACGACGGGGCATGGCGGCAGGCTCACTCTTGTTCGGCCGGCGCCGGCGCGGTCGCGGCGGCGCTCGCCGCCGGGCAGGCGAAGGACTTGCGCTTGCCGGTGGCGATGCCGCGCATGCGGTCGCTGACGTTGTGGGCGTCGCCGTTGAGGCGCCAGTCGTAGATCACGCTGAAGGCGAGCACGCGCGCGACGTATTCGCGGGTCTCTTTGTAGCTGATGGTCTCGATCCAGAACTCCGGCTCCATGCCCGGGCGCTGCGACTGCCAGCGCGCCAGCGGCGCCGGGCCGGCGTTGTAGCCGGCCATCGCGAAGTAGGGCTGGCCGCCGTACTTGTCGAGCAACTGACGCAGGTAGGCGGTGCCGAGGATGATGTTGGTGTCGGAGTCGTACAGGCTGGCGGCGCCGCCCCAGGGCAGGCCCAGGCTCTTGGCGACCGCCGCGCCGGTGCCGGGCAGCACCTGCATCAGGCCCATCGCGTTGGCGCCCGAGCGCGCGGTCGGGTTGAAGATGCTCTCGGCGCGGATTTCGGCGGCGACCCAGGCCGGGTCGATGCCGTTCTTGGCCGACTCGCGGCGGATCGTGTCGCCGTGGTGCAGCGGGAAGCGCAGGTAGTACAGGCGCTGCTCCTGCGGGGTCTTGTTGAGCGAGAACACCGCGCGGTCGAACCAGTTGTAGCTCTGCGCCACTTCGATGGCGATGCGGCGCTGGGTGTCGTCGAAGCGGCTCAGCGCATCGTCCCATTCGCGCACCGCCCAACCGGTGCGTTCGATCTGGAACAAACCCATCGCCCGCAACAGGGCCGGGTCGCGCGCGATCGCGGCCTTGGCCGCGGCGCTGTCGGTCGGTTGCACCGGGCACAGCGCATACGGCGCGCCGAGCCGGTCGGCGGCCATGAAGCCGTGGAAATCGGTCTTCTTCGCCGCTTCGCGGTAGAGGCGGTCGGCGCCGGCCTTGTCGCCGGCGCGTTCGCTGAGGCGGGCCTCGAAATACTGCCAGCGCGAATCGCCGCGTTGCTTGGCGCCCATCTTCTTGATCGCGGCGAGTGCGCCGGCCCAGTCCGAACGGGCCATCGCTTCGCGCGCGCGCCACTCGTGCAGGCGTTCGTCGTAGGCGACCTCGGGCACGGCGTTGAGGCGGCGCGCCGATTCGGCTTCATAGGACGCCACCGACCACAGCGCGGTCTGGTACAGCACGCGGCCGCGGTCGGCGTCGCTGAAGCCGAGCGCGTTGGCGTACTTGGGCAATTGCTGCTCGGCGCTGGCCGGCTGAGCCTTGGCGAGCTTGGCCAGGCCGTAGGAAGCGATCTTGCGGCTGCGTTCGGTCTTCGGCCACGACAGTGCGCGTTCGTTGACGCTGTCGAGGAAGGCGGCGTAGTCGTTCGCTTGTGCGAGTTCGGCGGCGGGCAATCCGCGCGCGGCCGAACGCATCACTGCCGGCTGCCATTCGGCGGCCGCGGCCTCGATGCGCTCCCAGCGCAACTCCGGCGACAGCGCGCCCTGGGCCGCGAGCACCGCGAACGGGCCGTCGCAACTGTCGGGCAGGGATTTGCCGCTGCTGCGCCAGATCGCCTGCGCTTCGCGCGTCCAGCTCTCGTCGGTGCGGCCCAGGGCCTGGCGCGCGTTCAATTCGGCGCAGCGCAGGCTGACGCTGCGTTCCTTGCCGGTGGCGCTCTTCGGCGTCCATGCGGCGAGGAAACTCGGCCAGTCTTCGCGACGCGCGGTCGCCGCCAGCCAGATTTCGCGGAAGGCTTCGCCGGAGGCTTCCTTGCCGCGACGGGCGAGGAAATCCTGGGCCTGGCCGTTGTTGACCGTGTCGATGCCGCGGCGCAGGTTGGCGTATTCGATCCAAGCGTACAGCGGGTGCCGCGCGAGATCGGCGTATTGGCCGCTGTCGAACTGGCCGCGTTCGGCCGCTTCGATCGCTGCGCGCAGGCGCGGCAGCAGCGGGTCGACCGCCGGCGCCGGCAATGCGTTCACGACCGGCGCCGGCTTGATAGCGGCCTGGGTCGGCGCCGACGCCGTGGTCTGGGCGCAAGCGGTGGTGGCGAGGGCCGCGGCGAGCGCAGCGATGACGAGTGTGTAGGGGCGTGGCAGCATCGTCGGACTATAGCCCAGCACGCATGAATGCCTTATGTGAACATTCGCTGTCGATGCGCTGCTTGCGAAGCGCGTCGCAGCTTTCCCGGCGCTCGCTCGAAGACTGGCCTGCGCATTCGCGCCGTTACTGCCGCGCCGTTGTTGCTTCAGGATCGTGGAGGCGATGCGAAGGTTCGGTGCGATCGGGCTCGTGCGGTGGATCGTTGTCACACGTTGGTCTTGCGGCCGCGCCTGCGAACGGGCGCATCGTGGCAGGCGTTCGCGGCGCGGCACTGCGACCATGTAGGCTCGACCCTGATCTTGCGGAGCATTCGACGGTGACAGCCTGGTTGGTTTTTCTCGCATTGGGCGCCGTGGCCGGCGTGCTCGCCGGCTTGCTCGGCATCGGCGGCGGCCTGGTGCTGGTCGCCGCACTCGCCTGGCTGGCGCCGCTGATGGGCATTCCGCAGGAAGCGGCCATGCACACCGCGCTGGCCAGTTCGCTGGCCAGCATCGTGTTGACCGCGACCGCCTCGGCCCGCGCGCATGCCAAGCGCGGCAGCGTGATGTGGCCGACCGTGCGCTGGATGGTGCCGGGGCTGCTGCTCGGCGGTTGGCTCGGCAGTTTCGTCGCCGTGCGCGTCGACGGCGATTGGCTGCGTTTGATCGTCGCCGGCTACTGCCTGATCGCCGCCGCGCAGTTGCTGTTCGGCAAGAACGGGGCGCCGCTCGCCGACGGCGCGCCGCCGCCGCAGGGCCTGCCGCTGTCGGCCGCGGGCGTCGGCATCGGCGCGGTGTCGGCGGTGGTCGGCATCGGCGGCGGCAGCATGACCGTGCCCTTGCTGGTCTGGCGCGGCGTCGCCCCGGTGCGCGCGGTCGGCACCTCCTCGGCCTGCGGCGTGGCGATCGGCCTGGCCAGTGCGGTCGGCTACGCCCTCAACGCGCCGGCCGGGGCCTTGCCCGAGCACGCCATCGGCTACGTCTACCTGCCGGCGGCGATCGGCGTCGCCATCGCCTCGGTGTTCGCCGCACCCTACGGCACCCGGCTCGCTCACAAGCTGCACGGCGACACCCTCAAGCGGGTGTTCGCAGCCTTCCTGATCCTGGTCGCGGTCAGCCTGTTGCTCGGCGGCTGAAGCGCGACCGCGGTCGCGTTTGCGCGCCTGGCCGCCCGAGCTGCGGCCGTCGCCGGGTATTAACTGAACAGGCGTCGGTCGTTCGCCCATAGGCGACGTACGTCTCAGCCCGCAGCCGATCCCGATCAGAAATGGGACCGAGTTGGCAAGTAGTCCCTATTTGCGCCTTGTGGCGGATTCACGAATTGTTTACAACCTCCCGGTGCCGTCCGACATGGATGGACGGCGTGCCAATAGCCATCAGAGCTACAGCCACATTCTTGAGGGAGAGAGAGTCGATGAAAGTGTCGCGTCGTCATGCCTTGGCGAAAGCCATTCAGTTGTCCCTGCTGGTCGCCCTGCCGGGGCTCGCAGCCGCCCAGGAAGCAGCGCCTGCCCGAGACGCCACCACGCTGGACACCGTCCAGGTCACCGGCACTCGCATCAAGAAGGCCGAGATCGAAAGCCAGGTCCCGGTCCAGACCCTTACCCGCGACGACATCGAACGCACCGGTCTGACCTCGATCGGCGACGTGGTGCAGGAGCTCACCGGCGCCGGTTCGGCGCTCAACACCAAGTTCAACTCCTCCGGCAACTTCGGCTTCTCGCCCAACGGCGACGGCGTCGGCGCCGGTTCGGCCCAGGTCGACCTGCGTCACCTCGGGCCCAAGCGCGTCCTCGTCCTCGTCGACGGCATGCGCTGGGTCAACGAATCCTCGGCTTCCGGCGTGGGCGCGGCGACCGACCTCAACACCATCCCGCTGGCCATCGTCGAGCGCATCGAAGTGCTCGAGGACGGCGCCTCGTCGCTGTACGGCTCCGACGCGATCGCCGGCGTGGTCAACATCATCACCCGCCGTAATTTCGATGGCGGCCAGATTACCCTCAACTACGGCCAGTACGGCGAAGGCGACGGCGAGCTCAAGGGCTTCGACGCGGCCTGGGGCTACAACACCGACCGCGCCAACCTGTTCCTGGGCTTGAGCTACGTCGATCAGGACCCGGTGTTCTCGCGCGACCGCGAACTCTCGCGCGTGCCGGTGCCGGGCCTGGGCGTGGAGACCGGCAGCTCGGCGACGCCGAACGGCCGCTTCATCATCACCCCGGCGACCGCCAGCACCGCGTGCCCGCTGACCGATACCGACGACGATCCGAGCACGCCGTCGATCCCGTTCTGCAACATCACCACGCCCAACGGCAGCAGCTTCCCGAACGGCGTGCGCTACCCGCAGGACTTCATCCGTTTCACCGGCGCCAACCGCTACAACTTCGCCGAACAGAACATGCTGCTGACGCCGTCCAAGCGCACCGGCGTGTTCGGCCAGTTCCGCTACCACTTCAACGACAACGTGCAGGCCTACGTCAAGGCGCTGTACAACCGTCGCGAGTCGGTCAACCAGGCCGCGCCGGAACCGCTGTTCCTGGGCCTGGACGCCGGCACCGGCAACCCCTGGTCCGAGCACATCACCGTCTCGCGCCTCAACCCATATAACCCGTTCGGCTTCGACCTCACCACCGAAGGCGCCAACCCGAACCTGGTCCTGATCGGCCGTCGTCCGGTCGAGGGCGGCCCGCGCATCTTCGAGCAGGAAGTCGACACCAAGTACATCGCCGCGGGCGTGGAAGGCAGCTTCGACGCCGGCGACCGCACCTTCTTCTGGGACGTCAACTTCGCCAGCAACAAGAACGAAGCCGAACAGACCAACCGCGGCAGCTACAACATCCGCAACATCAACATCGCCGTGGGCGACCCGGCCGTGTGCGCCGCGACCCCGGGCTGCGTGCCGCTGAACCTGTTCGGCGGCCCGGGCACGATCACCCCGGCGATGCTGCAGTGGATCAGCCCGATCGTGCGCGACCGCAGCGAGCAGAAGCTGCAGACCTTCACCGCCAACCTGTCGGGCGACCTGTTCGAAGCCTGGGCCGGCCCGCTGTCGTTCGCCGCCGGTTACGAATACCGCAAGTACGAAGGCTTCTATTCGCCCGATGCGATCACCGTGGCCGGTTTCTACAACGGTACCCAGTCGTTGCCGACCCAGGGCGAGTACGACGTCAACGAAGCCTATGTCGAACTCAACCTGCCGCTGATCAAGGAAGGCAGCTTCGGCAAGAGCCTCGACCTGAGCCTGGCCGGGCGCTATTCGGATTATTCGACCTTCGGCGGCCAGTTCACCCCGAAGTACGGCCTGCGTTGGCAGGTCGCCGATGAATTCCTGCTGCGCACCACCTACGCAGAAGGTTTCCGCGCGCCGTCGATCGGCGAGTTGTTCGGCTCGGCCAGCCGCGCCGACCTGCAGCTCAGCGATCCCTGCCTGATCTCGATCACCGGCTCGCCGGCGACCGGCAACCGCGCCAACTGCGCCGCCCTCGGCGTGCCGGCCGGCGCAACCCAGGCCAACAGCCAGATCTCGGTGCAGACCGGCGGCAACCCGGACCTCGAGCCGGAAACCGCGCGCAGCTTCACCGCCGGCTTCGTCTACAGCCCGGCCTGGGCCGCGGGCGTGCCGTGGTCGGACAAGTTCGATTTCGAAGTGACCTTCTACCGCCATTCGCTGGAAGGCGCGGTGCAGGCGATCGACGCCCAGACCCAGCTCAACCTGTGCGTGCAGACGCTCGACCCGACCTACTGCGGCGGCATCACCCGTTCCAGCGTCGGCGGCATCAACTCCTTCGAGAACAAGCTGACCAACCTGGGTTCGATCAAGACCTCCGGCTGGGACGTGGACTTCTTCTGGACCCTGCCGGAGACCTCGCTCGGCCAGTTCAAGGTCAGCTGGCAGAACACCTTCGTGACCCAGTACGACGCCGTCGGCGCGGCCGGCCAGGTGCAGCCGCGCCGTCCGGGCGTGGAAGTCAACGACAGCGCGATCCCGGAGTGGACCTCGAACGCGAGCCTGTCGTGGAAGCGCAACGCCTGGACCGCGTCGTGGACGAT
Organism: Lysobacter sp. ESA13C; assembly: GCF_019970005.1. Taxonomy (NCBI): domain Bacteria; kingdom Pseudomonadati; phylum Pseudomonadota; class Gammaproteobacteria; order Lysobacterales; family Lysobacteraceae; genus Lysobacter; species Lysobacter sp. ESA13C. The sequence goes on along the minus strand of NZ_JAHXYK010000012.1, from coordinate 144,751 downwards.
CCGCCACATCTCCGACATGACCGAAATCTGCCAGGCCTCGGCGCTGGATTCGCCGTACTGCGATAACCCGGTCACCGGCGACAACAAGCTCGATGCGATCACCTACCACGACCTGCAGGTGGGTTATCACATCGACTGGCTGAAGGGCCTGCAGATCACCGGTGGCGTCAACAACGTCGCCGACAAGGATCCGCCGGTGTGCCTGTCGTGCTCGCTCAACGGTTACGACGCCTCGACCTACGACATCCCGGGCGGTCGTTTCTTCTACCTGCGCGCCGATCTGCGTTTCTGATCGACGAACAGCGACCGGCGTGAGCCGGTCGCTGGCGGGGCAAGGCTTGAAACACGAACGGCCGGTGCTTGCACCGGCCGTTTTGTTTTGGGCGCCGATGCGTGGTGTTGCTTCGTGCCCCCGCTCTTCCTGTAGGAGCGGCGTGAGCCGCGACCGCGTCGTTGCGGTCTCGCGGCGTATCGCTGCCGCAAGATCCAGATCCAGATCCAGATCAAACGCCTAAAGCTTCCGCCACTAAAGCGGCGGGTTACTTTCTTTTGTCTAAAGCAACAAAAGAAAGCTAACCAAAGAAAATGCTTTGTTTTGAATCACCAGCCCGCACGGTCGATGCCGACGCCGGTATTTTTCATACGGGACATCCCTGTCCCGATGAAAAACGGCCCGCATCCATGCGGGCCGCCCTCCGGGTCTTCGATTGCCTTCGCTAGTGCGGGACGACGCACAGCACCAGCAAAATCCTCACGGCAACGGCAACGGCAACGGCAACGGCAACGGCAACGGCAACGGCAACGGCTGTTGTCGTTGCGATGCTCTAGGGGTAGGAGCGGCGCGAGCCGCGACCGCGCGGCTGCAGTTTGCGTCGCGGTCCGCACTTGACCATGAATCCATCCGCTTCGTTGCTTCTATTGTCGTATCGAGGCGATCACGTAAGAGCCGCCGTGGCGTGCGATTACGCGGTCGCGGATTGTGACCGAAGGAAATCCAGTAGGACGCCGCTCCTACCCCGGGGAGCGTTACAGCAAACTGAGGTTGCCGTTGCCGTTGCCGTTGCCGTTGCTGTGCGCCGTCTTGCACTAGCGAAGGCAAAGGAAGACCCGGAGGGCGGCGCGCAGGGATGCGCGCCGTTTTTCATCGGGACAGGGATGTCCCGTATGAAAAAGCCCCGCGGAAGCGCCGCTCGTGCGGGCTTGTGATTCAAAGAAAAGCATTTTTCTTTGGTTACCTTTCTTTTGTTGCTTTAGACAAAAGAAAGTAACCCGCCGCTTTAGTGGCGGAAGCTTTTGGCGTTTGATCCTGATCTTGCTTGAGTGATTCGCAACGAGACCGAAGCAGCGCGGTCGCGGCTCGCGCCGCTCCTACCCTTGCGACGGCACGCCGCTTCGATGGGCGGCATCGGCACTACTTCTCGGAGCGTCCCGCGGTCGCGGCTCACGCCGCTCCTACAGAAGAGCGGCATCGCGGCCTTCGCGCAACAGCGACGCTATTCGGAGCGCAGCGCGCTGTGGGGGACGTCGAGCTCCAGCGACAGCGCCAGATGATCGGACAGGGCGGCGGGCACGGCGCGGGCGCCGGCGAAGCCGAGGCCGTCGCCGAGCAGGATGTGGTCGATCGCCCGCTGCGGACGCCAGCTCGGGAAGGTCGGCAGGGCGCTCGATGGCGGTTGCAGGCGGGTGTTGCGGAACAGCGCCTGCATTTCGGGGCGATCGGCCGAACAGTTGAAGTCGCCCATCAGCACGGCGTGCGGGTGGTCGTGCAGCAGTTCGGCGATGAAGGCCAGCTGCGAGGCGCGCGAGGTCGCGCCAAGCGAGAGGTGCGCCACCGCCACGGTCAGGCCGTCGTCGTCGTCGCCGTAGTGGGCGATCAGCACGCCGCGGCCGGAGATGCGCCCGGGCAGGGGATGGTCGACGACCTCGCGCGGTTCCAGCTTGCTCAACAGGCCGTTCGCGCTGGAGGCGACGCTGCCGACGCGGCGGTTGGGCTGGTGGCTCCAGTACTCGAAGCCGGCGCGTTGGGCGAGGTAGTGGGTCTGGTTGGTGAAGCCCGAGCGCAGACTGCCCGGGTCGCTTTCGTTGAGCCCGACGATGTCGTGTTCGCCGGCCAACTGGGCGATGGTGTCGAGGCTGCCGCGCTTGTTGCCGGCGGGCAGCACGTGCGACCAGCTGCGCGTCGCGTAATCGCTGTAGCGACGCGTGCTGGAGCCGGCCTGGATGTTCGCGCTGAGCAGGCGCAGCCGGCGTGTATTCATGCGGGGGAGCGTCGGGCGCGCAGCCCGATCAGCCCTTGCTCGCCGGAGCCGGGGCGGCGGCTGCCGGTGCCGGCGTTGCGGCCGGTGCGGTCGAGCCAGCCGGTGCTTCGGCCGGGGCGGCAGCGGGTGCCGCGCCCTGGGTGGCGGCGCGCTCGCGTGCGACCAGGTGGTCGGTGATGCGCAGCATGTCCTCGAAGCTCTTGCCTTTGACCAGGTACTTGCCGTTGACCACCAGCGAGGGGCTGGAGCTGACGCCCGAGCGCTGCATGAACTGTTCGGCGCGCTTGAGCTTGGCGTTGATCGCGAAGCTGTTCATGGTGCCGATGAAGTCCTGCGGCTTGGCGCCGAACTTGGCGTAGAACTGGCCGAACTGTTCGTCGGTGACGCTCTGGTAGGAGAGCGACTGGTCGATGTGGACGGCGCGGAACATCGCCTCGTGCGACTTCTCGAGCAGGCCGAGGGTCTGCGCGGTGTAGAAGGCCTTCGCGAACGGAACCGGGTTGGCGCCGAACGGGCCGGCGATCGGGGTGAACTTGACGTCGGCGGTCTGCTTGGCGCGCCAGTCGAGCACCTGCGGTTCGAACTGCGCGCAGTGCGGGCAGGTGTAGCTGAAGATCTCGGCGACTTCGATCTTGCCGGCAACCGGCTCGTAGGGCTGGCCGGCCGGGATTTCGTCGTAGTCGGCGCCGACCACCGGGGCCGGGCCGGCCGGCGGCGTGGCCACGGCGGCGGGCTGGATCGCCGGCGCTTCCGGCGCTGCGGGGGCGGCCGGTGCGCCGTCGGCCGGGGCTGCGGTCGCAGCGTCGGTGGTCGCCGGGGCGGCGCTGTCGGCCGGGGCCGCGGTTTCGGTCTTGGTGCAGGCGGCGAGCGCGAACAGGGCGCTCAGCACGAGCGGATAGCGGGACAACGAAGCCATACGCGAATTCATCAGGGAAATCTCCGCAATACGTTCAAAGGAAGTGTGGGCATCGGCGCCGGGCTGAAGCGCTCGTCGCGATGCCGACAGGAGCGGCGTTCAGGATAACGGCCGCGGCAGGGAAGGGGGAGTGCAGGGTTCGGCCGGGATGCGGAAGGGGCGAGTCGCCGTGGCGAGTCGCGACCCCAGCACCCCCGCCGTAGTAGCGATCAGCGCTTGCCCGCGCGTTCGCGCGCGACCAGGTGATCGGCGACGCGCAGCATGTCGTCGAAGCCTTTCTGGGTGGTCACGCGGTACTTGCCGGCGACCACCAGCGACGGCGTGCCGTCGACGCCGGCGGCCATGATGAAGGCCTTGGCGCGCTCCATCGCCTTGGCGGTCGCCGGGCCGGCCATGGCCGTCGCGAAGGCCTGACGGTTGGCGCCGTGCTGGGCGTAGAAACCGGCGATTTCGTCGGTCGAGGCGTTCTGGATCGGCAGGCGGTGCTGCTCGTGCAAGGCGCTGAACATGGCCTCGTGGGTCTTGCCGAGCAGTTTCATCGATTGCGCGGTGTAGAAGGCCTGCGCATACGGGTTCCAGTAGCCGCCGAACGGCGCGGCCAACGGCACGAAGTTGACGTCGGCCGGCTGCCTGGCGCGCCAGGCGGCGACCTGCGGCTCGAAATGCGCGCAGTGCGGGCAGGTGTAGCCGAACACTTCGACGACTTCGACCTTGCCCTTGACCGCGGCGAAGGGCTTGCCGCCTTCGATCTCGACGTAATCGACGCCGGCTTCCGGCGCCGGGCCCGCGGGTGCGGCCGCCTTGGGCGCGGCGAACGCGGCGAACGGAAGCACTGCGAGCAGGAACAGGGAGGCCAGGCGTGGATTCATCGGAAAGTCTCGTCGGTGGCGGAATGAACGGGCGTAAAGCTTGCGCCCTCCGGCGACGGCCGGCCGGGCATAAAAAACGCCGGCACCAAGGATAGCGGCCGGCGTCTTCAACAGGAGTATCGGTACGACCCCGGTGTGCGCCAGAAGTTCCACTACCGCGACAAGCGGTGACTGCGGTCACCTTATGCGCGGGCCTGCCTGGGCAGGTCGTCCGACCATGCCGCCTGATCGGGCCCGCTGATCAGGTCGGCTGATCAGGCGCCGCAACGAAAAACGCCGGCCTGTCTCCAGGCCGGCGTTCGTCTGCATCGCGTTGGCGCGAGGCTCAGCCCTGGGTGGGCTGGGCCGGTGCGGCCGCCGGAACGGCTGGAGCCGCGGCGGGCGTCGCTGCCGGGGCCGGAGCGGCCGGGGCGGGTGCTGCCGGGGCGGGTGCTGCCGGTGCGCTGGCGGCCGGTGCGGCCACTGCGGGAGCCGGCGCATCGGCGGCGGCGACGTCGTCGGCGCGTTCGTGCAGGCCCTGCAGGTAGCTCGACAGCGAACCGATTTCCTCGTCGCTGAGCTGCTTGGCGACCGTCGCCATGATGTTGAACAGGTGCGGGTCCTTCTGCGTGGTCGTGCCGGCGCGGTATTCCTCCAGGCGACGCTGCGAGTAGGCGGCCTGCTGGCCGGCGATGTGCGGGTAGGCCGGGCCGGGGTTGCCGGCGCCGCTGGGGCCGTGGCAAGCCATGCAGGCCGGGATGCCGCGAGCCTTGTCGCCGTTGCGGAACAGTTGCTCGCCGACTTCGAAGAACTTCTTGCCCTTGTTGACGCCCGAGGCGATCAGGGTGTCGTCGGCGACGCCGGCGCCGGACTTCTGGGTGGCGAAGTAAGCGCCCAGGTCGCGGGCGTCCTGGTCGCTGAGGGCGTCGGCGAAGGGCTTCATCGCCGCGGCCATGCCGGTATTGCGCTCGCCGCTCTTGAACAGGGCGATCTGGTGGGCGATGTAGCGCTCGCTCTGGCCGGCCAGGCGCGGGTACTGCGGATCGGTCGGGTTGCCGTCGAGGCCGTGGCAGGCCGCGCAGGTGCCGGCCTTGGTCGCGCCGGCCTTGACGTCGCCCCAGGAGGCCTTCGCCGCGGCGTTCAGCGGCGCGGTCTGGACCGGCTCCTTGTCGGGAATCGGCGTGACCGTGGCTTGGGCGTACGCAACGGCGGCGGCCGCGAGAGCGGCGAGGCCGACGAGGCCTAGAACGCGGGCTTGGCTCATGTAGCTGGGCTCCGAACTACTGGCTTGCTGGGTGGCAGGCTGAAAGGGGCGTACTGGGGACCGGACTGTGCGCAAGCTGCCGCCACCGGAACCTCGGAATTATCTTCGCCGGCCCCGACCGGGTCAACGCGGATTCAGTCTGCGGCACGCCGAAGGGTGGGGCGTGCGATCCTAATGGCATGAACAATCCCCTCGCCCGTGCCCGTTACCTGCTGTCGGCGCACAACGTAAAGCAGCTCCCGCCCGACGGCGGCTACGAGGTCGCCTTCGCCGGCCGCTCCAATGCCGGCAAGTCCAGCGCCCTCAACGCCATGTGCCAGCAGAACGCCCTGGCGCGGGTGTCCAAGACCCCGGGCCGGACCCAGCAGCTGGTGTTTTTCGACGTCAGCCCCCTGTACCGCGGCCCCGAGCCCGCCCCGGAGCCCGACCGCTTCCTGGTCGACCTGCCCGGCTACGGCTACGCCAAGGTCCCGCAGAACCTGCAGGCCCACTGGCAGGCCTTCCTGGACCGCTACTTCGGCACCCGCGAGGCCCTGCGCGGGCTGGTCGTGGTGATGGACATCCGCCACCCGCTCAAGGACTACGACCGGCAGATGCTCGGTTACGCGGTCGAACGCGGCCTGCCGGCGCATGCGTTGCTGACCAAGGCCGACAAGTTCGGTCGCGGCCAGCAACAGCAGCAGCTGATGATGGTGCGCAAGGAACTGAGCTCGGCCTTCGGCGACACGGTCAGCGTGCAGACCTTCTCCGGCGAGTCCAAGCAAGGCGTCGAAGAGGCCTGCGCGGTGGTCTCGCGCTGGCTCGAACTGGTCCCGCCGCCGGCCGCCTGAGCCGGCCGCGCCGTCGGCCAGCCGATTCTGTTTCAGAAGCCGCTGGCCGCTCCGCCCGCGCCGACTGCGTTACTCCCTGGGTAGAAGGGCTTCCGCGCGACCTGCGCGGAGGGCGATCTTCGGCTCAAGGAACGAGATGGACACGATCACCGACCCCCAGACCATCCTGGCTGCGGGCGCCTATGGCACGGCGCTGCTGTTCTTCGCCTACGGCGCCTATGCGCTGCTCAAGACCCGCAACGCCGAGCAGAACAAGAACGTGCGCTGGTATCTGGGCATCGGCGCGGCGGTGGTGGTGGCGATGATCGGCTTCGACACCCTCAAGAGCTGGCGCAGCGGCGAGCGCGTGGTGCCGAACGTCTACCTGACGTTCTCGCCGCGCTTTTCGGCGATCGACCTGCCCGACCCGGAAATCATCTACCGCGGCCAGGCTTTCCCGCCGAACGCGGCCATCGAGGTCGCCGACAACAACAGCAGCATCAACATCTCGGTCGATTCGATCATCAAGAAGGTCGAGGACTTGCAGCAGAACAACCGCGACCTGCAGAACGCGGTCGGCAGCGCCGCGCTCGCCAATCAAGCGCCGGAGCTGGCCGACGAGATCGCCGCGGCCAAGGCCGGGGGCGAGGACGCCTGCGCCGGTGGCGATGCGACTCTGTGCGGCTGGAAGCAACTGTCGGAAGGCAAGCTCGACAGCGCGCAGGAGACCTTGACCCAGGCGGTCAAGGACACGCCGGCCAGCAATCCCAAGACCCGCGCGACCGCGTTGAGCGGGCTCGGCGAGATCTACGTGGGGCAGGGCCGCATCGCCGAGGCCCAGGTGGTGCTCAGGAAGGCCGCCGCGCTCGGCAACGAGGGGGCGAAGAAGCGCCTGGACACGTTGGCCCTGCCGCCGCCGGAGCGGCGTTTGCAGCCGGTGCCGACGGTGACGCGCGAGCAATTGCGCCGCGAAGTGCGGGCGGCTCAGCCCGGGCGCGGCTGAGGCCCGGGCGATGACGCGCGCTGCCGCTATGGCGTCGGCAGCGGCCTGCTCGCGCTGATCTCGCCGCGCGGGTCGTAGTCGCGCGCGGTGTCGCGCACGCCGTCGCCGTCGCTGTCGAACTCGCCGCTGACCGGGCGGTTGTCGACGTAGTCGATGTGTTTGATCAAGTTGCCGCGTTTGTCGAACCATTGTTCGTTCTGCAACACGCCGCGCTTGGCGGCTTGCTGCCAGTCGACCTGGCCGTCGCCGTCGTAGTCGGCGCTGCGGCCGGCGAGTTGGCCGTTCTCGTAGCGGCTGGCGGTCTCGCGCACGCCGTCGAAGTCCTGGTCTTCCTCGATCTCGGTCGCCAGCCCTCGCTCGTCGTAGTGGGTGCGTTGGTCGACCTCGCCGTCGCTGTTGCGGTCGGCATCCACGCGTTGCAGGAGCTCGCCCTCGAAGACCAGGGTCTCGTCAGGCCGGCCGTCGTCGTTGTAGTCGACCGGCTGCTGGCTGGCGTGCGGTTGCATGGCGATGCCGGTGGCGATGGCGCCGCCGAGGGCGCCGGCGATCAGGGCGAACACGATGCCGCCGAGACCGGCGCCGGTGTGGCGCGAGGGCAGGCGTTGGTTCAAGGGGCGATAGAGATTTCCGCCCTCCACGTGCGCCGGCGTGTCGTCGTCGCCGTAGTCGCGATCGACTTCGTCTGCATCGTCCTGGTCGTCGAGCGGCACGGCCGTGTCCTGCCACGCCTGGATGATGGTGCGTGCGCGTTCGGCGTCGTCGTCGGCGACTTCGAGCCGGACCGCGCCGCCGACCGGCAACAGGCCGGCGCCGCCTTCGAGGGCGCCGCCGAACACGAACGAGCGGATGCCTTCCTCCGCCAACAAGCCGCGCACGAGCTGCGCGTCCGCCGAATGGGCGGCGTGGTAAACGATCTGCATTCGGCGTTCCCCCCGGTCGCGGACGTCCTGCCGCGAGACCGGAGTATGCCGCTTGACCGAAGTGTGCCGCGAGCTCAGCCGGTGGCGCGCGCGGCGAACACGCCGTAGGGCGGCAGGCGCAGGCGATCGCCGGTCCGCTCGCCCGAGGGCAGGCCGTGGCCGTGGTCGATGTGCCAAGTGCCGGCTTCGGACAGATTCAATTCCGCCTCGGCGCCGCCGAGGTTGAAGGCCATCAGCACCGCGTCGGCGCCGCTGCCGCGGACGAAGGCGATCACCGGCTCGTCGCTGGCGAGAAAGCGGATCGCGCCGTCGAGCAGGGCCGGCCGGGTCTTGCGCCACGACAGGAAACGGCGGAAGCGGTTCAAGGACGAATCCGGGTCGTGCTGCTGGCGGGCGACGTCGAGGCCGCGATGGCCCTCGGCGATCGGCAGCCACGGCGTGCCGGTGCTGAAACCGGCCTGCGGCGTGCCGTCCCACGGCATCGGCGTGCGGCAACCGTCGCGGCCCTTGAAGGTCGGCCAGAAGGCGATGCTGAAGGGGTCGCGCAGCGCCTCGAACGGCAGCTCGGCTTCAGGCAGGCCCAGTTCTTCGCCCTGGTAGACGCAGACCGAACCGCGCAGCGAGCACATCAACGCGCTGAGCATGGAGGCGAAGTGCGCCGGCTTGTCGCCGTGGCCCCAACGCGAGACCACGCGCTGCACGTCGTGGTTGGAGATCGCCCAGCACGGCCAGCCTTCGAGCATGCGTTCTTCGAGCGCCTGCGCGGTGCCGCGGATATGGGCGACGCTGTAGTCCTCGGTCAGCAGCTCGAAGCTGTAGCCCATGTGCAGGCGGCCGTCGCGGGTGTATTCGTCCATGGTCGCCAGCGAGTCTTCCGAGGAAATCTCGCCGAGCGACACCGCGCCTGGATAGCGGTCGAGCAGGTTGCGCAGCTCGGCCAGGAAGTCGAGGTTCTCGGGCTGGTTGTTGTTGTAATAGTGGTATTGGAAAGCGTAGGGGTTGTCGGGGCTGAAACCGCGCCCGACCCGCAGCTCGCGCGCCTTCGGCGGGTTGTCGCGCAGTTGCGCGTCGTGGAAACAGAAGTTGATCGCGTCCAGGCGCAGGCCGTCGACGCCGCGGTCGAGCCAGAAGCGCACGTTGTCGAGCACCGCCGCGCGCACCGCCGGGTTGTGGAAGTTCAAGTCCGGCTGCGAGGCCAGGAAGTTGTGCAGGTAATACTGCTGGCGGCGCGGTTCCCAGTGCCAGGCGACGCCGCCGAACAGCGACATCCAGTTGTTCGGCGCGGTGCCGTCGGGGCTGGCGTCGGCCCATACGTACCAGTCGGCGAACTCGTTGTCGCGGCTTTCGCGGCTGCGCTTGAACCACTCGTGCTGGTCGGAGGTGTGGCTGAGGACCTGGTCGATCATCACCCGCAGGCCCAGCGCATGCGCCTTGGCGAGCAGGCGGTCGAAGTCGTCGAGGTTGCCGAACAAGGGGTCGACCGCGCGGTAGTCGGCGATGTCGTAGCCGAAATCGATCATCGGCGACTTGAAGAACGGCGAGACCCAGATCGCATCGACGCCGAGGTCGGCGACGTAGCCGAGCTTGTCGATGATGCCGGGCAGGTCGCCGACGCCGTCGCCGTCGAGGTCGCGGAAGCTTCTGGGGTAAATCTGGTAGATCACCGCGCCGCGCCACCAGGCGTGTTCCTGCGATGCGGCGGGGGTCGGAAGATTGACGGCTGACAAGAGGCGCCCCTGATGGCGTATGCGGTCTTCGTGCTGCACTGCCGCGATGGGCGCCAGCTTAGCGCCGGGCGCGTTCGCGGCTCGCCGGCCTGCATACGTATTCATGCCCAAACGACCGATGAAGTGCGACATGAATGCGACTGCCGGTCATGAATACGTATGCATAAACCGCAGCGGGCGCGATCGCTTGCCTAACATGCGCCTCAGACCGATGGCGTACGTCGCCTAGGCAACCGCAGCACGCCGCAGTGCGCGCGCGGACGGCACACAGCTACTGGAGGGGAGCATGTCGAGAACGAACCGGGCTTCATCGAACCAACAACGCCACCTGTTGACCGTGGCACTGGCCTCGTTCGGCCTGTGCAACTCGTGGACGGTCTGGGCGGCGGATGCGCCCACCGCGCAGGACGCCCCGGCCGCGGCCAGCGCCGAAGCGGCGCCGACGAGCGCGGCGCACGAACTCGACGCGGTCCAGGTCACCGGCAACCGCCGCGTGCAGTCGATCCAGAAATACGCCGGCACGATCCAGTCCTTCAGCGGCGAGGATCTGACCAAGCTCGGCATCAACACCGATTTCCGCAACCTGCAGGCGGTGGTACCGGGCCTGCAGATCACCCGCCAGGAAGGCAAGTACGAGATCTTCCTGCGCGGCATCGGCGCGGCCGACTCGGACTTCTCCTCCGACCCGTCGGTGGCCACTTATTACAACGGCATCTACCTGCCGCGTCCGCGCTCGATCGGGCCGATGTTCTTCGACGTCGACCGCATCGAGGTCAACAAGGGCCCGCAGGGCACGGTGCGCGGCCGCAATGCGACCGGCGGCTCGATCAACGTGATCTCCAAGCGCCCCGAACTGGGCGTGACCAGCGGCGGCCTCAAGGTCGGCGCCGGCAACCACGACTTCACCACCGCCGAGGGCGTGCTGAACCTGCCGATCGGCGACACCTTCGCCCTGCGCGCGGCGCTGTTCGACGAGGAGCGTTCTTCCTACATCAAGAACGGTTATCCCAGCTCGTTGTTCCCGGCCGAAGGCCCGGGCGCGCTCGACAACCAGGCCGCGCGCCTGTCGATGCTGTGGGAGCCGAACGACAAGTTCTCGGCCTACGTCATGCTCGACAAGGTCAGCGAGCGCGGCACCGGCGATCCGGGCCTGTTCGCCGAACGCGGCCTGGCCGCCGGCTACGACATCGACGACCTGTCCGACCCGTTCCGCCAGTACTTCCGCACCCAGGGCAAGACCAGCAACGACATCGAAGGCGTCGCCGGCACCTTCACCTATGCCTTCAACGATGCGGTGTCGGTGGAGTTCAACACCTCCTACCGCAAGTACGAGTTCGACAACCGCAACGCCTCGCGCGAATGGCAGCTCGGCCCGGTCTATCCGGGGTCCGAACGCGAGGCCTATCACAACCCCGAACGCCTGGCCTGGTACGACACCTTCTACCAGTCCGACAAGTCCAGCTCGACCATCAACGAGCTGCGCTTCTTCGGCGACACCGGCAAGCTGATCTGGTCGGCCGGTCTGTTCAATTACGAAGAGAAGTACGACTACACCTCCTGGGACGTCGGCAACGGCTATTTCGGCGACTGCGACTGGTGGCGTCCCGGCACCGTCTGCGGCTGGCAGGACGGCCTGGGCGGCGAGAACCGCGGCGACGACTCCAAGGTCGAGTCGAACGCGGTCTATGGCGATTTCAGTTTCGCCGCGACCGATTCGCTGCGTCTGATCGGCGGCGTGCGCTACACCCGCGACAAGAAGACCGCGCGCGAGTCCAACGTCAAATATCAGTTCGTGATTCCGGAAGAACTGTTCCAGCAGTTCACCGGCCAACCGATCAACACTGCCACCAATCCCTACACCACTGGTCTGGTACTGGGTTCGCCCGGCTTCCAACTGGCGCCTCCCGGCCGCCGCGGCGGCGGCGACCCGAGTATCTGCACCGGTTGGTCGCCGGCCGAGCTGCGTTGCGGCCCGGGCGCGAATTCGCTCGACTATTTCCTCGGCGGCATCCAGAACTTCGGCGCGCAGGACAACTGGTCTCAGTTCCTGACCCGCAACCGCGACCAGATCGACGTGATCGTGCGTTCCGACTTCCCCGGCGGCAAGAGCGTGGACGTCTACGAGGACAGCTACGTCGACTGGCGCGTGGGCTTCGAGTACGACCTCAACCCGCAGGTGATGCTGTACGGCACGGTGTCGACCGGCACGCGTTCGGGCGGCATCAACCGTCCCCTGCTGCTCAACGACGGCAGCGCGCTGGCGCCGACCTTCGAGCCTGAAGAACTGACCTCGTACGAAGCCGGCATCAAGGGCGATTACCTGTGGGGCGAGACCCCGGTGCGCCTCAACGCCTCGGTGTTCTACTACGACTACCAGAACAAGGTGCTGCAGAACCTGATCGACGTGCCGGCGCCGACGCCGACCAACCCGAACGCGACCAGTCGCCAGGTCTTCAACGACAACGCCGCCAACGCCAGCGTGCTCGGTCTCGAGCTCGAAGGCCGGGTCGGCCTGCCGCACGGATTCAACCTGGGCTACAACTTCACCTACCTCGACGCGACCTTCGACGACTCCAAGGTGCTCGACACGCGTTCCGGCGGCCTGGGCCTGATCGTGCCGCTCGACGGCAACCGCCTGCCGAACACCTCCAAGTACAACGCCAACCTCAGCCTGTCGCAGACCATCGACATCGGCCGCGGCGCGCTGAACTCGTTCGACTGGACGATCAACCTGACCTACCGCTCCGACTACTACCTGACCGCGTTCAACAGCCGCGGCTTCGGGTTGGACGCGGCCGGCAACGTCATCGAGATCCCGCTGGCCGACATGCCGTTCAACAACGGCTCCAACCCGGCCGCGGGCGGCGGCCCGGCCAATGGCATGGCGATGCGCGACGACGTCGGCGGCTTCACCACCGTCAACGTCTCGGCCGGCCTGAACTTCGGCGAAGACAGCCAGTTCCGCATCGACGGTTTCGTCTCGAATCTCACCGACGAGGTGTATTCGGGCAAGGGCTTCGTCAACAACGCGACCAACATCCGCTACCTCAACACCCCGCGGATGTACGGGATCCGGTTCTCGTCGCAGTTCTGAGACCGGAAGCGGAAGCAAAATCCCAAGGGCGAGAGCAAATCCCCCCTAACCCCCCTTTGTCAAAGGGGGGAAGGGAACGTGGTTTCGGGTGGAGCGTTGTCGTTTGCATAGCGCTCCGTTGCCCGAACAGCGCCGCTCCGCTCGTCTTCCCCCTTTGACAAAGGGGGATCGAGGGGGATTTGCTTCTCCCGCCACCGCGTCGCCTCACCGCGCGGCGCTTCATGCCAGTATCGAGCCCATGACCGAACGCACCGAGCGCAGCGCCACGTCCCGCAAGCCGCAGCTGTCGTTCTGGCAGATCTGGAACATGTGCTTCGGCTTTCTCGGCATCCAGTTCGGCTTCGCCCTGCAGAACGCCAACGTCAGCCGGATCTTCCAGAGCCTGGGCGCGCCGATCGACGACATCCCGATGCTGTGGATCGCCGCGCCGCTGACCGGGCTGATCGTGCAACCCATCGTCGGCTATCTGTCCGACCGCACCTGGACCGGCCTCGGCCGCAGACGCCCGTATTTCCTGATCGGTGCGGTGCTCGCCACCCTCGCGTTGTTGGCGATGCCCAACTCGCCGACCCTGTGGATCGCCGCCGGCCTGCTGTGGGTGCTCGACGCCTCCATCAACATTTCGATGGAGCCGTTCCGCGCCTTCGTCGGCGACCAGTTGCCGACCTCGCAACGGCCGAGCGGCTATGCGATGCAGAGCTTCTTCATCGGCGTGGGCTCGGTGGTCGCCAGCGTGTTGCCGTTCGCGCTCGCGCACCTGGGTGTGGGCAATACCGCAGGGCCCGGCGAGGTGCCGGACACGGTGCGTTACGCCTTCTATTTCGGCGGCGCCGTGCTGCTGCTGTCGGTCGGCTGGACCGTGCTGCGCACCCGCGAGTATCCGCCGGACGCTCTGCAGTCCTTCGACGACGCTTTGCCCGAACCGCCGCGGCCGAACCGTGACCGCGTGCGCTGCGCGCTGTTCGGCGCCTCCTGGCTGACGGTCGGCGGTCTGGTCGCCACGACCATCTCGATGTGCGGGCTCGATCGCCAGTTGTACGTACTGGCCGGCCTGATCGGCGCGTTCGGCCTGGCGTTGATGGTGCGCGGCATGATCGGTGCCGGCGGCGGCTTCGCCACGGTCATGGACGATTTGCACTCGATGCCTGCGACCATGGTGCGCCTGGCGGTGGTGCAGTTCTTCTCCTGGTTCGCCCTGTTCGCGATGTGGATCTACACCACGCCGGCGGTGACCCAGCTGCATTTCCACAGCAACGACACCACCTCGGCGGCCTACAACGAAGGCGCCAACTGGGTCGGCGTACTGTTCGCCGCCTACAACGGTTTTGCCGCGCTCGCGGCGGTGGTGATCCCGTGGATGGTGCGGCGCTGGGGCCTGCGCTGGAGCCATCTGTGCAACGTCAGCCTCGGTGGGCTGGGCCTGATCTCGATCGCCCTGATCCGCGATCCGCAATGGCTGCTGCTGTCGATGCTCGGGGTCGGCTTCGCCTGGGCCTCGATCCTGTCGCTGCCCTACGCTCTGCTGTCCGACAGCGTGCCGGCGACCAAGATGGGCGTGTACATGGGCATCTTCAATTTCTTCATCGTCATCCCGCAATTGGTCGCGGCCAGCCTGCTCGGTTTTTTGCTGAAGACCTTCTTCCACGGCGAACCGGTCTGGGCCCTGGCGATCGGCGGCGTCAGCCTGTTCGTCTCCGGCCTGTGCGTGCTGTGGGTGCGCGAACCCGGCACCGGAGCGGCGGCATGAGGGTCTTGACGCTCGCTGCGCTCAGTCTCGTCCTCGCCGGTTGTGCGCACGGCGCACGCGACACCGCGCCGGCACGCGAGTACTACGGCACGCTCGAACCGATGGCCAGCGATGCGGTGTACTTCGTCGTCACCGATCGTTTCGTCGACGGCGACCCGTCCAACGACCAGCGCGAACAGGGCGGGCCGGACCCGGGCACGCGCAGCTTCAATCGTCCGGTGCCCGGTATGCCGGTCGGCGAGAGCGACAACATCGGTTACCTCGGCGGCGACTTCAAAGGCCTGCTCGACAACGCCGGCTACATCCGCGACATGGGCTTCGGCGCGGTCTGGCTGACTCCGATCGTCGACAACCCGGACCAGGCCTTCACCGGCGGCGACGCGGTGACCTGGGGCGGCGCCTTCCAGGATCGTGGCAAGACCGGCTATCACGGTTATTGGGGCGTGGATTTCTATCGTCTCGACGAACATCTGCCGAGCCCCGGGCTCGATTTCGCCGGCCTCACCCAAGGGCTGAAGCGGCACGGCCTCAAGACCGTGCTCGACATCGTCGCCAACCACGGCTCGCCTTCGTTCACCATGCCGGCCGACCAGCCCAAGTACGGCGAGATTTACCGCGACGGCGTGCTGGTCGCCGATCACCAGAACCTGGCGCCGGAGCAACTCGACCCGGCGCGCAATCCGCTGCATCGGTTCTTTCACGCGCAGAAGGACCTGGTGCAGTTGTCGAACCTCGACGACACCAATCCGCAGGTGCTCGACTATTTCGTCGGCGCCTACTCGCAATGGATCGACCAGGGCGCCGACGCCTTCCGCATCGATACCATCCGGCACATGCCGCATGCATTCTGGAAAGTCTTCGCCGAGCGCATCCGCGCCAAGCGTCCGGGCTTCTTCATGTTCGGCGAAGCCTTCGACTACAAGGCAGAGAATATCGCGCCCTTCACCTGGGCCGAGAACGGCGGCATCAGCGTGCTCGATTTTCCGCTCAAGGAGGGCTTGGCCGAGGTATTCGGGGTCAAGGAGGCGGGCTACGAGCGCTTATCCCCGCGCCTGTACCTGCGCGACGGCCCGTACGCGAACCCGTACGAGCTGATGACTTTCTACGACAACCACGACATGCCGCGCCTGAGCGCGAGCGACGAGGGCTTCATCGACGCGAACAACTGGTTGTTCACCGCGCGCGGCATCCCGGTGATCTATTACGGTTCCGAGATAGGCTTCGAGCGCGGTCGCGCCGAGCATGCCGGCAACCGCAATTATTTCGGCCAGGAACGCATCGACGCCGCCAAGGCGCATCCCATCCATGCCGCGCTCAAGCGCATCGCCAAGGTTCGCGAGGCCTCGCCGGCCTTGCAACGCGGCCTGCAGCTGAATCTGCTGCTGCGGGGAGAGCGCGCCGCGTTTTATCGTGTCTACCAACACGCTGGGCAGGCGCAGATCGCCCTGGTGTTGCTCAACAAGAGCGAAGGGCCGAATACGTTCTGGATTAGCGATTACCTGCAGGCCGGGCGTTGGCGCGCGGCGCTCGGCGGCGGCACGGTCGAGGTCGGCGAGGACGGTGTGATCGAGGCGATCGTGCCGGGGCATGGGGTCGAGGTGTATCTGCTTGATGCGCCGGTGCGGCGGGCGGATTTGACGGCGGCCTTGGATGAGGCCATGGCGCATGCGCGGCGGCGTTGAGCCGCGATCTATGGCGTGTCGTCTTTCCCTGTAGGAGCGGCGTGAGCCGCGACCACGGGACGCGGATAACTAAAGATGCCGACATCGCACATCGAAGCGATGTGCTGGCGCAGGGTAGGAGCGGCGCAAGCCGCGACCGCGCTGTAACGGGTTTGCGGCGTCTCGTTCAAGCAAGATCGGGATCAAACGCTAAAAGCTTCCGCCACTAAAGCGGCGGGTTACTTTCTTTTGTCTAAAGCAACAAAAGTCCGTCTGGATTCCCTTCGGTCAAAGGTAACCAAAGAAGTTGCTTCTTTTTGAATCAAGGGCCCGCACGATCGATGCCGACGCAGGGATTTTTCATACGGGACATCCCTGTCCCGATGAAAAACGGCGCGCATCCCTGCGCGCCGCCCTCCGGGTCTTCTACTGCCGTCGCTAGTGCGAATCGGCGCACAGCAACAGAAAAATCTTTACACCAACACCAACACCAACACCAACACCAACGCCAATCACGACATTCCTGCCCGAAGGATTCCCCCTTTTGAAAAAGGGGGGGAGGGGGGATTTGCTTTTGCTCCGCCCCAACTACCGCCGCCCTCACTCCGCGCCGCAGGATTTGCGTACCACCAGCGTCGTGGGCAGGCGGATGCTGTGCGCTTCTTCGTCGCGGACCAGCTTCATCAGGGTGTCGACCAGCAGTTCGCCGGCCTGTTTGGTGTCCTGGAAGATCGTGGTCAGGGGCGGGTGGGCGACGCGGGCCATGGGGATGTCGTCGAAGCCGATCACCGAGACGTCTTCGGGCACGCGCAGGCCGTGTTCGGTCAGGGCGCGCATGGCGCCGAGGGCGATCAGGTCGCTGGCGGCGAACACGGCATCGAAGGGCAGGCCGCGCGCAAGCAGTTCGCGCGCGGCGTCGTGGCCGGCGTCTTCGGAGCTTTCGGCGTCGACCTGCAAGGCGCGGTCGAGGGGCAGGCCGGCTTCGTCGAGGGCGCGCTCGCAACCGAGGAAACGATCGAGGAATTCCGGGTAATGACTGGAAGCGTCGCCGAGAAACGCGACCCGGCGCCGGCCCAGGCCGACCAGATGGGCGCCGGCCTGATGGCCGCCGCCGACGTTCTCGCAACCGATCGACAAGCCCGGCTGATCGGGCAGCACCGCGCCCCAGCGGACGAAGCGCGTGCCCTGTTCGACCAGTTTCTGCAGCTTGCCCTGGTAGGCGAGGTAGTCGCCGTAGCCGAGCAGGATCAGGCCGTCGGCCTTCATGCTGTCTTCGTAGTCGGCGGCCCAGTCGTCGGACAGTTGCTGGAACGAAATCAGCAGGTCCTGGCCGTGGCGCGCGCAGGCGCGGGTGATCGAACCGAGCATGGACAGGAAGAACGGGTTGATGTGCGACTCGTCCGGGGTCGGGTCCTCGAACAACAGCATCGCCAGGGTGCCCGAGCGCTGCCGGCGCAGGCTGGAGGCGTGGCGGTCGACCTTGTAGTTGAGCTCGCGCACCACCGCTTCCACGCGCTTGCGGGTGTCGGCGTTGACCAGCGGGCTGCCGCTGAGCACGCGCGACACCGTGGCCTGCGAAACGCCGGCGAGGTGGGCGATGTCGACCGAGGTCGCCTTGGACTTCTTGCGCATGGCGCTGAGTGTAGCTGTGAAGCCGGGGCTCGGGACTGAGCGCTCGCTTCTAGCCGGCAGCTAAGCTCTTGATTCCCGATTCCTGCCCCTAATCCTCCAGCCGCGGGTCCATCCACCCGCGCAAGGCGTCGACGGCGGTATTGATCGCCACGATCAGCGCGCCGATCACCAACACCACGCCCAGGACCAGGGTGTAGTCGCGGTTGAGCGCGCCCTGGACGAAGTAGCGGCCCATGCCGGGAATGCCGAACACCTGTTCGACCACGGCCGAGCCGGTGACCACGTTGATCAGCGCCGGCGACAGCCAGGCCACCACCGGCAGCAGCGCCGGCTTCAGCGCATGTACGAACAGCAGGCGCGTTTCCGACAGGCCGCGCGCGCGTGCCGCGCGCAGGTAGTCGGCCGACAGCACGTCGAGCATCGAAGCGCGGGTCAGGCGCGCGCAGTAGGCGATGTTGGGCAGGGCCAGGGCGATCACCGGCAGCACCACGTTGTCCCATTCGCCCCAGCCGCCGGCCGGCAGCCAATGCAGGGTCACGGCGAACAGCAGCACCAGCAGCGGCGCGACCACGAACTTCGGGATCGCCAGGCCGAGCCCGGCCAGCAACATCAGGGCGCGGTCGGTCCAGCCGCCGGCACGCAGCGCCGCCCACACGCCCAGGCTCACCCCGAGCAGCAATGCCAGCAGCAGGGCCAGGCCGCCGTTGAGCGCCGACACCGGCAAGGCGTTGGCGATCAATTGATTGACGGTGTAGTCCGGGTATTGGAACGACGGCCCGAGGTCGCCGCGCGCCGCGTCGCCCAGCCAGGCCAGGTATTGCATCGGCAGCGACTGGTCGAGCCGGTACTGCGCATCGAGCGCGGCCTGCACTTCCGGCGGCGCGACTTTCTCGGCGTCGAACGGCCCGCCCGGGGCAGCGCGCAAAAGCACGAAGCACAGCGTCGCCAGCAGCCACAGGGTGATGACCGCTTCCAACACGCGCGAGCCGAGTCGGGCGATGACGGGATGATCGCTGCGGTTATCGGTGCCCATCAGACGGTCACGTCGAACAATCGGCCGACCAGGGACGCCGCGGCCATCGCCAACGCACCCCAGAACGCCACGCGCGCGGCGCCGCGCAGGATCGGCGCGCCGCCGGCCCAGGCCGCGAGCCCGCCGGAGATCGACAGCGCCACCAGGGTGGTCGGGATCGCGACCGCTTCCAGGCGCCCCGCGGGCGCCGCCAGCACCGCGGCGATCGGCAAGGCGGCACCGACGACGAAGGCCAGGGCCGACGCGAGTGCGGCTTGCACCGGGCGGGCGCGCAAGGTCTCGGTGATGCCGAGCTCGTCGCGGGCGTGGCTGCCGAGCGCGTCGTGCGCGGTCAGCTGGCGCGCGACTTCCTGCGCCAACTCCGGGGTCAGCCCGCGCTGGACGTAGATATGGGCGAGTTCGGCTAACTCGCTGTCCGGATCTTCTCGCAGTTCGCGCCGCTCCACCGCGATGTCGGCGCGCTCGGTGTCGGCTTGCGAACGCACCGAGACGTACTCGCCGGCGGCCATCGACATAGCCCCGGCGACGGTGCCGGCGATGCCGCTGGCGAGGATGGTCGCCGGCGACGCACCGCTGGCGGCCACGCCGACCACCAGTCCGGCGACCGAAACGATGCCGTCGTTGGCGCCGAGCACCGCCGCGCGCAGCCAGCCGACGCGGTCGGAGCGGTGCGTCTCGGAGTGGCGGCCGCGCGCTTGCGCTTGGGCGGAAGGGGCGCGTGGGGTCATGGCGTCAGGCTCAGCCAGCGGCTCGCGTGCCGGTCCAGCGCGTTCGACTCGAAGCCGCGCACGCGTTGCGACACCAAGTGCTTGGAGCTGTAGAAATACAACGGAATCGCCGCGTCGTTGTTGAGCAGGCGCTGCTCGGCCGCGCGCAGCCAGGCGTTGCGCGCGGTTTCCGACTTCGCCGCATCGGCCTTGGCCAGGCGCTCGCGATAGGCCGCGCTGTCGTAGCCCATCCAGTTCAAGGGGCCGTCGCTGCCGAACGCGGCCAGGAAGTTGCGCGCGTCGGCGAGGTCGCCGATCCAGCCGCCGCGGAACACCTGGGTGATGGTGCGTTGCTTGCGGTTCTGCACGAACACTTTCCATTCCTCGTTGCGCAGGCGCACCTGCACGCCGAGGGTCTGCCGCCACATCGCCGCGACCGCCAGGGCGAGGCGGCGGTGCGGCGTCGACGTGTTGTAGCGCAGCTCGATCACCAGCGGCTTGTTGCTGGAATAACCGGCGTGGCGATACAGCGCACGCGCATGCGCTTCGCGCTGCGCTTGCGGCCGCGTCGCCCAAGTCGTGGTCGCCGGCGTGTAGCCGGCGATGCCGGGCGGCACGATGCCGTAGGCCGGGGTTTCGCCCAGGCCGGTGACGTAGCGGGTGAGCTTGTCGCGATCGATCGCCATCGACAGCGCGCGGCGCAGGGCCAGAGCGCGGTCGTCGCAGTGCTGGGTGGCGCAGGCGTCGCTGCGGAACGGCGGCCGGGTGACGTTGAGCCCGAGCCAAAACGCGCCGAGGTAAGGCGACAGGCGCAGTTGCGAGCCGAAGCGCGCGCGCAGCGAGGCCAGCGGCTGCGGCGGCACCACCTCGGTGATGTGCAGGTCGCCGGCGGCGAAGCGTTGCAGCTCGGCGGCGGCGTCCTCGGTGACCTGGAAGCGCACGCGTTCGATCGCGACCGCCGCGGCGTCGTGGAAGCGCGGGTTCTTCTCCAGCAGCAGATTCGCCTGCGGCGTCCACGCCGCGAGCCGGTAAGCGCCGTTGGACACCAGTTGCCCGGGCCGGGTGTGCTGGGCGCCATGCTGCTCCACGGCCGGCAGGTACACCGGAAACGCGATCGGCAGGGTCAGCAAGGCCGGCAACGAGGCGCTGCGGTTGAGCCGGAAGCGAACGCTGCGCGGGTCCGGCGCCGACACCCCGAGCCGTTCCGGCGGCAGCTTGCCGGCCTGCACGGCTTGGGCATTGTCGAGCGCGTCGAACAATTCGCCGAACGGCGCCGCGGTGGCCGGCGCGAACGCGCGGCGGAAACTGGCGACGACCTGGCCGGCGTCGATCGGCTCGCCGTTGCTCCAGCGCAAGTTGTCGCGCAGGACGAAGGTCCAGCTGCGGCCATCGGCCGACACCGACCAGCGCTCAGCCATGCCCGGCACCAGGCGGCCGCGCGCGTCCTCGGTCACCAGGCCTTCGTACAGATCGCGCAGGACGTTGCCGCAGGCGACTTCCTGGCAACGGTGGGCGTCGAGCGTGCTCGGTTCGGGGCCGTTGCCGCGTTCCAGTTGCGATGGCGCCGCCTGCGCCAGCGCCGCCGGTGCCCACAGCGCTCCCCACAGCAGCGCCCTCGACAGAAGGGACCCAACCACGCGCACCCCCGACAGGGGCATTCCTAGCAGATCGGCCAGCGACACGGCTGCACCATAGCGTTGCAAGGCGGGCGTTGTTCGGTGCAAGGCTGGGTCTACACTGCCGGGGTCTTGCGATTGTAGGCGACGTCCCGCATATCCAGACCGTGATTCAGACGATGTTGCAAGCGGCCGGCCTTCGTACAGCGAGGCGCCGGCCGTGGCCGCTGGACCGTTTCGCGACGGCCGGCGGCCCTCCGCGCCAGATGCGCGAGCAGGGCATCCCGCCTTGCAGCAGGTTTTACCAGCGAGGTGGATGTGTCCGGTCCCAGCCAAGTCAAAGATATTGAGATTCCCGATATCAAGGGCGGCGGTCGCGCCATGCTCGTCGAGTACCTGGCGTCGGGCGCGCGCCCGGACTCGGACTGGAAGATCGGCACCGAGCACGAGAAATTCGGCTTCCGCACCGACGACCTGCGCCCGCCGACCTTCGACGGCGAGCGGGGCATCGAGGCCTTGCTGAAGGGGCTGGTCCAGTTCGGCTGGACGCCGGTCGAAGAAAAGGGCCGGGTGATCGCCCTGACCCGCGACGAGGCCTCCGTCTCGCTGGAGCCGGCCGGCCAACTGGAACTGTCGGGCGCGCCGCTGGCGACCCTGCACGACACCTGCGTCGAAGCGGCGACCCATCTGCGCGAAGTGCGCACGGTGGCCGAACCGATGGGCCTGGGCTTCCTCGGCATGGGCTTCCAGCCCAAATGGCGCCGCGACGAGATGCCGTGGATGCCGAAGGGCCGCTACAAGATCATGCGCGAGTACATGCCTAAGGTCGGCTCGCTCGGCCTGGACATGATGACCCGCACCAGCACCGTGCAGGTCAACCTCGACGTGCGCGACGAGGCCGACATGGTGCGCAAGTTCCGCGTCTCCCTGGCCCTGCAGCCGATCGCGACCGCGCTGTTCGCCGACTCGCCGTTCACCGAGGGCAAGCCGAACGGCTATCTGTCTTATCGCTCGCACATCTGGACCGACACCGACCGCGACCGCACCGGTCTGCTCGACTTCGTGTTCGAGGATGGTTTCGGTTACGAGCGTTATGTCGACTACCTGCTCGACGTGCCGATGTACTTCGTCTACCGCGATGGCGAGTACATCGACGCCAGCGGCCAGTCGTTCCGCGATTACCTCGACGCCAAGCTGCCGGCCTATCCGAACCAGCGCCCGACCCTGAAGGATTGGGCCGACCACACCACCACCGCGTTCCCGGAAGTGCGTTTGAAGAAGTACCTGGAGATGCGCGGCGCCGACTCCGGCCCGTGGAACCGCATCTGCGCCTTGTCGGCGTTCTGGGTCGGCCTGCTGTACGACGCCGAAGCGCTCGATGCGGCCTGGGACCTCGTGCTCGATTTCACCCCGGCCGAGCGTCATGCCTTGCGCGACGGCGTGCCGCGGCATGGGTTCCAATTGCCGTTCCGCGACAGCAACGTACTCGAACTGTCGCGCCGCGCGCTGGAGATTTCCGCGCACGGGCTGAAGCGTCGCGCGCGTTTGAACGCTAATGGTGCCGACGAGTCGATCTACCTGGAACCGCTGATGGAATTCGTCGCGATGGGCAAGAGCCCGGCCGAGCGCAAGCTCGAGTTGTTCCATGGGGCGTGGGGTGGGAATGTGGATCCGGTGTTCAAGGAATTCGCGTACTGAGTTCGCTCGGCGGAGCGCACCCTCGGTCGCGGCGACATAGCCCCTGTAGGAGCGGCGTGAGCCGCGACCACGGAACGCGCAGAGGGTGCATCGCCTTCGTCGCTGATCGAAACCTCGAAGCTATCGCAGGGTAGGAGCGGCGTCCTACTGGATTTCCTTCGGTCACAAGCCGCGACCGCGCTATCTCGGTTTCGCGTCGTCATCGGCCGCAGCTTCGTTGGAACTGTGCGTCGCCCAGCACTCGCGAAGGCAATCGAAGACCCGGAGGGCGGCCCGCAGGGATGCGGGCCGTTTTTCATCGGGACAGGGATGTCCCGTATGTAGAGCCCTGCGTCGGCACCGCTCGTGCGGGCCTGTGATTCAAAACAAAAGCAACTTCTTTGGTGACTTTTGACCGAAGGGAATCCAGACGGACTTTTGTTGCTTATGACAAAAGAAAGTAACCCGCCGCTTTAGTGGCGGAAGCTTTTGGCGTTTGATCCTGATCTTGCTTGATCGCTTCGAAGCGAGACCATCACAGTGCGGTCGCGGCTTGCGCCGCTCCTACTCTTTGAAGCGGCGACCACGACGCCCTGATCTCGCGTCGCTTCCGACTGGAGCCCAGGGTAGGAGCGACGCAAGTCGCGACCACGTCCTGGCGGCCTCCGGCGCAGCCTCAAGCAGGAGCAAAGCTTCCGTCCGCTAACGCGGCCGGGTTACTTTCTTTTGCTAAGCCCAAAAGAAAGCTAACCAAAGAAAAGGGCTCTCCTTGCAAGGGCACAGGCCACGAGTGCGGCGCTGTCGCCGGGATTTTTCGATAAGACGTCCCTGTCTTATCGAAAAACGGCGCACGTCCTGTGCGCCGCCCTCCGGGTCTCCACTGGACCGGCAAAGCAGCAATGCAGAGCAAAATCACCGCAACCGCAACCGCAACCGCAACCGCAACGGCAACGGCAACGGTTGGTGGTTCGCGCCTGCTCTTGGGTAGGAGCGGCGCCAGCCGCGACCGCGTCGCTTCAATCTCGCGCCACCCCTCACCCACGCCTCGCACGCGCTCCGCTGCGCAATGCCGCGACCGCTCCAATCACGATCAACGCCGCGCCCGCCAGCGTAGAGGGCCGTGCGGGGTGGGCGAACAACAGCCAATCCAGGGCGGCGCTGACCGGCACGGCTACGTACATCAGCGGGGCGAGGGTGGAGGCGTTGTCCATGCCGCGGTAGGCGAGGTCGCGCAGGGATTGGCTGCCCAGGCTGCACAGCGACATGCCGAGTAAGGCCAGTACCAGCACCGTCGTCGATTCGGTCGTGAACGGTTGCGAGGGCAGGCGGCCCAGGCCGAGGGCGGCCAGGGGCAGGCCGACCAGCGAGGCCTGCATATACAGCTTGAACTGGTTGCGGAATGGCGGCTGGTGCTGGGCGCTGCGATAGAAGAGCACCTGCGAGGCGGCCATGGCGAAGCCGCCGAACAGCGAGATCAAGGCGGTGCTCTCCAAACCGCGCAACGCAGGCTGCAGGACCACCAGCACGCCGGCGAAACCGATCGCCAGGCCGCACAGCGCCGCCGGGTGCAGGCGTTCGCCCAGCCAGACGCGCGCGATCAGCGGGATGAACAAGGGCCCGGTGTTGTACAGCAGCACCGCGTGCAACAGGTCGCCGCGCATCGCCGCGAGCACGAAGCAGCCTTGCGAGATCACCACGCACACCGCCCGCACCCAGCCCGGCCGGTCGGCACCGGAGCAGACCGCGCGCCAGTCCTCGCGACGGGCCAGGGCGACCAGGCACAGGCCCGGGATCATGAAGCGCAACCAGGTCACCAGCTCTGGCGGCAGGCCGCGGGTGTAGCGGCTGAGCAGGGCGAGCAGGGCCAGGCAGATCGAGGCGCTGGCCATGAGGCCGGCGCGCATTGCCAAGGGACGGGACGGTGCCGGCGCGGCGGCGAGCGGTAAGGGGGCTGCAGTCATGTGGTAAATCTAGACAGTCACTCGGTTCGCATAAATCGAGAAATCCAAGAGCAGCAGTAAGTAAATATGACCACTTCCGATCCGCCGTCGCGGCGCCTCCCGCCCCTGCGCGCCCTGCAGGCCTTCGCCGCCGTGGTCCGTTACGACGGCATGCGCCGCGCCGCCGAGCGCATGCACCTGAGCCATGCCGCTCTGAGCCAGCACGTCCAGCATCTGGAGGAAGCCTTCGGCCTGCGTCTGCTCGACCGCAGCGGCGGGCGCGCCCGGCCGACGCCGCTAGGGCGCGAATACGGCGAGGCCCTGATCGCCGGCTTCGAGCAGATCGAAGCGGCGACCGCGCGCCTGCGCATGCGCGGCGACGAGGGGCGGCGTTTGATCCTCGGTGCGCCGACCAGTCTTGGGGTAAGCCTGCTGTTGCCACGCATCGAAGAATTTCCCGCCTACGCCGGGCTGGACCTGCAATTGTTCTGTCCGGCGACGGCGCAGGATCTCGCGCAGGGGCGCATCCACGCCGCCTTGTTGCATCGCGAACCGCAGGCCGACGGTCTGCACGGCGAGCTGTTGTTCGAGCAGGCGATGCTGCCGGTCGCGGCGCCCGAACTGCACGCGCGGCTCGATCCCGAGCGCTGGTGGCAGGACCCGTTGCCCGGCGTGCGCCTGTTGCATGTCGTCAGCGACGGTTGGCGGCAGGATTGGCCGAGTTGGTTCGGCGAGGATCCCGCGACCTGGCCGCTGCCGCATCTGCGCCTGTCTTCGCCGATGCCGGCGCTGAGCGCGGTGCTGGCCGGGCAGGGCATCGCCCTGATGTATCCGCGTTTGATCGCCGAGCGCCTGGCCAGCGGCGAGCTGCTGCCTTTGCCGCTGCCGCAGCCCGCGCCGGTCAAGCGCGTCTATCTGGCCTGGTTGCCGGAAGCGCAGGGCAGCGCGCGCCTGGGGCATCTGCGCGATTGGCTGGCCGGTTTGTTGCGCGCCGATGACGACGGCGCAGGTGCGACGGTCTAACGCGTCGAAGCCGCGGCGAGCGCCAGCGGCCGAAGCACACTGACGGGGCGGCGCCCCTCTGGCGCGGCGGCCGCCGAATCACCACACTAGCGCCCGAATATCTCGCAAGGATCGCGTCATGCCGTATCTGGGGCTGGGGTTGCACGTCATCGTCGCGTTGTGTTTCGCCGTGCACGTGGTGCGCAGCGGGCAGGACCGTTACTGGTTGATGATCCTCTTCATGTTTCCGCTGCTCGGCAGCGTGGTCTATGGCTTGGCGATCTGGCTGCCGGAGCAGCGCCACAGCCAGCACGGCCGCGCCCTGGTCGGCAACGTGCGACGCCTGCTCGATCCCGACCGCGAGTTGCGCGAAGCGCAGGACGCCTTCGAGACCGCGGCCACCACCGACAACCGCCTGCGTCTGGCCGATGCCTTGCTGAGCAAGCAGCGCCCGGCCGATGCGTTGCCGCTGTATCGCGCCTCGCTCAGCGGCATCCATCGCGACGATCCCGACATCCAGGTCAGGCTGGCGCAGGCCTTGCTCGAAAACGGCGAGGCCGCGCAGGCGCAGGCCGTGCTCGACGAATTGATCGCGCGCCGTCCCGATTTCCGTTCGCCCGACGGGCATTTGATCTATGCACGCGCCATCGCCGCGCAGGGCGACCGCGCCAAGGCCAAGGACGAGTTCGAGACCCTGCTCGGTTACAGCAGCGGTTTCGAGCCGCACGTGCGCTATGCCGAAACACTGGTCGCTTGGGGCGAACTCGGCCGCGTGCGCGAGCTGTGCGTGCAGGCGCAGACGCGGGCGAAGCGCTTGCCGGCCTATGCGCGGCGCATGAACAAGCCGGCGTTGGACCGTCTCAAGGCGCTGGAGAAGCAGGCGTCGGCGCCGTGATGGGCGCGACGCTCGCTAATCGTTTCTTGTGAAATCGTTTCGTTTGTAATCGATGGCGGCGCTAGAACCGATACGCATATCGGTAGAACCGGCGCGCTGCGAAGTCTCGACGACGGTCTCGGTGGCGGCTGCGGATAAATGCTGCGTTCGGCCGGAATTCCCTGCCCGCAGCAGCTAAATCGGCGTCCGCCGCGACGACCGGCGTGCTCGTGCGTACCTCGCCGCGGACGCTGGCCAGCGCGATACGCCCCAGCGAGCGGCAACGCAGTCGCCGCGCCGGTGTTGTAGCCTTGTCGGATGAATGTCCTCCTCGATACCAGCGACGAACCGTTGCGCGCCGTAGACTTCGCTTCCACCGACGCGCTGCTGCGCGACGACGTCAAAATGTTGGGCGCCCTGGTCGGCGAAATCCTTGCCGAGCAACGCGGGCCGGGCTTCCTCGACGAGGTCGAACGCCTGCGCCGCGCCGCCATTCGCCGGCGCGAAGCGCAGGCGCCGATCGGTGCGCTCGCCGACGCGCTCGCCGATACCGATATCGAGCAGGCCAGCGACCTGGTGCGTGCCTTCGCAACCTATTTCCAGGCGGTGAACCTGGCCGAACGCGTGCACCGCATTCGTCGCCGCCGCGACTACGAACGCAGCGGCGCCGGCGCGCAGCCGGGCGGTTTGCGCGACGCGCTCGGCGTGCTGTCGCGCCAGGGCGTCAGCGCCGAAGAAGTCGCCGCGCTGTTGCCGCGTTTGCGCATCGAACCGGTGTTCACCGCGCACCCCACCGAAGCGGTGCGGCGCGCTTTGCTCGAGAAGGAGCGCCAGATCGTCGGTTGTCTCGTCGACGATATCGACCGCGGCCGTACCCCGGCCGAACGCCGCGCCGACCGCGAGCGCATCCGCGTCGCCCTCACCGCGAGTTGGCAGACCGCCGAGGCCCCGGCGGCCAAGCCGAGCGTCGCCGATGAGTTCGAGCACGTCGGTTTTTATCTGTCCGACGTGCTGTATCGCGTGCTGCCGGTCTACTACGAAATGTTCGAGGAGGCGCTGCGCGAAACCTATGGCCCGTTCGCGCCGCTGCCCGACGTGCTCGGTTTCGGCACCTGGGTCGGCGGCGACATGGACGGCAACCCCAACGTCGGCGCCGACACCATCGCCGCGACGCTGTCCGGGCAACGCGCGCTGGTGCTCAACGCCTACCGTCGCGAACTGGGCACCCTGGCCGAGCTGCTGAGCCAATCGGTCACGCGCGTGCGCATCGACGATGCCGTGCTGGCCCGCGTCGAGGACTATCGTTACCAACTGCCGAAGGCGGCGCTGCTGCTCAAGCCGCGTCACGCCGACATGCCCTACCGCAACCTGCTCAGCCTGATGGCCGCGCGCCTGCAGGCCACCGTCGACGAGAGCGTGCACGGCTATCCGGATGCGGCGACCTTCCTGGCCGACATCGCCCTGATCGAACGCAGCCTGGCCAACAACCAAGGGGCGCACGCCGGCAGTTTCGCCGTGCGCCGCCTGCGCCGTCGCGCCGAATGTTTCGGCTTCCATCTCGCCAGCCTCGACCTGCGCCAGGATTCGGGCACCCACGATGCCGCGCTGGCGGCGCTGCTCGATCTGCCCGAGTGGGCGTCGCTGGATGTCGCCACGCGCGCCGCGCGTCTGCACACCTTGCTCGACGGCGATGCGCCGCCGGCACGGGCCGCGGCCGGCCCGGCCCAACCCACCCTCGACGTGTTCCGCGCTGTCGCCCGCCTGCGCCCGCGCTACGGCGAGCGCGCCTTCGGCCCCTACATCGTCAGCATGAGCCGCAGCGCCGCAGACGCCCTGGCGGTGCTGGCCCTGGCCAAGACCGCCGGCTGCGTCGATCGCGACGGCCGCGTGCCGCTCGACGTCGCGCCCCTGTTCGAAACCGTCGACGACCTCGACGCCGCCGCCGACACCTTGCGTGCCTTGTTCGCCGATCCGATGTACCGCTCGCATTTGCGCGCGCGCGGCAACCGCCAGGTGGTGATGCTCGGTTATTCCGACAGCGCCAAGGACGGCGGCATGGTCGCCTCGCGCTGGGCCCTGCACCGCACCCAAAGCGCCCTGACCACCTTGGCCGCCGACAGCGGCGTGCGCATCGCCTTCTTCCACGGCCGCGGCGGTTCGATCAGCCGCGGCGGCGGCAAGACCGAGCGCGCGGTGATCGCCGCGCCGCGCGGTTCGGTCGACGGTTATCTGCGCCTGACCGAACAGGGCGAGGTGATTCACCGCAAGTACGGCATCCGCGCGCTGGCCTTGCGCAACCTCGAACAGACCACCGGTGCGGTGCTGCGCGCGACCCTGCGCCCGCGTCCGCCGGAACCGCGCGGCGACGGTTGGCGCGCGATGGCCGCCGAACTGGCCGCCGACGCACGCGCCCACTACCGCGCGCTGGTCCACGAGGACGAGTTGTTCCCGGCCTACTTCCGCGCCGCCACGCCGATCGATGTGATCGAGCGGCTGCGCATCGGTTCGCGTCCGGCCAAGCGCGCCGGCATCGGCGACATCGGTTCGCTGCGCGCGATCCCGTGGGTGTTCGCCTGGTCGCAGAACCGCGCCGGGCTGACCGCCTGGTACGGCGTCGGCACCGCGCTCGAACAGGCCCTGGCGCGCCACGGCCGCGATGCCTTGAACGAGATGTCGCGCGACTGGATGTTCTTCGGCACCCTGATCGACGACCTCGAAATGGTACTGGCCAAATCCGACCCGGCGATCTTCGAGCGCTATTCCATGCTCGCCCAGGACCTGCCGGAAGGCGACCTGCATGCGCGCTTCCATCCCGGCATCGCCGAAGAATTCGAGCGCACCCGGCGCGCGGTGTTGGCGATCAAGGGCAGCGACGAATTGCTGACCGGCGACCACCGCCTGCGCCAGTCGATCCGGCTGCGCAATCCCTATGTCGACCCGATCAGCCTGCTGCAGGTCGACCTGCTGGCGCGCTGGCGCGCCGCCGGCCGCCCCGACGATGCCTTGCAGCAGGCGCTGGTGGCGACGGTCAATGGCATTGCGGCGGGTGTGCAGAATACGGGTTGATTGGGGATTCGGTTGTGCCGTCGTGCTTCCGGGGTAGGAGCGGCGTCCCACGGGTATTTCCTTCGGTCGCAAGCCGCGACCGCGCTGCTTCGGTCTCGCGCTGTTACCGTCCCTCCTGTAGGAGCGGCGTAAGCCGCGACCGCGGCCTCGCACCTACGACGCAGCTGTCGATTCGCAGTCGCGACTCACGTCGCTCCTACAAAAGCGGTGCGCCCAAGGGTAGGAGCGGCGCAAGCCGCGACCGCGTTGTGTCCTATTGCGGCGTCTGTGGCTGTAAGACGATGAAACAACTGCAAGAGCAACTGCAAAGCTTCCGTTCGCTAACGCGGCCGGGTTACTTTCTCTTGCTAAGCTTAAAAGTCCGTCTGGATTCCCTTCGGTCAAAGGTAACCAAAGAAAAGGGCTCTCCTTGCAAGGGCACAGGCCACGAGTGCGCAGCGCGCGCCGGGATTTTTCGATAGGACATCCTTGTCCTATCGAAAAACGGCGCACGTCCTGTGCGCCGCCCTCCGGGTCTCCAGGTGTTCTCGCGAGTTCGTCGCTGCGCCAAGCTCTTTAGCAACAGCAACAGCAACAGCAACAGCGGCCGTTGAACAGCCGATACAGATGTTGCTGTTGCTGTTGCTGTGCGCCATCTCAGCCTCGCGAAGGCAATAGAAGACCCGGAGGGCGGCGCGCAAGGATGCGCGCCGTTTTTCATCGGGACAGGGATGTCCCGTATGAAAAATCCCGGCGTCGGCATCGCTCGTGCGGGCCTGTGATTCAAAAGAAAAGCATTTTTCTTTGGTTAGCTTTCTTTTGTTGCTTATGACAAAAGAAAGTAACCCGCCGCTTTAGTGGCGGAAGCTTTTGGCGTTTGATCTTCTTCTTGATCCGATCTTGCTTTAGCGATGCGCGGCAAGACCATCGCAGCGCGGTCGCGACATACGCCGGCCCTACGGAGGACCTCGGTAGCGATGCGAGATCGAGGCATGGCGGTCGCGGCTCGCGCCGCTCCTACCCTGGGCGCGCTGCAGCCCTGGGCGACACCGCCCCGCAGCCCGACCAAATCGGCAATCCCAAATCCACCCGGCGCCTGATACTATCCCCCAGTATGGTAACCGGCCAGCCGTGGCCGCCGAGGTGCCGCATGCCGCATTCGCCCGCCGAGAAAAAACGCGTCCTGGCCCGGGTGCGCCGCATCAAGGGCCAGACCGAAGCCCTGGAGCGCGCGCTGGAGCAGGGCAGCGAGTGCGCGGCGGTGCTGCAGCAGATCGCGGCCATCCGCGGCGCCATCAACGGGCTGATGTCGGAAGTGCTGGAAAGCCATATCCGCGAAGAACTCGGCCAGGCCGCGTCGTCGCAGAAGAACCGCAGCGCGAGCATCGACGAAGTCGCCGCGTTGGTGCGCTCGTACCTTAAATAGAGACTCGATCGAACACCGCCGCGTCGCCCGCCCGCGACGCCGCACACCGCATCCCTCCCGCCACACGGGACGTCATTGGAGAACGCCATGAAAAGCCGCGCCGCCGTCGCCTTCGCCGCCGGACAACCCCTGCAGATCGTCGAGATCGACGTCGAGCCGCCGCGCGCCGGCGAAGTGCTGGTGCGGATCACCGCCACCGGCGTCTGCCACACCGATGCCTTCACTCTCAGCGGCGACGACCCGGAAGGCCTGTTCCCGGCCGTGCTCGGTCATGAAGGCGGCGGCGTGGTGGTCGAAGTCGGCGAGGGCGTCACCAGCGTCAAGCCGGGCGACCACGTGATCCCGCTGTATACGGCCGAATGCCGCAAGTGCAAGTTCTGCCTGTCGGGCAAGACCAACCTCTGCCAAGCGGTGCGCGCGACCCAGGGCAAGGGTGTGATGCCGGACGGCAGCAGCCGTTTCAGCTACAACGGCCAGCCGATCCATCACTACATGGGCTGCAGCACCTTCAGCGAATATACGGTGGTCGCCGAAGTCTCGCTCGCGGTGGTCAACCCCGAGGCGCCGTTGGAAAAGGTCTGCCTGCTCGGCTGCGGCGTCACCACCGGCATCGGCGCGGTCCATAACACCGCCAAGGTCCAGCCTGGCGACACGGTCGCGGTGTTCGGCCTCGGCGGCATCGGCCTGGCGGTGATCCAGGGCGCGGTGCAGGCCAAGGCCGGGCGCATCATCGGCGTCGACACCAATCCGGGCAAGTTCGAACTGGCGAAGAAGATGGGCGCGACCGACTGCGTCAATCCGAAGGACTTCGATCGCCCGATCCAGGACGTGTTGGTCGAGATGACCGACGGCGGCGTCGATTTCAGCTTCGAGTGCATCGGCAACGTCAACGTCATGCGTTCGGCGCTGGAGTGCTGCCACAAGGGTTGGGGCGAATCGGTCATCATCGGCGTCGCCGGCGCCGGCCAGGAGATCAGCACGCGTCCGTTCCAACTGGTCACCGGGCGGGTTTGGCGCGGCTCGGCCTTCGGTGGGGTCAAGGGCCGCACCCAGTTGCCGGGCATGGTCGAGCAGGCGATGAAGGGCGAGATCGACCTCGACCCCTTCATCACCCACACCCTGCCGCTGGAACGCATCAACGAAGCCTTCGACCTGATGCACGAGGGCAAGTCGATCCGGACCGTGATTCACTACTGAGCGCGGCGATGAAGCACGTCCAGGTCGTCGACGGCGCCGATAACTGCGTCTACGACGTGTATGCGATCGACGACGAAGGTTTCCGGTGCTTGTTTCCCGACGGGCAGGACGTCGCTTTCATCGATGAAGTGCTGGCCAGAGGCGATCCGGACAGGCTGGATGCCGTATTCGAACGGCTCTGGAAACAGCGAGTGGCCAAGCACGAGATCATCGGCCTGCACGGCTTGCTGTTTTATGGGTTGGAGCACAAGAAGGCTTACTATCCCGACCGCACCGATGCCGGCGCGATCAATCCGAACGGATCGAGCTTGCGTTGAGGTTGGGATGCGGCGGTGAGGCAGCGGCCCTGACCCAACCCTCTCAGCTTTGCACTTCTTGCGGTCGCAGCAAGTGGGAGAGGGAGCTGGAAGCGAATCAGTGCGGACGCTTCCTGCTCCAGCATGCGGCGCAAGCGTAAGGCTGAGAAGGCGCCCCGCAGGGGCCAATGAAGGCCAACAAGACCACCGAGGACGCCATGGAAAAAATCGAATCGCACGCTTGTTTCGGCGGACGCCAGGAAGTCTGGAGCCACACCGCGACCACGCTGGGCTGCCCGATGCGCTTCGGCGTATACCTGCCGCCGCAGGCCGAGCACGAAGACTGCCCGGTGCTGTACTGGCTGTCGGGCCTGACCTGCACCGAGCAGAACTTCATCACCAAGGCCGGCGCGCAGCAGTACGCGGCCGAGCACGGGTTGATCCTGGTCGCGGCCGATACCAGCCCGCGCGGCGAGGGCGTGCCCGATGCCGAAGGCTACGACCTGGGCCAGGGCGCGGGGTTCTATCTCAATGCGACGCGGCCGAAGTGGGCGGCGAATTTCCGCATGTACGACTACGTCGTCGACGAGTTGCCGGCGCTGGTCGACGCGCATTTCCCGACCACCAGCGCTCGGGCGATCAGCGGCCACTCGATGGGCGGCCACGGCGCCTTGATGATCGCGCTGAAGAACCCCGGTCGCTATCGCAGTGTGTCGGCGTTCTCGCCGATCGCCGCGCCGTCGCATTCGCCCTGGGGCGAGAAGGCGTTCACTGCCTATCTCGGCGAAGACCGCGAAGCGTGGAAGGCCTGGGATGCGACGGCCTTGGTCGGCGGCGCGCGCGAAAAACTGCCGCTGCTGATCGATCAGGGCGGCGAAGACGAATTCCTGGCGCCGCAGCTCAAGCCCGAGCTACTGCGCGTGGCCTGCGAAGTCGCCAAGCACCCGCTCGAACTGCGCATCCGGCCCGGTTACGATCACAGCTATTACTTCATCGCCAGCTACATCGGCGAGCACATCGCGCATCACGCACGCGCCTTGCACGGCTGAGCCGGTCTCGCCGTTGCGAACCGCGACGGCGCCGGGAATACCGGTACCGCCGCGCTCAGGCGGCGGTGACGTCGCGCAATTCCCAGCCGCTGCCGGCGAGCAGGCGCAGGCGATGCTTGATGATCGCGCCGGACAGCCCCGTGGTGATGATCAACTCCACGTGCAGATCGCGCTGAGCGCCGCGCGCCGAGGCATTCGGATCGGTCGCGCCCAGCGTGGGGTCGACCTCGTCGGGCTCGGGCTGCTTCGCGCGCCAGCGCTCGAACAAGCCGTCGCTGCGCAGCGCGGTCTGCAATTGCTCGGCGAAGCCTTCCGCGCTGACCGCGGTGAACGACAGCGAGGCGTCGCTGCCGCGTGCGCGTTGCGCATCGGGAAGGCTGATGTAGTAACGGGTGGCCATCATGGCGTCTCGTGCGGGGATGCGGCTAGCCTAGGCCGGCGAACATTGTTGGTTTGTGAACACGCGGGGTTCAGTTAGTAAGCGGCAGTCCGTTCAGCGGGCCGCTACGCGGGCTCGTCGTCCGCCCCGGCCTTGCATGGGCGCATCGCGCTCGTCCGCATACTCGCTGCGTAGTGTCTCGATCAGCGAATAGACCCAGGGCCGCGTGGCCAGCAACAGGCCGACGCTGCGCCGCTTCGACGGCGGCAGGCTGAGGTCGAGCTCTGCGGCTTCCTTGAACTCCGCCTGCAGGCGTTCCAGCTTGCGCCGCAGCACCGCCAGCGAGGCCGCGCCCAGTTCGCGGATGTCCAAGGCCAGCAGAGCATCCGACGACTGGAATCCGTCCAGCAGAAACTCGCGGCTGGCCGCGCCCAGGTAGCGTGCGCGCACGGGACCGTCGTCGCGCCAGGAGAAGTCGCGCGGCACGCGCAGGCGCACCTTGTCGCCGGGCAGCAGTTCCGCCAGCGCCAATCGGTCCAGGCGCGCCAGCAGGCGGGTGAGTTCCGGCGCGCTCAGGTCGAAGCCGGCGCGGATCGCATCGGTGCGCCAGCCCTGACAGAGCAGGTGGAACACGGTCATCAGTCGCGGCGACCGCGCCAGTTCCGCTTCCTGTTTCGGGTTCAGATGGCGGGTCTCGTCGCGCGCACCGCGCGCACGGCGTGCGAGCTCGAAGAAGTCCAGGTCGAGCACGGCGCAGATGCGCTCCAGCCGCTCCAGGTCGATGCGTCCGTTCGACAACAGGCGTTTGACGGTGGGCTCCGACAGGCCCAGCGCGCGGGCCAGGTCGGCGTAGCGCCAGCCGCGTTCCTTGAGCACGGTCTTGAGCGCAGCGAGCAGACGTTCGCGTTCGGCCATGGCGGGAAGGTGCGGGCAGTCGGGATGCCGGGGATCATAATCCGATACCTGATCCAGCGGGGTTGCGATTTTCGATACCGGCCGGCCAAGGTGGACTGGCCTCCTCAACGGTATCCGTCATGTCCGCCGCTATCGCACCGCTCTCCGCGCCGACCCTGCACCTCAACGACGTCCACTCCGGCCTCAACCGCACCGCCGTCGCCGGCCTGCTGCAGCCGCGCAGCCTGGAACAAGCCTGCGTGGCGGTGCGCGACTGCGCGCGCCTGGGCCGTTCGACCATCGCCGTGGGTGCGCGACATGCCATGGGCGGCCAGCAGTTCCTGTCCGGCGGCTGGCTGCTGGACACTTCGGGACTGGACCGCATCGTCGATTTCGACGACGAGCGCGGTCTGCTCACGGTCGAAGCCGGCGTGCAGTGGCCGGCGCTGCTGGAATGGCTGGCGCGGCATCCGGGCAACAGCCGCGGCTGGACCATCCGCCAGAAGCAGACCGGCGCCGACGGCTTCAGCCTGGGCGGCGCGTTCGCATCGAATATTCACGGCCGCGGCCTGGCCTACGCTCCGTTCGTCGAAGACGTCGAGTCGATCGTGCTGATCGACCATCGCGGCGATGCGCGCATCGCCGACCGCGAGCGCAACGCCGAATGGTTCGCGCTCGCCGCCGGCGGCTATGGCCTGTTCGGTCTGGTTGCGCGGCTGACCCTGCGGCTGGTGCCGCGTACGGTGCTGCGGCGCGAGGTCGCGCTGCTGCGGGTCGGCGAGTTGATGCCGCATCTGCAGGCGGCGATCGCAGACGGTTGCAGCTACGGCGATTTCCAATTCGCTATCGACCCGAACAGCGACGACTTCCTCGATCTGGGAATCGCGTCCTGTTATCGGCCGCTCGCCGACGCCGCACCCGACGCCGCACCGCGCCATCTCGGCGGCGAAGATTTCGCCCGCTTGCTGTGCCTGGCGCATACCGAGCCGAGCCGTGCCTTCGCCGAATACGCGGGTTTCTACCTGGCCACCGACGGTCAGCGCTATGCCTCCGACAGTCAGCAGGCCGGCGTCTACCTGGACGGCTACCACGCGAGCGTCGACGCGGCACTGGGGCATTGCGGCTCGGAGATGATCACCGAGCTGTACGTGCCACGCGCGCGTCTGGCCGAATTCATGGCCGCGGCCGCCGATTGCCTGCGACGCCACCGCGCGCAGCCGATCTACGGCACCGTGCGGCTGGTGTGCGCGGAACGCAGCAGCATGCTGGCCTGGGCGCGCGAGGACTGGGCCTGCATCGTGTTCAATCTGCACGTGCGCCACGATCCGGCCGGACGCATCGCCGCTGCGGTCGCGTTCCGCGCCCTGATCGACGAAGCCCTGGTCTGCGGCGGCAGCTACTACCTGACCTACCATCGCCATGCCACGCGCGATCAGGTCGAGGCGGCCTATCCGCAGTTTCGCGAGTTCCTGCGGCGTAAGCGCGAGCTCGACCCGGACCGGCGTTGGGACAGCGACTGGTTCCGCCATCACGAAGCGCTGTTCGCGCGAGCCGGCGCATGAGCGGCGCGCCCATGAGCAACGTGTCCACCGCGATGCTGGTCGCCGCCGCCAGCGTGCAGCACGGTTACGGACGCGTCGAATCGACGCCGCAGGCGCAACTTGCCCGGGCCTGCCTGGAGCGCTGCGGTACCAGCGGCCGCGGCCTGTTGCGGCTCGTCGATGGCGCGCTGGGGCGCGCCTGCCTGAGCGCGCTGGAAACGCTGGCCCTGCCGGGCTTGCGCGGGCACTACGCCTGGCGCAAGCGGCGCATCGCGCAATGGGCCGACCGCGCTTGCGCGGACGGTGCGGCGCAGGCAGTGCTGATCGGCAGCGGCTACGACGGCCTTGGATGGAGCCTGGCGCAACGGCACCCGATGCTGCGAGTGTTCGAACTCGACCGCACCGATAGCGTAGCGATCAAACGCGAGGCGTTGCGGCAGTTGCAAGCGGACATGTCGCGTTTGCGGCTGCTGGGGACCGATCTGGAGCGCGACGATGCGCTGGGCACGCTCCTCGCCGATCCCGCTTTCGATCCCGATCGGCCGACCCTGTGCGTGGCCGAAGGCGTGCTGATGTATCTGTCGTCGGCGCGCGCGCAGCACCTGCTGCGCGGATTGGCGCAGGGGCTGCCGCATCCGATCCTGATCGCCACGGCGATGGAACCGTGGTGTGGCCGGCCGCGCTTCCGGCGCGAACGGCCGTGGGTGCGCGGTTGGTTGCAGCGGCGCGGCGAGCCGTTCCGCTGGGGCTGCGAGCGCGGCGCGATCGGCGCGTGGCTCGGCGAGTGCGGCTGGATGCTGCGTACGTTGGTCGAACCGGGCGACCCGGAGGATCCCGATCCGAGTCCCGGCGAATGGCTGTTCCTGGCCCATTGCGCGGCGGCTTCGCCGCCGCGCTAATTCCGACGAAGAGTGCGCGGCAGTGGCGCCGCGCTAATCCGACTAAGTGCGCGGCGGCTCCGCCGCCGCGCTGGTCGCGCCTCAGTCTTCGTGTGCTGCGTGAGCCTCGTGCGGGCCATGCCCCTTCGGGCAATGGCAGACCGAGGTCGGGCCGAATTCGATGCCGAACGTCTGGCCGTCGCGATGGCGCTGCCAGTAGAAGTTCGGCGCCTTTTCGCCCAGATTGCCAAGTTCGGCCATGTCGGCATCGACGTCGAACAAACGCCCGTCGACCATCACATAGCGGGTGTCGATGGTCGCGCGGATGTTCTCCAGCGGATTGCTGTTGAGCACCACCAGGTCGGCCTTCTTGCCGGCTTCGAGCGAACCGAGCTGCTTGGACAGGCCGAGATAGTCGGCGCCGTCGATGGTGGCCGCGCGCAAAGCCTCGAAGTTGCTGAAACCGCCCTGCGGCAGCATCCAGATTTCCCAGTTCGCCGACAGGCCCTGCAACTGGCCGTGGCCGCCGACCTGGATCTTGACGCCGGCGTCGCGCAGCTTCTTCACCGACTTGGCGACCTGCACATGCCAGTAATCCCAATCCGGCGCGGTCTCGCGACGGATCGAACGCGCGTCGAGGGTTTCGCGCGGGAAGAAGCGATTGAGCTTCTTGTCTTCCCAGACGTTGTCGCGCGCATACCACCAGTACTCGCCGGACAGGCCGCCGTAGCTCACCACCAGGGTCGGGGTGTTGCGCACGTCGGTCTGCCGCCACAGTTCGACCACGTCCTTGTACAGCGGCGCGACCGGGATGTTGTGCTCGATGCCGGTGGCGCCGTCGAGGATCATCGGCAGGTTGTGGTTGAAGGTCGAACCGCCTTCCTCGACCACCAGCATGCCCAGCTCGCGCGCGGCCTGGTTGATCTGCTGGTGCTGTTCGCGGCGCGGCTGGTTATAGCTCTTGACCGAGAACGCACCGTTGGCCTTCATCCGGCGCAGGTGGCTGCGGGCGTCGTCGATCGAGTTGATCACCGCCTTGAAGTCGCCGTCGGCGCCGTACAGGATCGTGCCGGTCGAGAACACGCGCGGGCCGACCATCTTGCCGGCCTTGAGCAGCTCGGCTTCGGAGAACACGAACTCGGTGGTCGCCGAGGGGTCGTGCATGGTGGTGATGCCGAAGGCGAGGTTGGTGTAGTAGGCCCAGTTCTGCTGCGGGACTACACCTTGGCCGAAATGTGCGGCATGCGCATGCACGTCGATGTAGCCGGGCAGGATGGTCTTGCCGCTGGCGTCGATGACGCGCGCGCCGGCCGGCACCGCGACCGTGCCGCTGGCGCCGACCGCTTCGATCTTGTCGCCGCGCACCACCACGGTGCCGTCCTCGATCACTTCCTGCGCGGTCTCGGCGTTGCGCATCGTCACCACGCGTGCGTGGGTGAAAGCGACGGTGTCGCGCGCTGCGTACACCGGCAGGTCGAGGCCGACGCGCACGCCGGTTTCGTCGGCCGAGGGTTTGGCCGGCGTGGCCGGCGCGCCCGGCAGGAAAGCGAAGGCCTGGTTGAGCGGGCGCGAGTAATAACGATCGCCGACCATCCAGTGCAGCGACTTCGAATCGGCGGCCCAGTGCAGATAGCTGCCGACGTCGGCGCTGACCGGCGTCACCGGCATCGCCTTGCTGTCCTTGCTTAGTTCGACCGAGCTGCCGGTGGTCATCAGCGGCGCGACATAGGCGTTGAACAACTCGGTGAACGCCACCCACTTGCCGTCCGGGCTGATGCTGACCGAGTCGACGTACTTGAGGTTGTAGACCTCGCGCGGCTCTTCGCCCTGCAGGCCGACCGACATCAGCTTCTTCTTCAGGCCGCCGCCGGTAAGGTAATACACGCGGCTGCCGTCGGCGCTGAACTGCGGCGCTTCGCCGTTGTCGGCGATGCGGGTCGGCTTGCCGCCGTCGGCCGACATCACGTAGATGCCGCGATCGGCCGACCACAGGCTGCCGGTGAGACCGCCGCCGCCGGTCTTGGCGTAGACGATGCGCTTGCCGTCGGGCGAGAAGCGCGGGCCGTAGTAGAAGCCCTTGTCCTGGGTCAGGCGCTTGCCGCCGCCACCGCCGGCGCTGGCGACGTAGATCGCGCTGAGCGCTTCGTCGGACCAGGTCGTGTACAGCAGTTTGCCGCCGTCGGCGCTGAAGCTGGGCTGGTACTCGTAAAGGTTGTCGTTGCCGGTCAGGCGTTCGGGCTTGCCGTCGGGCAGGCGCTTGCGCCACAGATGGCCGACGGCGTGGAAGATCAGGGTCTTGCCGTCGGCACTGGTGGCGACGTCGCGGATCATTTTCGGCGCGAAGCGGCCTTCGTCGAGTTTCTGTTCGAAACGCAACGGCTCGGCCACGGTCTGTTCGATCGACGCCTGGAACGGAATCGCCTCGGGCTTGCCGCTGGCGATGCCGACGCGCCACAGCTTGCCCTGCGCCCAGATCACCACCGACTTGGAGTCGGGAGTCCAGGAGAAATTCGCGTACGGCCCGAAGATCGCCCAGGCTTCCTGCATGTCGTGCGACAGCCCGTCCCAGACCGGGCGGGTTTCGCCGCTGGCCAGGTCGAGCACGTGCAGCACCGACTTGTCGCGGATGCGTTTGACGAAGGCCAGCGACTTGCCGTCCGGCGAGGGCTGCGGCCGCACCGCGCCGCCGGGCGTGCCGATCACGGTTTCGCTCTTGCCGGTTTCGCGGTCGAAGCGCTTGATCGCGTAGACGGTGTCGTGGACGTTCTTGTTGTACTGGAAGGCCGGGCCGGCGCTGACGTCTTCGGAGTAATAGACGTAGCGGCCATCCGGCGACAGCGCCGGTTCGCCGAGGTCCTGCTGGTCGTTCTTCTGCTTGGTCAGTTGCAGGCCGCCACCGCCGCCGGCGGCATGGTAGATCCACAACTCGCCGGCGCCGAGCGAACGCTCGCCGGTGAAATGCTTGCGTCCGACCAGGAACTGGCCGTCCGGCGTCCACGCCGGGTTGTTGAGCAGGCGGAAGTCTTCCTTGGTCACCGCGACGGCGTTGCTGCCGTCGGCCTTGATCCGCCACAGGTTGTTGCCGCCGCCGCGGTCGGAGGTGAAAGCGAGTTCGCGGCCGTCGGGCGACCAACGCGGTTGCACGTCCCAGGCCGGGCCGCTGGTGATGCGCTTGGCCTGACCGCCGCCGATCGGCAGCCGGTACAGATCGCCGAGCAGCGAGAACACGATTTCGCGACCGTCGGGCGACACGTCCAGGTCCATCCAGGTGCCTTCGTCGGTGTCGAAGCGCACGGTCTTGGTCTGGCCGTGCGGCGCCGAGACGTCCCACTTCTTCTCGTCCTTGTCGCCGGGCTTGCTGACGCCCTTGGCGGTCTGCGCCGAAGCGCGCGCCGGATCGGTGCCGGCGGGTTTCAGCGCGTCCTGTTCCAACTGGGCGGCGGGCGCTTCGCCTTGTTTCTCGCCCTGTTTCTTGTCCTGCGGTGCGGGTTGCGGCGGGGTCTGGGCATAGGCCGGGACGGCGAGCGCGCTGGCGAGCGCAAGGGCGAGCAGGCGGTGATTGGGCATCGAAGCGGTTACCTGGGGCTGACGATGGTTCGAGCCTAACCCGCACGCATGCCTCGACACCTGGGCTAAAAGTCGTGCTTGGTGGGGTATGGCGAGATGTCGCTGTCGCCACGCCGTGCGAGCAAAGCAAATCTCCCCCAACCCCTCTTTGCCAAAGAGGGGAGTGCTGGCGTCGGGTCGGGGAGGATGAACTTCTTTCGAGCTGCATCGCTGCGCAAGCAAGGGATGCTGGCGGCTAGCGGGGCCGAACTGCCGGCTCTCGAATGGAAGCCGTGGACCTCATGTAACGGATGCTGCCTTCGAAGCAAGAGCGACGGTGGCCAGTTCTAATGCGTCGACGAGGTGTCGTTGCTCCCGGCAAAGCTAATCCGCTCCCCTCTTTGGAAAAGAGGGGTTGGGGGAGATTTGCTCTTGGCGCCGCCGCATCCGCATCGGCGCTCCAGCCGCTTCGTGCCCGCTCAGCCCTTGAAGTCGGCCTGCTCGGCGGCGAAGCCGACCACCACCGCGCCCTTGCCGACGTTGACCATGCCGGTCAGGCTCATGACGCTTTCGAACAGCTCGACGTTGCTGTTGCGGCAGGCTTCGCGCAGGCGCTCGTAGCCGGGCAGGGCGTGCAGTTCGGCGAGTTCGCCGCCGTAGCTGACGCACACCGTCGGCGTCAGCAGCCCGGTCTGGGCCTTGTGCGCGGTGAACTCGAACAGCTTCTGCGCGGCGTTCTCGTAGCCCTTGATCTTGGCCACCGGGCCGGTCTCGCCGCGGTTGCAGTGCAGCACCGGCTTGATGTCGAGCGCGGTGCCGAGGGTGGCGCTGAGGAAGCTGACGCTGCGGTCGCCGCGCACGCGGGTGCGCGCGCGCAGGTAGTTGAGGTCGCGCGGGATCAGATAGCCGTGGGTGTGCAGGGCCAGATACTCCAGACGCGCGCGGATCTTCGGCGCGCCTTCGCCGGCGGCGCGCAGGCGCACCGCTTCGACCGCGGTGATGCCCTGGGCGGCGAACAGGTTGAGAGTGTCGATCACCCGCAACGCGAACGGCGTGTTGATGCCGGCCGCTGAACGCACCGGCTTGTAGTC
Source organism: Lysobacter sp. ESA13C (assembly GCF_019970005.1). NCBI lineage: Bacteria > Pseudomonadati > Pseudomonadota > Gammaproteobacteria > Lysobacterales > Lysobacteraceae > Lysobacter > Lysobacter sp. ESA13C. The sequence continues at coordinate 102,681 of NZ_JAHXYK010000012.1, read as the reverse complement.
GTTGAGGATCGCGAAGCTGGCCTGATTGGCGTTCTCGTAGACCGGGCTGCGGGTCTTGGTGATCGTCATGCAGAACACGTAGTCGTAATCGATCACGAGCTGGCTGACGAACAGGTCGCGCACCTGCTGCACGGTGTAGGGCGTGGTCTCGGCCTCGAAACCGCGCTCGGCCAGGTGCGTGTGCAGGAATTGCAGGGTGGCCTGTTCGTTGCGATGGTCGGCCAGTACCGCCTGGCCGATGCGCACGGTGATCGGCAACAGATGGATGTCGTGCCGTTCCAGATATTCCAACGGCAGATCGCAAGCGGAGTCGACGACGATTCCAATGCGCATGTTCCCCCCCGGGTAGGGCGCGTGGTGATCGGATAGGACCGCAGCATACCTTTTTGAGACATGAGTCACGCGTGAGCGCGCTCCGGGGCTTGCGTCGTTCAGGCGCGGCGACGTATCCCCACCGGCAGTTGCTTCAAACGCTGCATCTCCGGGTCGTCGAGCAATTCGGGATGTTGCAGTGCGTCAAGAGCGAAGTCGTGGGCATCGTTGCCCCAAAACAACTCATCTCCAATGCTCAACGTAGGGACACCGAAGACACCGGCCACCAACGCGGCCTCGGTGTTGTCGCGCAGCGCCGCCTTGATCGCGTCGGCGCCGAGCGCTTCGGCCTCGACCCCGAGGGCATCGATCACCGGTGCCAGTGCTTCGACGCTGTCGCCGGCCTCGCCGCGCCGCCAGATCCAGTCGAAGATCGCATCGACCGCCTCGGGGGTGGAGCCGGCGACCAGGCACAACCGCAGTGCGGCGAGCGGATTGAACGGATGCGCCGGCGGGAAGCGCAGGGCGATGCCTTCGCGCCGCGCCTGCCACAGCACGTGCCGGTAGGTGAACTCGCGTTTGCCGACGATTTCGGCCGGGCCCTTCTGGCCGCGCGCCTCGAGCACGGCGCCGAATGCGACCGGCACCAGCTCGATCGCGCGCTCGCGCACCATCGGCCTGAGCTTCTGCCACTGCAGGTAGGAGAACGGCGAGATGAAGTCGAAGTACCAGCGCAGCGTGGTCATGGTCGTCGGGTCTCTTATGGCCGGCTCTGTTACTTCCAGGCGCCGAGGATCAGGCCGTACAGGGCGAACTGGAGGATGTGGTAACCGGCGTCGATCATCCACAGCATCAGGCTGCGCTGGGCGAAGGCGTAGTTGATGCCGAAGCTCATCGAGACGAAGAACAGCCCGACCACGAAGCCGACCCCGAAACCGTCGGCGGCATTGGCGCCGGGCGGCAGGAACACCGCGAACATCAGCGCGGCGAGGAAGCTGCAGGCGATGGCGGTGGCGAACACCCGGCCGGGGTGGCCGGGCTTGGCATCGGGATCGACCCCGGCTTCGCGGCACCAGCGCTTCTTGAACAAGGGCCCGTACCAGAGCCCGCCGAGCAGGAAGGACGAGGCGGTCGCCGCGAGGATCGCCAGCCAGTTGAGTTGCAAGAGGGATGCGGTCATCGCGGTGTTCTCCGGGTGTTGGGGTGAATCGGCACCGACCGATTCCCGGTGCGCGATGTCGCGCGGCAGCTCGCCGCAGCGGGCTCGGGGAAGGGGCGGGACGGGCGGCGATCCTTCGTCGGCCGACGACAGGATACGCCTGGGTCATCGGAGGCGGTGGCATGGGCCATGCCCGCGGACCGCCCCCTTGTAGGAGCGGCGTAAGCCGCGACCGCGTTCTTACCGCTTCGTCGTCGCCGTGGCTTCGCGGTCGCGGCTTACGCCGCTCCTACAAAGACCCGGCGGATTCATTGGGCCGCTTCGTCGAAGCGGCCGGGCCGCTGCCTCAGCGCGCCGGCGCCGGATACGCGCGCGGCAGGCCGGTGTCGCCGTGCAGGTAACGGTCGCGCAGCTCGGTCTGGCGGCTGCGCATCTCGATCGCGCGGCCGTCCATCCACACTTGCAGGGCGACATGGGCGACATCGAGCGGATCGCCGCTCCACAGCACCAGGTCGGCGCGCTGGCCTGGGGCGATGGCGCCGACCTGGCCGGCCACGCCGAAGGCTTCGGCCGGCACCCGGGTCAGGCCGGCCAGGCCGTCGGCCCAGGGCAGGCCCGCGGCGACGGCGTTGCCGGCGAGCTGGCGTACCTTGCGCGCGTTGTGCGAGGCGCCGCCTTCGCTGAAACCCACCGCCACGCCGGCCGCGCGCAGGCGCGCGGCGTTCTCCATGCTGGCGCCGACCTGGTCGAAATCGCTCGGCAGGTTGGACAGCGGATTGACGAACACCGGCACCTTGGCCGCGGCGAGCTGCGGCGCGAGCCGCCAGGCCTCGCCGCCGCCGGCGATGGCGATGCGCAACCGGTGCCGCGCCGACCAGCGCAGCAACTGGCGGATGTCGGCGGCGCGATCGACGCCGAACACGATGCGGCCGCCGCCGTCGAGGTATTTGAGCAGGGTCGAACGCCCGGCCGGGGTCAGCAGCGCGGCGTGGTGGCCGGGTGCGATGCGGCCGCGCGCCTCGTCGATCAACTGGTCGAGGATCATCCACTGCGCTGCACGCGAGCTGCCGCTGAGGCCCAGGCCGTCTTTGCCCAGGCGCACGAACAACACACGCGGGCCGATCGGGTCGGGGCCGCCGTCGAGCCGTTCGACGCCGCCCTGGCCGGCGACGATCGAGCCGCCGGTGGCGGTGCCGACGCCGAGCAGGGTCCAGCCGATGCCTTCGATGCGCGCGACCGGGATCAACACCGAGTCGGGGTTGTAGGCCAGGGTTACGTCGAACTCCGGCCGCACCGTCATTTCCTTGGTGTCGGCGCCCAGCGCGACGGTCTGGTCGACCGTGGATTTTTCGCCGGAGACTTCTTCCAGGCCGATCTCGGTGATGCCGCCGAACAGGGTCGGGGTCAGCGGCCGGCCTTCGGCTTCGACGACCTGGGCGCCGGCCGGCGCCGACAGCCCCCTGCCGACCGCGCGCACCACGCCGTTGCCGACCAGCACGTCGGCGTGTTCGAGCGAGCCTTGCGCGGTCGCGGTGTGCACGGTGGCGTTGCGGATCAGGACGTTCTGCGCCGCGGCGCCGAAACTCGCGCAAGCGCCGAGCAGGGCGAGCAGCAGCGCGCTGCGACGCAGCCCGCGGGTTGCAAGCTTCGCTGCAACGGCGCAGGACAAGGGTTCGATCCCGCGACGGTTCATCGCACGCCTCCGGTCTGCGTCGCCGGTTGCCCCAGCAGGAAGTCCGACTTCGGTTGCCGCGACGGGTCGGCGCGGTCGTAGACGCGCGCGCCGTCGACATAGACCTGCTCGGCCTTGGCGTAGACGCTGAAGGGGTTGCCGTTCCACACCACCACGTCGCCCATCTTGCCGGGCTCGAGGGTGCCGGTGCGTTCGAGGATGCCGAGCGCCTTGGCCGGGTTCTGGGTCAGCCAGCGGATCGCCCGTTCCGGCGCGATGTCGATGCCGGCCAGGCGCGCATGCGCGATCACCTTGGCCGCTTCCTGGTTGAGGCGCTGGATGCCCTCCTCGGAGTCCGAATGCACGATCGCGCAGCTGTTGGCGGGGCGGTCGACGATGGCGATGTTTTCCTGGATGCCGTCGAAGGCTTCCATCTTGAAGCCCCACCAGTCGGCCCACAGCGCGCCGCACACGCCTTCGGCGGCGAGGCGGTCGGCGATCTTGTAGGCCTCCACGCCGTGGTGGAAGGCGCTGACCTTGAAGCCGAACTCCTTGGCCAGGTCGAGCATGGTGGTCATCTCGTCGGCGCGGTAGCAATGGATGTGGACGAGGATGTCGCCCTTGATCGCGCCGGCCAGGGTGTCGAGCTTGAGGTCGCGCTTGCCGCCGGTGTCCTTCTCGCTGTCGGCGCCGTTGCCGTTGCCGGGCTTGGCGCTGCTCTGCCACCAGCGCTTCTTCTGCGGCGCGGCGGCCTTCGGCGCGCTCTTGCGCAGGTATTCGCTGGCGTCGATGAAGGCGGCGCGGTAACCGGCGACATTGCCCATGCGCGTGCCCGGCGGCGTGTTGCGGCTGCCGTAGACGCGCTTGGGGTTCTCGCCGCAGGCCATCTTCAGGCCCCACGGCGCGGCCGGGAACTTCATCGCCTGGTAGCTGGTGGCCGGGACGTTCTTCAGCGTCACCCCGCGTCCGCCGATCAGGTTGGCCGAGCCGGGCAGGATCTGCAGCGAGGTGATGCCGCCGGCGAGCGCCGCGGCGAAGCCGGGGTCCTGCGGCCACACCGAATGTTCGGCCCAGACGTTCGGGGTGACCGGGCCGGTCATTTCATTGCCGTCGGCGTGCGCGCCGACGCCGGGGCTCGGGTAGACGCCGAGGTGCGAGTGCACGTCGATGATGCCCGGGGTGATCCACTTGCCGCTCGCGTCGACGCGGGTGGCGTCGCTGGGTGCCTCGAGGGCGCGGCCGACCGCGACCACCTTGCCATCGCGCAGCAGCACGTCGGCGTCGTCGAGGCGCTGGCCGGCGCCGGTCAGCACGGTCGCATGCTGCAGCAGCACCGGGCCGGCGGCGATCGCCTTGTAGGTGCTCGGATACGGGTCCTGGGTGAAACGCGAGGCAGACGCGGGCGTGGCGGCCTGCACGGCGCCGGCGAGCAGCGCCAGGCCACAGCCGGCCAGTAGCGGTCGAAACATGGATTCCCCCAAGACAGAGCGAGCGACGGACAACCTTGGAACCGTAACGGCCGCCCGAGCCCCTGCCAACCCTGACTATCGTCATGGGCGGTGCGACAATGGCCGGACAACAACAAGAACAGGCACAGACCATGAAAGAGAAAGAACAGATCGTCGAAAACTGGCTGCCGCGCTACACCGGCGTGCCCCTGGACCAATTCGGCGAGCACGTCCTGCTGACCAATTTCGGCGGCTACCTGCATACCTTCGCGCGCCTGACCGGCGCCGAAGTGGTCGGCCTGGACCGACCGATGCCGAGCGCGACCTTCGACGGCATCACCATGATCAACTTCGGCATGGGCAGCCCCAACGCCGCGACCATGATGGACCTGCTGTCGGCGATCATGCCCAAGGCGGTGTTGTTCCTCGGCAAGTGCGGCGGCCTCAAGCGCAAGAACCAGCTCGGCGACCTGGTGCTGCCGATCGCCGCGATCCGCGGCGAAGGCACCTCCAACGATTACCTGCTGCCGGAAGTGCCGGCCCTGCCGGCCTTCGCCCTGCAGCGCGCGGTTTCGACCACCATCCGCGACCTCGGCCACGACTACTGGACCGGCTCGGTGTACACCACCAACCGCCGCGTCTGGGAGCACGACGAAGCCTTCAAGGAGCGCCTGCGCCAGATGCGCTGCATGGCCATCGACATGGAGACCGCGACCGTGTTCGCCGCCGGCTTCGCCAACCGCATCCCCTGCGGCGCGCTGCTGCTGGTGTCGGACCAGCCGATGATCCCCGAAGGCGTCAAGACCGAAGCCTCCGACGCCAAGGTCAGCGCGAACTTCGTCGACACCCACATCAGCGTCGGCATCGAAGCGCTGAAGCTGATTCGCCGCCACGGCAAGTCGGTGCGGCATTTGCGCTTCGACGAGTGATCGCTACGGCACGCCGGCCTTTCCGTCTTTGAGCGCTTCGCGGTGTCGTGACAGTAGTCATTCATCTGCAAGCGCCAGCGTACGAAGCCCCTCTCCCGCTTGCGGGAGAGGGGTTGGGGTGAGGGCCGCGACAGCTCTGCGCGCGCGCCGTGCCCGCCATCGCAGATCCGTCGTGCGGCCCTGAACCGTTTATCGATGAACGAGCGGATAACCCTGTTTTTATAGGGGTTCTGCGACGCCAAGCACACGACATCGCACGGCCTGAGACCTCGCGCGCCGACACTGTATTCCACGGCCGGAGGACAGGTCATGGAACAGCTCATCTTCACCGTCATCGGCGCGTTGCTTACCTGGGCGTTCTACTTCATCCAACGTTTCGCCGAACGTCGCGGCACGGTCGACGCGATCGAGCGCGGCAAGCAATTGCTGGCGCTCAAGCAAGAGCTCGACGGCGCTCACACCAGCGTCGAGGAACTGCGCCGTTTCGAAAGCCGGTTGGTCGGCAAGGCCGAAACCGCCGCGCGCATCGCCGACAGCTATTTCAGCAAGGCCGCCGCGGTCGCGCGCGACAACGAGGACGCGCGGGTCAGCGAGGCCGACATGAGCCAGCAGGCGATCGCCGAGCTCAGCCGCGAAGAAGTGCGGTTGCAGGGCTTGGTCGCGCACCTGCGCAAGCAGCTCGACGGCGACGGCCTGGCGGCGTTCGAGCGGGCGCACGAGGCATGGCTGACTTTTCGCGAATGCCATGCGCGTTTCGTCTCGCAGTCGTACTCGGCCGGGCCGATCCGTCCGCTGATCCACGCGGTGACGATGGAAAGCATTACGGTCGCATGGATCAACGAGCTGGAAACGCAGTTGGGCGAGGAAGAGGCCGCTTGATGCGGCCGGCTATGGCGGCCTTGGGCATCGCATCGGCGGTGGAAGGATGGGCAACCGCGGATCGGCCCCACCTGGCAGGCGGTTTCGACGGATCCATCGGGCCGATCGTCGCAGCGGCTTGCGGCGCGGCAGTCATCGGTCTTGCGACAGCGTGAGGTACGCGGGCTTCCGCGATTCATGTGGATGCGGCTTGATGCCCGTCGCAGGGTGAGCGCGACAGCTTCGCGCCCGGTTTGCTAGGGTTCGCCACCTGATCCTCAGCGAGAACCCGCATGCCCGTGACCGCGAAAGACGTCGTCGACTTCTGGCGAAACGCCGGCCCCAGCCGCTGGTTCGACCGCAACGACAGCTTCGATCATCAATGCCGCAGCGGTTTCCTCGAAGCCCATCACGCCGCCGCGCGGCGCGAGCACGACGACTGGGTCGAGTGCGACGCCGAATCCGCGCTGGCCTTGCTGATCCTGCTCGACCAGATTCCGCGCAACGTCTTCCGCGGCAGCGCGCATTCCTACGCGACCGATCCGCTCGCGCGGCACTACGCCCGGCGCGCGCTCGAACTCGGTCACGACCGCAGCATCGAGCCGGCGCTGCGCGCGTTCTTCTATTTGCCGTTCGAGCATTCCGAGCAACTCGACGATCAACGCCGCTCGGTCGAATTGCACCGCGGCCTGCCGCCGAACCAGGACGGCAGCGACGCCGCGCAGTGGGCCGTGGCCCATCTCGAAATCATCGAACGCTTCGGCCGCTTCCCGCACCGCAATGCCGCACTCGGCCGCGAGAGCACGGCCGAGGAACAGGCCTATCTGGATGGTGGCGGGTTCAGGGGCTGAGCCGGGGGCGTGCACCCCGCGACCGCGATGAATCAATGTAGGAGCGACGTGAGTCGCGACCACGCCATCACCCCATGCTGCGCCGCGATCCGCGAGCCCGCGGTCGCGGCTCACGCCGCTCCTACAGAGGCAGCGGCGCCGCGCTTTGGGGTAGGAGCGACGCGAGTCGCGACCGCGCACCCACCCGAGCCTGCGCGGCGATCCGTCAGCCCGCGGTCGCGGCTCACGCCGCTCCTACAGGGGCAGCGACACCGCGCTTTGGGGTAGGAGCGACGCGAGTCGCGACCGCGCATCCGCCCGAACCGGCGTCGCGATCCCGCCCGCCCGCGGTCGCGGCTTGCGCCGCTCCTACAGGGGCAGCGACGCCGCGCTTTGGGGTAGGAGCGACGTGAGTCGCGACCGCGCACCCACCCGAGCCTGCGCGGCGATCCGTCAGCCCGCGGTCGCGGCTCACGCCGCTCCTACAGGGGCGGCGACGCGGCAGCCCGCCCCACAAAACAGAACGGCCGCGACGCAGGGCGCCGCGGCCGTTCGATTCGGGCTTGCCGATCGATCAGAACTGTCGCTCGATCAATACTTCGGAATCGAAGCGTCCAGGTCGGCCCAGGCGTCGATGCCGCCTTCGATGTTGTAGACCTCGCGGAAACCGAGCTGGCGGAAGTGCTCGGCTGCCTGGGCGCTGCGGCCGCCGTGGTGGCACAGGAACGCCAGCGGGGTGTCCTTGGGCAGGCCTTCGAGGGCATCGGTGCCGCCGTCGAAGGTGTCGAAGGCGATGCCGATGCGGGCGATCGCGCGTTCGTCGGCGGGGCGCACGTCGACCACGCGCAGCGAGCCTTCGCCGGCGCGCGCGAGCGCCTGCTCGGGCGCGATCGGCTTCACCGCCGGCGGCGCGTTGGGGTTGGTGATGACCAGGCCGCGGCCGCGTTCGTCGTCGGCCCAGTCGATGCTCACGCCGTCGGCGCGGCGGGCGTTGATCCAGTCGGTCTGCACGCGCACGCCTTCGGCTTCGACCGCAATGGCGTTGGCATCGACCGGCGCCAACTGCAAACGCACGTTATGGCGCGCGTCGACTTCGAGCTGCACCGCGTAGTTGTCGCCGGCATTGGCCACCGCGTCGCGCAGCATCTGCGCCGCGGCCGGGGTGATCGTGAGCTTCGGCGGGCTGCGGTCCGGTGTGGGCAGGCCGAGCAGCTCGTGCAGTTCGCCGCTGCCGGCCATCTGCTCGATGATGTCGCTGCCGCCGACCAGTTGCGCGTCGACATACAGCTGCGGGATCGTCGGCCACTCGCCGTATTGCTTGATGCCCTCGCGGATCTCCGGGTCGGCCAGCACGTCGACATGGGCATAGCCTTGCGGCAGCAGCGCGTTGAGCGCGCCGGAGGCCTTGGCCGAGAAGCCGCACTGCGGCGCGGTGGGGCCGCCCTTCATGAACAGAACGACGCGGTTGGACTGGAGCAGGGTTTCGATGCGCGAACGCAGGGCAGGGTCGAGGGACATGGAGGTCAGCCGGGCGGGAATAGGGGCAAGGTGGGGGCGGGCAGTCTACGTCGCAAGGTAGGATGCGGCATCCGCCGGCGTCTCGGGCTGCCGCGGAGCCCCTCCCGACCGTCGGAACCGCCCGCTGCGTATGAACGCCATCCTCGTCACCCACCGTCCTCCGCGCCGCCCGGGCGTCTGGTTGTGGCTGTTCCTCGGCTCGCAGCTGCTGATGGCCGCTTTGTGGGCGCGCTACGGATGGACCGTCGGCCTGCCGGCCCTGCTGCTGAGCCACGGGGCGATGGTCTGGGGCACCCTGTGGCCGCGCTCGCGTCTGTTCAGCCCGGTGCTGTCGCGGCTGCCGACCCGCGAACGCGTGGTCTGGCTGACCATCGACGACGGCCCCTCCGACGACACCCTGGCCCTGCTCGACCTGCTCGATGAGCACCAGGCCAAGGCCACCTTCTTCGTGGTCGCGCAGCGCGCCGAACGACGCGCCGACTTGCTGCGCGAGATCGTCCGCCGCGGCCACGACCTGGGCAACCACAGCGCCAGCCATCCTTCGGCGCGGTTCTGGATGTTGGGGCCGGCGGCGATGGCCGCCGAGATCGGCGGCGCCCAGGCGCGCTTGCAGGCCTTGATCCCCGGCCTGCGCCTGCGCTGGTTTCGGGCCGTGGTGGGCATGGCCAATCCGTTCACCGCGCAACCGTTGAGCGCGCACGGTTTGATCCGGGTGGCGTGGAGCGCGCGCGGTTTCGACGCGGTCGCGGCCGACCCGGCCACGGTGGTGGCGCGGATCGAAAAAGACTTGGCGCCGGGCGCGATCGTGTTGATGCACGAAGGCGCGGGTCACGGGCGCAATGTCGAGACCATGGCGGTGTTGTTGCGGCGTTTGCGCGAGCTGGATTACCGCTGCGTGGTGCCGTCGGTCGAATGAGGGCGGCGCAGGCCGATCGGCTTGCGCTCAGGTCGGCTGGTTCGCGGTCGCGACTCGCGTCGCTCCTACTCCAAAGCCGCGTTCCAAGGGTAGGAACGGCGCAAGCCGCGACCGCGATCTATCGCGCTACCGCGCAAGCCTCACTCCGCACGCGCCGCCACGATCCGCCAGTTGTTGAATGGCGTGCGCCCGAACAGCGGCGTGAACTCGACTTCGAGCCCGGCCTCGCGCAAACGTGCCCGCAAGGCTTCGCCGTTGGGGTAATAACGCGGCATGGCATTCATCCAGCCCAGTGCGCGCGAGAACAGGTCGACCGCGAGGGTGATGCGCGCCCGGTGGGTGCCGTCGTCGAGGCCGGTACGGATCACCAGGCGTGCGCCCGGGGTCAGCATCGCGATCATGGCGTCGATTGCCCGCGCCTGCGCCGGGTAGGGAATGAACTGCAGCACGTCGAGCATCACCACGCTGCCGCGATGCTCGGGCACTTCGTGAGCGAGGTCGACGGTTTCGAATACGGCCTGATCCAGGCCGACCCGCGCCGCGGCGCGGGTGGCGCGACGGATTTTCGCTGCATCGCTGTCGACACCGCGGTAGGGCAGGCGGATGCCGTCGGCGAGCAAGGTGTGGGCGAGCAGGCCGAGGCCGCAGCCCAAGTCCAGCAGCGGCGCGCGGGTGCCGCGCAGGGCCGCGCTGACGCCCGGATAGAGCGGATCGCTGCCGAGCTTGGCGCGGCTGTAGTAATAGTCCCAGCGATTGCCGAGCGGATGCTCGGGCAGATAGGCGCGCGCGATGCGGTCCGCTTGTCCGTGGGCCATGGCTTGTACCGCTTCGTTCATTGCTGGGTCCGGACTCCGTGCGCGGCCGTGCCGCCGGCGGCAGTTTGGCATTCCAGGGGCGCCGGCGCTCGGCCATCGCCGCACGGCGTCGCAAAGCACATCGTGGGCGGCGAGGCGGCGCGCGCCGATGCCGCGACTGCGCCGCGTTCAGCCCACGTGCGCTTGCAGCAGTCGTTGCGCCACCGGCACGGCCAGCTCGGCCCACTGCGTATACATCGCCGCCGACGGATGTAGGCCGTCCTCGGCGACCATCGCCGCTTCGCTGCCGCGTGCGCGCGAGACCGGGGTGATGTCGACGAAGGCGACCTCGTGCCGCGCGCAGATCTCGCGCGCGGCCTGGTTGAAGACATCGAGCTCGGCGCCGATCGTCGCCGGGCCGCGTTTGTCGCTGGCGCCGAACGGGGTCGCGCCCCAGTCGGGGATCGACAACACCAGCACGCGATCGGCGCGGCCATGGGCGTAGCGGATCGCGCGTTCGAGCAATTCGCGGAACTCGCCGGCGTACTGCGGCGCGCTGCGGCCGCGGTACTGGTTGTTGACGCCGATCAGCAGGCTGACGAAATCCCACTGCCCCAACGGTTCGGCCAGGTCCAGCGCGAGCGCGAGCTCGTCGGTGGTCCAGCCGGTGGTCGCGATGATGCGCGGGTCGGCCAGGCCGATGCCGCGCTCGCGCAGTGCGTTCGCCATCTGCAGCGGCCAGCGCCCGGCCTCGGGCACGGCTTCGCCGATGGTGTAGCTGTCGCCGAGCGCGAGATAGGACAGCGTCATGCTTGCTTCAAGCCACCGCGGCGCGTTGGGCCTCGACCTGGGCGCCGCGTTCGGCGTAACGGTCGAGCACGCGTTCGATGCGCTGGAACACCTCGCGCACCTCGGCCGGCTGCGGCAGCAGGGTGACGCGGAAATGGTTGCGATAGGGCACGTTGAAGCTCGAGCCCGGCACCACCAGCACGTCTTCGGTTTCGAGCAGTTCGAGTGCGAACTTATGGTCGTCGAAGCCCTGCGCGGCGGCGCCGACCACGGCCGGGAACGCGTACAGGGCGCCGGCCGGGGCGACCAGTTCCAGATGCTGGCTGGCTTCGACCGACTCGATCACCGCGCGACGCGCTTCGTACAGGCGTCCGCCCGGCTCGCACAGCGGGGTGATGGTGTCTTCGCCGTTGAGCGCGGCTTCGATCGCGAACTGGCCCGGCACGTTGGCGCACAGGCGCAGCGCGCCGAGCAGGTCCATGGCGTGGTGGAAGTCGCCGCTGGCGACCGGGTCGCCCGACAGCACCGCCCAGCCCACGCGCCAGCCGCAGGCGCGGTGCACCTTGGACAGGCCGCCGAAGCTCAGGCAGGGCAGGTCGCCGGCGATCGGCGCGACCGGGGTGAACTGGGCGCCGTCGTAGAGGATCGAGTCGTAGATCTCGTCGCACATCAGCAGCAGCTTATGGCGCGCGGCGATCGCGACGATGCGTTCGATCAGCTCGCGCGGATAGGCCGCGCCGGTCGGGTTATTCGGGTTGATCAGCACGATTGCGCGGGTGCGGCTGGAGATCAGTTGCTCGATCTCGTCCGGGTCGGGCAGGAAGCCGTTCTCGGGCTGGCAGCGGTAATACACCGGACGGCCGTCGTTGAGGATGGTCGCGGCCGACCACAGCGGGTAATCGGGCGAGGGCAGCAGCACTTCGTCGCCGGGATTGAGCAGGGCGCGCAGCGACAGGTCGATCAGCTCGCTGACGCCGTTGCCGACGAACACGCGCTCGGGCGAGGCGTTGGGCGTGCCGCGGCGCTTGTGGAACGCGGCGATGGCTTCGCGCGCGGCCGGCAGGCCCTGCTGATGGGTATAGGGATCGGTGTTGGCGATGTGGTCGGCGATCGCGCGCTGCAGGTGTTCGGGCGCGCGGAAGCCGAAGGCGCCGGGGTTGCCGATGTTGAGCTTGATCTGCTTGCGCCCCTGGGCCTCCAACTCACGGGCTCGCCGGGCCAGTTCACCGCGGATTTCGTAACGGACTTCGGACAGGCGTTCGCGGGTTTTCAGGGGCGGCAATGACATCGGGGCAGGGCTGGGTAGAAGGAGAGACCCCCAGACTAGCTGAATCGGTCCGGCGAATCAGCCGGGGGCGGCGATTCCGGGCGCCCGCGATCTGCGCCGGCGCGCACGGAATGGCCGGGCCGGCGGCCCCGATCCCGGCCGCCGCCGCGTTCGCCGCCGGTCCGGAGGCCTGCGCCGAGGCCGAAACCCGCGTCCGGCCTATGTAGAATCGCGCCATGACCCTCGTTGCCCGCGCCTTTGACTCCTGAACTCGCTGCCTTGCAGGCGATCGGCTGGCCGATCACGGCCGACGAGCCGTTGCCCGCCGACCCCGTCTGGCGCCAGGCGCTGCTCGACCACCCCCAGGCCCGCCCGGCGCGGGTGACCGAACAGCACCGCAGCGGCTACGTCGTGTCCGAAGGGCCCGACAGCGGCTACCGGGTCGAATCCCTGCCCGAATGGCAACGCCCGGCCAATTACAAAAAAGGCTCGGTCGCGCCCGAACAGCGTCCCGGGGTCGGCGATTGGCTGCTGATCGACGGCGACGGCAGCGGCGGCAAGGTCGTCGCCCTGCTGCCGCGCTATAGCGCGATCAAGCGCGGCGCCGCCGGCGAGCATTACAAGCAGCAGCTGATTGCAGCGAACATCGACACGGTATTCATCGTGTGCGGTCTCGACGGGGACTTCAATCCGCGCCGGATCGAGCGCTATCTGCTGCTGGTGCGCGGCGGCGCCGAACCGGTCGTGGTGCTGACCAAGGCCGACGAAGCCATCGCCGCCGACGAGAACGCGGTCGCCGACGCGATCGGCGCCTTGGCCGAACTGGCCGAGGGCGTGGCGATCCGCGCGGTCAACGCGCGCGACCGCGACGGCAGCGTCGCGGCGATGGCGCCGTGGCTGCAGCCGGGCCGCACCGTGGTGCTGGTGGGCTCCTCCGGCGCCGGCAAATCGACCCTGACCAACAGCCTGCTCGGCATCGAGCGCATGAAGACCGGTGCGGTGCGCGAAAGCGATGCGCGCGGCCGCCACACCACCACCCATCGCGCTCTGATCCCGTTGCCGTCGGGCGCCTGCCTGATCGACACCCCGGGCATGCGCGAACTCAAGCCGACCGGCGAGGAAGACGTCGCCGAAAACTTCAGCGATGTCGAAGCCCTGGCCGAGCAGTGCAAGTTCCGCGATTGCACGCACGACCGCGAGCCCGGCTGCGCGGTGCGTGCGGCGATCGAAGGCGGTCGGCTAGCTCCGCAGCGTTTCGCCAGCTACTTGAAACTGCGCGACGAAGTCGCCGGTGCGGCCAATAAGCTGGCCAACCGGCGCGCGCAGAAAGCCGATGTGAAAGCGGTCGGCAAGGCGCCCAACAAGCGGCCGGACGCCAAGCATGGGCGCCGCTGAGCGCCCGGGTTCAGTCGCAGGGCCGAGCGCAGACGGGATGTTTGCGCAGGCCGAACAGCAAATCCCCCCAGCCCCCCTTTTGCAAAGGGGGGGACGGCACGGGCTCGTGGATGGTTGCGTCGTAATGGCCAGCCGCGAAAGCCCCAGGCAAGCGACTAACCTCGCCAGATGCCTCCCCCCTTTGCAAAAGGGGGGCAGGGGGGATTTGCTCCTGCTCTTGCCTCTGCTCTCCACCGCGAAACACCCCCAAGGCCTCGCCGCATGAGTCTGCTCAGCCCCAGCCTGCACAGCGAAATCCAGCACCACGCCGCGCTCGATGCGCGCATGGTCCGGGTCGCGCGCGGGATCAAGCTGCTGACCATGGCGAGTTGGCCGTCCGGCCTGGAAGTGCAGTTCCTCGACGACTATGCGCGCGGCGTCGCGCTGCTGCCGGTCATCGAGTACCCGAAGTACGACTTCAGCGAAGCACGCCGCGAACTCGAAGCCGTCGCCGCCGAAGCCGACCCGGATCATCCGCTCGGCGAGTACCTGATCGAATCGGCGCATTCCTGGGGCATCGCCGCGCAGTTGCTGGAATCGCTGGGCTCGACCGCGGTCACCGCCTACTCGGTGCAGTTGTTCGGCAAGCCCGATGCGGCGCTGCCCGGGCAGGGGCCGAGCACACGCGAGGCCGCCAACCATTTCATCTCGATCGCCAACGAGCTCGACCGCGAGCTGATGTCGCCGGCCGAAACGGTCGAGATCTCCGCGACCGCCCTGAGCCTGCAACTGCAGCGCGACCTCGACGACTACTTCGACGCCCGCATGATCGAAGTCGTGCTCGACCCGGACCTGATCGCCAAGGCCGCGGCCGGCGCGACCCGCATCCGCCTGCGCAGCGGCGCGGCCTTCAGCGACTACGACCGCCATCAGCTGCTGCAGCACGAAGCCTTCGTGCACTCGCTGACCGCGCTCAACGGCCGCGAACAACCGGTGCTGCCGAGCCTGGCACTATCGTCGCCGCGCACCACCGCAACGCAAGAGGGCTTGGCGACCTTCGCCGAACAGATCACCGGCAGCATCGACATTGGCCGCATGAAGCGCCTGAGCCTGCGTATCGACGCGGTGGCGATGGCGCTCGATGGCGCCGACTTCATCCAGGTGTTCCGTTACTTCATCGACGCCGGCCAATCGCCGGCCGACAGCTTTGCCTCGGCTCAGCGCGTGTTCCGCGGCGTGCCGACGAACGGCGGCTCCGCCTTCACCAAGGATGCGGTTTATCTGCGCGGCCTGGTCGGTGTGCACACCTTCTTCCGCTGGGCCTTGCGCCAACAGAAGCTGCACCTGTGCCGCTGGTTGTTCGCCGGCAAGATGACCCTGGGCGATGTGCAGCGCTTCGAGCCCTTGTTCGACAGCGGCGTGCTGGCGCCGCCGCGCTGGATGCCGCCGTGGATCACCCGCGCGAACGGCTTGGCCGGGATGCTGGCGTTCTCGCTGTTCGCCAACCGCATCCGCCTGGACCAGATGGCCGAAGGCGATTTCAGCGAAATCGGTTGATCGCCCTGCTTTAAGGGTGGGAGCGGCGCGAGTCGCGACCAACCGAAGTTACGTACGCGAAGGTCTCGTCCGAAGACCAGGCAATCGGCCGAAACGAGCACAAGCAGGTTGAGATGTCCGGACTCCGGATAAAGCGCTTGCGTACACCGCTGCGGTTGGTCGCGGCTCACGCCGCTCCTACCCAGGGCCTCAAGATAAAAACGACTTCCGGGCCGCGTGGGGGGAGGGGTAACGACGCGGCCGGAAGCCGGAAAACTCAGTTCATGTGCAGCCCGCCGTTGACCGCGTAATCCGCGCCGGTCACGAAAGCTGCGTCGTCCGACGCCAACCACGCGCACAGGCTGGCGACTTCGTCCGGCTTGCCCAGGCGGCGCACCGGCACCGATGCGGCGAGCCGGTCGAGCACGTCCGGCGGAAACGCACTGATGGCGGCGCTGGCCACATAGCCGGGCGACACCGTGTTGACGGTGACGCCGCGCGCGGCGAACTCCTGGGCCAGGGCGCGGGTGAAACCGTGCATCGCCGATTTGGCGGTGGCGTAGTTGACCTGGCCGATCTGGCCTTTCTGCGCGCTGACCGAGGCGATGTTGATGATCCGGCCCCAGCCGCGCGCCGACATGCCGTCGATGACCTGCTTGGTGATGTTGAACAGGCTATGCAGGTTGCCGGCCATCACCGCGTTCCAGTCCTCGCGCGTCATCTGCCGGAACAGCACGTCGCGGGTGCCGCCGGCGTTGTTGACCAACACGTCGATCTCGCCGACCTCGGCCTTGACCTTGGCGAATGCGGCCACGGTCGAGTCCCAGTCGGCGGCATTGCCTTCGGAGGCGATGAAGTCGAAACCCAACTCGCGCTGTTCGCGCAGCCAGGCGGCCTTGCGCGGCGAATTGGGGCCGCAGCCGGCGACCACGGTGTGGCCGCCGTGGGCGAGCTTCTGGCAGATCGCGGTGCCGAGGCTGCCCATGCCGCTGGTGACGTAGGCGATGCGGAGTGTCATGGCGCGGTTCCTAGTGATGGACGAACGACGAAGTGGGGCTATGACTTTCTGTAGGAGCGGCGTAAGCCGCGAGCAACCGAAGTGATGGTCGAAAGCGTTCTGTTCGAAGCCAGGACAAACGGCGCGACCGATCAAACAGATGGTTGCTGCAGGCTTCGGCCGCTCCGCTCGCGTACATGACTGCGGTGGTCGCGGCTCACGCCGCTCCTGCAAGGGCCGGATCAAGACGCCAGCGGATACAAGGCCAGCGCCAGCGAGGCGAACATCAGCACCAGCGAGATCAACACCGCCCATTTCAGGGTGAAGCGTTGGTGGTCGGCGAAATCGACGTTGGCCATGCCGACCAGCAGATAGGTCGAAGGCACCAGCGGGCTCAGCAGATGCACCGGCTGGCCGGCGAGCGAGGCACGGGCCATCTCGACCGGCGTGATGCCGTAGTGGCCGGCGGCTTCCGACAGAATCGGCAGCACGCCGAAGTAGAAGGCGTCGTTAGACATGAAGAAAGTGAACGGCATGCTCGCGATCGCGGTGATCACTGCCAGGTACGGGCCCCAGGCGTCGGGAATCACCGCCAGGAAGCTGCGCGACATCGCCTCGACCATGCCGGTGTTGGACAAAATGCCGGTGAAGATACCTGCGGCGAAGATCAGCGACACCACCGCGAGTACGTTGCCGGCATGGTTGCCGATGCGGCGGCGTTGTTCGGCGAGGTCGGGGTAGTTGATCACCAGGGCAAAAGCGAAGCCGATCATGAACAACACCGGCAGCGGCAGCACGCCGAGCACCAGCGCGGTCATCAGCCCGAGCGTCAGCGCGGCGTTGATCCACAGCAGCTTCGGCCGCTTGGTGTCTTCGCTGTCGGCCAGGGTCGGCAGGTTGTCGCTGGCGGTGTCGAGGTCGGGGTTCCAGTCGGCGGCATGGCCGTCCAGGGTGACGATGCCGAGGCGCTTGCGCTCGCGCAGGCCCAGGTACCAGGCCAGCAGCAGAATGCCGACTAAAGACACCGCCATCGCCGGCACCAGCGGCACGAACACGTCGCTCGGGTCGACATGCAAGGCGGTCGCCGCGCGCGCGGTCGGGCCGCCCCACGGGGTCAGGTTCATCACCCCGCCGGCGAGGATGGTCACGCAGGTCAGGTTGAGCGCGTTCATGCGCAGGCGCTGGAACAACGGCAGCATCGCCGACACAGTGATCATGTAGGTGGTCGAGCCGTCGCCGTCGAGCGAGATCAGCATCGCCAGTACCGCGGTGCCGACCACGATCTTGACCGGGTCGCCCTTGACCAGCTTGAGGATGCGCTTGACCACCGGGTCGAACAGGCCGGCGTCGATCATCACCCCGAAGTACAGGATCGCGAACATCAGCATCACGCCGGTCGGCGCGATCTTTTTGATGCCCTCGATCATCATCTCGCCGATGTCGTTCCTGAAGCCGCCGACCAGGGCGAACAGGATCGGGATCACGATCAGAGCCACCAGCGGCGACATCCGCTTGCTCATGATCAGGTACATGAAAGTCAGGACCATGCCGAAGCCGAGCGCGGTCAACATGAGGGACTCCGTTGGGGCGAGAAGTGAGATGGGAGAAGTGAGGAGTGAGAGAGGGCGAAAGCGGAGTGTTTTTACTCACTCCTCACTCCTCGCTTCTCACTCCTGCTTTAGAAGTCGTACTGAAACCGCCCGGTCAAAGCCCGAGTCCGATCCAGCGTGCGATCGGCCAGACGGTCGCGGTTGCGGCTTTCGATCCAGTCGAGCATGAAGCGCAGGTTCGAGCGCAGATGCCAGTTGACCCCGACGCTCGCCTGTTCCATCGACACGTCGCTGAAGTTGCCGCGGCCAGCGAGGTGCTGCTTGCCGCGGATCGTGTCGTAGCGCAGCGCGACCTGCCAGGCGCCCGTGCTGCGCGCCGGTTTGACCCGGGCGAAGCGGCCGGTCTTGCTGTCGTAGGGCATCGATTCGCCGGTCAGGAACCAGCCGACCAGGCCATAGGCCGAACGGACCTGACCGCGCTGGCTGCCGTCGTCGAAGTTGGCGCCGCCGAGTTCGGACTGCAGGTATAACGGCCCGTGGGCGAGGCCGAACTCGAGCGAGTATTTGTCGACATCGGTGTCGAGCCCGCGATTGAAGTTGATCAAAGTCGCGCGGCTGTTGTCGGACAGGTGCCCGGCCGGGCGCGGGGCGATACGCAACGCGTTGGCGCCGTCGCGGCCGGGATGGTCGTAGGCCTCGCGTGCCAGCGACAGCCCCAGATGCAGGGTGCGTTCGTCCGCGTGCAGCGGCGTCCAGGTGCCGCGTGCGCCGACCGCTTGGCCCTTGACCTGCCACACGTCGATGTTTTCCAGGCTATAGACGCTGCCGGCGACGGTGTAGTTCTCGCGCGCGGTGATCCAGGCGGCGCCGAGCCGGTACAGCGGCGCGACCGAGCTGGCGAACATGCTGCGCTCCATGAACACGCCGTAGTTCGAGCTGATGCGGTCGTCGAGGGTGAAGTGCTGCTTGAACTGGCCCAGGGTCAGCTTGCCGGCCTTGAAGTCGCGGGTGACGTAGACGTCCTTGGCTTCGATGCTGTCCTTGGAGAAATCGTCCTGCAGGCCGGCGAAGTCGCCTTCGATCTTGTAGCCCCAGCCGTAGAACTTGCCGGACACGTCGAGCCAGAGCCGACGCACCTCGGTGTCGTCGCCGTTGCGCAGGCCGCGCGCATCGTTGTCGAAATCGGCGAAGTCCCAATGCAGGCGGCCGCCGAGTTCGGCGGTGACCGGGCCGTCTTCGGCCAGGCATGGGGCGGCGAACAGGCACAGCGCGGCGCACGCGGCGGCGTGACGGAAAAGCACCATCGTAGGCATCTCGTTTCCCTATTTTTCTGCCGTTTTTCGACGACAGGCGCGTGTTCGTGCGCTTATAGTTGCTTCGGCCAGGACGGCCAGCCGCAACCCCTCGAGCGCAGGCTAGGCGGGCGAAGCTGTCATTGACCTGTCACTGGACCTGCCATTGGAGCTGTCCCGCCGAGATCGGCCTGGCGGGACCTGACTTCGGCAACTGCAAGGGCCCCCGTTCGATGCGCATTCTGTTAGTCGAGGACAACGCGGACTTGGCCGACGCCATCGTCAGGCGGATGCGCCGCGACGGCCACGCGGTGGACTGGCAGTCCGACGGCGTTGCCGCGGCCAGTGTGCTTCGCTACCAGGCCTTCGACCTGATCGTGCTCGACATCGGCCTGCCGCGGCTCAACGGCCTGAGCCTGCTCGCCGGTTTGCGCGAACGCGGCGACACCACCCCGGTGTTGATGCTGACCGCACGCGACGGCATCGAGGACCGGGTCAAGGCGCTCGACGTCGGCGCCGACGATTACCTCGGCAAGCCCTTCGATTTCCGCGAATTCGAGGCGCGTTGCCGGGTGCTGCTGCGGCGCAATCAAGGCCGTGCCGCCGGTGTGATCCAGGTCGGCGCCTTGGCCTTCGACAGCGCCGCGCATCGCGTCACCCTCGACGGCGAGCCGATCGAAGTGCCGAACCGCGAGTTCCGCCTGCTCGAAATCCTGATCGGCAAGCTCGGCCAGGTGGTCAGCAAGGACGAGATCGGCAACGGCCTGTTCGGTTTCGACGACGAGGCCGGGCCGAACGCGATCGAGTTGTACGTCGGCCGCCTGCGCAAACGCCTCGCCGCCGCGCCCTTGCGCATCGTCACCGTGCGCGGGGTCGGCTACATGCTCGAAGCCGCTGCGCCGGCCGCCGGGCAGGCCGATGCGGAGTCGTTCGATGCTTGAGTCCGCGCGCACGTCGCCGCCGCGGCACGGTTCGATCCGCCGCACCCTGCTGGTTTATCTGGGCGCCTTGTCGTTGATCGGCGCGGTGCTGTTGTTCGTCGCCGCGCGCAGCTACGGCCGCGCCGCCGCCGACCGTTCCTACGATCACCTGCTGATTGCGTCGGCCTTGTCGATCGCCGACAGCGTGGCCCTGGTCGACGGCCAATGGCAGGTCGACCTGCCATACGCCGCGCTCGACCTGTTGGCGATGGCGCCCGAAGACCGGGTGTTCTACCGCGTCGCCAGCCGCGAAGGCGCGACCATCACCGGCTACGACGACCTGCCGGTGCCGCCGTCGCCGCCGCGCGACGGTCAGCCGCGGCTGTTCGATGCGCTGTATCGCGGCGAACCCACCCGCTTCGTCGCGGTCTCGCGCTGGGTCGCCGGACCGGCCACGCAAGGGCAGGCGATCGTCCAGGTCGGCCAGACCCGCATCGCCCGCGAGGCCCTGGCCGACGACGTGGTGCTGCGCGCCCTGGTCGCCATCGTGGTGCTGTCGTTCGCGGCGCTGGCCCTGGTGGGGATCGGCGTGCATCGCGCGCTGCGGCCTTTGCAGAAACTCGAACGCGACCTGTCGCTGCGCGAACCCTCCGACCTCAGGCCGGTCGCCGGCGAGGTGCCCTTGGAACTCGACCAACTGGTCGGCGCCTTGAACCGCTTCATGGCGCGGCTGTCGGCGAGCAACGAGACCCTGCGCGCGTTCATGGCCGACGCCGCGCACCAGATGCGCACGCCGCTGGCGGCCTTGCGCGCCCAGGCCCAGCTCGCCCTCGACGAGGACGACCCGGCCGAGCAGCGCCGCAGCCTGGTCACCATCGAACGCAACGCCAGCCACATGAGCCGTTTGCTCAACCAGTTGCTCAGCGACGCCAGCGCGATCCATCGCTCGCACCTTCAGCAGTTCGAGACCGTCGATCTGGCCGAGTTGCTGCATCAAGCGCTGTACGAATCGATCCCGCAGTCGGCCCCGCGCCCCGACATGCGCCTGGCCGCGACCCAGGGCCCGGTGCTGGTGCGCGGCGATGCCCTGTTGCTGCGCGAGGCGATCAAGAACCTGATCGACAACGCGCTCAAGCACGGCCAGCCGCGGCCCGGCAGCGAAGGCGGGCCGCTGCAGATCGCCCTGACCGTGGCCGAAGGCGAGGGCGCCTCGACCGCGGTGTTGACCGTGGCCGACCACGGCCCCGGCATCGCCCCGGCCGATGCGCAGACCGTGTTCGAGCGTTTCGCCCGCGGCCACGATGCCGCCGCCGGCGGCGCCGGGCTCGGCCTGGCGATCGTCAAGCGCATCGTCGACAGCCACGGCGGCCGCATCGATCTGTCCAACCGCGTCGGCGGCGGGTTGGTGGTGACGTTGCGACTGCCGAGGAGCATGGTTTGAAAAACGAGTTCAGAAAAGTGAGAAACGAGAAGGTGCGCCCAGATTCGCGCTATGGCGCGGCGTTTTGCCTTTGCCTTTACTCGTTCCTCACTCTTCTCAACTCATTCCTCGCTCCTGCCGAGGAGCGTGGTTTGAAAAACGTGTACGGAAAAGTGAGGAGTGAGTGCAGAAAAGTGAGAAACGAGAAGAAGCGTTTCGGCGCTGTGCGCTGCTTTTGCCTTTACTCATTTCTCACTCTTCTCTACTCGTTCTTCGCTCCTGCCGAGGAGCATGGTTTGAAAAACGAGTTCAGAAAAGTGAGAAACGAGAAGGTGCGCCCAGATTCGCGCTATGGGGCGGCGTTTTGCCTTTGCCTTTACTCGTTCCTCACTCTTCTCAACTCATTCCTCGCTCCTGCCGAGGAGCGCGGTTTGAAAAACGTGTACGGAAAAGTGAGGAGTGAGTGCAGAAAAGTGAGAAACGAGAAGCAGCGTTTCGGCGCCGTGCGCGGCTTTTGCCTTTACTCGGTCCTCATTTTTCTCAACTCGTTCTTCGCTCCTGCCGAGGAGCGTGGTTTGAAAAACGAGTACGGAAAATGAAAAACGAGTTCAGAAAAGTGAGAAACGAGAAGAAGCGCCATGCCTCGCGCTATAGCGCCGCGCCTTGCTTTTGCCTTTACTCATTCCTCACTCTTCTCAACTCGTTCCTCGCTCCTGCCGAGGAGCGTGGTTTGAAAAACGAGTGCGGAAAATGAGAAACGAGTACGGAAAAGTGAGAAACGAGAAGAAGCGCCATGCCTCGCGCTACAGCGCCGCGCTTTGCCTTTGCCTTTACTCATTTCTCACTCTTCTCAACTCGTTCCCCGCTCCAGCCCACGCCGCGCCCGGCGACGTGCGCCTGTTCAAGGCGCCGCAGACGCGCAGCGCGCAACTGCGCATCCACGGTTCGACCGACATCGAGAACTTCGCCGCGGTCATCGCCGACTACCAGCGCCTGCATCCGGGCACCGAGGTCGAGTATTCCGACCTCGTCGCCCAGGACATCTACACCCGCCACCTCGCCGCCGGCCGCGGCCGAGTCGCCGACCTGCTGATCAGCAGCGGCATGGACCTGCAGACCAAGCTCGCCAACGACGGCCACGCGCTCGCTCACCGTTCGCCGGCCACGGTCGGCCTGCCGGCATGGTCGCACTGGCGCCACGAAGCCTTCGGCATCAGCTACGAACCCATCGTCATCGTCTACAACAAGCGCCTGCTGCCGGCGGCGCGGGTGCCACATACGCGCCGGCAGCTGCTCGCGCTGCTGCGCGACCCGGCCGCGCCGCTGGCCGGCCGGGTCGGCACCTACGATGTCGCCCGCAGCAGCGTCGGCTATCTGCTGGCGACCCAGGATCACCAGCTCGGCAGCATGGCCGGCGCCTTGCAGGCCGCGCTCGGCGACAACCGCGTGCGCCTGGAAGAGCGCACCGGCGCCTTGCTCGACCGCGTCACAAGCGGCGAACTCGCCCTGGCCTATAACGTGCTCGGCTCCTACGCCCAGGCCCGCATCGACGCCGGCGCGCCGCTCGGCATCGTCCTGCCCGAGGACTACACCCTGGTCCTGCTGCGCACCGCGCTGATCCCGCGCACCGCGCCGAACGCGGCCGAGGCCGGGCGCTTCCTCGATTACCTGTTGTCGCCGCGCGGCCAGGCCATGCTGGCCCAGCAGGTCGGCCTGCAGCCGATCCGCGCCGCCAACGGTGCGCCGCTCTCGCCGCACGCGCGCGACGGCGCGCGGGTGCGCGCCCTGCGCCCGATCCCGCTGGGGCCGGGCCTGCTGGTGTATCTGGACGCGCTGAAGCGCCGCCAGTTCCTCGAGGCCTGGCGCAGCACGGTCCAGCCCGAGCGCAAGGCGGCCGCCGATGCGCCCTGATCCCCTGCGCTTCGGCCCGGTCCGCCCATACGCCGGCGTCGGTTCGGTGGCGCGGCCGATCGCCGCGGCCGGCCCGCGCCGGGTTCGGCAAAGCGCCCGCGCTGCGCTGCGGGTACAACTCCAAAGTACTAAGGCTTTCGCCACCGCGGTCGCGCGAATCCGCGTCGGCGATCCTTTAGACTGCAAGTCCACCTTTCCTCGCGCCCTTGCCACGGCAGCCATTCCCTGATGTCCGACAACGATCTGAAAACCGCTGCGCTCGACTACCACCGCCTCAGCCCGCCGGGCAAGATCAAGGTCACCGCGACCAAGCCGATGGTGACCCAGCGCGACCTCGCCCTGGCCTATTCGCCGGGCGTGGCCTACGCCTGCGAGGCTATCGTCGAAGATCCCAACGCCGCCAGCGAGCTCACCGCCCGCGGCAACCTGGTCGCGGTCATCAGCAACGGCACCGCCGTGCTCGGCCTGGGCGACATCGGCCCGCTGGCCGGCAAGCCGGTCATGGAAGGCAAGGGCGTGCTGTTCCAGAAGTTCGCCGGCATCGACGTGTTCGACATCGAAATCGACGAGCGCGACCCCGACAAGCTGGTCGACATCATCGCCTCGCTGGAACCGACCTTCGGCGGCATCAACCTCGAAGACATCAAGGCCCCGGAGTGCTTCATCGTCGAGCGCAAGCTGCGCGAGCGCATGAAGATCCCGGTGTTCCACGACGACCAGCACGGCACCGCGATCATCGTCGGCGCCGCGGTGTTCAATGCGCTGGAAGTGGTCGGCAAGAAGATCGAAGACGTCAAGCTGGCCACTAGCGGCGCCGGCGCGGCCGGCATCGCCTGCCTCGACATGCTGGTCGCCCTGGGCATGAAGCCGGAGAACATCCTCGCGGTCGACCGCGACGGCGTGCTCTACACCGGCCGTCCCAATCTCGACCCGGACAAGGCCCGCTACGCCCGCGACACCGACAAGCGCACCCTGGCCGACATCGTCGCCGGCGCCGACGTGTTCCTCGGCCTGTCGGCCGGCGGCGTGCTCAAGGCCGAGATGGTCGCGACCATGGCCGCCAAGCCGATCATCCTGGCCCTGGCCAATCCGTATCCGGAAATCCTGCCCGAAGACGCCAAGGCCGTGCGTCCGGACTGCATCATCGCGACCGGCCGTTCGGATTACCCGAATCAGGTCAACAACGCGCTGTGCTTCCCGTACATCTTCCGCGGCGCGCTCGATGTCGGCGCGACCGTCATCAACGAAGAAATGAAGCTGGCCTGCGTGCGCGCGATCGCCCAATTGGCGCGCATGGAATCGTCCGACCTCGGCAGCGCCTACGGCGGCGACGTGCCGACCTTCGGCGCCGAATACCTGATCCCGCGCCCGTTCGACCCGCGCCTGCTGGTCATGCTGGCCCCGGCCGTGGCCAAGGCGGCGATGGACTCCGGCGTCGCCGCGCGTCCGATCGCCGACATGGACGAGTACGAGGAACGGCTCAGCCAATACATCTACCGCACCGGCCTGCTGATGAAGCCGGTCTACGACCGCGCCCGCGCCGACCGCAAGCGCGTGGTCTACGCCGAAGGCGAGGAAGAGACCGTGCTGCGCGCGGTGCAGACGGTGATCGACGAAGAGCTGGCGTTGCCGATCCTGATCGGCCGCCCCGACGTCATCGAAACCCGCATCCAGCGCCTCGGCCTGCGCATGCGCGAAGGCGTGGACTTCGAGTTGACCAACATCAACGACGACCCGCGCTTCAACGACTACTGGCAGCAGTACCACGCCCTGACCGAGCGCCGCGGCGTCAGCCCGGCGGCGGCGAAGAACCTGCTGCGTTCGCGCCCCACCTTGATCGCTGCCCTCATGGTCGAGCGTGGAGAGGCTGACGCAATGATCTCTGGGTTGGTCGGTCGCTTCCACAAGAAGCTCGGCTACATGCGCAGCATCTTCGACTTCGACCCGGGCGTGTCGGGCACTTCGGCGATGACTGGCGTGATCAACGACCAGGGCGCTTGGTTCTTCCTCGACACCCACGTGCAGGTCGACCCGACCGCCGAGCAGATCGCCGAAGCGACCCTGCAGGCGACCTACCGCCTCAAGCTGTTCGGCATCGAGCCGAAGGTCGCGTTGCTGTCGCACTCCAACTACGGCAGCCACGACAACCCGTCGGCGGCGAAGATGCGCAAAGTCCGCCAGATCATCAAGCAGCGCCAGCCCAAGCTCGAGATGGACGGCGAAATGCAGGCCGACACCGCCTGGGACGACGCACTGCGCAAGCGCATTTTCCCGAACGCGACCCTGCACGGCCGCGCCAACCTGTTCGTGCTGCCGAACCTGGATGCCGCCAACATCACCTACAACATGGTGCGGGTGATGACCGACGGCGTGGCCATCGGCCCGATCCTGATGGGCCTGGACAAGCCGGCGCACATCCTGACCCCGGCCTCGACCCCGCGCCGCGTCGTCAACATGACCGCGATCGCTGCCGTCGACGCCCAGATCCGCGCCTCGCGCGAATCCGAGCGCAAGGGCCTCGGCGAAGTCGGCGGCACCTGAGCCGCTGATTCACGGCAATAGCCGGCTGCGTCGATGACGCAGCCGGCGTCGCGGCAGCCACGCACCCCCGTGCAGTTCCGCCCTTTGTTGAGGGCGGCTAGGGATTTGCTTCAATGCGCCGTTTGCGTCGCCGATTGATTTGCGCGGTCGCGGCTTGCGCCGCTCCTACCCAAGAAGCGCAGATTCGTGGTCGCGACTCACGTCGCTCCTACAGGGGAGCGCAACGTCGCCGCATTTCCCTGCTAACCCCATGCGGTTCCCCCCTTTGGAAAAGGGGGGCAGGGGGGATTTGCTCCAGCGCTCCGTTTGCGTCGCCGATTGATTTGCGCGGTCGCGGCTTGCGCCGCTCCTACCCCAAAGCTGCGCCAGCAAAGGGTAGGAGCGGCGCGAGCCGCGACCACGATGCCGAACGCTCGCGGCGCCACATCGAACTCCCGCGTAATCCCTGCGCCCGCACCCAATCCCGATTACACCGAATCAAAGCCCTCTCCCGTTGACGGGAAAGGGGCTAGGTGAGGGGCAAGCGCCGATCAACCGCCTCAACCCAACTCCACCTCGCCCGGCAACGACTTCAACGCAAACTCCCGCAACAACTTCACCTTCGCCGACCGCCGCAGATCCGGATGCGTCGCGAACCAAAGATCCGCCCGCACCTGCGGCAACGGCGCCGAGATCCGCCGCACACCCGGCGATGCATCGGCCAGATAACACGGCAACAGCGCCCGCCCCAATCCGGCCTCGCAGGCCGCCAACGCCGCCGGCAAGGTATTGACCCGCATCGCGATGCGTTCGGCCGGCACCCGGTCGCTCAACCACTGCGCCGACGACAGATGCGCCAGGCTTTCGTCCAGCGCGACCCAATCGCCCTGTGCCAGCGCCGCTTCGTCGAGCGTCGTCTTGCCACGGCCGCCGCCACGCCCGCTGCCGCGCCTGGCCGCCTCATACGCCGCGATCGAAATTGCCGCGACCTTGCGCGAGGACAAACCTTCCGGCGGCAACACGCTCGCACGCAGCGCCACATCGGCATCCTGCTGCTGCAGGGTCAAGAACGCATTGGCCACGACCAGATCGCAGCGCAGCCCCGGTTGCTCAGCCCGAAACGCCGCGCACATGCGCGCCGCCACCGGCGCCAGGGTGTCCGGCAGGGTGATGCGGATGCGCCCCTCGGTGCGCGCGTCGCGCCCGGCCAGCTCACGCTGCAGGCGCTCGGTCTCGGCGAGCACGCGTTGCGCGCTGGCGATGGTCAACTCGCCGGCATCGGTCGGCGTATAGCCGCGGCGGCTGCGTCGGAACAGCGCCGCGCCGACCCGCGCCTCGACTGCGGCCAGGCGCCGGAACGCACTCGAATGGTCCAGCGCCAAGGCCTTGGCCGCGCCGGTCAGGCTGCCGTGCGCGCCGATCGCGCGCACCAGTTCCAGGTCGTCCAGGCTCAATCGTTCGTGTCGCATGTGCAAGCAATCCTTGTCGGTTCGCCGTGTTGGCGCGGCGTCGGGGCGCGCGGAAAGTATCGGCTTCCTTACTGGAGTACGCCATGAAGCTCTACTACACCCCCAGCACCTGCTCGTTCGCCCCGCACATCGTCATCCGCGAACTCGGCCTCGACGCCGAACTGCGCCGCGTGCGCCTCGGCGCCGAACCCCTGGTCGTCGCCGAAGGCCGCGACTTCCGCGAGCTCAACCCGCTCGGCTACGTGCCGCTGCTCGAGCTCGACGACGGCCGCGTGTTGACCGAAGGCGTGGCGATGCTGCTGCACCTGGCCGATCTGAAACCCGAAGCCGGCCTCGCCCCCGCGGTGGGCACGCCCGAGCGCGACGAACTGCACCGCTGGCTGAACTTCATCAGCTCGGAACTGCACAAGACCTTCAGCCCCTGGCTGTTCCACCCCGAATACGGCGAACAAGCCGCCAACGTCGCACGCGAACGCCTGGCCAAGCGCCTGGCCGTGGTCGAGCGCCACCTCGCCGATCGCGACTACCTGCTCGGCGACCGTTTCAGCGTCGCCGATGCCTACTTGTTCACCATCGCCGACTGGACCCGTCCGCTGAAGATCGCCCTCGACCCGTACCCCGCCTTGGCCGCCTACCTCGAGCGCGTGCGCGCCCGCGACAGCATCGCCGAAGCCTTGCGTCGCGAGAAAGCGCCATGATCGCAGAAGCCATCAAACCCTCCATGGCCTGGACCATGCTGATCGCCGCCGGCCTGATCGACGTGGCCTGGGCGCTGACCATGAAGCTGTCGCAGGGCTACACCAAGCCCGGCTGGACCGCGGCCTCGATCGTGGCCCTGATCGCCTTCGTCTGGCTGCTCGGCCGCGCCCTGACCGCCTTGCCCGTCGGCAGCGCTTATGCCGTATGGACCGGCATCGGCGCCGCCGGCACCGTGCTGATCGGCTCGATCCTGTTCGGCGAATCCATCACCCCGTTGCGCCTGGGCGGCGTGGCCCTGATCGTCGCCGGCATCGTGGTGTTGCGTAGTGCGCCGGGCTAATGCGCGGAGGAGTCTCCCCTGTAGGAGCGGCGTAAGCCGCGACCCCAAGTCGCGGCAAATCCCGACCTCCCACTCACGCCGCATCCGATGCCCGGTGCGGTGATCGACGGCCACGCTGTATCGCATGACCCCGTCTCCACCGCATCCTCCAGGACATGCCGCACTTCGCCGCGGGCGTTGCTCCGAAACCCAAGGCATCTATCTGGTCACTTCGGTCACCGACGGCCGACGCGCGTTATTCGCTGACCCGGCCCTCGCCTCCGCGGCGACCGACGCGTTGCTCGATAGGCGTCTGTGGCCGCGTTCGCGCCTGCTGGCGTGGGTGTTGATGCCCGACCACTGGCATGGTCTGGTCGAGCTCGGCGCGTGGGAAACCCTGCCGGACCTGATGCGCCGTCTGAAATCGAACACCGCGCGCCAGGTGCGCTTCGTGTTGCCGCTCGCGTGCAACGTTTGGGCCCCGGCCTATCACGACCGCGCCTTGCGGCACGAGGACTGCCTGCTTACGGCTGCCCGCTATCTGGTCGCCAACCCGCTGCGTGCCGGCTTGGTCCGTCGCGTCGGCGACTACCCGCACTGGGGCGCCTTATGGATCGAAGGCGTCCCGCCAACGGCGCGCGCCGCGCCGCCGCATACCCTTTATCGACCTACCTCCTCTGTAGGAGCGGCGTAAGCCGAGACCCAAGCCGCCGTGCACCTGCACCGCACGCCGTCGCCGGCCATGGCGTCTTAGGTCGCGATATCCCGCGCCGCGCGCCACAACCCCGCTTCGTCGGTCGCGGCTCACGCCGCTCCTACAAAAACGATGGCGCAACCCCTGTAGGAGCGGCGTAAGCCGCGACCGCGCGACCTCGAATGCCCGCGCCCCTCCAGATGACCGGCCCGGTAGGCAACGTCTGGCCCAATCCCACCCCCAACCACACGCCCGCGTATCCCAGCGCCACCCCATCCACGACCCGCCAACCCGCCCAACCCCACCCGCCACCCCAAGCACACCCCTAGCCAAAACGGACTATTCCACCCTTTACAGCCGCCACCGCAAGCCGTAACCCCGTCACCGTTTGTTAGACTCGGTGCTCTAATCCGTCCCCCACCTTTGAGGCGCGGCCACGGGGCCGCGAGATCGATGAATCAGCCGCTTGCCAGCTCTCTGCACGACCTGCTCCAGAACGACCCCGATCCGACCGAAACCCAGGAGTGGGTCGAGTCCGTACAGGCCGTCATCGCCCGCGACGGTGCCGAGCGCGCGCATCAGCTGCTCGAAGGCATGGTCGAAGTCACGCGCCGCGCCGGCGCGCACCTGCCGTTCCAGCCCACCACCGAATACATCAACACCATCCCGCCGCACCTGGAGGCCAAGAGCCCCGGCGACGCCGCGATGGAATGGCGGATCCGCTCGCTGATCCGCTGGAACGCCATGGCCATGGTGGTGCGCGCCAACCGCAAGCCCGGCGACCTCGGCGGCCACATCGCCAGCTTCGCCTCGGCGGCCACCCTGTACGACGTCGGCTTCAACCACTTCTGGCGCGGCCCCGAAGGCGACCACCCCGGCGACCTCATCGGCATCCAGGGCCACAGCTCGCCCGGCATCTACGCGCGCTCCTTCCTCGAAGGCCGCCTGAGCGAATCGCACCTCGACAACTTCCGCATGGAAGTCGACGGCCGCGGCGTCAGCTCCTACCCGCACCCCTGGCTGATGCCGGACTACTGGCAGGTGCCGACGGTGTCGATGGGCCTGGGCCCCATCAGCGCCATCTACCAGGCGCGCAACTGGAAATACCTGGAAGGCCGCGGCCTGATGCCGAAGTCCGACCGCAAGGTCTGGGCCTTCCTCGGCGACGGCGAGACGGACGAACCCGAATCGCTCGGCGCCATCTCGGTGGCCGGCCGCGAAGGCCTCGACAACCTGGTCTTCGTCATCAACTGCAACCTGCAGCGCCTCGACGGCCCGGTGCGCGGCAACGGCAAGATCATCCAGGAGCTGGAAGGCCAGTTCCGCGGTGCCGGCTGGAACGTCATCAAGACCGTCTGGGGCAGCTACTGGGACCCGCTGCTCGCGCGCGACACCACCGGCAAGCTGCGCCAGCTGATGATGGAAACCGTCGACGGCGAATACCAGAACTGCAAGGCCTTCGGCGGCAAGTACACCCGCGACAACTTCTTCGGCAAATACCCGGAAACCGCCGCGCTGGTCGCCAACCTGTCCGACGACGACATCTGGCGCCTCAACCGCGGCGGCCACGACCCGCACAAGGTCTACGCCGCCTACCACGAGGCGGTGAACACCAAGGGCATGCCCACCGTGATCCTGGCCAAGACGGTCAAGGGCTACGGCATGGGCGCGTCGGGCGAATCGCTCAACCCGACCCACGGCACC
Source organism: Lysobacter sp. ESA13C (assembly GCF_019970005.1). Classification (NCBI taxonomy): domain Bacteria; kingdom Pseudomonadati; phylum Pseudomonadota; class Gammaproteobacteria; order Lysobacterales; family Lysobacteraceae; genus Lysobacter; species Lysobacter sp. ESA13C. Next base: position 71,784 of record NZ_JAHXYK010000012.1, on the reverse strand, counting down.
AAGAAGATGGACGACGAAGCCGTCCGCCTGTTCCGCGACCGCTTCAACATCCCGGTCAGCGACGAGCAGCTGAAAGACGGCGCCGTGCCGTTCTTCCACCCCGGCGAGAAGTCGCCGGAAGTCGAATACATGCTCGAACGCCGCAAGGCCCTCGGCGGCTTCCTGCCGCAGCGCCGCCGCAAGGCCAGCACCTCGCTCGCCGTGCCGCCGCTCGAAACCTACGATCGCCTGCTCAAGAGCACCGGCGAGCGCGAAATCAGCACCACCATGTCGTTCGTGCAGGCGCTCAACATCGCCCTGCGCGATAAACAGGTCGGCCCGCGCATCGTGCCCATCGTGGCCGACGAAGCCCGCACCTTCGGCATGGAAGGCCTGTTCCGCCAGCTCGGCATCTACGCCCCGCACGGCCAGAAGTACAAGCCGGTCGACCGCGACCAGCTGATGTACTACCGCGAAGACACCACCGGCCAGGTGCTGGAAGAAGGCATCACCGAAGCCGGCGCGTTCTCCTCGTGGCTGGCGGCAGCCACCAGCTACAGCACCAACGACCTGCAGATGCTGCCGTTCTACATCTATTACTCGATGTTCGGCTTCCAGCGCATCGGCGACAGCGCCTGGCAGGCGGCGGACATGCGCGCGCGCGGCTTCCTGCTCGGCGCCACCGCCGGCCGCACCACGCTCAACGGCGAAGGCCTGCAGCACGAAGACGGCCACAGCATGGTCCAGGCCGGGCTGATCCCGAACTGCCGCAGCTACGACCCGACCTTCAGTTACGAAGTGGTGACCCTGCTCCAGCACGGCATGCAGCGGATGCTGACCGAGCAGCGCGACGAGTACTGGTACCTCACCCTGATGAACGAGAACTACACCCACCCGGACATGCCCGAGGGCAGCGCCGAGGGGATCATCAAGGGCATGTACCTGCTGAAGGACGCCGGCAAGCCGAAGAAGGGCGAGCTGCGCGTGCAGTTGCTCGGCAGCGGCACCATCCTGCGCGAAGCCATCGCCGCGGCCGAACTGCTCGACAAGGACTTCGGCGTCACCGCCGACATCTGGTCTTGCCCGAGCTTCAACGAACTCGCCCGCGACGCCACCGACGCCGAGCGCTACAACCGCCTCAACCCGGAAGCCAAGGCCCCGCGCAAGCCCTACATCACCGAACTGCTGGAAGGCCGCCAAGGCCCGGCGATCGCCGCCACCGACTACATCCGCATGTACCCGGAGCAAGTCCGCGCCTTCGTGCCGATGCGCTACACCGTGCTGGGCACCGACGGCTTCGGCCGCAGCGACACCCGCGCCAACCTGCGCCGCCACTTCGAAGTCGACCGCTACTACATCGCCCACGCAGCCATCGCGGCCCTGGCGGCGGAAGGCAAGATGACCGGCAAGGACGTGGCCCGGGCGATCAAGCAGTACAAGATCGATGTGGAGAAGCCGAATCCGTTGGGGGTTTGACCCTATATTAGCGATCAGATGCTAGGTTGATTGTCACCCTGGCATCTGGTTGATTGATCGATTGCTATCCCCTGAGGCTTTTCCGCTCTCTTAACGACTCTCGCTTTAGATCGAGAAGCATTTCGTGATCCTCCTCAAGAGGTTCTGCCGTCTGGCCATCATTTCAGGGGCATTTAATGAATCAGAAAGTCCCGACTTCTCGCGATCTTGCGCTTAGTTCGCTTGATCTAGATGCGTCAAATCCTCGTTTTGGCGATCCAGTAGGAGGCAACCAGAGTCAGCGCTGGGTGCTGGACAAAATAGTTGAAGAGTTTGGAGTTGACGATTTACTTAGCTCGATGTCGGTAAATGGCTATTTCAGCGCCGAGCCGATAGTCGTGAGGGAGAAGGATGGCGGTCGTTATGTCGTGGTGGAAGGTAATCGACGACTGGCCGCCTGCCTCATGCTTACAGGCGATGCTCGAGCAGATAACCAAAAAAACAGAGCTTTAAAATATGTAGAAGTATGGAAGGAGCACAATTCTCCTCAACTGGATCCCATTCCTGCGATAGTTTTTGCGCCCGGAGCCATTCAGAAAAATCTACTTTCCTATCTTGGCGTGCGTCATATCGCCTCTTCAAAGAGTTGGGATTCCTATGCCAAGGCTGCATGGGTTGCGAGAGTTATTAAAGAGAACCAGCTCACGGTGCGTGAAGTGGCCTCTATGATCGGGGACCAGCATCGCACTATTGAAAGGCTTTTGCAGGGGTATCACGTCATTCAGCAGTTAATTGCGAGTGGTGATTTTCGCCCCGAGGACAGTGTCCGTAGGGGGCGCGGGAGTGTCAGTGATTATCCATTTTCATGGGTATATACGATTCTTGGATATTCCGCGGCTCGTAAGTATCTTGGAATTGAGGGGCAGGATGATGTTACCGACGCTGAGCCGATTCAGAAGCCAAATCTGAGTAAGGGTGGTGTTTTAGTTAGGGCAATGTTTGGTGATGCGAAAGCTGGCAGAAACGCAGCTGTCACCGATTCTCGCCAGTTGGGCACTTTGGCGTCAGTGCTTGTGAATCCTGAAAAGCTAGCATTACTTGAGCAAGGTAAATCCGTGGATGAGATTGAGCGGATAAGTCAGCCTACTGAAGATCAGTTGAGGTCCGGACTTGCTGGGAGCAGAGATACTCTGTCTCAGTTAATTGCGCGTGTCGAAGAGTCTCCGTTGGCGCCCGCGGTGGCCTCGACTTTCGTCGACTCGGCTGGCCGTGTGCGAAATCTAGCGTCCGCTTTGGAGCAACGAATCAAGGGAATGGCAGGGGTCTAGATAATGACGACGCCGTACGAAGATAGGTACAGGTTGCAGGCTGCTTCTGGAAATGCGGATCAAACGGAACTTGAGGCAATCAAGCGCGGCGATGTCGTAATCGATGCTGGTGTGAGAGACGACACCATTTCGGGGGCGATCGATGAACTCGAAGTGGCCGAGGATGGTGATGACGGCCCGCCCGGTAATGAAGCCTGGGCAGAGAATGACCTGAGACTTGATGCTGAAGTCGGAGCAATACGTGAAGAGCTTCAGCGAAGAGTTTCGTTGTTGGGTACTGCCTATCCCTTTGAGCTTTCCGGCGAAAGATTGATCTATCGACCAAGTGAAAGCGGGTTCTATGAGTTTTGCCTGGCAATCTGCCTCGCAAAATCGATTACTCGGAAACCATATACTGACTTGCCTCGACGATTTGAGCGCGCTACCGCGAAGCTCGTCGAGCATTATATGGGGAGTGATTCCACGTCCTTGCATGTGGGGTGGCCGCGTGACAAGGCAATTGGCCGCCGATTTCGTACGGCGATGAAGCATCTTGAGCATATGCCCTGGGAGTGGACATGGTCTCCAGAAATGGGAAAGCCACAGGATCCCGATCCTAAATATACAAAGGATGAGGGTATTGATTTCGTAGTCATCAAGCGGCTTCTAGATGATCGGGCTGGTCGACTATATATTTTGGCGCAGTGCGCGTGTGGCGACGATTGGAAAACCAAGTGGACAGAGCTGAATGTCGATCGAATAAAGAAATGGTTTCGAAACGTAACACTCGTTCCGCCTGTTAGAGCTTTTGTGACGCCGTATTTGTTAGTGGACGAAATGTTGCGTGAAACAACTGGTCAAGCGGGCTTGGTCTTCGATCGCGCCCGCTTAACGAGAATTGCAGAAGACTATTTAGAGGCTGCTCAGCGTATTCAAATGGCTCAGGCTGTTAGGCCTGCTTCAGATCTTGTTTTAGCTTAATCACCAAATGTCAGGGATCGTTCTGGCGACAGCTGCAAAAAGCGGTGGGGGGACGGCGTTACCAACAACGCGATAACGCAATGCGATTCCACAAGTGTCGGGAAATTTCATCCTGTCTGAAAAGCCCTGAATGACGGCCGCCTCTCGGTATGAAAGCCTCCTTGCAGGCGCATCACTAGAGAACTTCCACGAATCTGTATGTAAGCGGGTTAGCACCGGGCTTATTGGATGTAGTGGGACGTGACGGCTATTGGCAACAATTGTTTTACTTACTTCATGCCAGCCACGTCTTCTGTTCCGTGATAAGTAGTACCAATGGAACGGTTGTTCGTCGTATTCACCGGTAGGCCATTCGGGTAGATGTCCGATAGCATCCTTAAGTGTGGGTACGAACGGGCGCGTATCGTCGCTAGAAGAAAGTTGTACATGTGTTGGCTCCGGGAATTCATAGGTTTCTCCCAGGTCTGAGCGAATTCCCACAAAAAAAAGGCGCATGCGCTCTTGAGGGACGCCATAGTCTATTGCGGATAGCACCTTTGCTTTTACCTTGTATCCCGCCAAGCGAAATCTTCGTAGCTGATTCTCATAAAGGTGAATGGAGTCGGCTCTTCTCATGCCTGCAACATTCTCGACTATAAATGCTTTTGGCTTTATCTGGCGCAGCGCGCGGTCAAACTCCCGATACAGATAATTTATGCTGCGGCTCGGATCTCGCACGCCAGCCTGACTGAAGCCTTGGCAAGGATAACACCCCACTAACAGGTCCGCTTTGGGAAAGGATTTTATTTTTCTAATGTCACCTAGACGGTAATCTGTTTCCGGCATATTGGCTTCATAAACGTCTTTGGCATAAGCAAGGACGTCGTTTGCCATTAGGACTTCGAACCCGCAGGTGCTTAAACCCGCGTCTGAGCCTCCACAGCCAGTAAACAACGATACTGCGGTCCGCATACTTCTTAAGCCTTTTATATATTCGATGCGTTATGTGGTTGGGTGCTTCTTGCCTATTTCTAGGGGTGGTTAATAAAATAGTATTTCGCGGGCGGATGCGAGCAGTTCGTTCGAATGGTATGGATTTAGGTTTATTCTGCAATTAGTCCGAGCAGGTGCTTCTGTTTTTTTGGCTCCAACCGCCTATACCTGGTCAACAGAGTCTGTTCGTCCTGACTCTCGGCGATTCTCGGTGAAATTTCGAGCGAATTCTGCTTTTGTGGGGTCCGACTAGGTCTGGCTCCACCTGTGATTAACCAATCGAGATCTGCGCCGTCTGAAGAAAAGATTTCTAGGAGGGTTGCAAGATGTTGGAGACTCGGCTGAGCACGATCGCGCTCCCACTTCGAGACCGTCGCTCCTGTCACATCTAGCTCAAAGCCAAGTCTCTCCTGTGACCAGCCGCGTGCGTCGCGAAGTCCCCTTAGCCTTGAGCCGAATGTCTTCATACGACAAGTCTGAACTTTGGAGCAAGGTGTTTCCTTTCCAAAACGGTTGATTTTAGTCTTTCCTTTATGGAAAGATGGTCTTTGTCGGATGTAGACAACTCGCTTGATGGATGAATCGATTTAGATCTTCTCTAGGACAAGGAGCTGGGCATGAGCATAGGTCTACCGCAAGAAACCGCCGCCGTGCGGATCAACCGCTACGAGAAGGCGGTCCATGACGCCGATCTGGCGACCGCTCGCCGCATCGTCGAGGCCTTGGGCGTCCCGCTCGCCTTCCTCTACGCCGAAACCGACACCATGGCCGAGGCCATCCTGACCTTGGGCCTGTTGTCCAAACCCGAGCAGCGCAAGGCCGTGGCCGACCTCAAGGCCCGCCTGGTGAAGGCCGGCACGGCATCCGATAGGGCGTAGCCGCAACGCCCACGAGTCGCACCCGATCAGCGCGACGCGATGTGCTTTTGCCCGCGCTCGGTCGCTGCTCTAAGCTGGTTCCCGTGATCGGGAGCGGGCGTTCAAGGAGAGCGAAACGGTGAGTAACGCAGGCGTGTTCCGTAAGGAGGTGGCGACACTGGCTGTCGCCATGGCGCTGTTGATGCCAGCAGCTTGCTCGACCGCTCCGGCCCGCAGCACCCCGAAGCACGCCACGCCTACATCCGCCACCCGAATGGACGATTTTGTGCGCTGGGCCTTGCAGGGGCCGTCGGGCTACGACCAAGCGCTCGCCGAGCTGATGCGACTCTACCGCGCCCAGGCCACCAGCCAAGATCCGTCGAACGTGTACGCGCGCAACCCGATCCGTTTGGCCGACCACTTCGTCATCGCCGGCGTCCAGATCGACAACCAATACTGGTACCGCCCGGTCGTGGCGATCACGGTGGCCGGCCAGCCTTGTTATCCGATGGCCCAGGCGGCAGCCGTCGCCGGAATTGAACTTCCCCCGCCGGGATCGGACACCGGCTCGCCGGGCCGCAGCGTCAGCGCGCGCCGGAACGACATGGAGCTGACCTTGACCGAGTCACGCAGCGACCCGCGTTGCGTCGAGGACATCAGTTTTCTGCACTTGAAGACCGAGCGGCGGGCTGGGGCGAAGTAACCGCCGTTGTTTTTGAAGGACCAAAAGACCATGACTGAACCCCAAGGGCCGCGCTTGGCCGAGCAGCCGGGCTTCCAGGCGTTGCCGCAGCGCACACGCGACTGGATTCTGCAATCGCCCCATGCCACCGCCGATTTCGCCGCCTTCTTCGAAAAAGGCGGCCGTGTCGAGCCGGCGTCGCACGTGGACCTGCCGTACTACCACGCCACCGAGCCGCCGAAGATCTATATCAGCGCAAAGACCTATGCCGATCTCACCGGCCCGGACGCCCCCAATCGGATCGATACCGAGTTGCGGTTGTTCGCCACCCTGGCTCACGAGATCGGGCACGACAAGCACCATACCGGCACCGAGCCGTTTCGTGGCAAGACGGCAGACGAGTACGTCGAGTATCGAAGCCGGCTTGAAGCGAAGACGGTATTCAACGCCTACCCGATCTTCGACGATCTGCAAAAAAGCGACCCGGCGTTCCGCGCCAAGTGGGATGCGATTGGCTACGGACGGGGCAGTGGATTGGAGCCGGCCGGCATTTACTCGGAATGGAAATCCGGCCGGATCGACGACGATGCGGCGATTGCGCGTCTGGCGGCACCTATACCCAACTTCCCTTACACCCGGCGGGAGCCGCTAGCCGACCTCAGCGGCGACGGCGTGCTGACCCAGCGCGATGCCTACCTGCGCGACTTCGCCATGCTGGTAAAGCGCCCAGTTTCGGAAGAGCAAATCGAACCCTCCTCACGCCGGCAACCGCAAGGTGCCGCGCCAAGTTCTCCCATCGAGCCAGGCCATCGCGACCACGCGCTGTACACCCAGATAGCCGGCCACGTACGAGCCCAAGACCAGCAACACGGCCGTCAATGGGACCAAACCAGCGAGCGCCTCACCGCCAGCCTGCTGGCTCTGTCGAAGGAGGCCGGGCTGACCCGCGTCGACCACGTGGTATTCAGTCAGAAGACCGACCGCATTGCCGCTGGCGAGAATGTCTTCGTTGTGCAAGGCCGGCTGGACGATCCGGCCCATGTCCGCGCGCACATGAAGACCGAACAGGCCACGCGCACCCCGGAAAGCGTCTCGTTCGCCAAGGTCGAGGCGCTGAATGAGCGTGCGCAGGGGCAAGCTTCGACGCAGAGTCAGACACCGGATGAATTAATCCGTGGGCCTTCCCTTGGGCGCTAGCGGCATCGCCGGAAAGGCCGCTCACGGGCGCCGATCTGGTTGCCGCGTACCGCATTACGCCGGCGCGGAATGTCCCACTCGCGTCCCAGGGGTCGGTTGGCAAGGGTTGGCATCCGAAGCGACAACGACTAAGTTCCTGGCCCAGGAACGAGGCTAAGATCCTTCAAGGGCCGAACAAGGATGTCTATGATGACTTCGAAGAGCGCAGCGATCGTGGGATTTATCGCGAACCTGATTCCGTTATACGTAGGGGAGCGCATCGGGGACGACTACTGCGCTCGGTCCTTGACCGACGGAACCTTGATTCTTCCCGTTAGTGAGGCCGCTACCGGTAACGTTCCCGATCATGAGGAAGGGTGGGTGCGTGTCCATTGGCAAGGCGACCCAGGCCGAGAGACTGAGACGCTTGGCTCCCACATGGCTTCGCTTGCACTGGTCCGATACATTGAAATGCAAAGCCTGGGGCAACCCGCTAAGCGCGTTGCCTCGGAGTTCGCGTTCATGGCGTCTCACTTTTCGTTCAAGACCGGATGCTCATTGGATATCGAGCCTGCTGACGTATCCCCCGACTTGATTGCGCTACTCAAGGCGACAGTGGGTCGTTGGGGCGAACGAGCTGTCTTCGCTGCACTCATGAAGGCTATAGGGATGTAATGCCGCGAGCGAAAGCCTGCCGGCTTGAATTGGTATCAATGGTGCGCTTGCCTGGCGTCTCGGCAATCTCGACCGCCGCCACGCATTCAGGCTTTGCCGCGTCCGCCGAGAACGTTACCGACATGCCGCGGCCGGCTGCCAAGTAAATGCCGGTGCGCCTGTAGTGGTCGAGCTGGACAGGGTCGGGTCGGGTCAGCGAAACCGCGAGTTGCACCGGTACGCAGGGGGTCTTGGCGAACTCGGCCATCAGGTGGCGCCCGTCCTGCAGTCGGAGGTAGCGCTGCACTACGTACCCGTCTTGGAGGGTAATCGGTGTCTGTTGAGCGGTTTGCTCAATGGCTGAAGCGTTGGAGTCTGTTGGAAAACGCCGCTGCAAAGCGTTAGCCAGCTGATCGAATCCGCCAGGGCCTTGGGCCAGGGGAAGGGTAAAAAAGTCCCCGATTTGGTCTCCGACGCTAGCCCCAGGCGGTACCGGCCCGTTGCGCGCCGCAGCGCAGGCAACCAACAGCAGCAGAGCAAAGCACATTGCTGGGCGGTATCGGAGCACCTTCATCGTCTTCTCCTTGACGGGGCGACAGATTAGCAATCTTGGGTGGGACGCCAGGCGGGTGACGGCATGGAGGCCCGTCTTAGCGAGCTGATCGCCGCCCCGCAAGGCCTGATCTGGGCCGACCGAGCGGGCGGACAGGGCAGTACCTTCGAGTTATAGACGGCCGCCCGGCCGGCACTGGGAGTGCGCGCACCGGATCCGCTGGATCGAAGTGGCGCTATGGGATGGCAAGCCGTGGTGTTGGGCATCCTGGTGATGCTCAACCTGGCGGCGACGAGGGTGGTGCTGTGCAGCGGCAGGTTCTCGCCCGCTCAGCAGCGATGGCAGCTCGCCCTGATCTGGGTTGGTGCCGATCATAGGGGCGGTGGCGTGCGCGCAGTTGGCAAAGACCGATGCGCGTGAAGCCGGCTTGGTGCTCTCGCAACACGAGCCGCATCAATACCCGAGCGACGGTGCCTACGTGGAAGATGGCTCCTCGATCTGTGGCTGTGGAGGCGAAAGCGGCGATTGATAGGGTCGAGCGAAGCACGCGGCGCAGCCCTGTGAATCCAATGCAGTGGCACCAACTGAGTCGAAATGGCCGGTCGCTGTGCGCTGCATCGTTGCTTAGGGTGCCGCGGGTCACTGGACGCGAATGCCCAGGTTTCTGCCGTAAGTTGGAAAGCAACTGCATAAGTCGCTCGACCAGCCTGGCGCAGCACGACTCATCCGCGGGTCATTGCACCCAATGGAGGAGCGCCATCATGTCATCCGATAATCAATTCACCGCTTTAGGGCCGACCATCATCGGCTTTCAGACCAATGGTTCGAACATCGAGCGGGGCGCCGAGGTGCAGGGGCAAAAACTAGGTATCCGAGCCGGCGCCGATGATGGCGTCGGCGTACATGGGATATCCCACAAGTACTTCGCAGTGCTGGGCGAATCCGAGCTTTGGCATGGCGTGCAAGGAGCGTCGTCCGAGCGTGCCGGTGTCGTTGGGCTAAGCGCCAAACAAGAGGGTGTCCTAGGGATGGGGGAACCGGGAGTGCTGGGGTTGCGAGCGCAGTCGGCGGAGCATGCGCGCAACGGCGTCATGGGATTGAATGAAGGCATTGACGGCGCAGGCGTATTCGGCGGGCACCGAGCGACCGATTCATTGAATCCTCCGCTAGGACAGAGCGCGCGAGAATTTGGAACCTGCGCCGAGCCCGGTGCCGGTGTCTTCGGGAAGAGCACCGACATAGGCATCGGCGTGATGGGGCAGAGCCGATTCGGTTCGGGCGTTGTCGGGTACAGCGAAGGCGGTGTCGAGTTCACCAGCCATGGTGTCGTGGGCGTCAGCCCTCAACTCGCGGGCGTCGTCGGCATCAGCGGCGACCGACCAGAAGCCGGGACAGTGCTACCGCCCAACCATGTCGGTATCTATGGCTTCTGTGCGAGTGGACTTGGGGCGGTCGGGACGAGCCGCGATTCCGTTGGTGTTCTCGGGGTAAGCGAGAGTGATCGCGGCGGACAGTTTGAGTCCCGCAAGCTGGCGCAGATACATCTGGTCCCCATGAAGCTGGCAAGCAAAAACGACCCCAACGGCTTCGTCGAAGGAAAGGGTGGGGATCTGTTGGCGATCGAAGATGCGCGATCGGGAGCAGGAGATATTCGCCATAGCCTGTGGTTCTGTGTCGGAAAAAATCTCGATTCAGGTATGGCGGAGTGGGTTCTCATTGCTTCGTAACCGGAGAGGATGTGACCGTCGTATCGGGGCATCGAGCGTTGCCATGTCAACCGCCCGAAGGTCACCGCGTCAATGCCAGGCGCCACACTGCTGAAGCCGTGTGGCGTCTCGTTGGTCTCATCTTTAGTCCGGCGCCATACAGCTGGGCGAATCTTGAACGCTGGCGCAACCTGGAGTAGCGATTGCATCGCCGTGTGGAACTGATATCCGGCGAATGATGCTCGCCTACGCCAACCCACAAGTGTGCTTAGTTCTCGATTCTTTGTAGACAAAACGCGCTGTCGGTGCCTTTCCCCAGGTTACGCATTGTTTCCTGGCCAGGGGCTGGCGTAACCTCGGCCTGATTCCGAAGTCATAGGCATTGGGCAGGCATGGACGGGCCGCGAAACTTGCGCATGAAGCGACCACCACGGCGGGCATGGCTGGCACTAGGTGTATTACCCGTGGCGTTCCTGGCTTTGGCTGCTTGTGCGCAAGCGCCGTTGAAAGCGGCGGCTCCTAGCCACTCTTTGTCATCCGATGTCGAGACGTCTCCGGATACTTATAAGGTCAATCAAGCAAGCGAATACCCCGATCTGACGGCCGAAGAGGCCGGGCGGCGCGTTCTGAGGCTGGTCGATGGGCTTGAATCGATGGAAGAGCTTCCACTGGAGCGAGTGATCGAGCGAACGGGCTTCCCGCTCAAGTTAGCTCCTGCCCAGAATCTGCACGTCTTCTCCGTGGAACTGGCTAAAAGCTCGGGTTTCTACAGTGCCATCCATAGCGACAAGAATGGCCGACGGTTCGTCGAGATCCGATATGACGGGCCGGAGGAGCCTGGACATCCCGACGTATTTCCTTGCGTGCTGAGTGTCACTGCGGTCGCGGAGCGGTTGAAGGCATTGGGCTATATCATGAATACCGACATTGACGAGATTGGTCGCACGCTCGAATACGTGTTCACTCGGGACCGCTTGAGAGTGCGCATAGTGCCGAGCGACTACAGCATGTCGAGTCCGCTTGGGGCAGATACCTGCGTGGCAGTGCTGACAATTCAGTCAAAGGATTAGTTGATACCAGCCTGTCCAGGCTGCTATCAACGTTAGAAGGATACTAATGGCCATTGCTTGGGATCGTAAGTTTCCTGCCTCATTGGACGAAGTTCCCATGATTATTCTATTTCGAACGGTAGTAGGCGCAGCGGAGCTGGCAGGCTGCAGCCTGATGAGCGTCTCTGCCCATGCCGTCTCCCCCTCTAGGCCAAAAAGAGCCTGTCGACATGACGTCGATAGATGCCTACGGAATCAGTTCGCCCACCGAGCATCCAGAGTTGACCCCAGAGGAACTTGGGCGCCGGACCTTGCGACTGCTGGATGGGCTGAAATCCATGGACGAACTAACCGTCGACCAAGTGTCTGCGCGCACCGGAATACCGCTGAAGTACGCGCCGAAGGGAAAGGTCTATGCGTTCACTGTTCAGGAGCCGGATTCCCCTTGGTACTACGGTGTGAACTACCGCGAAGGTCTCGAAGGGAAATTGTTGGAGCTGGAGTATGCGTATGTCGGCGACGCTCGGCCTAAAGGCGCCCCCTTGTGCGGTCTGTCCGTCGATGGTCTTGTAAGGAAGCTCAAGGCAGATGGCTATTCCCTGTGGATCGATGTCGACGAGTTAGGTCAGGCCTTGGCCTACTACTTCGAGCGCTCGCCGCTTAAGGTCCGGGTGGTGCCCGCGGCGAGCGTTCCCAACGAGAAAACAGGCGCGTATCACATGTGTGTCTCGCAGTTGATGATTACTTCAGCGGATTGAGCTCGATAGAGCCTCGAATCCACGGACGAAGGGAGGCTTCCGCATGCTTGCATCAGGATCATCGTTACTCGTTCGGATCAATAACGTATGGCCAAGTCAGAACTCATGAAGCACCTAAATCATCCTTCGATCGTTAGGCTGCTGCTGGCTGCTAGTTGCACAATTTTGAGTGCTTGCACCCATGCAGCGCCTGTTAGCCCAATAGATCAGCCATTTGCCAAGGGGGCCTCCGACGTGAGCTCAACTGAGTCCTATAAGCCGCATCCTGCGAGCGACTACCCGGAGATCACGCCTGAGGAAATGGGGCGGCGTCTCCTGAAGTTGGTCGACGGGTTGAAAACGATTGAGGAGCTGACTCTGGATCGAGTCCTTGAGCAAACCAAGCTCCCCCTTCGATATGCCCCAGATGGTAGGGCATATGTGTTCGGACTGTATCTGCCGGACTCTGGCTGGCACTACGCGCTTTCCTATTTCGAAGATGCGGAAGCGAAGCTGAAGACTGTTCGTTACGACTTTGCGAACCCGGCGAATGAACAGGCGGATATGACGCCAGTGTGCGGCCTTAGCTTCGATGATTACGCAGACTCGCTGAAGAAGATCGGCTTCACCATGACGACTTCGCATGACGAAATAGGTCGAGCGATTGACTACAGCTTCTATCGGCCCGAGGTGCAAGTTATCGTCACCGAGAGGAGGGAGCGCATTGCAAGCGAAGGAGCGTTGCCGCGTTCTTGTGTTAAGTCGGTCGCGATACATTCGGTGGATTGACTATGGCCAGGCCGAATAGGGAACTTCAGGCAGCGATTGATAGGTTCGGCGCCACATCGGGCGCGAATAGTAACCAAGTGGCGCAACTGTATGCTGCGATTGATGCGGATTCGAGTCTGCTGCGAAGCTTGAATAAGGAGGCCGAGGCTGGGCGGCTAAAAGGGTTCGCATTTCACATCAGTACAAGAGACAACCTTGTTGGTGCGTACGACATACAGTCCGGGATGATCATGTTGCCCGCTTCGGGGTTCCGCGAAGCAGGCAAAGAGCCGAGTCCGAGCCTTGCTGGCGCGCTACGTATTCAGGACATGTCAGTACGTTTTGCGCATAGCAGCTATACAGATGCGGCGAACCAGCCGGCCACCGTCAGCCAGGAAATGGTCGACAATCTTCAGCGTACGATCAACGGCTCACCTGTATTGGCTGACCAAATGAAGGCGGCCACTGCGGCCGGTCATTTGAAGCAATTCGCGGTGATGGCGCCAGGAACTGGAGCGGGTGGTACTTACGATGGCTCTACTCAGACCATGAATCTCCCTGCATCGAGCCTTCAAAGTAAGACTGCAGCCAACCCCGCTGGAAAGTTCAACGTTGGCTCATTGACCTTCGTGCTCGGCCATGAAACTCAGCATGGATTCAACCATGCCGAAAAGCAGGCTGCCTATCGGGTGTTCGATTCGGAGGTCCGGAAAATTGCACGGGATAGCAATCCGATCAACGATTACACCCTGCCTATTGAGAAGTTGGTTCAAGCAGGCCGAGAAGATGAGTCAAAGGCCGAGATCGCAGGCTGGAATGCCGTTCTGAGTAGCACGCAGCAAATCAAGCCGTCGGTCGATTTGGCTGTGATGTCAAAAATCCAAGTAAATCAAGTCAGGGATTTCGTTGACTACGATATCGTTGCGCAGAAAGCCTCCCCTAAGCCGGGTCTGGTCTTCAATCCGGATTTTTCCTTGTCTCAGACTCCCGAAAATATTGCCGCGATGGGAAGGCATTACTTCGATAAACATCCTGATGGTACGCCGGGAATACCTCTGCAACAGACGTCGAGCTTGGGCCCGCATAGAGAGGCCGACTACCCCAACTACTACGGTCGTAACGCCATCCAGCGTGCCATCACGATCGATCGTAAGCAGGCGCATTCGGTCGATGGCGTCGAGCCGCAGATGCAGATCAACATGGCGCAGTTGCGTCTGGATGAGCGTCTGATCGAGCGTTTGGGGCTTGAGATCGATCCGCACCCGGAACGGCGCCAGGCTTATTACGACGCCAGTCGGTCGCCGCCGGCGCTACGGCATTTCGACCATACTGAGACGGGTCTTAACCGTTACGAGCATGTCCCGATCGATCCCGAGATCCTCGCCGGCGACGTAGTCAACAAAGACCATGCTAAGCCGAATCCCTCCCAGCCCGGCCATCCCGACCACACGCTCTACTCGCAAATCGTCACGCAAGTAAAAGAGCTGGATCGCATCAACGGCCGTAGTTGGGATCAGGTCAGCGAGCGCTTGAGCGCCAGCCTGTTATCGCTGGCGAAGGACAGCGGCGTCACCCGCGTCGACCACGTGGTCTTCAGTCAGAAGACCGACCAGGTGGCGGCCGGAGAGAACGTCTTCATCGTGCAAGGGCAATTGGACGATCCCGCTCACGTCCGGGCGCATATGAAGACTGAGGCGGCGGTACAGACGCCCGAGGCCGTGTCGTTCCAGAAGGTCGAGGCACTGAACGAGCGGTCGGCGCAGCAAGCGCTCAACACGCAGCAGAATTATCAGGCGCAAGAGGAAGTGCAGAAATCATCTGGGATGAGTCGATAAGACGCGTCTCGATAGCTGACGTTACATCCGCATGCTGCTGAGAGCTTGCCCATAGCGGCGGCTACCCGTCATCCCCAAGAAAAACCGGGCCGCTTTCGCGGCCCGATTCGTATCTATCGCAGGTCTATCGCTTAATCACTCGACAAACCGCGCCGTCCCCACGTCGTACCACGGGGTGCACAGCAGCTGGCGGCCGGTGCTGGTGTCGCCGGTGGCGGTCCAGATGGGGCCGTGGTTGGTCTTGACCGGGTTGCGGAACTGCTTTTCGTCGAACGGCGCCACCGCGACGCACCAGCGCACGCGCTTGGGGGCGCCGGCGCCGGTGAAGCGGTGGACGAACTGGTCGGCCAGTTCGCCGCCGGGCTTCAGTTCGACGGCGAGCGGGGCGGAACCGAGCGGGTCGGCCGCGGCGGTGGCCGAGGGCGCGCCGGGGGCGTGCAGCAGCACGGTGCCGCCGTCTTGCTGTTCGACGCGCGGTGCGCCGACCGGGCCGGGGTTGAAGGTGGCGCCGGCGCGGTCGCCGTACACGCCGCGGTCGAACACGGCCAGGGCGCGGTCGGCGCTGCCGTTGCGCAGGCGGTAGCGCACCAGCAGGGTGTTGGCGTCGGCGCTGTAGTGGAACTCGGCGTGCAGGCTCGCTTCCTGGCCGTCCTGCACGCGCAGGCGGGTGTCGGCGGTGGCGGTGGTGGTGTCGGGCTGAGCGTTCATTCGGGTGTCTTCTGCAGGATGCGGTAGGCCATGCGCGCAGGCGGCGGCCAGCGAGGCAGCGAACACGGCGGAGGCCTTGAGCGCGTATCGCGGGCGGGCGGCGGTCGTGTGCTTCGCTGTCATCGGGCGGGTCTCGGCATGGGTCGTTGATTCACAGGTGGGTGTGGGCGCGCCGCGCAGGCCCGGGGGCTGCGCGCGGCGGTCGCTCATCGGCGCATGCCGCCGGCGCTCTGCGCCGGTTCGGCTTGTTGTTGCTGCTGCGCCTGGGCCTGCGTTTCCGCCTGGGCTTGTTGTTCCTGGCGGTCGACGGCGTGGATGGCTTCGTGGCGCATGGCCTGGCCGGGCGGTTGTTCGGCCAGGGCGCGGGTGGCTTCGCGAGTGGCGCTGCGGTCGCCGGATTCCATCGCCTGCAACAGCGCGTCCAGGTGGGCGTGGCTGTGGTTGTGCCCGCCGTTGGGGTTGGCGCCGGTCGCGCTGGGATTGCCCGGGGCCGAGAACGCGCTCTTGGCGTCGACGCTATAGTCCGGACGTCGCGTCAGGCCCATCTCGTCGCGCATGCCGTTTTCGGTCAGGTTGCGCGGGTTGGTCTTGGTGTCCGGCGTGGCTGCGTTGTGGTCGAAGTCGAAGGCGACGCCGCTGTTGTCCAGGCCGACGGCCTGGCGCTCGAAGTTGCGCACGCTGCCCGAGTCCGGGCCGGTGCCGCTGTACACGCCCTGCTGCAGGGTGCCGCCGGTGATGTTGTAGGCGTGCGACATCTCGTGGTGCAGCACCACGGTCGGCGTTTCGAAGAAGTCGCTGTGGAACGAGGGGTTGTAGCTGATCACCGAATCCATGCCGGCGCCGCGCGTGGTCACGCCGGTGGCCGGGTCGGTCTGCAGGAAGGCGTCGTTGGTCAGCGAGGGGCCGGCGTAGCCGTTCATCTCGTTGCCCAACTCGGTGATGCTGACGCTGTGGCCGGTGCCGATGGCGGGGCTGGCGTTGCGGTCCAGCTCGCTGAGCATTTCGCGGCCGTTATTGGACGAGCGCAGCATGTCCAGGTCGGCTTCCACGCGCTGGCGGAAGGCATCCGACGAGCCGGCGGCGACGGTGACCGTGGCGCCGACGTTGGTGGTCATGTCGACTTCGACCTGGGTGTTGCGCGCGCCGCGGGCCGCGGTGATGGTGTCTTCGCCGCTCTGGCCATAGACGGTGTCGCGGCCGGAACGGTTGTCGACCGTGTCGGCGCCGGCACCGGTGTAGACGCGGTCGTTGCCCTGGCCGCCGCGCAGGATGTCGTTGTCCTGGCCGCCGGACAGGATGTCGTTGCCCTGGCCGCCTTCGAGGGTGTCGTTGCCGCGCCCGCCTTCGAGGTAGTCGCGGCCTTGGCCGCCGCGCAGGATGTCGTTGCCGTCGCCGCCGTAGACCACGTCGTTGCCGCCGCCGGCGTCGATGGTGTCGTTGCCGGTGTTGCCGAACACGTCGTCGCGGCCGCGGCCGGTGCTGATGGTGTCGTCGCCGGCGCCGCCGTCGACGCGGTCGCGCCCGCGGCCGGTGGTGATGGTGTCGTTGCCGTTGCCGCCCTGCACGTCCATGTTGACGCGCACGTTGGGGCCGGCGTGGATGATGTCGTTGCCGTCGCCGCCGCGCACGCCGAGCTGCTGCTGGGCGGCGAGGGTGATCTCGTACGGCTGGCCGTTGATCTGCACGTCGAGCACGCCGTTGGCGCGCTGGCTGACCTGCACGTTGTCGTCGCCGGCGCCGCCGTTGATGACGAGCAAATCGCTGAACTGGTCGCCGCCGGTCACTTGCTCGCGGCTGATGACGATGTCGCCCTGGCGGAACAGTTCCTGCGAGACGATGCCCTTGCCGTCGGGGGTGCTGCGCGACAGATCGGGCGGCGGACTGCCGGGCGGGACGCTACCGCCGTTGATGACGGTGGGAGTGGGGCCTGCCATAGAGATTCTCCTTGGCGTTGAAAGGCTGACGAATGGGTAAGGCGCTCGGCGCAGCCGTGTTCCTGCCGAGCGGGTTGGATTCGCCGACTATAGGCGGACTGTGGGAGCGAAGGAAATCGGGGTCTCCGACCGACGCGACCAACGGTCCGGCCCGGGTGGGCGAGGCGCTGCCCCAGTCAGGCACAGGGGTCTGAAGTGGGAGCGCAGTCACAAGAAACGCGATGGGTTCGCCGATCCGGCCAAGCCGGCCGCATCGATGGCCCTGCAACGCGCCTGTTCAGGGATATCAATGCACAGCGCCTGCGAATGCCGGCGCGCTGCCCGAGGGGCTTCATTGCGCAGAGCTTTGCAGCTAGTGCGTGGCTGAACAGGTCGCCGGCCTTGCCGTATCCTGCCGCCCCATGCCCACCTATATCGCCTTGCTGCGCGCCGTGAATGTCGGCGGCACCGGAAAGCTGCCGATGGCCGAGTTGCGCGCGATGTGCGAGGCCGCCGGCTTCGAGGACGTGCGCACCTACATCGCCAGCGGCAACGTGCTGTTCCGCACCGCCATGACCGCGAAGCGTGCGCAGGCGGCCTTGGAGCAGCGCTTGGCCGCGTATGCCGGCAAGCCGGTCGGGGTGATCGTGCGCACCCCGGCGGAGATGGCGCGCGCGTTGGCCGCGCAACCGTTCGTGGGCGCCGCGCCGAACCGCGCCGTGCTGATCTTTCTCGACGCGCCGCCGCCGGCCGATGCGCTGGCTGCGGTCAAGCATCGCAACGGCGAAGAAATCGCCCTGGGCGAGCGCGAGATCTACGTGCACTACGGCGACGGCATGGCCGATTCCAAGCTCGTCATCCCCGCGGCCAAGGCCGGCACCGCGCGCAACTTGAATACGGTGGCGAAGTTGATCGAGATGGCGAACGGTTGAGGGGCGCTGTCTTCACTGTCGTTTGCAACCGGCCTGGCATCGGCAGCCACTTCTGAAAGGACTCGGATGAAACACCGCATTGCGCTTTGCATCGGCGTGGCCGCTTATCAGCCCGCGAAGGCTGCCCTGCCCAATCCGGTCAACGATGCCAAGCGCATCCATGCCGCGCTGCGGTCGCGCGGGTTCGACTCGACCTTGCTGACTGATCCGACGGCTGCGGAGCTGAGGGCGGCGTTGGATGCTTTGCGCGCCAGAGTCGACGGCTACGCCGGCGACCGCGTCTTCAGCGTGGTGCACTACGCCGGGCATGCGGTCGAGATCGGCGGCTACGGCGTGTTGATGCCGGTCGATTCGGTGTTCCCCGCGACTCCGCTGAGCCTGAATTGCGGCGGGGTTTCGGTGCTGGAGGTCGTCGACGCGCTGAAGGCAGGGCGCGGCCCGAAGGTGGTGACGATCGACGCCTGCCGCGACGCGGCCCTGGGGTGGAACCCGCAGCAGATGCTCGATTTCACCCGTATCAGCACGCGGGAAACGCAGCGGCTCAAGCGGGCCGCGCAGGCCGACGACGTCGTCATCGCCTACTCGACCAGTGCCGGGCAGCCGGCCTACGACGGGACGGGCGGCAACAGCACCTATTGCAAGAAGCTCGAAGCGGCGTTGTTGCGGCACGACGCGACTATCGTCGAAAGCCTGGGCCAGTGCGGGCAGGAGGTGATTACCGAGAGCCACGCGCAGCAACGGCCCTGGGTCTATACCAGCGTCAGTGGACGACCCGGTTTCAGCGACCTGCCGGTGTATGCGCTGGCGTGGTCGGCTGCGCTGCACCATCCGATGCTGTCCAGCACGCGTCTGCAGGAGCGCGAGATGGATGCCGCGGTCGTGGTGAACGGCGAGGGCCGCCTGCAGTTGGTGAGGGACGGGTTCGTCCGCCGCTTCGTGGGGCATCCGAAGAAGTACACCGTAGCTACCGCCCGGGAGGACGAAGTGCTGCTCGCCGGGTCGAATGCCTTCGTGTCGCTGCAGGTGTCCGAGCCCGAGCGGGACTCGCCGTTGACGCCCGATGCGAAGCTGAAAATCAAGTGCGTCGATCCCTTCGGTATCAGCCAATCGCCCGACGGCATTCATGCCGTCGTTTATGGGCATGGCGGCTACAGCGTCATGCGTCGCGAACACGGACGCTGGCGCCTGCTTTGCTCCGACAGCCGACCTTCCGATGTCTATGGCGCGATATTCCAGTCCAACGAGGTGCTGCTTCTGTGCGGAACTTCGGACTCGGTTTGCCGCCTGGACTTGAGTGCAGACAAGCCGCTGCGCACCGACATCCCGTTGGAGAGTCGCCAACACGTCTACGACCTGGCCTGGGTCGAACACACGAAGCACCTGGTAGGCGTTTGCGACGGAGGCGTGGTGATCCGGATCGATACGCAGACCGGCAAGGTCGAGCAGCGGTCCATGTTCGAGTGGCCCAGCGTCGATGTGCTCGGCGCCTATGGCCGATTGCGCCACCACAAACTCTCGGCCGACGATGCGAATCTCTTCTTGTCCGACCCGGAGCGGTTCGAGGCCCAGCGCGGCGAGAGCATCTGGCACGAGACCGGACATGGGGGCCGACGGCCGACCTACCATCTGCTGTGTTGCTCCATGACCAAGGACCCGAGATTGCTCGCGATAGGCGCCGACCAGGGGTTGGTGTTCCTGGTCGACGTCCGCACCTTCGAGCACGTGGCGACGCTCGATGCTGGCAGCGGTATCGGGGTCGGGCTGCGCTGGATGACCTGCTCGCAGTTCGACGGCGCCATCCATGCGCTGGGGAATGATGGTGTCATCCGTTGTTTCGAGCCGATCCAGCCGTTCGTATGAAGCCCGGGCAGCGACCACCGTCTCGTTAGGCGGCTGAATCCGGGCTCAAGCCGCCTCCGGCAGGGTCGGGTTCGCAGGCTTCGGCTGCTTCCGACGTCAGGCCCGCCGTACTAGACTCCATCCCATGCGAAATCCATTGCAAGATCAATTGCTCAAGGCCGGCCTGGTCAAGAAGGCCCAGGTGTCCCAGGTCGCGCGCGAGCAGGCCAAACAGCGCCAGGGCAAGGCGCCGCCCGCGCCGACCGCGGAGCAGATCGAGGGCGAGCGGCTGCGTGCCGAACGCGCCGAGCGCGACCGCGCGTTGTCGGCCGAGCGCAACGCCCAGGCGAAGGCGCACGAGCTGCGCGCGCAGGTCCGCCAGATCGTCGAGACCCACAAGGTCAAGCGCGAGGGCGAGATCGCGTACGGCTTCACCGACGAAGGCAAGATCAAGAACGTGCTGATCAACACCGCGCTGCGCACGCAGCTGGCGAGCGGCGCGCTGGTGATCGCGCGCCACGACCAGGGCTATGAGCTGCTGCCGCGCGCCGCCGCGGAAAAGGTGTATGCCCGCGACCCGTCGATGATCGTGCTGGATCATGCCGCGCCCAAGGCCGAAACGCCGCCGAGCGAGGACGACGAGTACTACGCCCAGTTCCAGGTGCCGGACGATCTGGTCTGGTAAGGCCGTCGCGATGGTCTGTGCAAGCTCATCGCACAGACATGCCCTGCCGACCTGAAACCCTCGCTATGCATCCGCCACGGCCGGTTAGCGAACGCACTTACCGCTTCGCCTTGCGTTCGATCGAAGACCGTTTCGGCGCCGGCAACTTCGATGATGCCGGCGACGCGATCGTCGAGGCCCTGCGCGATGTCTATGACCAAGCCGAGCGCTGCGCCATCGATTTCAGCTTCGACACAGTGCATGCCAATCCTTGGTTTCATGCCTTGGTGGTGGCGATAGACCCATTGCCGGAATCGGCGCATGCAGAGTTACTGGCACGACTCATCGAAGTCGGCCTTCAGCCGGAAGGTCTCTAGATCTTCATGTGTCATCAAGCCCATTGCGCCTCTGTGCGCGTTAGCAGCTGCTTGTTGCGTCGGAAACTGTAGCGCCGACGACGTCAGCGCTACTTTCAGTTGCCGTTGTTGCGCGTGCGCGCTTGACGTAGGCTGCGAGGCATAAGAACCGATCGAGTCGAGACCGGCGAGTCATCGCCATCGTCGCGTAGTCCGAACTTTTCTTGCCATGGAGGCATCGATGCGCACCGAGTTCTGCATCTTCCCGCTAATACTGATGCTCGGGGTTTCCGCCTGCGGCGAGCACAAGCCCCGCGTGGACCGGATGACCGCGGAGCTGCAAGCCAAGTACAAGCGCAATCCGGCCCCGAAGCAGCCCTACCAGATCACCCTGACGCTGGCCGATGCACCGGGACCGTTCGCCAAGATAGAGGGCTCTGTCTACTATGAGGCGCGCGATTGCGACTACATGCCGGACCGGATCGCGGGCTTCTTCTTGACGCCGTCGGTCGACCTGCCAATGAGCTATTCCAAGGTCGACGAGACTTCTTACGTCGCCACGGTCCACGCCGATGCGATGGTCGACGAGGATTATCTGGGCAAGGGCGTGTGCCATTGGGAGCTTGTGAGCGTGAATACCTCGCTCAAGGCCACAGGAGCGAAGACCGATACCAGCTATGTCGCAAACCTGATGGGCGACGAGATGCGCGGACAAAAGACGCGCACCAACTACTACGTCAAATACGACTACCCAGGCAGCGATCCGGAAGAGTGGTCGGACTTCGGTAAGGTCGACCGCAGCCGGTACAAGCCTGAGCTCCAGGATCAGTTGTTCACGATCACCCTCACGCCAGCGGTGGGGAAGCCGTGAGCATGGAGTCGGCAATATGCTCCTGGACGGTCGCACCACCCTCGCGGCTGGCAAGGCCATCGCAACTTTCGGTTGCCGTTGCGGCAATCTCCCACCTGACGTAGGCTCGGATCCATAAAGGCCCAGCCTTGACCCGGGTCGGGACCGTCGCGGTGCTGCCGCCGCCGGCCCGTCCCTTAATCATCTCTTGCCATGGAGGCATCGATGCGCGGTGAGCTTCGCACCTTTTGTCTTCTGCTGGCGTTGAGTACTTCCGCCTGTAGCGCTCCCGAGACTGCAATGACTTCCGACAAATCCTCGCCTGGTTCCGATCCCTCCACGGCTGAGTTGGAGGCCAAGTACAAACGTAACCCGGCGCCGAAGCAGGGCTACCAGATCACGCTGAAGCTCGCGGATGCTCCGGGACCGTTCGGGTCGGTAAAGGGTTTCGTCAATTTCGAGGCTCCGGATTGCAAATACACTCCGGACCCGATCGCGGGAGTGTCGATGACGCCGTTGCATGGCTTCGAAATGGAGCTGCAACGGGTCGACGACACGACGTACACGGGCACCGTCCATACCGATGCGATGCTCGACGAGGACTATCTGGGCGAGGGCGTCTGTCATTGGCAACTGACCTCGTTGAATGCGCAGCTCAAGGCGACCGGTGCAGAGCCTGAGACGAACTTCATCGTCAGCCTGATGAATGAGGATGTGACGGCGCAGCGAGCGGTAACGAAGTACTACTGGAAAGAGCGGTACCCGCGCAGCCAAGTTACGGACTATCCGGATATGGGCAAGGAAGATCGGGATGTCTTCCGGTCCGAGATTCGCGACGAATTGTTCACCATGACTCTATTGTCGAAGGCGATGACGCCATGAGCATTGGAAGCCAGCAATACGCCGATTTGGCGAGCGACTCTTATAGAGACCCCACGAAGGGCAAGAAGGATGTGGTGATTGGTGGAGTGTCTTACGAGATTCTCGGGCATTCCGACACCAAGTCCGGTTATCAAGGCACTATTTATCAGCGCAAAGATACCGGCGAAATTGTCGTCGCGCATCGCGGCACCGAGTTCGATCGCGAGATGGTCAAGGATGGCTTGGCCGATGCGCGCATGGCGACCAACCGCACCAATGCCCAAGCCGACGATGCGATCGCCTTGACTCGGCGCGCGCTTGAAATGGCTGCGGATCAAGGCCGCGATACGGGTCGCAAGCCCGAAGTCACCGTCACCGGCCACTCCCTCGGCGGCACACTCGCGCAGATCACCGCCCACCACTACGACCTGCGCGGCGAGACCTTCAATGCCTATGGCGCGGTTAGCCTGGGCTATCGCATTCCGGAAGGCGGCAACCGCGTCACCAATCATGTGATGGCTGGCGACCCGGTCAGTGCGGCCAGCGACCACTACGGCAAGGTCAAGGTCTACGCGACGCCGCAGGAAATCGCGACGATGAAGGACCGCGGCTACGAGAATAACCGCAGTGTGTTCGACGCGCGCAACATGGGCGGCGCGGTCAAGGACATGGTCGGCACCTCGCACAGCATGCATAACTTCCTCAATGAGGATGCGAACAAAAGACCCGACCGCTCGGTGCTCGCCGATCCGCAGACGCAGCGGCTGGCGCAGCAATACGATCCGATGATCGACAAGTACCGCGGCGACGTCGAAAGCACCCGAAAGGGCGTCACCCATATTTCGCGCAATCCGCTCGAACGGGTCGGCGATGCGATCGACGATATTCGCGGCCCGATCAAGGCCGGCGAGCCCGGTCGCAAGGAAGAGCGCCACGCGCCGGCCGTGCCGGAACGGCATTCGGCGCCGCTGCACCTCAATCCCTATGCACCCGGCAAGAGCATTCCCGACTACATCCATCCGGGCAGGGAGCAGCCGTCCGGCCCCGGCATTCCGTTCCGCAACGCCACCACCTCTATCAGTGGCGACCCCTCGACCTTCCTCGACCGCATGCTGGCGGCGTCGCAGAACGGCGACCGCGATACCTTCCGGCAAATGACCCAGGACGCCGCGTCGGCGCCGCCGGGACGCGCGCTGCGCGAGGAAGCGGTGGCGACGGTGGACCGGCAGGAACAGGCGCTCGCCCAGCAGGCGTCGGTGCAGCAGCAGGCGCAGGCGGCCGAACAGGCTTCGCCGGCACGCAGCGGCCCGCGCATGGCCTGATCGACGCGTCGAGTGGTGTGAGGCAGCGGGACCTTAGGCAAACAGGCACGGTTTGAGATCGCACCGAGGAGCGGTTGGATGCAACAGGACGAGTTGATGGGCCTGGTCAGCAAGACCGCGGCCTTGATGGAGCAGTTCGAACGTCGCTGCGAAGAGATCGAGCAACACCAACGGGCGGTCTATCAGCAGTTGCAGCAGCTCGCGCAGCAAGTGCCCGGGGTGGTGCGGCAGTCGGCCGACGAGAGTCTGCGTAATCTGCCCGGCGCGGTGATGGGCAAGCTGGAGAGCGGCCTGTCGCAGCCGGTCGGCGCCTACGAGCGCCGCCTGCAGGACGCCGGTGGGCTGCTGCAGGAAGGTTCGCAATCGCTGGCGGCCCAGCTCAAGCGCATGGAGTGGCTGCACAAGCAGCTGATCTGGAAAGTGGTCGGTGCGGCGCTCGGCAGCGTGCTGTTGCTGCTTGCGGGCGGCGGTTGGCTGCTGTGGCAGTACCGTGCCGACATCAACGAGAACCGGGTCGCCGCCGACCTGCTGCGCGCCTACAACCAGGCCGACGTAACCCTGTGCGACGGCAAGCTCTGCGCCAACGTCGATCCGAAGGGCAAGACCTACGGCGACAAAAAACAGTACCGGCCGGTGCAAGCCCGCCCCTGATCGGCGTCTGACCGGTCTCGGTCTGCGCAGGTCGCCTTGGCGCCTGCGCTGGCTGCGAGATTCGCGGCCCGCTTCGCTTCCCGAAGACTTCGACTCCACCCGAGTTCGCCCGGCCGTGCGCGGCCGGCGGCCGGCCTTCGGCTTGCCGCGAACTGCGGTGACCGCCGTGTGGCTGTTCCACTCGGCCTGCATCTGATCGGCGATCGAATGCTTCGGCCTGGATCGAATTAAGGACCGATCCTGTCCTCTATGGTGGTTATCTTGGTCCTGCCGCGCAAGACCGGTATCCATCACTCCGAGGCCCTTATGCTCACTCTGATCCACGCACCGCATTCCCGCTCGACGCGCATCATCTCGCTGCTCAAGGAACTCGACGCCCTGGCCGACGTCGAGGTCCGCACGGTGGACATCCAGCGTATGGGCCAGGCGTTCGACGGCGATGCACGCAACCCGCATCCGGAAGGCAAGGTGCCGCTGTTGATCCACGACGGCGTGGAGATTTGGGAAAGCCCGGCGATCATCCTTTACCTCACCGACCTGTACGCGCACCGCAAGTTCGGCGCGGCGGTCGGCGACAAAGACCGCGGCCGTTATCTGTCGTGGCTGAGCTGGTACGGCGGCGTGGTCGAGCCGGTGCTGCTGCTGGGGGCGGCCGAGATCAGCCATCCCTATGTCCATGCCACCTTCCGCGGCCCGCAGCAGCTGCATGAGCGGCTGGCCAAGGCCTTGGCCGACCAGCCGTATCTGATGGGCGACCACTACACCGCCGCCGACCTGCTGCTGCACTCGCCGTTCGCCTGGTTCCCCGACAGCGCGCCGCAAGACCCGGCGGTGCAGGCCTGGATCAAGCGCTGCGGCGAGCGTCCGTCGCTGCAATTCGCCACCGAATACGACGCCGCGCTGGCGGCCTGAGCCGCGCCACGGATCCGGCCCGACGTATCCGCCGCGTATCCGCCGCGGCGGTGCGCAGGGCCGGACACGCGCTGCTGAACGCGCGTCCGGCGCTGCCGGCCGTCGCCGGGCGATACGCACCGTTCGCGCAATGGCGTTAATCGAATGCGCAAACGACGCTTGACCTCAATCGCACTTGAGGCCTTACCGTGGGCCGCACTTCAACGCGATCGAGGGCCACGCGATGTCGCCACGCCTGCAAGACCTCAGCACCTATCTGCAACGCCTGGGCTACCCGAGCGCGCCGCCGCCGACCCTGGACAGCCTGCGCGAGTTGCAGCGGCGGCATACCGCCGAGTTTCCGTTCGAGACCCTGGCGACCTTGCTGCGCATGCCGGTGCCGATCGACCTGGCCTCGCTGGAGCGCAAGCTGCTGCACGACGGCCGCGGCGGCTATTGTTTCGAGCTCAACCGGATGTTCCTGGCCCTGCTGCAGCAACTGGGGTTCGACGCGCGCGGCCTGACCGGCCGGGTGCTGATGGGCGGCCCCGAGGACGCCCTGCCGGCGCGCACCCATCTGCTGGTGCTGGTGACGATCGACGGCGTGCGCTACATCGCCGACGTCGGCTTCGGCGGCATGGTGCCGACCGCGCCGCTGCGCCTGGACACCGACGAGGCGCAGGCGACGCCGCACGAGTTCTACCGTGTGCAACCGCGCGACGGGCAGTACGTGTTGCGCGCCCAGGTCGGCGAGGAATGGCGGGCCATGTACGTGTTCGATCTGCAGCAGCAGGTCGACATCGATTTCGTAGTCGGCAATTGGTACGTCTCGGCGCATCCCGAATCGCCCTTCCTCGGCCAGTTGTTCGTCGCCCGCACCGGCGAGGGGTTACGCAAGACCTTCAACAACGACAGCTTCGCCGTGCACCGGCTCGGGCAAGACAGCGTGCGCCGCGAACTGCCCGATGCGGACAGCGTGATCGAGGTGCTGCGCGAGGAGTTCGATATCCGCGTGCCGGCGCATCCGCAGTTGCATGAGGCGATCGAGCGCCTGCTGGCCAAGCCGGCGGCGGCGTGAATCGGGGCGGACGGTAGTACGGCGCACCGGCTTGCAGAAATAACCGCACGAATCCTTCCCCTGCGGGAGCGACGTTCCACAGGATTTCCTTCGGTAACCCTTCGAGCGCGCGCCGTTACGGGGGGGAGAGCGCGGTCGCGGCTTGCGCCGCTCCTACCCCTTAACGGCGACGCTGCCTAGACAAGGACTGGGCGATACTGCGCCGGCATCGGAGCAGATGACCATGGCCCAGAACATCTACGACGATCCGGCCTTCTTCGAAGGCTATTCGCAGCTGCGGCGTTCGATCGAAGGCTTGGTCGGCGCGCCGGAGTGGCCGGCGCTGCAGGCGCAGCTGCCGGAACTGCGCGGGCGCCGGGTCATCGACCTGGGCTGCGGTTACGGTTGGTTCTGTCGCTACGCGCGGATGCAGGGCGCGGCGGACGTGGTGGGTGTCGACGTGTCCGAGAAGATGCTCGAACGCGCGCGGGCTACGACCCAAGACGAAGGCATTGCCTACGTTCGTGCCGATCTGGATCAATTCGAGCCCGAACAGGCCGCGTTCGATCTGGTCTACAGCTCGCTGACCTTGCATTACCTCGACGATCTGCCGGGTCTTCTGGCGAAGGTCCATCGCGCGCTGGTGCCGGGCGGCCGTTTACTGTTTTCCGTCGAGCATCCGATCTACACCGCGCCTGCGCATCCGGGCTGGTCGAGCGATGTCGACGGCCGCAAAACCTGGCCGGTCAACGGATATCAGAGCGAAGGCCCGCGCGTTACCCATTGGTTCGCTCCCGGCGTGCGCAAAGTGCACCGCACCCTCGGCACCTATCTCAACGGTTTGATCGCGGCCGGGTTCCGTATCGCCCACGTCGAGGAGTGGGGGCCGAGTGACGCCCAGGTCGCGCAGACGCCCGCGCTGGAAGAAGAACGCGAGCGGCCGATGTTGTTGCTGGTGGCGGCGCAGCGTCCAGATCGAGGATAGGAGCGACGTCCTACTGGATTTCCTGCGGTCACGAGTCGCGACCGCGAATCTGCAAGTTTGCGTCGCACGCTTCGTTTGGCGCGTCGTCGTTACGTTCGGGTGACGAACGCATGAGCGCTTCCTGAAAATCGCACCCGTGCGAGAAAAGATTCAGCCAAAGCCTTCCTTGCATCGGCGATGACCGCATGAACACGCGAGTGTTCATGCCGCGTTTGCGCGGCCTGTCGAAAATCGAGACTCCCCCACGCACAGGAGTACGCCATGAAGCCGCTCATGCTCGCGCTCGCCTTGGCGGCCTGCATTCCCGCCGCCGTTGCGCAGTCCCCGCAAGGCAGCGAAGCCCTGACCGAGCACCAGATCCGCACCCGTCTGGCCGAACAGGGCTATACCAAGGTCAACGACCTCAAGTTCGGCGATGGCGTATGGCATGCCGATGCGCGCAGCGGCGACGGCAACCGCGTGCAAGTCCGCCTCGACCCGCGCACCGGCACCGTATATCCCAACGAGCAGGTCGCGCGCATGAGCGAACGCGATGTGCGCGCGGCGCTGGCGGCGGCCGGCTACACCAACGTCCACGACGTCGATTACGAGGACGGCATCTGGAACGCCGAGGCCGACAGCCCGACCGGCAAGGATGTCGAAGTGAAGATCGATCCGAACACCGGCAAGGTCATCGGTACCGAGAAGGATTGATGCTGCGTGAGGCGATGATGCGGCCGCTTCTGGAGGGGGCGGCCGTGTCAGCGGGCGGAAGCTTTAGCTATTGAAGTTGCTTCACCGCTTTGCGGCCAGACACGCTGCCACGGCAAACTGCACGGTCGCGGCTCGCGCCGCTCCTACCCTGCGGCAGTCCCCCAGCTTCGATGAGTGACGACGGCCATGCGGTCTCTGCGCGTCCCGCGGTCGCGGCTCGCGCCGCTCCTACCCTGCGATAGTCCCCCAGCTTCGATCGATGACGCGAGCGGTGCGGTCTCTGCGCGGCCCTTGGTCGCGGCTC
The DNA here is from genome assembly GCF_019970005.1 of Lysobacter sp. ESA13C. Taxonomy (NCBI): domain Bacteria; kingdom Pseudomonadati; phylum Pseudomonadota; class Gammaproteobacteria; order Lysobacterales; family Lysobacteraceae; genus Lysobacter; species Lysobacter sp. ESA13C. The sequence continues at coordinate 43,047 of NZ_JAHXYK010000012.1, read as the reverse complement.
ACGCCGCTCCTACAGGGGGGAGGGGCGAGAGGGCTGCGGGCCGGGGCCGGGGGTAAGAATTGCGGGTCCCCCAAAAAAAATTCACGAGCGTGTCGATTGCGCCGATCCTGGTTCGTCGTTGAAAGGAGCAGGCAGTAAAGGGATCCTATCCGACCCGCCCGCCAAGCCACTCCCTCCAACCGACCATATAAAGGATTCGCCATGTCCGAGCAGCCCAAGATCTTCGTCAACCTCGCCGTCAAGAACCTCGACCGCGCGGTCGCTTTCTATACCCAGCTGGGTTACACCTTCAATGCCAAGTTCACCGACGAAAACGCCACCTGCATGATCGTCGGCGAGAATATCTTCGTGATGCTGCTGGTCGAGCCGTTCTTCCAGTCCTTCACCAAGAAGTCGATCTGCGACACCTCCAAGAGCGTCGAGGCCTTGCTCGGCCTGTCGGCCGCGAGTCGCGAGAAGGTCGACGAACTGGTCGAAAAGGCTATCGCCGCCGGTGCGGTCATTCCGAAGGACCCGGTGGACTACGGTTTCATGTACCAGCGCAGCTACGAAGACCTCGACGGCCACACCTGGGAAGTGTTCTACATGGACCCGAATGCGGAACCGCACGCCGCCCAGCAGTAAGTCCCTGCGCCGGGCATCGCCATAATCGGGCGATGCCCATCTGCCGGCTGTCATCGAGGCTCTCGGCAGTGGTCGGCACCGACACTGGTTCAAAAAATCGCCCCGGATGCCATGCATCCGGGACGATCGTCGTTTCAGGGGAAGCCGCGCTCAAGGCGCGAACGCTCAGGCGCCCGGCGCCTTCAGTTCCTGCGACAGCCAGTCGTCGATCAGACGCTTCTCGTAGCGCAAGGGGTCGCTGTCGCTGACGCTGCGCGCACCGATCATGAAGCCCATGTCGCGCAGGGTGCGCTGGCCTTCCTCGACGACCTGGCCGTTGGCGTCCAGGCGCTTGAAATTCAGGACGATGCGCGGCGGATAGATCTCGCGGATGAAGCGGGTGTCGTCGAACTGCGGGCCGTGCCAGGGCTCGAAGTCGCCGGCGCGCTTGATGTCGGCGATGTCGACTTCCAGCCGCTGCCCTTCCGGCAGCCGCTTCTGCGCGCGGGTGCGCAAGTGCTGCGCCAGTTGCTCGACCCAATTGCCACGCACGGCCTCGAAGCGGTTGCGGCTGTAGCGGATTTCGGTGAACTGTGCGGGGTCTTCCCAGCGCACGGCGACCGGGCCCTGTTCGGGCAGGGCGCGTGGCGCGTCGGGATCGGTGACGTTGCGGGACTTCGCGCCGGCGTCCCCGGCCATCAGCGCGGCGGCCGAGAGCAGGACGGCGAAGGCGATGCGGAGGTTCATGACGGGCTCCGATGCGGTGGGGATACGGTCCGATTCTCCGCCTGCCACCGCATCGCCGCCAGCGACAAGGCGTTAAACCCGCGTATGCGGGAGATTCCGTTGCCGCCAATTCACGATCTTCGCCGCGTTCGCGGGTGCTTCATTCGCAGGCGACGCCGTCGCCGTCGCGATCCAGATGCCGGCCGTAGCCGGGATCGCCACGTCGTACCGGTGCGGCGCCGGCAGCGCGCGCGGCGCTGCAGTTGGCGTAAGCGCCGCCGTCGTCGGCTGCCGAGTCCGTGTTGTCGGCGGCCCACGACGAAGCGCGGTTGGGCGCACGCGGCGATGCCGGTCGCAAGCCGTCACCGCCGGCGGCGGGGCCGCGATGGCAGTGGTAGCCGCCGTGCTTGCGATCGTTATGGCAGCCCTCGGCATTGAGGCCGCCGCCGTGCGCCCAGGCGGGCGAAGCGGCGCTCAGTGCCAGTGCGGCGCCGAGCGCGATGGAATGAGCGCGCATGATGAGTCCCCCGTCTCGAACCCAACGGGTCCGGGACGGGAAAGCGGCCAAGCCTTGAGCGTGCAGCCGAGGGTATCCAAGGTCAGAGGACGGAAGCTTTGCGGTTGCCGTTGCGTTAACGAGATACGGCCGGATGCGTCCCGGCGGAGACAGCGTGGTCGCGGCTCACGCCGCTCCTACAATATTCGGTTGCCGTTGCCGTGAAAGCTTGGCGCAGTTCCGAACTTGCGATGCAACCGTAGACCCGGAGGGCGCCGCACAGGACGTGCGGCGTTTTCCGATAAGACAAGGATGTCTTATCGGAAAATCCCGACGCGCGCTGCGAACTCGCAGGGGAGCTTCGTCAAGGAGAGCCCTTTTCTTTGGTTACCTTTCTTTTGGGCTCAGCAAAAGAAAGTAACCCGGCCGCTTTAGCGGACGGAAGCTCCAGATTTTGCTGTACGGCTCTGCGGTAGGAGGCGCGGCAACGGGAAATGGCGCGGTCGCGGCTTGCGCCGCTCCTACCCATGGGGCCACTAGCCTCAGGACGCAAACTCGCGCCGCACGTCGTCGAAATCCATGACCGGCCGTACTTCCAGCCGGCCGGTGCGGCTCCACGGGAAGGACTCGGCGATGCGCACGGCTTCGGCCATGTCGGCCGCTTCGATCAGGTTGAAGCCGCCCAGGTACTCCTTGGCTTCGGCGAAGGGGCCGTCCATGAAGGTGGTGCGGCCGTTGCGCGTGCGCAGCGTGGTCGCCTGCGCCGGCGGCGCGAGCATCTGCGAATCCAGCAGCACGCCGGCGTCGCGCATCGCGTCGGCGTGGGCGAGGCAGCCGCGCATCATCGTGCCGAACTCGCCCTCGGGCAGGGCTTCGATCAGGCTGTCGTCGTTGTAGATCATGACCAGATATTTCATGGCGTCCTCTGGGGCAGGCAGGAAGGCGTTCGTCGATGGGTCCGGTAGCGGCGAGGGCTGGGAAGCGCGCCGCGAGGACTGCGGCGCCGAGCATAACGCCGTGGCCGCGCGATGCATCAGTGACGAAACTCATGCATCGCATCCGCTCGTGGCGTTCGCCGGATGAATGCGCAGGGCACCACCGCATCGGTGCGGCACTCTGCCGGGCGGCCGTCGCAGGGCCTGCGATCCCGGCTGCAGCGACGACGCCTATCTCTGCGGTGATCGACGTGCGGCGAGGGCTGCGGCGACAATGCCGAGGTTCCGCAACGCTTGGCCACGCCCGATGTCCGAAGTTTTCGCTTGCCGCCCCATCGCCTACCTGCGCTCGCCGTATGCGCAGCGCATCGATGCGCCGCACCAATCGACGGTGGTGCAGGGCACGCAGAGCGGCGAGGTGGTCGAGGCTCGGCTGGAATTCGTCGACGACCTGGCGCCGGAGGCCTATGCCGACCTGGCCGGATTCGAACGCATCTGGCTGATCTTCGCGTTTCATCGCAGCCAGGGCTGGAAGGCGCAGGTGAAGCCGCCGCGCGGCGGGCCCAAGCGCGGGGTGTTGGCGACGCGTTCGCCGCACCGGCCCAATCCGCTGGGGCTGTCGGCGGTGGAACTGGTCGCGGTCGAACCCGGTGCGTTGATCCTGCGCGGCGTCGACCTGCTCGACGGCACCCCGGTGCTCGACATCAAACCCTACGTGCCTTACGCCGATGCCTTCGCCGGATCGCGCGCCGGCTGGATCGACGAGATCGACGCCGCGCAGGGCCGGCAATCGGCGCCGGGGCCGAAGCGCCCGCGCAAACCCCCGGGCGGCCGCGCCGGTTGAGACCTGGCGGCTCGTCTGGTGACGGCCGCGAATCGATCGAAACGAAGGGCTTGACCGCTACGGCCTGTCGCTGTAATTTCCGTTTTGGTTAATTAGCTGATTGGTTTAGATGTAGGTCCTGCAAGGCCCGGCGCCCTTCGGGGCGAGCGGCTTCCCCTTTCGCCCGAGGAATTCCTATGACGTTCGATGGCTCCAGCACCGCCGACACCGCTTCCGCCGACCGCACCACCCACAGCGTCGACGACCACAGCATCACCTTGCAGCGCGTCCTCAACGCCCCGCGCGAGCTGGTGTTCGCGGCCTGGACCGACCCCGTGCAGGTAGCGAAGTGGTGGGGGCCGCACGGCTTCAACAGCGAAGTGCGGCAGATGGACGTCGCGGTCGGCCGCATGTTCCGCATCTGCATGGTCGCGTCCGACGGCGCCGAGTACCCGATCAAGGGCACCTATCAGGAGATCGTCGCGCCCGAGCGCCTGGTCTACATCGACGATTGGGACGACGACAGCAAGCCCTCGCAGCAGTCGCGTGTCACCGTGACCTTCGCCGAACACGGTGCCGGCAAGACCTTGCTGACCCTGGAGATGCGCTTCGGTTCGATCGCCGAGCGCGTCGAAGCCGAGCAGCAGGAAGTCATCCCGGGTTGGGGCGAATGCTTCGAACGCCTGGACGCGCTGGTGTCCGCGCACTGACGCACGAAGCGTGCACGCCATCGCGCGCCGGCCCGCACCGCCGGCGCGCGACGGTCGTACACTGGGCGACCGCACGCGCCCGGCGCGACTCTCGCGCCGTCGTCCGCGTCATCGCCTCCGCGGAGTGTCCATGCCGTCCGTTTCCGAAGCTTCCCCGCTGTCCGCGCATGCGCGCAGCGACGCGCCCGCGATCGTTTCGATCAAGGGCCTGACCAAGACCTATGCCGGCGGTTTCCAGGCGCTCAAGGGCGTCGACCTCGACATCCGCCGCGGCGAGATCTTCGCCCTGCTCGGGCCCAATGGGGCCGGCAAGACCACCCTGATCAGCATCGTCTGCGGCATCGTCAATCCCAGCGGCGGCCAGGTGCTCGCCGACGGCCACGACATTGTCCGCGACTACCGCGCCGCGCGCTCGGCGATCGGCCTGGTGCCGCAGGAACTGCACACCGACGCCTTCGAGACGGTGTGGGACACGGTCAAGTTCAGCCGCGGCCTCTACGGGCGGGCGCCGAATGCGGCGTACCTGGAAAAAGTCCTGCGCGACCTGTCGCTGTGGGACAAACGCGGCGAGAAGATCATGGCCCTGTCCGGCGGCATGAAGCGGCGCGTGCTGATCGCCAAGGCGTTGTCGCACGAGCCGACGATTCTGTTCCTGGACGAGCCGACTGCGGGCGTCGACGTCGAACTGCGCCGCGAGATGTGGGCGATGGTGTCGCAGCTGCGCGACAGCGGCGTCACCATCATCCTGACCACGCACTACATCGACGAGGCCGAGGAAATGGCCGACCGGGTCGGGGTGATCAACCACGGCGAGATCGTGTTGGTCGAGGAAAAGCGCGCGCTGATGCGCAAGCTCGGCAAGAAACAGCTGACCCTGCAGTTGCAGACCGCCTTGTCGACCCTGCCCGAGGCCCTGGCCAGCGATGCGCTGAGCCTGTCGGACGACGGCCACGAGCTGGTCTATACCTTCGATGCTCAATCCGAGGAGACCGGCATCGCCGCCCTGCTGCGGCGCCTGGGCGAGCACGGCATCGACTTCAAGGACCTGCACACCAGCCAGAGCTCGCTCGAGGAAATCTTCGTCAACCTGGTCAAATCGCCGCGCCAGGCCGGCGCGGAGGTGCGCGCATGAACCGGCACGCGATCAAGGCGATTTATTTCTTCGAGATGCACCGCACCTTCCGCACCCTGATGCAGTCCATCGCCACGCCGGTGCTGTCGACCTCGCTGTACTTCATCGTGTTCGGCTCGGCGATCGGCTCGCGCATGGTCGAGATCGGCGGGGTCAGCTACGGCGCCTTCATCGTGCCGGGCCTGATCATGATGGCCTTGCTGACCGAGAGCATTTCCAACGCCTCCTTCGGCATCTACCTTCCGAAATGGTCGGGCACGATCTACGAGCTGCTGTCGGCGCCGGTGTCGTTCCTGGAGGTGATCGCCGGCTACGTCGGCGCGGCGGCGACCAAGTCGGTGATGCTGGGCATCCTGATGCTGATCACCGCGCGCTTCTTCGTCGATTTCGAGATCGTGCACCCGGTCTGGATGGCGGTGTTCCTGGTCCTGACCGCGGTCACCTTCAGCCTGTTCGGCTTCATCATCGGGGTGTGGGCCGACGGCTTCGAGAAGCTGCAGATGATCCCGATGATGATCGTGATGCCGTTGACCTTCCTCGGCGGCAGTTTCTACTCGATCGACATGCTGCCGCCGTTCTGGCGCAGCGTCTCGCTGTTCAACCCGGTGGTCTACCTGGTCAACGGCTTCCGCTGGAGCTTCTACGGCAAGTCCGATGTCGACATCGTCCTCAGCGTCGGCATGACCACGGGTTTCATGCTGCTGTGCCTGGTCGCGGTGTGGTGGATCTTCCGGACCGGGTACAAGTTGAAGAGTTGAGGTGTGCGCGGGATGAGGCGGGCTTGCCCTTCTCCCGCGAGCCATTCCTTCTCGCGCAAGCGGGAGGTTTCCTCACTTTCCTTCTCCCGCAAGCGGGGATTTGCCTTTCCCTTCTCCCGCAAGCGGGCATTTGCCTTTCCCTTCTCCCGCAAGCGGGAGAAGGTGGCCCGAAGGGCCGGATGATGGCAGGCGTGTTGCCATAACTGCCTCGCGTGCCCTCACCCCAACCCCTCTCAGCCTTGCACTCCCTGCGGTCGCCGCAAGCGAGAGAGGGGCTTCAATCGAAAGGGAGAAGGGGAATCGAGGCGGCTTGGGGTTTCGGCCGGGAGTCGCTTCAGCCCGCCTGCCGCACCGCCTCACCCCAGGGTATGCTTCGCCGATTCCGGTCCGGCCGCGTTGAGCGCAGCGCGGGCGTCGTGCCGGACCGATTCCGGGAGCCTCGCCGATGCAGACGAACCAGCAGGAACTTCATCGCGGTCTGAGCGAACGCCATATCCGCCTGATGGCGCTCGGCGCCGCGATCGGCGTCGGCCTGTTCCTCGGCTCGGCCAATGCCATCAAGTTGGCCGGCCCCGGCATCCTGCTGGCCTATCTGCTCGGCGGCGCGGCGATCTTCATCATCATGCGCGCGCTCGGCGAGATGGCCGTGCACAACCCGGTCGCCGGCTCCTTCAGCCGCTATGCCCGCGACTACCTCGGGCCGCTCGCCGGTTATCTGACCGGCTGGAACTACTGGTTCCTGTGGCTGGTGACCTGCGTGGCCGAGATCACCGCGGTCGGCATCTACATGCAGGTCTGGTTCCCGGATACGCCGCAGTGGATCTGGGCGCTGGCCGCGCTGATCGCGATGGGCTCGGTCAACCTGATCACGGTCAAAGCCTACGGCGAGTTCGAGTTCTGGTTCGCGATGATCAAGGTCGTGACCATCGTGGTGATGATCCTCGCCGGCCTGGCGATGATCGTGTTCGGCTTCGGCAACAACGGCGTGGCCATCGGCATCAGCAACCTGTGGGCGCACGGCGGCTTCTTCCCGAACGGCGCGCAGGGCGTGCTGATGTCGCTGCAGATGGTGATGTTCGCCTACCTCGGCGTGGAAATGATCGGCCTGACCGCCGGCGAGGCCGCCAACCCCGGCAAGTCGATTCCCGATGCGATCAACTCGGTGTTCTGGCGCATCGTGATCTTCTACGTCGGCGCACTGTTCGTGATCCTGTCGCTGTACCCCTGGAACGAGCTCGGCACCACCGGCAGCCCGTTCGTGATGACCTTCGAGCGCCTGGGCATCCGCGAGGCCGCCGGCATCATCAACTTCGTGGTCCTGACCGCGGCGCTGTCCTCCTGCAACGGCGGCATCTTCAGCACCGGCCGCATGCTCTACAACCTGGCCCAGCAGAAGCAGGCGCCGGCGTTCTTCGCCAACACCTCGCGCGGCGGCGTGCCGCGCGCGGCGATCCTGGTGTCGGTGGTGGCGCTGCTGTTCGGCGTGCTGCTGAACTACCTGGCGCCGAAGGAAGTGTTCGTCTGGGTGACCTCGATCTCGACCTTCGGCGCGATCTGGACCTGGGCGGTGATCCTGGTTTCGCACATGCGCTTCCGCAAGGCGCTCAGCGCCGAGGAACGCGCGCGCCTGGCCTTCAAGATGCCGATGTATCCGGTGGCTTCGTGGGTCGCGCTGGCCTTCCTGGTGCTGGTGGTCGGCCTGATGGCGTACTTCCCGGATACGCGCGTGGCGCTGTATGTCGGCCCCGCGTTCCTGATCCTGCTGGTAGTGCTGTACTACGCGGTCGGCTTCCACAAGCGCGACACCGCGGTGGCGCAGGGCGCCTGATCGCTCCGCTCAACGCCCCTCTCCCGCGTGCGGGAGAGGGGTTGGGGGGAGGGCGCAGCGCTGGTAGGCCGTAGTTAGTTATTCGAGACCAAGCTAAAGAGCGTCCTCACCCCGGTCCTCTGCGCCATGCACTTCCTGCGGTCGCCGCAAGCGGAGAGAGGATGACCGCGGCTCACTCCCCGCCGACCGCCGCACCGCGCGCCGGCGCCGAGGCCTGCAGCCCGCGCGCCGTTTCCGCCAGCCGCAGGAATTCGCCGCGATAACCGTTGCGGTCGTCGCCGCGCGCATCCGCCGCGATAACCGTTGCGGTCGTCGCCGCGCGCATCCGCCGCGAGTTTGATCACGCCGTCCCAGCCGAAGTTCGCGTCGACGTGGGTACCGCCGCGCAGCAGGTCGCCGAAACCGGCCACCGAGGCGGCGAAGCGCAGGCGTTCGCTCGCTTGCGCGGCGATGTCCTGGCGTCGCAACGGGGTCTCGATCAGGCGGCTGTCGTTCTCGCCGGGACGCTTGTAGCGCAGGCGCAGCAGAGCGAGTTCGTCCTTGCGCACGCCGTCGTCGGCCTTGGCCTCGCCGGCCGGCTTGGCCGCCGCGTAACGCAGCGGATCGACCGACTCGCCGCCGGACCCGACCAGGGCCACTTCGTACAAGGCGGTGACATCGTGGCCGGCGCCGATCTCGCCGGCGTCGACGCGGTCGTTGTTGAAGTCCTCGCGCCGCAGCAGGCGGTTTTCGTAGCCGATCAAACGGTACTCGGCGACCACCGCCGGGTTGAACTCGACCTGGATCTTGACGTCGCCGGCGATGGTCAGCAGGGTCGAGCCGAGTTCTTCGCCGAGCACTTTCTGAGCTTCCAGGGCGCTGTCGATGTAGGCGTGGTTACCGTTGCCGACGTCGGCCAGCTGCTCGGCCATGGCGTCGTTGTAGTTGCCGCTGCCGAAACCGAGCGTGCTCAGGGCGATGCCCGACTTGCGCTGGTCGGCGACCAGGGTCTCCAGCGCCTTCTGGTCGACCGTGCCGACGTTGAAGTCGCCGTCGGTGGCGAGCAGGACGCGATTGATGCCGTCGGGGATGAAGGCCTGGCGCGCGGTGGCGTAGGCCAACTGGATGCCGTCGCCGCCGTTGGTCGAGCCGCCGGCCTGCAGGCGTTCGAGCGCATCGAGGATCTCGCCGCCGCGGTCGCCCGGCGTCGGCGGCAGCACCAGGCCGGCCGAGCCGGCATAGACCACGATCGAGATCCGGTCCTGCGGGCGCAGTTGTTTGACCAACTGGGCGAAGGCTTTCTTCAGCAGCGGCAGCTTGTCGGGCTCGTCCATCGAGCCGGAGGTGTCGATCAACAGCACCAGGTTGGCCGGCGGCAATTCGCTGCGGTCGACGTCGTAGCCCTGGATGCCGATCTGCATCAGCACGTGCTTGGCGTTCCACGGTGCCGGCGCGAGCTCGGTGCTGACCTTGAACGGCGTGTCCTTCGAGTCCGGCGCCGGGTAGCCGTAGTCGAAATAGTTGATGAGCTCCTCGACCCGCACCGCGTCCTTCGGCGGCAGTTCGCCGGCGGCGAGCATACGGCGCACGTTGGCGTAGCTGCCGGTGTCGACGTCGATGGAAAAGGTCGAGACCGGTTGCTCGGCGGCGCGGTGGATCGGGTTGGGTTCGATCTCGGCGTATTTCTCGGTGTTGGCGGGGGCCGACTGGTCGGGCTCGGCCATCATGACTTTCGCGGGCATCGGCATCGACACCGCTTCGGCCGAAGCCGGCGCGTCGGCGCGTTCGACTTTCTTGCTGCAGGCGCCCAGCAGCAGGGCGAAGGCGATGCCGCAGGCGAGGGCGGCAGCGGGCAAGCGGGTGGGGGTGGGGCGGTTGCGCAGCAACATGGTGATCCTCCGTTGATCGGGTTGTGCGTCTTGGGAACGTCGGCCGGCGCGCGATGGGGTCGAGGCGACGGCGATGGCCACACTAGGCAAGTGCGTCTTCGCTTTTCGTTATGACCGCCGTCGTTTTCCGTTGGCCCGGCTTGGTCCACAATCTGCGTTCATTACGAATGCCGGCGCCGGGGAGGCGCCAGGCCCCGATGACCCCCGACCGGCTCGCCACCGCCGACCTGCTGCGGCTCGCGCTCGACGCCATCCACCAGGCGCGCGACGTCGAGGCCGTGCGCCTGCTGCAGCGCGTGCTCGAACGCGAACCGGACAATCTGCACGTGCAGTACCTGCTGGCGATCCAACACGCCCAGCTCGGCTTGTTCGATCGCGCCGAGGAACGCTTGCGCGCGGTGCTGGCGGTGTTGCCGGAATTCGTCGTCGCCCGTTTCCAGTTGGCGCAGTTGCTGTTGATGCGCGGCACCGCCAAGGACGCGTGCGAATGGCTGGCGCCGGTGCTGGCCCAGGCCGATCCGCTCGGCGCTTATGCGCGCGGCCTGTCGGCCGCGGCCGAAGGCGACCGCGACCGCGCCTGCGCCGTGCTCGAAGCGGCGCTGCGCTTGCCGCAACCGGTGCCGGCCCTGGCCGGCGACATGCGCCGGCTGTGCGAGCAGTGGCGCGAGACCGCCACCGCCTGAGCAGGCCCGGGCGCTGCGCTCAGGGGCGCAGATTGACCGCGAGCAGGCCGAGCACGGCCACCGCGACCAGGACGAAGTGGATCAGTTGCAGGTTGTCCTGGCGGATGTAATAGGCGAACCAGCTGCCGCCGACCGCCATCAGGAAGCTGGTCGCCATCAGCGCGGTCAGCGCCAGGTTGGCCAGGATGATCGCGTCGGCGGAGGTGGCGAGGCCGGCCAAGGCGGCGACCGTCGCCCACAACAGCACCACCGTGACCATCTCGGCGCCGAGCACGATCGAGAATGCGGCGCGGTGCCAGGAAGTTTGCTCGATCCTGCGCGACAGCAGGGGCGATTGGATCGCCGGGGCTTGTTCGAACGGCGCCATGCGCATGATCGAACCGAGCGCGAACACGCCGTTGCGGAAGGCGATGAGGTTGTTGAACGCGACCACGGTGAGCCACAACGCCAGACCGGCGATGAAGACGAGTTTGAACAACAACAGGCTGGCAGCGAGGGACATGCGGATCTCCGGAAGGTCGTAGCGGTGCGCCCCGCCGCGGGCGCGGCATTTGGGGGCTGTTGCTGTATCGACGATCCAGGAGGCGGGTTTAAGACATCGCCCGCGAAAAAAATGTCAGCAAACAACATGACGACGCGCCGTGCCCCGGTGGGCAACGGCGCGGCGCGGGCAGGCGGACTCAGTCGGCCTGCGGTGCTTCGGTCAGGTAATAGGGCTCGACCTGGCCCTTGACCTTCATCGTCATCGGGTTGCCGCGGCGGTCGAGCGACTTGCCGACCGGCAGGCGCACCCAGCCTTCGCTGACGCAGTATTCCTCGACGTTGTTCTTCTCCACGCCGTTGAAGCGCAGGCCGATCCCGCGTTCGAGCACGGCCGGGTCGTAATAGGGGCTGCGCGTGTCGTTGGAGAGGCGGTCGGGCGGGGTGTCGGTCATGCTGGCGCTCTTTCGGTAGTGAACTGACGTGGTACGAGGCCGACCCGGCGCGGGGCGACCGGGGCGTTGGAGATTCGGCGCTCAGGATACGCGCACCGTCGTGCCCGGCCCAGTCCGCGCGGCGGCGGGTTTTGGCGCGGTGCCTCCGCGGCCGCGTCGATGCCGGCGGTGAGCCCGGGGCGCCGTGAAAGTCCGGCGCCCGGACAAACGCGGGAAACCGCGGGCGAATTCGCCCCACTGCCGGCCGCGACGGCTGCGGTGAAATTACAAGGCAAGCGCCGCGCCCCCCAGGCTTGGCCATCGCGGCGCGCTGGTGCAGGATCGGGCGTCGCGCCGCCGGCGCCGGAGAGCCCGATGATCCTGCGATCCCCCCTGCTTGCCTGGAGCCTGTCGATGACGCTTGTTACCGCACCCGCCACCGCCGCCGAACAGCGCGCGCAGCCCGAGTTGTTGGTGGGCTGCTACACCGGTGCGGTCTGCAAGGGCATCGGCCGCTATCGTTTCGACCCCGCCCAGGGGCGCATCGAGCCGCAGCCGCTGGAAGTGATCGAGACCGACAACCCCTCGTGGTTCGCCTTTTCCGCCGATGGCCGCCGCTTGTTCGCGGTCAACGAGAACGGCCCCGAGTCGGACGACCCGGTCGGCCGCGCCAGCAGCTTCGCCCTCGCGCGCGGAGACGGCCGCTCGCGGCCGCTGTCGCAGGCCAACTGTCTCGGCGACGAGCCCGCGCATGCGGCGCTGAGCCTGGACGGGCGCTATTTGTTCGTCGCCAACTATTCGGTCAACGCCGATCCCGGCGGCACGCTCGCGGTGATGCCGGTCGACGGCGACGGCCGCCTGCAGTCGGCGGTGCAGGTGCTGACCCATCGCGCCAGCCAGGCCGATCGCGAACGCCAGCTGTCGACCCATGTGCATGCCGCGGTGCCGTCGCCGGACGGCCGGCATGTGTTCGCCGCCGACCTCGGCGCCGACAAGGTCTATGCCTATCGCTACGACCCGGCGCGCAGCGGCGAACGTCCGCTGCGCGCGGCGGCGACGCCGTTCCTGGAACTGCCGCCCGGCAGCGGCCCGCGTCATCTGCTGTTCGATGCCTCCGGACGGCATGCGTATCTGACGCTGGAGATGAGCGGCGAGGTAGTGGTGCTCGACTACGCCGATGGCCGCCTGCAACCGGTGCAGACGCTGGCGATGGACCCGGGCCGGAGCAGCGGCAATGCCGCCGCGGCGCTGCATCTGTCCGCCGACGGCCGCTTTTTGTATGCGAGCAACCGCGGCGAGGACAACCACATCGCCGTGTACGCGGTCGATGCGGACAGCGGGCGTTTGTCGGCGCTGCAGCGCCGCAGCAGCGAAGGCCGCGGGCCGCGCGAATTCGCGCTCTCGCCCGATGGCCGTCATCTGATCGTCGCCAACCAACACAGCGGCAACCTGGTGGTGATCGAGCGCGATCCCGCCGAGGGCAGGCTCGGCAAGACCGTGCAAACGCTGGAAGCCGTGGCGCCGTCGGACATCAAGTTCGCGCCGGCTAACTGAGTTCGCTGGCCGTTCGCGGCGACACGCCACCGCATCCGCACCTGGTTTCGCCCTCGCAAGGCCCGGCATGTCCGGGCCTTGTAGTTTCCGAAACCCGGCATGTCAGGGCCTTGTGCGTTTCGTAGCCCGGCATGTCCGGGCCTCGTACGTTTCCGGGCTGCGGCGAGGCGCTTGGGCTGGGCGCGCGCGGAGCCGGCAGACCCCACTGGGGTCAGCCCGAGGATGAAGGCCGTCGGCCGCCGGAGGAAGATGACGCGGTGCAGCGCAGCGTGTGGCCTGCATCGGAGTAGGCCGGATCGGCGCTCGTGAGACCAGGCGCCAACCGGCGCAGTTCAGGGGTGATGGAAGTCGCGGATCGCGATTTTGCTACGCAAAACCGCCTCGAACAGCACTTGCCAGTCAGGCAAATGCAGTACAAGGACCCCGCGGGGAATTTTTAATTCTCATGGGGAAACAAAAATGAACAAATATTCCGAACGCCGGTTCGCCGCCTGCCTGCCGTCGTCGCTGTCGCTCGCCGTGGTCGGCCTGTTGGCCCTCGCCGCGCCCTGGTTCGCCATCGCCGGACCGGCGCCCGAGGACCGGGGCCTGGCCCAGCGTCTGCAGGTCGAGGAATCGCTGGCGCGGGTCGACCGCGCCGTCTACGCCGACTACTTCCGCCAGGCCTATGCGCGCTATCCGGCGATCCCGGCCGGCACGCTCGAATCGGTCGCCTACGTCATGAGCCGTTGGCAGCACCTGCAGCCGAGCACAGCCCAATACGGCGAGCAGCACCAACACATGCCGCGCTCCTACGGCGTCATGGGCCTGTACCGCGGCGAAGGCTTCGCCGACCAGGTCGGCGAGGGCGCCCGGCTGCTCGGCGTGCCGGCGGCGCGGGTGCAGCGCGATCCCTTGAGCAACATCCTCGCTGCCGCCGCCTTGCTCGATCGCGAGCTGCGCGCCGATGGCGTCGGTGCGAAGGCTACGCCCGAGGCCACGCGCCCGGCGCTGGAGCGTTATGCCGGCTTCGCCCGCGGCGGCAACGCGCTCGCGCGCAGCGCCATCCAGGACCACGCGCGTTCGAGCTTCGCCTTCGATGTGCTGCTGGCCCAGGACAAGGGCGTCAACGACCGCGGCATCGTCGTGCCGGAGCGCCCGGTGGCCTGGGAGCGCGCCTTCGACGCGCGCAAGCTGGTGCAACTGCGCGCGCCGTTCGTGCGCCTGGACCTGGCCCGCGATCGGGTCGAGACGCAGGGCCTGAAAAGCGGCGACTACGCCATCGACCCGCTCAGCGAAACCCTGACCGCGCCGAGCCTCGACAGCGCCGACACCAAGAGCACCGACTACGGTCCGGCCTTGTGGGTGGCGTCGCCGTATCACTCTCCCCGCACCTCGTACGACTCGGTCACCATCCACACGATGCAGGGCTATTACGCCGGCAGCATTTCCTGGTTCCAGAACAACCCCAAGAGTGTCAGCGCGCACTATCTGATCCGTAGCTCGGACGGCCAGATCACCCAGATGGTGCGCGAGGACCGCGCCTCGCATCACGTCGGCATACACAACAAAACCACGCTCGGTATCGAGCACGAAGGCTTCATCAACAACGCCAGCTGGTACACCAGCGCGATGTACAACGCCTCGGCGGCGCTGACCCGGCACTTCTGCGCCCGCTACAGCGCGATCAGCTGCGCCAGCGCGTTCCGCGGCCCGGGCGGCAGCGGCGTCAACGTGTTGCCGACCAGCGTCAAGGTCAAGGGCCACCAGCATTACAGCGGCCAGGATCACACCGACCCCGGCATCAACTGGGACTGGGCGCGCTACTACAACCTGCTCAACCCGGGCAGCGGCACCGGCACCGTGATCGACAGCTTCGAGAGCACGGTCGGCCACTTCGACACCGGCCCGGCCTATTCGGGCAGCACCACCGGTATCGCCGCGACTTCGCTCGGCGAGCGCAACTGCGCCACCCGCAAGAACGGCGAATGCTCCCTGCGCGTGCTGCTCAAGGACGACACCGCCAGCGCCAGCGATTGGGCGGTGCGCTTGTTGTCGGCCAGCGGCACGCCGGCCAGCAACGCCGCGCTGACGCGCGCCAACGGCAAGGTCGGGTTCTGGGTCTACACCGGCGCGACCGGCATGAGCGCCGCGCTCGGCGTCGACGACAGCGACGGCACCGAGCGTTCGATCAGCCGTGCGATCCCGGCCGGCACCTGGACCTACCTGGAGTGGCGCCTGGACGACGCCGCCCAGTGGGACGCCTGGGTCGGCAACGCCAACGGCGCGATCACCGCCAGCACGGTCAAGCTCGACGCGATCTGGCTGTACCGCGACCAGACCAGCTACGACGTCAACCTCTATCTCGACGACGTCCAGGTCAAGTACTGATCCGACCAAGCACTGATCCGAGAGTTTCACCACCGATCCCTCCGCGCGCAGGCCGGCACCCCGCAACCGGCCTGCGCGCTTCGGATCATCGCGGCCGCACGCGCACCACTTCGCACCGCCGATCGGCGTGAAGCGCGCCTGCGGACGGTTTCGTCACTCCCAGGGGATCGTCCATGTCCGAGCACCCGCAAGCGCCCGAAGCGCCGCGCCCATCGAGATCGCCGCGTCGCCTGCCAACCTGGTTGGCGGTCCTGGCCCTGCTGCTGGCCGGCGCCGTATTCGCGCAATGGCTGCGCACGCCGGGCGCGGCGCATCGCGCCAGCCGCGCCGGCTCGACCACGCCGGCATCGAACAGCGCATCCGCCAGCCGCGCGCTCGATATCCGCGTACGCGACAGCGTCAGCGGCCGCGCGCTGGATTCGCACCTGGTCGTAATCGCACGCGGCGCCGAAGCGCGCGTGCACGACCTCGGCATCACTACCCGCGGCGGCCGCGTCGCCGCCCTGGCCGAAGGCCGCTACGAGCTGATCGTCAGCGCGCCGGGCTACGACAGCCTCAGCACCCGGGTCGAGATCGACGCCGCGCCGGTATTGCCGGTGACCGTGTGGCTGTCGCCGTCGATGCCGTCCGAAGCCCTGGATCTGTTGGCGCTGAAGGCCGCGGCTTGCGCGCAGTGCGCGGTGTTCAGCGGCCATGTCTACGATCGCAGCGGCCGTCCGGTCGCCGGCGCGCAGGTGCGCAGCAGCCAAGGCGCAGGCACGACCGCCGACGGCGAGGGCTATTTCGAGTTGTCCGCGCAACTGCCGCGGGCCCTGGCGCGCGACAGCGAGGCCTTGCCGGCGACGGTGGAGATCACCGTCAGCGCCAAGGGTTACCGCAGCCAGCGCCTGACCGGGCTGCCGCTGCTCAACGACAGCCGTCACCTGATCGTCGATCTCGAAGCCGGCGCCGGTTCGACCGTGGTGATCGATCGCAGCCACGTGCAAGTGCGCGCGCGCCAGCGCGAAGACCAGCAACGGCCGCGCTCGGCCGCCGATGCGCTGCAGGCCGAATCCGACGCCGCCGCCGACGAAGACGCCGCGCTCGACCCGCGGCGCCCGGCCTCGGTCGCGATCGCGCAGCGCCTGATCGCGCAGGCGGTCAGCGTGCCGGTGCCGTCGAGCATCCGCGTCGGCACCAATTGTTCGGGGCGTTCCTGCAGCGGCGTGTCGGTCTACGGTTTCGAAGACTACGTCGGCCGCGGCCTCGACGAGGAGTGGATCCCGTCCTGGGACGCCGACTCGCTTGCGGCCGGCGCCGTCGCCTACCGCAGCTATGCAGCGTATTACGTCGCCCACCCGGTCAACAGCCGCTACGACATCTGCAACAGCACCTCCTGCCAGGCCTTCAACGCCGACAGCGTGTCGGCGACGGTCGCGGCCGCGGCGGCCACGCGCGGCGTGCTGCTGACCCGCGACGGCAAGACCGCGGCCTTCAGCGAGTACTCCTCGGAGAACAACGCCTGGGACAGCCCCAGCGACGGCCTGTCCTGCGTCAACAACGACCTCAGCTGCGGCAACGGCCGCAACGGTTCGCCGCGCAACAACTGGCCGTGCCTGTCCGATGAGGTCGGGCGCAATCGCGGTTGTTTCGGCCACGGCCGCGGCATGAGCCAATGGGGCACGCAGCGCTGGGCCGCCAACCACGGCCGCGACTGGCGCTGGATCGCCAACCACTACTTCAACAACAACAACAGCCCCGGCGGCATGCGCAATGCCTTCCTCGCCAACGAGGGCGGCGGGCCGGGCGGCGGCGCGATCGTGCTCGACGGCTTCGAGAGCGGCGTCGGCCGTTTCGCCAGCGCGCCGACCGCGTCCGGCAGCACGATCGGCGTGTCGACCGCATCCTTGGCCCAGCAGGACTGCGCCACGCGCAAGAACGGCAGTTGCTCGTTGCGGGTCTTGCTCAAGGACGACCCCGCCGTCGCCAGCGCCTGGGCGGTGCGCCTGTTGTCGGGCGGCGGCACGCCGGCCAACAACGTCGAGCTGGTGCGCAATGGCGGCAAGGTCGGCTTCTGGGTCTACACCGGCGCCAGCGGGCTCAGCGCGAGCCTGAGCATCGACGACAGCGACGGCACCGAGCGCGCGATCAGTCGCGCGATTCCGAGCGGGCAATGGACCTGGCTGGAATGGTCGCTCGGCGATGCCGCGCAGTGGAACGCCTGGGCCGGCGCCAGCAACGGCACGATCGACGCCGCCAGCGTGCGCCTGGATGCGGTGTGGTTCCTGCGCGAGCAGACCAGTTACGACGTCAACCTCTATCTGGACGACGTCCAGATCCTGCACTGACCCCCTTCAACCGCGTCGCGCCGCCGGCAACGGCGCGGCCATCACCGATGGAGTATCCCCGCCATGAACGCAGTCAACGCAAGACGTATCCGACTTCGCGGCCTGTCCGCGCTGTTCGCCTTCGCCGCCTTGTTCGCCACCGCCGCCGAGGCCGCGCCGAACTTCCAGATGCCGTTTCCCTGCGGCCAGACCTGGGCCGGCCAGACCCGCTCCAACCACCGCCCGCAGAACTCGGTCGACTTCAATCGCGCCAACGATGAGGGCGACACCGTGGTCGCCTCGGTCGGCGGCACCGTCAGCGTGGTGCGCAACCTCGGCGACACCAGCTACGGCAAGTACGTGGTGATCGATCACGGCGGCGGCTGGAGCACCCTGTATGCGCATCTGAATTCGTACTCGGTCTCGGTCGGCCAGAGCGTCGCCGCCGGCAAGGCGATCGGCACCGTCGGCAACACCGGCGGCTCGTTCGGCGCCCACCTGCACTTCGAAGAGCGCTTGAACGGCAGTGCCCAACGCATTCGTTTCAACGGCGCGTTGATCAAGTACTTCGACGAAAGCGGCAACAGCACCAACTACACCAGCCGCAACAGCTGCAGTGGCGGCGGCACCGGTTCGGGCACGGTCAATACCAACGGCACCCCGCTGAACGTGCGTTCCGGTCCCGGCACTTCGTACTCGATCGTCGGCAGCCTGGCCGACGGCACCGCGGTGACGATCCAGTGCCAGACCACCGGCACCTCGGTCACCGGCACCTACGGCACCAGCAACATCTGGAACCGGATCGGCAGCGGTCGCTTCATTCCCGATGCCTACACCTACACCGGCTCGGACGGTCGCGTCGCACCGCCTTGTTGATGCGCCGAGGGCGGTCGTAGTCCGATTGCCCTCAGTAACCCCTCTCCCGTCCACGGGAGAGGGGCTTTGTTGCGCTTGTGCCGGCGGATTCGTTTCGCAGGCGCGGAATGCAGCGCGGAACAAGCGCCGCGTTATCCTGCGACGAGGTTCCGCCGGTTTGAAACGTGTATGAAATCCAGCCAGGTGCTGTTGGTCGCCCTTATCTCCGCCGTCTTGGGCGCCGCGCTCGGCGCCTATGTGGCGCGTCGCGAGGTAACGGCCGCACCGCCGGCGGCGCCGCCGCCCTCGACGCCGGTGCAGCAGCCGACCGGGATCGATGCGGCGACGAGTCCGGAATACCTGGTGCTCGGCAACGAGCGGATCAGCTTCGAGTCGTTGCGGCAACGCGCCAGCCGCGATCCGGCTTTCCTGCAAAGTCTGTTGCAGCGCTACCGCAACGAACGCGACCTCGCCGCGCGCGGCGAACTGCTGTCCTTGCTCAATGCGGTGTCGGGCGAGGAGGTACTGCGCTTCGCCTTGTCGCTCAGCGCCAGCACCCGGCCCGAGGACGAGCGCGATGGCCTGGAGCTGTTGCGCGCGTATTCGATGGACCGCCCTGAAGTGCGGCAGACGCTGTTGGCCAAGCTCGAGCGCGGCGGCGACCCGCAGCGCATGGGCGAATTGGTGGCGATGCTGACCCCGGCGACGATGCCGAGCGAGGACGCCGCGCCGGTGGTCGCCGAACTGGCGGCGCTGGCGCGTCACCCCGATCCGAACCTACGCGCACAGGCCGTGCTGCAACTCGCGCAATGGGACGACGGCGAACAGGTCGAGGACCTGTTGCACCGCGCGATCCTCGACAACTCGGCGGAGGTACGCGCGAAAGCGATCGCCGGTGTGCTCGGTTCGGGCATCCGCAGCGAGCGCCTCAAGGAAGCCTTGCTCGCCATCGCCGCCGATCCCGAGTCGAGCGCGGCCGATCGCGGCGCAGCGACGTTCGCGCTGCAGGAGTTTCGCCTCAACCGCGCCGAGTACGGGATCTGGCGTCGCGCCCAGGCGCAGTCCGACAAGGACGGCGGCGAGGGCCGATGAAGCTTCGAACCGGGTGGTCGCCGGCCCGGGTCCCAGGGCGGATCGGCGCTGATCGGGGTTCCGCGGGCCGCCCGGGGCCTGGATCGCCCCCGGTTTGGTATCGGTTCGGGACGATCGAATATGAACGTCGTTCAGGTTCGATGCAGCGAATGGATTCGGTTTATCCGGCGCCCAGTCGTCCAATCGCCAGAAGTAAAATCGTAAAATTCAATGAAATCAATTGGATGAGGCTGGGGCGATAGCCTGCGGGGTGCCTTTGGCACCGCCCGGCTGCAAGCGGCATGTTCCAAACCGTGCACTGGATCGCCTAATCGAATGAACGCGGGTGCGTTTCTCCAATTGATTTTCCCATCGCGGGCCACTACGGTGTACGAGCTGAGTTCGTCAAGGGTCACCGTAGGTCGTGACCCGATGCCGTAGATCGCTGATCCACTCCATCGTTCCACCTCGCTTCCTCCTTGCAACCAGCCCCAACGCCGTGAAAGCGGCATTCCAACACAACGTTTCAAGGAGTAAGCAACATGTCGGATCGTGAGATCGGTACTGTCAAGTGGTTCAACGACGCCAAGGGTTTTGGTTTCATCAGCCGTGAGAGCGGCGATGACGTGTTCGTGCATTTCCGCGCGATCCAGGGCCAGGGCTTCAAGAGCCTGCAGGAAGGCCAGAAGGTCTCCTTCGTCGTGACGCAGGGCCAGAAGGGCCTGCAAGCCGACCAGGTGCAGGCGGTCTGAACCCTCGGGTTCAACGCTGACCTCGCTACCCGCGCCGCAAGGCAGGGTGGCATCGAGAAGCCCGGCGCAAGCCGGGCTTCTTCGTTTTGGGGCTCGCCGGTGGCGGGCTGCTGCATTCTTGGGCCCGGCCACGCCGTGCTTTTTCGTTTTTTGGCCCAGCTACGCCGGGCCCGCCGCATCCGTCCGTCGCCCCGGCTTTCCAATCCGGCCGCCAGGTCGCACCATTTCCCTTCCCCTACGGACGCCACCCCATGAGCGCACCCGACAACGAATCCGACTACGAGGGCGACGAAATCGACTTCGCCGGTGGCGACAGCGACGAGGAACTCGACGAAGAGGCCCTGGTCTGGCAGCTGATGCTGCTGATCAACCCCGGCGACGAGGACACCGCGCTGCAGCAGTTCGCGCGTTACCGCGAAACCTGCGAGGACGACGCCGACGCCGAGCCGGCCGAGACCATCCAGGAGGTGATCGACTGGACCTCCGGTTATCGCGTCGACTGGAAGGACACCGGCTCCTTCATCGATTCGATCGCGCAACTGGCCTCGCGCTGGAACCTCAGCGTGGACTGGGGCGTGGAAGACCCCACCGACGAGGACTTCCTCGACGCCACCGATGTGCCCGAGCTGATGGCCAAGGCCTTCGTGCGCCTGCGCGAACACGGCTACACCTTGTGGAACCGCGACACCGGCAGCGACATGTACGCCGGCTGGATCACCCTGCGTCGCGACGACGAGAACATGGAAGCGGTCGCCGCCGCGCTCGGCATCGACATCCGTCTGGGCAGCGACGCTTACTGATCCACGGGTGGCGGCTGAGCGTTGCTACCGCTCCGCTTCAGAGCAGGAGCGGCGCAAGCCGCGACCACGCCCTGGCGCGACCCGACGCCCGCCTCGGCCGCTCATCTGCTGCGCCCGCACCTCAATGCCGGCAGAACGCCGCCAGCCGCGGGTGGCGCTGCTCGAACGCCCCGAGCCTGCCGAACACGCCGTCGAAATACCCGACCGCGATGGCGACGATCTTGCGCAGCTTGTGCTCCTCGCACACCAGCACGCACAGCACCTGGTGCAGGGTCAGCAACTCGATCAGCCAATGCACCGACCAGCGCGAGGCGTTGGAGCGCAGCGCGTGCACGGCGTTGCGCGAGGCGTAGTAGCGGCGCCAGGCCACGTGATTGCTGGTCGAAAAGATCCCGCGCTTGACAAAGCGCCCGACCTGCTGGCGCATCTCGACCGCGGCGTTGACGTAGACCGGGATGCCCTGGCGGGTCGCGCGCAGGCCGTACTCGATGTCGACGTACTCGATGAAGTAGTCCTCGCGGAACGCGCCGAGCTCGCGATAGGCCGCGGCCGAGATCGCCGAACCCGACGAAATCACGAACAGGGTCGGGATCAGGCCGTCGACGCGGTCGTCGATCCGCTCCGGCCGCGGCATCCGCCCGGCCGGCGAGAATACCGGCAGATAGCGGCCGAGGTTGGCCTCGAACACCTTCGGCCCGAGCACGAAGGCCTGACTGCCGACCTGGGCGCAGGCCTGCATCATCCGGGCGAAGAATTCCGGGCCGAGCTGCGAATCCTGGTCGAGCAGGAACACCACCTGGCAGCCGCGCGCGAGCAAGGCCTCGACGCCGCGGTTGTAGGCGCCGGAGATGCCGCCGGCGTTGCGGTTGAACACCACCTCGATGCCGGCGCCGCGCAGGCGCTCGTGCAAGTCGGCATCGGCCTCGGGCGAGTTGTCGACAGCGACGACGTGGCGACAAGCGGCATGCGCATCGTCGAGATGGATCAGGTGCGACGCGTCCGGATGCCACAACACGAACACCACCCCGAAGGCGCGCGGATCGATCGCGCGCGGGATCCTGGCCGGTTCGACGGCGGTGTCGCCGGGCGGCGGACCGTAGGGCGCGTCCGCGCCTAGGTCGCGGTCCACCTTCATGCGGCTTCCCGCACCGACAGGATGTCGGTCTCGGCCGGATTGGCGGTGCGTCCGCGCTCCCACAGCGAGGCGATGACGTGGTCGCGGATCGCTTCGGCCTGCTCGCGCGGCAACGAGTGCAGGTCGGACATGAAGCTGAAATCCAGCTCGCCGGCGAAGCCCGACATCAGCACCGAGGTGGTGGTGCGCCAGGGCAGGTGCAAAGTCGGGCTGTATACGGTTTCCAGGTGGAAGCCGTGGTAGTCGCGCGGCATCTCGATGCGGCCGACGTTGGACAGGGTGACGTCGTAGGCGTCGAGGTCGGAGCGGCGCTCGGCGATGAACTGGTCGAACACCGAATGCAGCAGCTCCAGGCCGATGAAGAACTCGTAGACGTTGCGGGTCAGGCGCTCGATGCGCTGGTTGAGTCGGGCCTTGAACGCGCGCGCCTGATTCCAGTAGCCGAGTTCGTCGATCTGGTCCGGCGGGGTGCGGTTGTCGAGCGCGACGATGGCGCCGGGCGCGGACGCGAACAGGCTGTCGGCGCTGAGCCGCGGCAGGAACTTGCGGATGTCGACCGGCACGAACACCTTGCCGTTGGCGCGGTCGCTGCGGATGGTGCGGAACGCCAGCGAGAACGCGACCGCGATGGCGGCGAACACCGTCACGCCTTCGGCGCGCGCGCGCTCGGCCAGGGCCTGGCTGGCTTCGCGCGGCAGTTTCCAGCGCAACACATAAAACTCGCCCTGCGGTATCGGCGTGCGTTTGCGCCGCACCGCGAAGAACAGACGGAACGCCATCGCCTTCCAGCGCGCGTTGCGGTGGGCGCGGCGATCGTTCAGGACTTCCTCGGGCAGCAAGTCCTCCATGCCGTTGACGCTGGTATGGCGCCCGATATCGAGGTCCGGGCAGTCGCACAGGGCCAGGGTCTCGCGCAGCAGGGTCACCATCGACAAACCGTCGCAGATGCAGTGGTGGCAGGTCAGCAGCAACTCGCCGCCGTCTTCGTCGTGGATCCAGACCGCGCGCATCAGCGGCGCACGGTCGCTGGCGAACGCGGTCTCGCGTTCGATATGCGATTCGCGCAGCCAGTCCTGGTCGCTTTCGCGCGCGACCAGGCGCAGCGGGATCGGCGCGGGATCGTCCTCGAGCACGATCTGCGGCGAGTCGCCGTCGAGCACGGCGCAGCGCAGCATCGGGTGCTTGAGCTGGATGCGGTCGAGGGCGTGGCGCAACTGCTCCGGATCGAGCCGGCCGCGGATGCGCGCGGCCTGGACCAGGGTGAACGGGGTGTCGCGGTCGACGTACATGATCCGCTCGCACAGCATCATCTTTCGTTTCATCGTGTTCTCGCGATCGGGTGAATCGCCAGGCGCGCCGTCGAGGGCGCCGCTGGCCGGGAAAGCTCGGGTGCGGCCGTTCGCGCAGTGGCGCGGCGTTCATGCCGTTGCGGTGCCCTCGCCCGATCGGGACGAGGGCGCCGCGGCGAGGCGCTCGCCGGTCGGATCAACAGTCCGGAATCACCGCGCCGTTGTTGTCGCGCGCCTCGTCGTTGCCCCAGCGGCTCAGGTAATACGCCGACACCCAGGCCCCGGCCGGGCCGACGTCGAGATCGGTCTTGAGCCAGTAGTGGTTGTAGCTGGTGCCGACGCGCACTTCCTGGCCCCAGGCCTTGCAGTAGACGTAATGGGTGCCCTGGTAGAGGGTGCCGACCGGGGTCAGGGTCGACGGCCACTTGTAGCCGGTGGCATTGGCGAAGGTGTCGACCCAGTACTTGCCCGGCGGGTTCGGCGTGCCGCCGCCGTTGATCAGGCCGTAATAGCTCGACCACGGGAAGTACTTGCCGGGGTCGTAGCGGTTCTCGTTCTGGGTCAGCATGCCGTGGCCCTTGACCCGCACGCTGTCGGGGACCAGATGCCAACTGTCGTAGCCGGGGCCGTTCCAGGCCGTGCGGCAGTCGATGCCGCGGCGCGCGCAGATGCTCTTGGTCAGGCGCGCGGAGGCGTTGAGCATCGCCGCCGACCAGTTGCCGGCATCGGCGGCGCGGCCGTCGTGCTCGATGCCGACGGTGTAGTAGTTGTGGTACTTCGCATGCCAGGCCTGGCGGTTTTCCGCCACCATCTGGGTGATCTGGCCGTCGGACTTGCGGATCAGATAGTGCGCCGACACCTGCGCGCTCGGGTTCTGGAACCAGGCGATCGAGCCGGCGTAGGAGCCTTCCATCGTGTGCAGGATCACCGCGCTCATCGCGTTCGAGGCGGTGCTGTAGTTGCTCGGGCTGGCCGGGTTCCAGATCGCTTCGCCGAAATCGACGGCCTTGGCGCCGGCATCGATCGCCGGCCGGGCCAACTGATCGGCGAGTGTACGGTCGACGCGGACGCTGTCGGCGCCGGCGTCGATCAACAGGGTCGGCGCGCGCAGTTTCTGCAACTGACCGGCGCCGAAGGCGCGTTCGAGGCGCAGCGGTTGCGCCGGGATCTCGACGCCTTGGTCGCTGACGCCGCGTTCGAGCGTCTGCAGCACGCCATAAGCGAAGCTTTGACGCGCGTAGTCGGCGATGCCGCCAGTGGAGGCGCCGTAGCCGGCGTAGCGTGCCAGCACCGGGGCCAGATCCTCGGCTTGGGCGAGGGCGCGGCTGCGCCGTTCGCCCTGGCTGGCGGCGAGCGCGCGGTCGAGCAGGGCGGCGCCGGCGAGGATGTTGCTTTGCGCATCGTCGATGACCTGCTGCGCGCTGTGCCCGATCAGGCGCGCGCCTTCGCCGACCTGATCGGCGAAACCGCCGCCGTGATAAAGGCCCATGACGCCGTAGGAACGCGGCATGTGCACATCGCGCGGGTTCTGCGCTTCGGGGGCGACGTGGTTCCAGCCGGTTTCGGCATAAGCGATCGCTTCCAGCGAGCCGGCCGGCAGGTTCGGATAACGCGCATAGGCGCGGCGGAAATACTCGGGATAGGACGCGCGCCGGGCTTGCGCCAGCACTTGCGCCTGGGTCTTGTCGAATTCGAAACGCAGAACCTCGAGGTCGGGACGGTCGGCCGCGACGGCCAGCGCCGAGGTCAGCAGCAGCGAACAGCCGAGGGCTGCGGCGAGTGAGTGCACATGCATCGAACGATCTCCTTCGGAGTGTGTAGTCCGTGGAAAGCCGCGTATGGATCCCGTTCGTTCATTGTCGTGAGCAACCGCAGGGTTTACGTGACCCGTTGCCGGAAACCGGCGCTTTGCGATGCGTCGATCTGTGCCGACGCTTCCAGTCCGGCGCTGTGGTGCGCTGTAGACGCGAATATTTCACTGCGATGAATGCGTTGCGCACTGCCGGGCCCGATGCGGCGTCATGCGTCGTGCATGAGGATCACCGGCGGCGGTCGCACCCGATGGCTGGCACGGGCAGGATCGATTCACCGGAGCGCTTTCGCTTCGTTGAAGCGCTTCGTTCGCTGAGGAATTCGCGTGGAAACAAGCCGCGCCCGGTGTGCGCTTCAGCCGCCGCCGGTTCAGACCGGCAGCGCCGTCTCGTTATCAAATGGCGCCGCGTTCGCTGCGCACCAAGGCCATTCGTTGACGGCCAGACAGCGGCCGTCCGGCGCTCGTCGTGGGATCGCGATGCGTGGTGAGAGTACGAAACGGAGCACCGTCGTCAGCGCGCCTGGGCGGCGCCCGCAGTATTTGAAACCACGTTCGCTGCGGTCGAGGCTCGACGCAACCGCCGGAACCGCAAGGCGCGCGTTACCAGCTGTCTTCGAGCATGCGCGGCTTGCATGCCAGGCGCCCGCCGATGACCAGCACCAACAGGCAGGCGCCGAGCATCGCGAACGGCCACGCCCAGCCGTGGCTGAGGTCGTGCAGCCAACCGAACAACAAGGGGCCGAGGCAGCTGAGGGTGTAGCCGAGCCCCTGCATGAAGCCCGACAGCGCGGCCGAGCCGGCCGGTGTGCGCGTGCGCAGATTGATCAGGGTCAGCGACAGCGGGAAGGTGCTCGGGCCCAGGCCGATCAGCCCGACCCAGAGGAAGGTCAGGTGCATCGGCGCCAGCAGCAGGCCGGCGAAGCCGCCCAGGTAGGCCAGCATGCAGGCGATGACGATCGGAAACGGATTGGCGATGCGCACCGCGAGCGCGGGCATGCACAGCGCGCTGATCATGCCCAGGGTCGAGAACAGCGCGACCATGCTGCCGCCGAGCGCGGGGCTGCCGCCGGCTTCGATCAGCAGCTTCGGCAGCCAAGTGAACATCGAATAGGTGACCAGCGAGGTCATGCCGAACATCAGCGCCATGCCCCAGGCGACCGGCGAACGCCAGACCCGGCCGGGCGGGGTGGTGGCCGCGGGCGTGCCGAGTTCGGGCGCTTCGTCGCCGACGCAGACCGCATCGTCGTGGGCCCGCGCCAGCGCGCGCGCTTGCGCCGAGCGGCCGCGCGCCTCCATCCACAACACCGTGATCCACGGCAGCGCCGCGGCCACCGCCACCAGCGACCACGAGCCCAGCGAAGTGCGCCAACCTGCGGCCTGGGCCAGCGGCACCGCCGCCAATGCCGGCAGGATCGTGCCGAGCTGCAGCACGGTGATGTAGGCGGTGCTGACCGTGCCGACGCGATCGGCGAAATAGCGTTTGACCAGCGGCGGCAGCACGACGTTGCCGATGCCCATGCCGGCCAAGGCGAACGCCGAGGCGATCAGCAATTGCCCGGTGCTGCCGACGAAGGCGCGCGCGAGCAGGCCGAGCGCGGCCATCGCCATCGCCAGCAGGGCGGCGCGTTCCAGGCCGATGCGGTGGGCCAGTGCCGGCGTCGCCACGCCGAACAGCGCGAACGCGGCGGTCGGCACCATCCCGAACACGCCGGTCATGGTCGAACCGAAGCCGAACTCGCGGCCGAGCGCGTCGAGCAAAGGCGTCAGCGAGGTGACCGCGGTGCGCAGGGTGAACGCCGACAGGACGATGCCGACCAGCACCCAGGCGCGTCCCTGCCACAGCGGGCGTGCGATCGGGGCGGGAACGGCGGCGGTGGCGCTCATGGCAAGCTTCGTCGGAGAAAACGCGCCGGCATGCGATGCATGCGGGCGCGCGGGAAACTGGAATCGTCGGCGCCGTCGTGGACGGCGCGTCCGCAGCCGCGGACAGGCGATGGTGAGCGGACAGTGTGGCCAGTCGTACCCGCCGGCGCCAGCACCGCCGCGGCAACGGTCAGTTGCGGCAAAGTCGCGCCCGCTTCGCAGCCCCGTCACGCGCGCTGCGCTGCGGCGACCATCCTGCATCGATGCGAGGTATCGTGATCGGGCCGTCGCCCCTGCGGCGCGATCCGCGGGGCGGCGTTCAGACATTCGAGGGAGCGCGGGATCGTGGTGGCAAGCAACGAGGTCCAGGACGGCATCGGCACAGCCGACGGCGGCAACACGCACAGTGCGACGGTGCCGCCGGCAGCGCCCGCGCTGGCGCCGCTGCCTTATCACGCGGCCCTGGTCGCGTATCTCAAGCGCGCCGAAGCCGAGGTTTGGGCCTGGGCGTCCTCGCTCAGCGTGCAGGCCCAGCACGCCCAGGAACTGCGCGCCGAACTGTTGCGCAAGACCTACCGCCTGACGCCGGAATCGCACCCGCAGGCGCATGCGATCTGCGCCACGGTCATGCAACGGCTCGGCATCGAGGCGGCGACGACCCTGTACCAGGCCAGCGACGGCGCGATGGGCGCCAGCCTGTGGTACCTGCCCGGCGAAGCGCATGTGGTTCTGCAAGGGCCGGTGCTCGAACGTCTCGACGCGACCGAACTGAGCGCCTTGCTCGGTCACGAGCTCGCGCATTACCGGCTGTGGGCGCTCGACGGCGGCGACTACTACAGCGCGCAGCGCATCCTCGATCACTGTATGGCCGACCCTCAGGCCGCCGCCAGCCATGCCGAGAGCGCGCGCCTGTACAGCCTCTACACCGAGATCTACGCCGACCGCGGCGCGGCGATCGCCGCGCAGTCGGCGACGCCGGCGATCGCGATCCTGGTCAAGGTGCACACCGGCCTGGGCAGCGTCGATCCGGCGGCCTACCTGCGCCAGGCCGAGGAGCTCGAATCGACCGACGGGCGCCGCTCCGAAGGCCATTCGCATCCGGAAAGCTATCTGCGCGCGCAGGCGGTCGAACGCTGGTGGCATGGAGCCGCCGATACCGATGCCTGGCTGCGCCGGCGCCTGCAAGGCCCGCTGTCGGCCGATCGTCTCGATCTGCTCGACCAACTCGCATTGAGCGCGCTGACCCGGCGCTTCATCGCCCGTCTGCTGCGGCTCGAAGCCTTGGGCGGCGAACTGGGGCAACAGCAGGCACGCGCCTATTTTCCCGATTGGGGTGCCGACGAAGCGGTCGCCAGCGACGATGAACTGAGCGCCGAACGTATCGACGACAGCGTGCGCCGTTACCTGCACTGCGTGATGCTGGATTTCGCCCTGATCGACGAAGCGCAGCGCGAAGCGGCGGTATTCGAGGCGGCGCGCCTGGCCGAAACGATGGGCGGCCGCAGCGAGTTCATTGCTGCGCTCAAGCGCGACGCGGGGCTCGGAAAACGCGAACTCGACAAGCTCGCGCGCCGCCTCGACAAGGAACCGAGCGCATGAACGAGCCCGTGAACGAAGCGGTAAACGGACCGGCGAACGAACCGGCCCTGCCGACGCAAGCGAGCAGCCTGCGTGCGGTGGTCGAAGCCCAGTGCGGGGCCGGGCTGGCCACTGACGACGTTTTGTTCCTGGCCTTGCCGCTGTTCCGTACGGTCGCGCAGTTGCATGCGCACGGACGCGTCGCCGCGCTGGGCGCCGACGATATCGTCCAGGTCGCCGGCCAGGGCCTGAGCCTGCGCGCAGCCGACGGACGCCTGCCGCGGCTCGAACTGGACGCGATACGACGCCTGCAACCGCCGCCGGGCTCGACCTTGAACATCGTCGGCGAGTTGCGCGTCACCCAGGACGCCGCACACGGCGCACGGGTCGAGAACCTGCAAACCCAGCGCGATGCCGGGCAGCCGATCGAGCATCCGGTGTACCTGCCGGGCTATACCTCGTGGGAACTGGCGCTCGGCCATCACGACGAAATCGGCGACATCTTCCAACTCGGGCAAGTGCTCGCCAGCCTGGCTTGCGGGCTCGACTTCGACGACGGCGACGACCTGGAACTGTTCGCCGCGCAACGGCAGAACCTGTTCCGCATCAACCCGCGCCTGAACCCGGTGCTCGCCGCGATCGTGGTCGAGATGACCGCCCTGAATCGCCACGAACGCGCTACCGACCTGGCCTCGATCGTGCGCCGCCTGGAGACTTATCGCGATCAGCCGGTGGGCCTGGATGTCGAGCGCGTCCTGTCCGGCGCCCAGGGCGAGGTCTCGCGCCGCGTCGCGGTGCTGTCGCATCTGCGCGACCGTTTGTTCGACCTGTCGCGGCGCAATCGCCTGCTTCAGTTCCGCCCGACCCAGGCCAGCGTCAACCTGACCATCGCCAGCGTGCCGATCGTGCTGCAGCTCGGCAGCATCCGTCCCGAACAGCTGTGCACCTGGAGCGGCGAGTTCGCCGACGAGGTGATCGCGGGCAAGGCGGTCAGCCTGCATCGCTGGCTGCGTTTCGAAGACCAGCCGTATCTGCCGGGCGCGCTCGACCGCATCGCCCAGGAAACCCGGCGCGACCGCGCCGAGTACGGCTTCAGCCATCTGCGCCTGGTGGTCGCGTTCCTGCGCTGGCACAACCTCAAGGAAGATCCCGAACAGCGCATGGTCTCGCCGCTTTTGTGGCTGCCGGTCGAGCTGGTGCGCAAGAAGGGCGTGCGCGATCAGTACGTCATCCAGTGCGAAGACGGCGAAGCCGAGTTCAACCCGGCCCTGCGCCATTACCTGCGCCAGCTCTACGACATCCGCCTGCCCGAGACCGTCGACCTGCAGAAGGTCTCGCTGGAATCGATCCATGCCGATCTGGCCGCGCAGATCCGCGCCTCCGAGCCCGGGGTCGAGCTGCGCTTGCAACGCAAGCCGGCGATCGAGCTGATCCGCCGCAAGGCGGTGCAACGCCTGCAGCAGTATCAGCGTCGCAGCGGCGGACGCGTGCGCAGCGACGGTCAGCGCCCGGACTTCAGTTACGAACGCGACGACTACCGTCCGCTGGGTTTGGCCTTGTTCCGCCAGCACGTCCAGCCGAGCCCCTTGCCGCTGCGCGGCGCGGTCGGTGCGGCCCCGACGCCGACCCCGCTGCACATGAGCGCGAATGCGGACGAAGTCGAGCACACGACTTACGCCCTGCAGGACGACAACGGCCATGCCTATGCCTGGGATTTCGACCTGACCCAGGTCACCTTGGCCAATTTCAACTACCGCAAGATGTCGTTGGTGCGCGATTACGCGCAACTGATCGAAGAAGGCGCCGCCAACCCGGCCTTCGACAAGGTGTTCTCGATCGAGCCGCGCGAGGTCGACATCGCCGCGCCGCCGCCGATCGCGCCGGCGGAGCAGTGGAACGTGATCGCCAGCGACGCCACCCAGACCGCCGCGGTGGCCTTGGCCCGCGGCGGCCGCAGTTTCATCATCCAGGGGCCGCCCGGCACCGGTAAGTCGCAGACCATCACCAACCTGATCGCCGACTATGCCGGCCGCGGCCAGCGCGTGCTGTTCGTGTGCGAGAAGCGCGCGGCGCTGGACGTGGTGTTCCATCGTCTCAAGCAGGCCGGCCTGGATGAGCTGTGTTGCCTGATCCACGATTCGCAGACCGACAAGAAGGCCTTCGTGCAGAACCTGCGCGAGGGTTACGAACGCTGGGTCGCCCAGCCGCATCAGCACGAGCACCTGAGTCAGTCGCGCGCCGCGAGCCTGGATGAACTGGCCGCGCAACTCGGCCGGATCGAAGGCTTCGAGCGCGGCATGGCGCAGATGCCGGAACGCTTGGCCTGCAGCGTGCGCAGCCTGTTGCGGCGTTCGATCGAGCTGCCGCCGATGCAGGCCGAGATCGGTGCGGCCGAACGAGAGCGTCTGCCCGACTACGCGGTGTGGGAGCGCAATCGCGAATCCGGCGAGCGCTTGCGCGCCTTGCTGCAGGAGCGCTTCGGCCTCGATCGCCTCGCCGGTCATCCGTTCGCGCGCCTGTCGGCGGGTCTGCTCGGCGACGAACGCGCCTATGCACAGACCGTGGCCTGCCTCGACGAGTGCGAGCCGCTGCTCGACCGCCTCGATGCCGCATTCGAGGACGAGAGCAGCCTGTTGAATCCTCAGCGGGGTCTGGCCGACGCGGTGCAGGCGTCGTCGATGGCCCGGCGACTGCGCGATGCCCGATTGGCGGCGCATCCGGATTTGCTCGATGCCGGTTCGACCGCAAGCGCGCAACTGCGGCGCGAGCGCGACGAACTCGACGGCCTGGACCGGCGCCGCGCCGAAGCCGGGCAGGGCACCGTGCACTGGCGCGCGCCGTTCTCGGTGCAGGACACCGAGGCGGCCCTGGCGATCGCGCGCCGCGACGAAGCCTCGCTGCTGCGCTGGCTCAAGCCGTCGTGGTGGCGCCTGCGCGGCGTGCTGTCGCGCAGCTACGACTTCGCCCAGCACGCGGTGCATCCGAGTTATAGCCAGGTGCTGCAGGCCAAGGCCGCTCACCATCAGGCGGACGCGGCTTATGTGCAGGCCGAAGAGCGCCTGCGCGCACGCCTGGACACGCCCGCGGCGGCCGCCTGCCTGGCCACGCTCGACCAATGGACCAGCGCGTCGGCGGCCTCGCCGGTGCTGCGCGAGTTGCTCGAACGCTTACGCGCGGCGCCGGACCCGCTCGCCCATGCCGCCCGCGAAGCCGAGTACGCCGCCCCGCTGGTGCGCCTGCAGGAGATCGTCGACGGTCGCCTCGACATGCCGAACAACGTAAGTCTCGGCGAGCTGGCGGAATGGACCCGCGACCTGCGCGAGAGCCTCGACGATTTGCCGGATTTCCTGCCGTCGCTGCGCGCGGTCCATCAGGCCGGTCCGGCCTATGCGCACGCCATGCAGCAGGTCGACCTGCCGGCACCGCAACTCGAAGCCCTGATCGCCGACGAGGCGCTGGCCCGCTTGTACCGCGAGCAACCCGAACTCGCGCGCTTCGACGGCCGCGCCCTGGCCGATGCAGCGCAGCGCGTCGCCCGCGCCGAGCGCCAGCTGCTCGAGCGCAATGCCGCGGTGGTGCGGGCGACCCTGCACCGCAGCTTTCTCGAACACGTGCGCCAGTCCTCGCTGTCGGCCAGCCAGCTCGACAG
Organism: Lysobacter sp. ESA13C; assembly: GCF_019970005.1. Classification (NCBI taxonomy): domain Bacteria; kingdom Pseudomonadati; phylum Pseudomonadota; class Gammaproteobacteria; order Lysobacterales; family Lysobacteraceae; genus Lysobacter; species Lysobacter sp. ESA13C. The sequence continues at coordinate 10,536 of NZ_JAHXYK010000012.1, read as the reverse complement.
CGACGGCAAGCTGTTCAAAAAACGCTACGCGACCGGCCGGCGCGAGCTCGAGCACGAATTCGGCAAGAGCATGCGTTACCGCTCGATCCGCGAACTCGCCGGCGGCGATACCGGGCTGGTCGTCAACGACCTGAAACCGATCTGGCTGATGAGCCCGTTGTCGGTATCCGACACCTTGCCGCTCGCCGCCGATCTGTTCGATGTGGTGATCTTCGACGAAGCCAGCCAGATCCCGACCGAAGAAGCGGTGCCGGCGCTGAGTCGCGCGCGCCAGGCGGTGGTGGTCGGCGACGAGATGCAGCTGCCGCCGACCAGCTTCTTCTCCGCGGCCGGCGACGAGGACGACATGCAGGTCGTCGCCGAAGAGGACGGCGAGCGCATCGCGATCAATCTCGACGCCGACAGCCTGCTCAACCAGGCCGCGCGCAACCTGCCGGCGACCTTGCTGGCCTGGCATTACCGCAGCCGTCACGAGGCGCTGATCAGTTTCTCCAACGCCGCTTTCTACGATGGCCGCCTGATCACCATCCCCGATCGCCGGCTCGATGCGCGCGTCGACGAGTCCCTGAGCGTACGCGCCGCCGAAGCGCAGGCCGCGGTGGCCGGCGTCGACGCGCTGCTGGCGCGGCCGATCAGCCACCACCGGGTCGAGGACGGCGTCTACGCCAACCGCTGCAACCTGGCCGAGGCGCGCTACATCGCCGGTCTGGTGCGCGAGCTGCTGCGCCGCGAGACCGGCCTGAGCCTGGGCGTGGTCGCCTTTTCCGAAGCGCAGCAGGGCGAGATCGAATCGGCGCTGGAGGCCTTGGCGGCCGAAGACGCCGACTTCGCGATGCGCCTGGAGCGCGAGTACCTGCGCGAAGACGACGACCAGTTCTGCGGCTTGTTCGTCAAGAACCTGGAAAACGTACAGGGCGACGAACGCGACCTGATCCTGCTGAGCATCTGCTACGCGCCCGGCGCCGACGGCCGTATGTTGATGAACTTCGGTCCGATCAACCAGCGCGGCGGCGAGAAGCGCCTCAACGTGATCTTCAGCCGTGCCAAGCACCGCATGGCCGTGGTCAGCACGATCCGCGCCGACGCGATCACCAACACCCACAACGACGGCGCCGCCGCCTTGCGCGCCTTCCTGCAGTTCGCAGAGGCCAGCGCGCGCGGCGAATCCGAACGCTCGCAGACCGTGCTGGGCGCGTTGAACCCCGGCGCCGAGCGGGCCTTCGCCAGTGCGCCGAAGCGCGACGCCTTCCGCGCCGCGCTGTTGCGCGCCCTGCGCGAACGCGGCCATGTCGTCCACGAACATGTCGGGCGCTCGCAGTTCCGCTGCGACCTGGGCATCGCCGACCCGGGCGGCGAAGGTTATGCGCTGGCGATCCTGCTCGATGCGCCCGATGTCGACGGCGAGGCGGTGCCCGTGGACGTGCGCGAACGCTATGTGTTCCGCCCCGGCATCCTGCGCGCCTTCGGTTGGCGGGTGATCGACCTGCCATCGAGCGAGTGGTTGCGCAACCCGCAGGCGATGCTGGAACGCATCGAAGCCAGCATGCAGGCCGATCAGGGTGCGGCCGAGGAAGCGCCGGCCGCTGATGCAGCCGTGGCCGACGATACCGCCAGCAAGGTCGAGACCGTTTCGATGCCGATGGACACGGCTGTGCCGGAGGCGGCCGTGTCGACGCCGACGGCCGCACCGGTCCTGCGCGAGTTCCTGCTGCAACAGGGCAGCTCGAACAAGTTCTGGCGCATCGGTCAGTACGAGGGCGAGATGACCGTGGTGTTTGGCCGGGTCGGCACGCGCGGGCAAACACTGATCAAGCAGTTCGACACGCCGGAACGCGCCGAGCGCGAAGTCATCAAGCTGGTCGAGGAAAAGCTGCGCAAGGGCTATACGGAGGCCGCGCTGGGCTGAGCCGATGGAACGCTCCGATCCGCTGGTGCGGCACGGAGCCGGTTGAACCTCATCGGTTCAGGCCGCATCGTGAAGGTTCATTCCAACCGCCTCGTGCGCAGCCTTCCCATGACCCAGCCCGCCTCCAACCCGACGCCGCGCGTCAAGATCGACTTCGTTTCCGACGTGGTCTGCCCCTGGTGCGCGGTCGGCCTGAAATCGCTGGAGCAAGCCATCGCCCGGATCGGCGACGAGGTCGAGGTCGAACTGCATTTCCAGCCGTTCGAACTCAACCCGCAGATGGCGCCCGAAGGCGAGAGCATCGACGAGCATCTGGCGCACAAATACGGCCTGACCCCGCAGCAGCTCGCCCAGAACCGCGATGCCCTGCGCCAGCGCGGCGCCGCGGTCGGTTTCGAGTTCAACGCGCGCGACCGCATCTACAACACCTTCGATGCCCACCGTCTGCTGCACTGGGCCGCCACCGAAGGCGCCGCCCAGGAACACGCGCTCAAGAACGCCCTGCTCAAGGCCTATTTCACCGACAGCCAGGACGTGTCCGCCCACGAAGTCCTCACCCGCGCCGCCGCCGAAGCCGGTCTCGACGGAGCCCGCGCACGCGCGGTGCTGGCATCCGACGAATACGCCGACGACGTCCGCGAGCAGGAACGCTTCTACCAGAGCCAGGGCATCCGCGCCGTGCCCTCGGTGATCATCAACGACCGCCACCTGATCCAGGGCGGCCAACCGGTCGAACAGTTCGAAGCCGCGCTGCGGCAGATCGCGGGCTTGCCCGTGTCCGGCAAGGCCTGATCGCCAGCGTTATCGGCGGACAGGGGCGCGATGGCGCCCTTGTTCGTTGTGGTTCGTCGAATCCTCCGGCAGCGCCATCCCGTTCGCTATCGGGGATGGCGTTGTCGTTATCACCATTACCGCCAGCATCGTTGATTCAAGCTCAATCCCGATTCCTGGGGTGGGATGCGCCGGGTTGAGCGAGTCTGCCAAGGTTGCACCGGTCATCGAAGTACCGTCGGCTTGTGGCGAGGGCGTATGCCATCAAGCCTTGTCTTGATCCCGTCCGATCCGTAGCATGCGCCTCGCGATCAACAGGGTCGCATCCCCTCTTTGCCAGCCACGGCTCCGCGCCTGCCAGCTTCTTTTTTCGTTGTCCGGGGGCTAGGGCGAGACACCCGCATACCGATAGGCTTCGTCGGCAGTGGCCCAAGACGGATTGCGTAGTGCGCCTACGTTCCATCAACTACTACCTGTTGCTCATGCTTGGCGTAGCCACGGCTACGGTCGTGCTGTCCATTGCGAGGACGCTCTACTACTTTGCGATCGATCGGCAGCCCGAAATGTCGCCGATGATGTTCATTCTCTTTGCGCCTATCGTGGCTTTGCCTTTCATGTTCATCGCCGCACTCGCCGAGTTCGTAGCACGACGATTCCTGCCGCAGTGGAAGCAACCGAGTCGGTCGTGGTCTTTCTTGATCGGCGCGTCCTACACCTCGCCGCTGTTCGGGCTGATCGACACGCGCTTGCTCGTGCTCTGTCTGTTGATCAATCCCGTCGTCATGCATGTCCTGCTCGCGCGGCGCGAGCGCGCTGACGCGCTCGACCGTTCACTGAGTTGATGGCTCACCGCCGGCAGTCGCCCGCGGTCCCGCGTCACGGCGTCCGATGCCGGCATGTCTGCTTCGCCCGCAATCCGGCCTTTGCCGACTCGGCCGAAAGCCCAAGCCCTCCCGATCGCTCGGCCTTGCCGAATGAGCGCTTTCGGCGCTGCTTTGCACAAAAACGCGCCGGAAGCCCGAAAAACGCATGGAAAACCCGCCTGAACGGCGTTGGGGCGGCTTGACCTGAGTCGGCTTAAAAAAGAGAATGATCGTTCATTCTTTGAAGTGGCCGCGGTCCGTCCGACCGCCACAACGTCCTGAGGCTCCCCCATGCCGTCGCGCAAGTCCATGTCCTATAAGGCAATTCTCACCGTTTCCGTACTCGCCCTGGCGCTCGCCGCCTGCGGCAAGGGCGGCGATCAGCAGGGCGGTCCCGGTGGTCCCGGCGGCCAGAAGGGGCAGGTCACGGTGGTGACCCTGAAGCCCGAAACCATCACCCTGACCCGCGAACTGCCGGGGCGCACCAGCGCCTCGCTGATCGCCGAGGTCCGGCCGCAGGTCAACGGCATCGTCGAGAAGCGTCTGTTCACCGAAGGCGGCCTGGTCCGCGCCGGGCAGCCGCTGTATCAGCTCGACGACAAGACCTATGCCGCCGATCTCGAAACCGCGCGCGCCACCCTGGCGCGCGGCGAAGCGGCGTTGAACTCGGCGCGTCTCAATGCGCGCCGCTCCAGCGACCTGGTCAAGATCGACGCGGTCAGCAAGCAGGACGACGAAACCGCGGTCGCCACGCTCAAGCAGAGCCAGGCCGACGTGTCCGCCGGCCGCGCTTCGGTGCAGAGCGCCAGCGTCATTTTGGGCCGTGCGCGCATCACTTCGCCGATCGGCGGCCGCATCGGCAAGTCCGCGGTGACGCAGGGCGCGCTGGTCACGGCCAACCAGGCCGAACCGCTGGCGGTGGTGCAGCAGCTCGACCCGGTCCACGTCGACATCAGACAGTCCAGCGCCGAACTGCTCGCCCTGCGCAAGCAGATCGCCGCCGGCACCCTGACCGAGGCGACCACGCCGGTGACGATCCTGCTCGAAGACGGCAGCAAGTACCCGCTGGAAGGCAAGCTGGCGTTCTCGGAAGTCACCGTCGACGAAGGCACCGGCAGCTTCCTGCTGCGCGTGGTGGTGCCGAACCCCGACAACATCCTGATGCCCGGCATGTACGTGCGGGCCCTGGTCGGTACCGGCGTGCGCCAGAACGCGTTGCTCGTGCCGCAGCAGGGCATTTCGCGCGATCCCAAGGGCGCGGCGACCGCGATGGTCGTCAACGCCAAGGGTCAGGTCGAGCCGCGCGAGGTCCAGGTCAGCCAGGCCATCGGCGACAAGTGGCTGGTCGAAGGCGGCCTGAAGGCCGGCGACAAGGTCATCGTCGAAGGCCTGCAGAAAATCGGCCCCGGCATGCCGGTCGACGCGACCGAAAAGGGCGCAGCGCCGGCCAAGCCGGCCGCGGCCGCCGCCGCGCCGAAGCAGTAATCGGAGAAATTCATGGCACGGTTCTTTATCGATCGCCCGATCTTTGCCTGGGTCCTGGCGATCATCATCATGCTCGGTGGCGCGATTGCGATCACCCAGCTGCCGATCTCGCAGTACCCCACCATCGCGCCGCCGACCGTATCGGTGAACGCGTCCTACCCCGGCGCCTCGGCTAAGGCCGTCGAAAACTCGGTGACCCAGATCATCGAGCAGAACATGAAGGGCATCGACGGCCTGATGTACATGTCGGCGACCAGTTCGTCCGACGGCCAGTCCGGCGTCACTCTGACCTTCGAAAGCGGTACCGACCCCGACATCGCCCAGGTGCAGGTGCAGAACAAGCTGCAGCTGGCCACGCCGTTGCTGCCGCAGATCGTGCAGCAGCAGGGCGTGAGCGTGTCGAAGGCGAACTCGGCCTTCCTGCTGGTGATCGGCTTCGTGTCCGAAGACGGCAGCATGAGCGGCGCCGACATCGCCGACTACGTCGCCGCCAACCTGGTCGATCCGCTCGCCCGCGTCGACGGCGTCGGCAGCACCCAGCTGTTCGGCACCAAGTACGCGATGCGCATCTGGCTCGACCCGGACAAGCTCAACACCTACAAGCTGACCCCGACCGACGTCATCAACGCCCTGCGCGCGCAGAACGCCCAGGTCGCGGTAGGCCAGCTCGGCGGCACGCCGTCGGTGAAGGGCCAGCAGCTCAACGCCACCGTCACCGCGCAGGACCGTCTGCAGACGGCCGAACAGTTCCAGAACATCGTCGTGCGCGCCAACAGCAGCGGCGCGGTGTTGAAGCTGTCCGACGTGGCCCGGGTCGAACTCGGCCAGGAGGACTACAGCACCATCGCCCGCTTCAACGGCAAGCCGGCGACCGGTATCGCCATTTCGCTGGCGACCGGCGCCAACGCGCTGGCCACCGCGCAGGCCATCCAGGCCGAGCTCGAGCAGCTCAAGCCCTCGTTCCCGCAGGGCCTGAAGGCGGTAACGCCGTTCGACACCACGCCGTTCGTGCGCGTGGCGATCGAGGAAGTGGTAAAGACCCTGCTCGAAGCGATCCTGCTGGTGTTCCTGGTCATGTACCTGTTCCTGCAGAACTTCCGCGCCACCCTGATCCCGACGATCGCGGTGCCGGTGGTGTTGCTGGGTACGTTCGGCTTGCTCGCGCTGTTCGGTTATTCGGTCAACATGCTGACCATGTTCGCGGTGGTGCTGGCGATCGGCCTGTTGGTCGACGACGCCATCGTCGTGGTCGAGAACGTCGAACGCGTGATGAGCGAAGAAGGGCTGTCGCCCATCGAAGCCACGCGCAAATCGATGGACCAGATCACCGGCGCGCTGGTCGGCATCGGCCTGGTGCTGTCGGCGGTGTTCGTGCCGATGGCCTTCCTCGGCGGCGCGACGGGCGTGATCTATCGCCAGTTCTCGGTCACCATCGTCTCGGCGATGGCGCTGTCGGTGCTGGTCGCGATCGTGCTGACCCCGGCGCTGTGCGCGACCATGCTCAAGCAGATCGAGAAGGGGCACCACGCTTCCGACAAGGGCTTCTTCGGCTGGTTCAACGACAAGTTCGACCGCGGCAACAAGAAGTACCAGGGCGCGGTGCACGGCATCGTCACCCGCACCGGCCGCTTCATGATGGTGTTCGCGGCGATGGCGGCCTTGATGGCGGTGTTGTTCTTCCGTCTGCCGTCTTCGTTCCTGCCGCAGGAAGACCAGGGCTTCTTGTTCACCATCGTGCAGGCCCCGGTCGGCGCCACCCAGGAACGCACCGGCGAAGTGCTCAAGAAGGTCGAAGAGCAGTTCCTCGGCGACAAGGCGGTGGACTCGCTGTTCACCGTGCAGGGCTTCAGCTTCGCCGGTAACGGCCAGAATGCCGGTATGGCGTTCTCGCAGCTCAAGTCGTGGGAAGAGCGCGAAGCGACCTGGGGCGACCGCTGGCGTTGGTTGACCAGCTTCGGCAAGACGCCGATGCCGGACAACAGCGTCAACGCCGTGGTCGGCCGCGCCATGGGCAGCTTCATGCAGATCAAGGACGCGTTCGTGTTCGCGCTGGCGCCGCCGGCGGTGTTCGAACTCGGCAACTCCAACGGCTTCGTGTTCTACCTCAAGGACAACGGTGCGCTCGGCCACGATGCGTTGGTCGCCGCGCGTAACCAGTTCCTCGGCGCGGCCGGTCAAAGCGCGCTGCTGCAGAACGTGCGTCCGAACGGCATGGAAGACACGCCGCAGTTCCGCGTCGACGTCGACAACCAGAAGGCTTCGGCCCTGGGCCTGAACATCGCCGACATCAACTCGACCCTGCAGGCGGCCTGGGGCGGCCAGTACATCGACGACTTCGTCGACCGCGGCCGGGTCAAGCGCGTCTACATCCAGGCCGATGCGCCGTTCCGCATGGCGCCGACCGACTTCAACCGTTGGTACGTGCGCAACGACAAGGGCGAGATGGTGCCGTTCTCGGCGTTCGCCACCACCCGTTGGGAGTTCGGTTCGCCGCGTCTTGAGCGCTATAACGGCGTTTCGGCGCTGGAAATCAACGGCGAAGCCAAGCCGGGCGTGAGCTCGGGCGAGGCGATGGCCGAAGTCGAGAAGCTGGTCGCGCAACTGCCGGCGGGCATCGGTCTGGAATGGACCGGCCTGTCGTACCAGGAGCGTCAGGCCGGTGCGCAGACGCCGCTGTTGTACACGTTGTCGTTGCTGATCGTGTTCCTGTGTCTGGCCGCGATGTACGAAAGCTGGGCGATCCCGACCTCGGTGCTGCTGATCGCGCCGATGGGCATCCTCGGCACCGTGCTGGCGACCTGGATGCGCGGCATGGAGCGCGACGTCTACTTCCAGGTGGCGATGCTCACTACCGTGGGTCTATCGAGCAAGAACGCGATCCTGATCGTGGAGTTCGCCAAGGAAAACCTCGAGAAGGGCATGGACCTGATCGCGGCGACCCTGGCCGCGGTCGGCGACCGTCTGCGCCCGATCATCATGACCTCGCTGGCATTCGGTCTCGGCGTGTTGCCGCTGGCGTTGGCGAGCGGCGCGGGTTCCGGCGCGCAGCGCGCGATCGGCACCGGCGTGCTCGGCGGCATGGTCGTGGGCACCTTCCTGGGTATCTTCTTCGTGCCGCTGTTCTTCGTGGTGGTCGAGAAGCTGTTCGTGAGAAAGAAGAAACATGCGGCCAAGGACATCCCTGCGCCTTCGCAGCCTGCCGCGGAAGGAGCGCAGAGCCATGAATAAGTTCGCTACCCATGCCCTGGCGCTCGCGGTGACGTTGGCCATGACCGGCTGCGTCAGCCTGGCGCCGAAGCTGCCCGCCGCCGATGCGGCGATCCCGGGCGAGTGGCCGTTGCCGCCGACCACCCAGGCGTTCGCCGGCACCGCGCCGGCGGCCGTCGGGTCGACGACATCGGCCGACCCCGCGACGGCTTCGGCCGTCGCGGTGGCCGACATCGGCTGGCGCGACTTCTTCGTCGACCAGAACCTGGAAGACCTGATCGGCCGCGCCCTCGACAACAACCGCGATCTGCGCGTGGCCGTGCTCAACGTCGAGAAGGCGCGGGCGCAGTACCGCATCCAGCGCGCCGACCGCCTGCCCGCGGTCGGCGTCAGCGCCGAGTTGCAGCGCAGCGGCGGCGACAACCGTCAGGTCAGCGACGTCTACACCGCCGGTGTCGGCATCGCCAACTTCGAGCTCGACCTGTTCGGCCGCGTGCGCAGCCTCAGCCAGGCCGCGTTGCAGCGTTACTTCGCCGAAGAGGAAAACCGCCGCAGCGCCCAGCTCAGCCTGATCGCCGAAGTCGCCAACGCCTACCTGACCCTGGCCGCCGACCGCGAGCTGTTGTCGGTGTCGGAAGCGACCTTGAAGAATCAGCAGGCCGCCTACGATTTGACCGAGAAGCGCCGCGAACTCGGTGCGGTGTCGGGGCTGGAAGTCAGCCAGGCCCGCACCCAGGTCGAGACCGCGCGCGCCGATGCGGCGCGCTACGCCGGCCAGGTCGCGCAGGACATCAACGCGCTCAACCTGCTGGTCGGCGAGCCGGTCGATGCGGCCTTGTTGCCGCAGCGCCTGACCGACGGCACCACCGGCATCGGTGCCTTGCCGGCCGGCCTGCCTTCGGAAGTCTTGCTGCGTCGCCCCGACGTGCAACAGGCCGAGCATCTGCTGCGTGCGGCCAACGCCAATATCGGCGCCGCGCGCGCCGCGTTCTTCCCGTCGATCAGCCTGACCGGCCTGCTCGGCAGCTCCAGCAACGAGCTGTCGGGTCTGTTCGACTCGAACACGCGCGTGTGGACGGTCAACCCGGTGGTCAACATCCCGATCTTCCAGGGCGGCAAGCTGCGCGCCGGGCTGGGTTCGGCGAAGGCCGACCAGGGCATCGCGTTGGCCCAGTACGAGAAGGCGATCCAGTCCGGTTTCCGCGACGTCGCCGATGCGCTGGCGCTGACTGCGACCCTGGCCGAACAGCGCCAGGCGCAGGAAGCCCTGGTCGAAGCGGCGACCCGCGCCGACCAGTTGTCGACCGCACGCTACAAGGCCGGCCGCGACAGCTACCTCAACCAGCTCGATGCGCAGCGCACGCTGTATGCCGCGCAACAGGGCCTGGTGTCGACGCGCCGGGCCGAACAGGCCAATCGCGTCACGCTCTACAAAGTCCTTGGAGGTGGCTGGAACGAGCGCAGCCAATGAGCACCCCGGGCAAGCCCACCGCCAAGGCCGAGGCGCGCGCGCTGGCTCAGCGCGAGCGCATCCTGACCGCGGCCCAGAAATGCTTCGTCGTGCATGGTTTCCATGCGGCGAGCATGGCCAATATCGCCGATACGGCCGGCATGAGCGCCGGCCTGATCTACCGGTATTTCAAAGGCAAGAACGACATCATCCTGGCGATCATCGAGCGTCAGCTCGAAGAGGCGCGGGCCGATATCGCCAAGCTGCACGCGACCAGCGACCTGGTGTCGGGCATCGCCGAAGTCTTCCAGCAATGGCAGGCCAACGATCCCAACATCACCAGCGCCGCCTTGTTCCTGGAGCTGACCGCCGAGGCGACGCGCGACGAGGAAATCGCCGCCGCCACCCATGCCTCGGACCGGGTGTTCCGCTCCGATCTCGCGGCCTGGTTCGCGCGCAGCGCCAAGGACGGCGGTCTCGGCATTCCGAAGGCCGCGGTCGATACGCGGGTGTTGATTCTGCAATGCCTGATCGAAGGCCTGGCGATGCGGGCGATTTCGCAACCCGACCTCGACGTGGAACAGGTGAAGACGGCGTTGGATCAGTTTCTGCCTAGCCTGCTGACGGCATGAATCGGATTGCCGAAGATTGAGTGGTTAAACGTCGCCAGTTGGCGACGGTGCGAAAGGCCGCCTTCGGGCGGCCTTTTTGTTTGCGATGGAGCGAATGCGCGCCGTCGCCTTTCGGCAATGGCGCCGACCATGCTGTTGCGCAGCGATCGGCTACTGCGCGGTCGCGGCTCGCGCCGCTCCTACCCAGCAACTGCGCAAGCAAAGGGTAGGAGCGGCGCGAGC
>NZ_JAHXYK010000011.1:0-204074 GCF_019970005.1 Lysobacter sp. ESA13C | reverse complement strand
AAGGCGTCGCGCCAGGCGCTGCGCGCCGCGGCCGCATCGCGCGAGGTCAGCCAACGCATGTAGTCGCGGTAGGGCGTGACCCGCGGCAGCGCCTGCGCGTCGGCGCCGTTGCGGTACAGCGCGAACAACTCTTGCAGCAGGATCGGCGAAGACCAGCCGTCGAGCAGGATGTGATGGCTGGTGAACACCAGGTAATGCCGCGTCGCCGACTCGCGCACCAGCACGAAGCGCAGCAACGGGGCACGGGTCAGTTCGAAGCGTTGCTGTTGGTCGTCGGCGATCGTCTGGGCCAGCGCATCGGCACGCTCATCCTCAGGCAAACCACTGATATCGATCGCGCGCCAGGGCAGCTCGACCTCGCGCTGGATGACCTGCACCGGCTCCTTGATCTTGTGATGAACGAAGGCCGCGCGCAGGCTGGCGTGGCGCCGCAACAGCGCTTGCGCCGCCGCTTGCAGCGCCGCTGCGTCGAGCGCACCGTCGAGCGCGAACACCATTTGCACGACATAGCTGTCCTGCACCTCGTGGTCGTAGAGGGCGTGGAACAGGAAGCCGTGCTGCAACGGCGACAGCGGCAGCAGGTCTTCGATCTGGGCGTTGCGCATGGAGCGGTTCCAGGATGAGAGCCCGCGCAGCGCTCGGCATGCGCAGGGGGCAGCCGATGCGGCGATGGGCGAGCGATGAAGTCGCGTGCCGCGATCGGAGCGGCGAGCACCGAACCGCGGCAGGTATCGCAAGCCGCGATGCGGACGCCCCTGCTCGTCGCATGAGCCGCGTCGATGACGAAACGATGACGGCGCGGCTTGCCATAACGCGACCGGCCGCACAGGCTCGTTGCGATGCGCCGCGAGTATGCAACGCGTCGTTGACGCGTCCATGTCCCTATCCGCGCGTAAACGGATAACTGTGATGGCCGCGGGACTCCATGCTTCGAATCCGACACGGAAGTGCCCGGCGCATCGCGTCGGCAATCGCAGAAACGCTGCTTCAGAGCCGGCCTCGCGAGGCTAGGGTCGGTCTCGCATTCGCACGCGATCGCCGCTCTCGTGATCGCGGACACGCGAACGATGCGTGCATTGCCGCAGTCTCGGATGCAGGCGCGACGTCAGCCGACGGGCTGCCGCGCAGCCGGTCCAGTGCGTTCATGGATCGCACAAATGAAAGAGCCGCGGCACCGTTCGGTGTCGCGGCTCGTGCCGGCGTCGCGATGCGCGAGGCCGGCCGCCTGCCCTTTGCGAGGGCAAGCCATGTCCCGTCGGTACGGTTTACTTCGGCAGATAGATCTTGTCGAAGAAGCCGCCGTCGGAGAAATGCGCGGCCTGGGCTTTCTTCCAACCGCCGAACGCGCCGTCGATGGTGACCTGCTTGACCGCAGGGAACTTGGCGAGCTCGGCGACCGGCACCTTGTCCGGCTCGGCCGGGCGGTAGCCGTGCTTGGCGGCCAGGCGTTGGCCTTCGGGGGTGTACAGGAAGCGCAGATAGGCCTCGGCCTGCTTGCGGGTGCCGTGCTTGTCGATGTTTTTGTCGACCCAGGCCACCGGCGGTTCGGCCTTGATGCTCAGGCTCGGCACGACGATCTCGTACTTGCCGCGGTTGGCCGGCTGCTCCAAGGTCAACAAGGCCTCGTTCTCCCAGGCCAGCAATACGTCGCCGATGCCGCGATCGACGAAGGTCGTGGTCGAGCCGCGCGCACCGGTGTCGAGCACCGGTACGTTCTTGAACAACTGGGTGAGGTAGTCGACGACTTTGTCGCCATCGCGATATTTGGTCGAGGCCCAGGCCCAGGCGGCCAGGTAATTCCAGCGCGCACCGCCGGAGGTCTTCGGGTTCGGGGTGATCACGCCGAGGCCGGCCTGGGTCAGGTCGCCCCAGTCCTTGATGCGCTTCGGGTTGCCCTTGCGCACCAGGAACACGATGGTCGAGGTGTAAGGCGAGCTCTGGTGCGGCAGACGCGTCTGCCAATTGGCCGGCAACTGCTTGGCGTTGGCGATGGTGTCGATGTCGCCGGCCAACGCCAGGGTCACCACGTCGGCTTCGAGGCCATCGACGACCGAGCGCGCCTGCTTGCCCGAGCCGCCGTGCGAGGCGCGCAGGTTGAGGGTCTCGCCGGTTTGCTGTTTCCACTGCGCGGCGAAGACCTGGTTGACCTCGGCGTAGAACTCGCGGGTGGGGTCGTAGGACACGTTGAGCAATTCGACGTCTTTGGCCGATGCGCAGGCGGCGGAGAGGGCCAGGCCGAGCAACATCAGGCGGAGGGTGGTTTTCATCGGTAAGTCCTGTGCGTGGGGCGAACTGGGGCTGATTGGGTGTGGGATGGTCGAAAGCGGGGTCTTGCGATCGCCGGCGTCAGAAGGCGAGTTGGGCGCGGGTGAAGAAGGCCTTTTCGTCTTCCCTGTCGCGGCCGGCGGCGGCCCCGCCGTCGAATTCGGTCTGGGTGTAGTTGGCGACCAGCTTGAGGTTGCCGGTCAGGTACCAATTCAGGCCCAGGCCCCACGAACGCGCCGCGGCGGCGACGGCGTTGCGATCGGCGAAGCGCGGGAAAGCGGCGTCGTCGATCTCCAGGCGCCCGTAGCGTGCGACCAGTTCGAACGCGCCCCAGCCTGCACCACCGACCGTAAACGGATGGTTAGGCCGGGCCACGCCCTTGTAGCCGGCGTCCTCGCCGGTCAGCACGTAGCCGGTGGTGACTTGCCAGGCGCGATGGTCGAGTTCGTTGGCGAACGCACCGACGCGCACCTCCTGGCTGGAGCTGACGTACTCGCCGAGCACGCTGAAGGCGTTGCGGTAGTACCAGGCCTGCGGCGACCAACGCGTGTGTGCGCCGTCGGCGAGCGCGGTACCGCGGTAGTTGAAGAACTGCGTCTGCCCCGGGGTGCGGTAGCGCGGCAGGAAGTTATTGCCGCTGCCCTGCTTGTCGCCGCGGCTGCCGGACAGGCCGAAGCCCAGGCCGGAGAGTGCGTTGCTGTCGTTCTTCCACGGTTCGAAGAACAGGCGTGCGGCGAGTTCGAAGTCGTTGTCGGGGTTCACCGTCGGGCTGTCGCGGCCGTCGACCGCGCCGTTGTAGACGCCGAGCGCGTACGACACCGTCGACTGCGCGAACTCGCCTTGCAACTGCACGCCGAGGTCGCGGTTGGGCGTGAGTTCCGAAGCCAGGCCGAGTTCGATCAAGGCGGTCGAACCGCTGGACTGCAGGCGTTCCAGCCCGACCGGGCTCTTGAACTTGCCGATGCGCACGGTCGCGCGCGGGTCGAACTTCAGATCCAGGTAAGCGTCGGCGATGGTCGCGCTGTCGCCGGCGAATTCCGGGGTCAGGCGGAAGCCGACCAGCGAACCCCAACTGCCTTCGATGGTCGGCATGATCCGGCGGAACAGAAACGTGTCGTTCTGCGGCACCGTGTCGTCGCCGATGAAGAAGCGGCCATCGGCCTGGACCAGCGCCTTGAACTTCAGTTCGACGTCGCCCGGCGGCGGCGATTTCACCGCCAGCCCCTTGCTCGCGCTGAGCGTCACCGTCGGCGTGCTCGCGGCCTTGGCCGCGCTTTCCTCGGCTTGCAGTTCCAGGCGGCGTTCGATCACCCGCAGGCGTTGATCGAGATCGCTCAGGTTGCCGCTGTCGGCGGCGGCGCCGGCGACGGCCTCGCCGCCGCCCAGGCGTCGTTCGATCTCGCGCAGACGCTGGGCCAGCTCTTCGACCGTGGGCGGAGCGGTTTGCGCCTGGGCCGGCAAGGCGAGCGCACACGCCAGCGCGCCCCACAGCCAAGGGGTCGCGGTAGGCGTTGCGTTCGCAAGTCGAACCCGGGTTTGCATGTTGTGCTCCTTCAGCGGTGACTGGACAGTCGGCGGGCCCATCGATCGGGCCGATAGCGGGTGGGTGGAGGTCGAGCGGCCGCGGCGACGGCGGCGGAGATGGATTAGCGGCGTCGACAGCGCGTGCCGGTGGCTGCGCGGCTCATGGACGCGGGGCCCGTGTCGGCGCCACCGGCAGGCGTTGGCTGCGGGTGATCTGGACGATGCGCGAGCTGTGCACGACGACTTCGATCTGGCCCTGGCCGAGTTCGCGCACCGCGGTCAGCAACTGGTACTCGCTGTCGCTGAGGTTGACGATGTTGATCTCGGGTTCGACGGTCGGTGCCGGCCGGTCGGCGGCGGCATCGGCCCGGCGCGCGGCGGCGCGTTCGGGCTGGCGCTGATCGTGCTGGCGCGGTTCGGCCGGCGTGCGGACCCGGCGGCCGGCGCCGCGCTCGCCCGGCACATGCCGGCTCACGGGCCGTCTCCGGCCAGCGCGGCCAAGCTCGAACCGGGCGCCAGGGCCAGCTCGTGCAGGCTGCGCCGGTCGAGTACGTCGGAGATCGCGTCGCGCGCCTCGCGCATCAGCGAACGCAGACTGCAGGCGTCGGGGTCGGGACAGTCGGAGCAGGGCTGGTAGGCGCTGACGCTGGCGCAACGCACCGGCGCGAGCGGCCCGTCGATGGCGCGGATCAGGTCGCCGATCATGATCTGGTCGGCCGGGCGGGCCAGGGCGTGGCCGCCTTTCTGGCCGCGCCGGCTGTCGATGAAACCGGCCTGGCGCAGATCGACCAGGATGGTCTCGAGGAACTTGCCGGGTGCGCGGCTGTGTTCGGCGATCGTGCGCGCCTGCAGCCGTCCGCCCCGGAGCCGGCCGCCGTCGGCACGCGCCAGCGCGCACATCGCGCGCAGTGCGTACTTGGCCTTCATCGTCAGCATTTCCCATTCACCATGTAGGGAATGTGGCCGCGACCGGTGGCCTAGGGGAAAAGGTATTGCCTCATCTGCTTATGACCTGGGGCTATGTGGGGCCGCGAGGGGGAACAGAGCTAAAGGCAAATCCCCCCCTACCCCCCTTTTCCAAAGGGGGGGCATGCTTCGGCCGGATACGGACGATCCGAGGGGCGCGGCCGATCTGGGGCGCGCAGATGATTCGCCCCCTTTGCAAAAGGGGGCTGGCGCCTGCGTTGCATAGCGAAACTAGGTTGCGGCTGCGCCGGGGGATTTACGGGCAGGTCGCGGTGATCCGGTCGAAACGGGAGCAAGGCTAAAGGCAAATTCCCCTTAACCCCCTTTTTCAAAGTGGGGAATGGAGTAGGTCGATAGGAAGTAAGGCGCGGGCACATCGCCGCTCTCGCCGGACCCGCTCGCCCGCGAAGCCGTTAGGATGAGCGCCCATGCGTTCTCTCGCCTCGCTTCCGCCGCTCGCCCGCACCTGCTTGCTGGTGCTCGCCGCGCTCGCCGCCGCCTGCTGGCTCGCGCCGGCGCTGGGTCGCTACGGGCCGATCCTGCCCGACTGGGACGCGCTGTCGGTGCGGCCGGGCACGGCCGGGCACTGGTTCGGCACGGACGCGATCGGCCGCGACGTGTTCGCGCGCACGCTGGCCGGCGGCCGCCTCTCGCTCGGCATCGGCTTGCTCGCCAGCGTGGTTGCCCTGGTCATCGGCCTGGGCTACGGCGCCATCGCCGGGCTCGCCGGCGGCCGCGTCGAGCGCGCGATGCTGCGGGTGCTCGATGTGTTCTCGGCGCTGCCGTTCCTGCTGGTGGTGATCTTGTTGCTGACCTTGTTCGAGCGCTCGCTGTTGCTGCTGCTCGCGGCGATCGGCGGGTATGTCTGGATCGACCTGGCGCGGGTGATGCGCGCCGAGGCCGCGCGCCTGCGCGAGGCGCCGTTCGTGCTCGCCGCGCAAGCGGCCGGGGCGAGTTTCGGCCAGCGCCTGCGCTGGCATGTGCTGCCGAATCTGTTGCCGCTGGCGTTCGTGTATCTCGGTTTGATTTTGCCGCAGGCGATCCTGGTCGAAAGCTTCCTCGGCTTCCTCGGCCTGTCGATCGACGAGCCCTCGTCGAGTTGGGGCGGCCTGCTCGCCGAAGGCGTGCAGGAGCTCGACAGCGCACCGTGGACCTTGTTGTTCCCGGCCGGGTTCCTGGTCGCGACCCTGGCGGCGTTCCAGTTTCTCGGCGACGGCCTGCGCGATTGGCTCGACGTGCGCGGCGACGCCCGCGACGGCGACGGCGGCGCCAAGGTCGGGGCGGCGGCCGCATGAGCGCGTTGTTGCGTTTGCAGGCGCTGACGGTGGCGACGCGCGCGCGCGGCTTGCTCGGGCCGCTCGATCTGCAACTGCACGCCGGCGAATGCCTCGGCGTGGTCGGCGAAAGCGGCAGCGGCAAGAGCCTGACCGCGCTCGCGCTGCTCGGCCTGTTGCCGCCGGAGCTGCGCGGCGAAGGGCGCCTGCAGGTCGACGGCGAAAGCATCGCCCTCGGCGGCGCCGCGCACGCGCGCCTGCGCGGCCGCAGCCTGGCCTGGGTGCCGCAGGACCCGCTTGCGGCCCTGCATCCGCTGCGTCGCGTCGGTGCGCAACTCGACGAAACCCTGCGCGCGGTCTGCGGCTTGTCGGCGGCGGCCGCGCGCGAACGTGCGCTGGCCTTGTTCGAGCGCGTGCAATTGCCGGACCCGGCGAACGCGCTGCGGCGCTATCCGCACCAGTTTTCCGGCGGCCAGCGCCAGCGCATCGCGATCGCTTTGGCCTTGGCGACCCAGCCGCGGGTGTTGATCGCCGACGAACCGACCTCGGCCTTGGATGCGCGTATCGCCCGCGACATCCTCGACCTGCTCGACCGCCTGCGTCGCGAGGATCGCCTGGCGTTGTTGCTGATCAGTCACGACTTGCCGCTGGTCGGCGCCTACGCGCAGCAATTGCTGG
This sequence comes from Lysobacter sp. ESA13C, assembly GCF_019970005.1. NCBI lineage: Bacteria > Pseudomonadati > Pseudomonadota > Gammaproteobacteria > Lysobacterales > Lysobacteraceae > Lysobacter > Lysobacter sp. ESA13C. The sequence goes on along the minus strand of NZ_JAHXYK010000011.1, from coordinate 197,367 downwards.
TGCTGCAGCGCGGTGCGGTGGTCGAACGCGGCGACACCGCCGCGGTGTTCGCCGCGCCGACCCAGGCCTACACGCGCGAGCTGCTCGCCGCCGACCGCATCGAGGCTTTACCGGAGCGTGCGTCGGAAGAGCCGGTGTTGCTGCGCGGCGAAGGCCTGCGCATGCGCTATCCGCGTGCCGCGCACAGCGCGCTCGACGGTGTCGACATCGAGCTGCGCCGCGGCGAGGGCCTGGCCCTGGTCGGCGAGAGCGGCAGCGGCAAGAGCACGCTCGGCCGCGTGTTGCTGCGCCTGTTGCGCGGCGCGCAGGGCCGGGTGTCGATCGACGGCACCGATCTCGGCGGTCTCGACGCGCGCGCCTTGCGCCGCTTGCGCGCACGCACCGGGGTGGTGTTCCAGGACCCCTACGCCTCGCTCGATCCGCGCCTGCGCATCGGCGAGATCGTGGCCGAACCATTGCGCATCCACGCTCGCGGCGATGCCGCCGCGCGTCGCCGTCATGCCGCCGCATTGATGCAGGCGGTCGGGCTGGACGAGGCCATGCTGGATCGTTATCCGCACCAGTTCTCCGGCGGCCAGCGCCAGCGCATCGCGATCGCGCGCGCACTGGCGACCGATCCCGACCTGTTGGTCTGCGACGAAGCGGTGTCGGCCCTGGACGCGCATCACCGCGCGGCGATTTTGGCTCTGCTCGCGCGGCTCAAGCGCGAACGCGGCCTGGCCTTGTTGTTCGTGACTCACGACCTCGCCGCGGCGGCGGCGGTGGCCGAACGCATCGCCGTGCTCGAAGCCGGCCGCATCGTCGAGACCGGGCCGACCGCGCAGGTGCTGCGCGCGCCGCAACACGCGCACACGCAGGCCTTGCTCGCCGCGCGTCCGAAAACCGCGCTCGACCAGGCCTGAGCCCGAGCTTCGCGCTCACGAACCGTCCGAACCGGATTTCGGCCCGGAGCATCGATAGCGCAGGATCGGGCGCGACGATCGCGCCGCTGCATCGCCGTATCGGGCTGAGCGGCGCGGTCGCGGCTCAGCGAACGGATTCGAATGCGGTCGCCGCTCAGGCGATCGCTCTCGAATGAAGCCTCCGCTCAGGCGGTTGCGCTCAGACGATGCCGCCGCCGATGCCAAGGCGGACCACGCCGACCACGATCACGATGGCGTTGAGCAGCAGGCCGGTCTTGGCGCGGCCGTTCTTTTCCGAACTCGTGAACAGCACTCCGATCGCGGCGATGATCGCGCCGACCGCGGCGAACGGGATCAGGAACCAGTTGCCCCAGCCCAGCAGCGGGATCAGGGCGAGGATCATCCACAGCAGCGCGACGATGCCCCAGAGCAGGCTGATCAATCCCATCGTGTCGTACTCCGCAGTCGGCCCGTTTGGCCACATGCGCAACGTAGCGTCTGGCGGGGCGATTTCAAGTGCCACAGGTGGCCGGGACCGATGGGCGTCGGCGCGAATTCAGGCGCAAACGGCGCCCTGAGGCGCCGCTGCATCGAGGTGGCCATGCCGTGAACGAGCCCGACGGCGCTTGCACGGCGGCGCGTCAGCCGTGCGAGCCGTCGATCTCCACGCGCAGTTCGTAGCGGCAGATCGCCGCGTGCAGCAGGATGCGCGGCACCCGATCGCCGAAGCGGCGGTCGAGCGCGGCGGCGACGTTGTCGATCTCCTCGACGTCGCGCACGTACACCTTCAGGCAGGAGCCGCCGCCGAACGCGCTCGACAGCTGCGGCTGGCGCTGGCGGGCGACGCCGAGCAGGCTGTCGAAGTTGGCCAGGGTTTCGTCGAGCTGGGCCAGCACCGAATCGGCATGCTTGGACTCGTGCCCGACCACCGCCGCGGTGCCCGACAACAGCAGCGGCATCGCCGCCGGCTGCGGCGGCAGCATGGCGCGGGCGAAGCTCGGCGGCTGCGGGCCGTACTGGCGCGGGTAGCGATAGGCGCTGACCTGGCGCGGGTTTTCCAGCGGCGTGCCGGGCGTGCGCGAGGCCAGCCAATACACCTGCAAGCGGCGCGCGCCGTCGACGCGGCCGATCGCGGTCGCCGCCGGCAGGCGCGCGATGTCGAAATCGCCCAGGCCCTTGGCGCGGCCGACGCAGAACACGCGGTAGCGCTCTTCGTCGCCGTGGCCGAGGGTGATGCCGTCGAGGTAGTTCCAGATCCGCAACAAATGCGGATAGCCGCGCGCTTGCGTGAAGGCGAGCAACTTGCGGTACAGGTATTCGGCGGCGCGCGCGATCTCGCCGTTGGTGGCTTCGCCCGGCAGCGGTTCGGGCTCGTCGAATTCGATCACGCCGAACTGCAGCGCGCCGTCTTCCGACCAGGCCAGGTCGCCGTCGCGGCCCTTGATCACCGGGCCGCGGCCGCGCCAGCGCTCCAGGCGCCGGTCGCCGAACGGTTCCAGGGCCACGCGCAGATAACGCGGGTCGTCGTGCTGCGGCGCCTGCGCGCCGAAGCCGAATACCGCCAGGGTGTCGTCCTGGGCGAGCAACTCGGCCGGCGTGGCCGCGACGTAGTCGACCTGCAGTTGCGGCGGCATCGCCAACATGGCTTCGGCCGCGCTCACGGATTGCCCCGTTGCAGGGTGTCGCCGCGGAAATCGACGCCGACCTGGCGCTTGCGCCGCCACCAGCCGCGCAGCGCCTGCGGCGCCATGCGCAGCGCCGTCATCGCATAGACGAAGCGGAACACGCGCAGGCGGCGCAGCACCTCGCGGTTGTCGAACACGTCGCCGGCCAGCATCGAGATCACCGCTTGCTCGATCTGCCAATAGTTGCGCGGGGCGTTGAACAGCTCGCGCATCACCGGCGTGGTGAAGCGATAGATGAACCATTGGAAATGACGCAGGCCGCGCTTGAGGCGTTTGACCATCGCCGCCTGCAGTTCGGTCTCGCGCGCCGGCTCGCGCAGGGCGCCGTCGACCACCGAGGCGGCTTGTTCGCCGCTGTTCATGCCGAGGTAGACGCCGGAGGAGAACACCGGATCGACGAAGGCGTAGGCGTCGCCGACCATGACCCAGCCCGGGCCGGTCATGCGCGAGCAGGTGTAGGAATAGTTGCCGGTCACATGGACGTCGCCGCAGCGCTGTGCGCCCTGCATGCGCCGCCATACCGACGGCTCGGACTCCAGCGTCTGCATCAGGAAGCCTTCGCTGTCGCCGCGGCGTTGCTTGAGGTATTCGGGGAAACACACCGCGCCGACGCTCATGACGTCGCGCTGCAGCGGGATCAGCCACATCCAGCCGTGGGCGAAACGCTGCACGGTGATGTTGCCGGCGTCCTCGCCGTCGCGGCGCTGCACGCCGGTGAAGTGGCTGAAGATCGCCGCCGACTGGTGCAGCTGATTCTTCTGCTTGAGCTTGAGCTGGCCGCCGAGGAAGGTGTCGCGGCCGCTGCCGTCGACGAGGTAGCGCGGGCGCACCCGCAGCTCGCGGCCGTCGTCGCCGCGGGCGTGAACCATCGCCGGGCGGCCGTCGGCGCCGAACTCGATCTTCTCGACCTTGACCCGTTCGCGGGCGTCGACGCCGTTGGCCTGGGCGTGGCGGAACAGCAGTTCGTCGAATTCCTCGCGCTTGACCTGGAAGGCGTAGCCGTAGACCGGGTTGAGCGCGCGCTCGAAGCGGAAGGTGTTGTAGCGCTCGGCGTCGATCGGGAACTCGGCGCCGGGCTTGTGGATGCCGATCGCGCGCACCTGTTCGAGCACGCCGAGGCGTTCGAGGATGGCCAGGTTCATCGGCAGCAGCGACTCGCCGATGTGGAAGCGCGGGTGGCTGCCTTTTTCCAGCAGCAACACCTTCCAGCCCTTGCGGGCGAGCAGGGTCGCCGCGGTGGTGCCGGCCGGGCCGCCGCCGATCACCAGGACATCGGTGTCGATGGTCTGTGCGGCGTGGGAGGGGCTGGCCGTGCTGGAAGCAGCGGTGGCCGTCGGTGCGGCCGCGTCGGGCGCGGAGTCGGGCGGATTCATGCGCAAATGATAGCCTGCCGCCTCGGCCCGCTGCGCAGCGGCGGCGGGGCGCCGGCGTCGTCGCGCCGCTTCCGCACATTGCCTCAAGTGCCTGATAACGCAGGTCCGCCGCAGGCCGAAGCGGCTGCCGGGTGGGGCCGAACAGCGGGCTCGCCGCACCCGGCGGTTGCGCCTGCGGCGCCGATGGCGGATCGTTGCGCCCCTTGTCCCACCGTGACCGGATCGCCCGATGTCTGAACAAAGCCCCGCCGAACGCGAACTGGCGCAGCTGCTGGTCGAGAGCCTGAACCTGGAAGACGTGGCACCGGAGCAGATCGATCCGGAAGCGGCGCTGTTCAACGAAGGTCTCGGCCTGGATTCGATCGACGCACTGGAACTCGCCCTGGCGATCACCAAGCGCTACGGCTTCCAACTGCGCTCCGACAGCGACGAGAACCGCCGCATCTTCGCTTCGCTGCGTGCGCTGTCGGCGCATATCGAGCAGCAGCGGGCCGCCTGAACGCCGGCGGCCGGCGCGGTGTCGAACCGCCGGTGCATGCGCCCGTTCCCGGAGCCGACGTGAACCCTCCTTCGTCCAGCGCCCTCGCGCGCCTGTTGCTGGCGATCGCCTACCCGGTGCTGGCGCATTGGGCCAGCCACGACGGCGGCGGCGCGCTGGCGGCATTGGCCCTGGCCGACCTGGTCGTGTTCGTGACCATCGACGGCTTGCTGGGCCTGCGCTGGCGTGCCTGGGCGGCGACCGTGGTCCTGCTCGCGGCCCTGGCCGCGTCGGCCTTCACCCCCTACGCGCAGATGTTGTTGCTGGCGCCGCCGATGCTGTTCAACGGCTGGCTGGCGTGGTGGTTCGGGCGCAGCCTGCGCGCGCCGCGCGAGGCCCTGATCACGCGCATCGTCGCGGCCCTGCACGAAGGCCCGGTGTCGGCCTTGTCGCCCGAGCTGTATCGCTATACCCGCCGCCTGACCGCGCTGTGGGCGGTGGTGTTGACGGTGCTGGCGCTGGTCAACGGCGCCCTGGCGATGATCGCCGTGCCCGACGGCGTGCTGGCGCGCCTGGGACAGGTGCCGCCGGTCGCGATCAGCCAGGAGCAATGGTCCTGGTTCGCCAACCTGATCAACTACGGCATCGTCGGCGGCATGTTCGCCGGCGAATACCTGGTGCGGCAGCGCCGTTTCCCGGTGCGCCCGGAGAGCGGCTTCTTCGACTTCATGCACCGCATGGCCAAGCTCGGCCCGGGCTTCTGGCGCGAGCTGTTCTCCTGAACGGAGCCGTTGGCCGATACCGCGCAGGCGCTGCGTTTGGGCACCGTCGCACACTGCGAATTCCAGTAATTCAAGGGCCGCCGTCGCATTTCGACGCCCCGCTGAATGCGCGTGCTTTATCCTGTGACCCTCGCCGCAACCGCCGACCCCGCCGCCCGCCTGTATGCCGTTCTCGATCCCGTCCGATCATCCCTGCCTGCCCGGCCATTTCCCGGGGCGCCCGCTGGTGCCTGGCGTGGTCCTGCTGGAGCAGGTGATCGCCGCGGTCGAAGCCGCGCACGGGCCGCTGAACGGATTGCGTCTGCCGCAGGTGAAGTTCTTGCAGCCCTTGTTGCCGGAGCAATCGGCGCAGGTCGAACTGGACGCGCTGGGCGCGGCGCGTTGGCGCTTTCGCGTGCGCCGCGGCGACGACCTGCTCGCCAGCGGCGAAGTCGTCGCCGATCTGCCCATCACCGAGGCTTCGGCATGAGCGGCGAGCACTGGAAGCAACGCCCCGAAGGCGGCGGCCGCCTCGCCTTCCGCCTGATCGGCTTCATCGCCCGTCGCGGCGGGCGCTCGATCGCGCGCCTGACCCTGTATCCGATCGTCGCCTACTTCCTGATCGTGCGCGGCCCGGAGCGGCGCGCCTCGCGCGACTATCTGGCGCGGGTGCTCGACCGTCCGCCGCGCTTGCTCGACATCGCCCGCCACATCCACACCTTCGCCGCGACCATCCTCGATCGCCTGTACATGCTCAGCGGCCGCATGGCGCCGTTCGACGTGCGCGTGGATGGCCTGGACAAGCTCGAACCCTATCTCGACCGCGGCCAAGGCCTGCTGCTGTTCGGCTCGCACCTGGGCAGCTTCGAGGCCTTGCGGGTGCTGTCGCGCAGTCGGCCCGGCCTGAAGCTGCGGGTGGTGTTCGACCGCGGCCATAACCCGGCCCTGACCGAGATGCTCGACGCGCTGGATCCGCAGATCGCGCGCACCGTCATCGATGCCGGCCAGGACGGCCCCTCGATCGTGTTCGCGATCAAGCAGGCCACCGACGAAGGCGCGATCGTCGCCTTGCTGGTCGACCGCGCCGCGCCGCACGAGCCGCATACCACCGCCTCCTTCCTCGGCGCGCCGGCCGAGTTCCCGAGCGCGCCGTGGCTGATCGCGGCGGCACTGAAAGTGCCGGTGGTGCTGGCCTTCGGCCTGTACCGTGGGGGGGCGCGCTACGACCTGGTGTTCGAGACGTTCAGCGAGGGTGTGGCGATCGAGCGGCATAACCGCCCGGCGATCCTTGCCGCACTGGTCCAGCGTTACGCCGAGCGCCTGCAGGCCCAAGCCCGCAGCGCTCCCTACAACTGGTTCAACTTCTACGATTTCTGGCATGCCGATGACGCTGATCAAGCCTTGCACGTGGACCCTGGCGCTGATGCTCGGCGCCGGGTCGCTGCGCGCCGCTCCGGTTACTGAGGCCGCCGCCCAGGGCGTGCCGGCCGGGGCATCGGCCGCCGAAGCCGCGGTCGCGGCCGATCCCGACTGGATCCTGCCGCGCCTGGCGCAGCCGGTCCCGGCCCGCACCGACTTCGTCGAAGTGCGCGGCTCGGCCCTGCTCAAGGCGCCGTTGCGCCTGTCCGGCGAGTACCGTCGTCCCGACGCGACCACCCTGGTGCGCGAAGTGCGCGCGCCCTACGCCGAGACCACCAGCATCCGCACCGGCGCCAAGCCCGGCCAGGGCGAGGTCGCCATCGTCCGCCCCGGCAAGCCGCCCAGGCGTTTCTCGCTGGCGCGCGCGCCCGAGCTGGTCGCCTTGCAGGCCAGCTTCGGCGCCTTGCTCGGCGGCGACCGCGCCTTGCTCGAACAGCATTACCGGCTGGTCGCCGAGGGCACACGCCGGCAGTGGACGATCAGCCTGATCCCGAAGGACGCCAGTCTGGCCGCACGCGTGCGCGAGATCGTCCTGCTCGGCCGCGACGATGAGCTGCGTTGCATCGAGACCCGGCCGGCGCGCGGCAACGAGCAACAGCGCACCTTGTTGGCCAGCGCCGCGCGCGCCGCCGCCGGCGTCGCCGACGCGAGCCAGTTGGCGGCGCTGTGCCGCGGCCACGGCGCGGCGCGTTGATGACGCCCGCGCGCCGTCTCGCCCTCGCCCTGCTGTGGCTGGCCCTGCTCGCGGTCGCCGGCTGGGCGATCGGCAGCCGCCTGCAGCTCAGCGGCGATCTGCGCCGCTTCATGCCGAGCGCGCAGACGCCGGCGCAGAAACTGCTGATCGACGAACTCGGCGAAGGCCCGGGCTCGCGTCTGTTGTTGTTGGCGATCGAAGGCGATGAGCCGGCCACTCTCGCCGCGCAATCGGCGGCGATGCGCGAACGCCTGACGGCGCAGCCGCAGTTCAAGCTGGTCGCCAACGGCGCCGGGCAGGGGCTGGAGGCGGTGCCGGAACGCCTGCGTCCGTACCGCTATCTGCTGACGCCGAGCTTCGACGAACAGCCGCTCGACAGCGCCTATTTGCGCGAGCAACTCGACAGCCGCGTGCAGGACCTCGGCTCGCCGGCCGGCGAGCTGATCGAGCCGCTGCTGCCGAGCGATCCCACCCTGGAGATGCTGCGCCTGGCCGAGGCCTGGCAGCCGGCGCAGGCGCCGCAGACCGAGCACGGCGTGTGGTTCGACCGCGCCGGCAAGCAGGCCTTGCTGGCGATCGAGACGCGCGCGGCCGGCTTCGACCCGACCGGCCAGCAAGGCGCGCTCGATGCGATCCAGGCCGCGTTCGCGCAAGCGCGCGGCGCCAGCCCGGCGCGGCTGACGATCAGCGGCCCGGGTGCGTTCTCGGTCGAAATCGGTGGCCGCACCCAACGCGAAGCGAGCCTGATCGGCACCATCGACAGCCTGGTGTTCGTACTGTTGCTGTGGCTGGCCTACCGCAGTTGGAAGGCGCCGCTGCTCGGCGGCCTGCCGCTGGCGACCGCGGGCCTGGCCGGGCTCGGTGCAGTCGCCGCACTCTTCGACGGCGTGCACGGCATCACCGTCGCCTTCGGTTTCACTTTGATCGGCGTGGTCCAGGACTATCCGATCCATTTGTTCAGTCATCAACGCCCCGGCCTGTCGCCGTGGGCGAGCGCGCGCAGCCTGTGGCCGACGCTCGGCACCGGCGTGACCTCGACCTGCATCGCCTACCTGACCTTCTTCGTCTCCGGCGTCGACGGCCTGCAGCAACTCGCGGTGTTCACCATCGTCGGCCTCGCCACCGCGGCGCTCGCCACGCGTTTCGTGCTGCCGGCGCTGATCGATCCGGCGCCGCGCGACGCCGCCGGCTCGCCGGCGCTGGCGCGGCTGTGGACGCGGCTGGCGCGCTGGCCGCGGCTCGGCGTGGCCGGCGTGTCGCTGATCGCCGCGCTGGCCTTGGCGGTGATCCTGTTCGTGCCGGGCGCGTTCTGGCAGAACGACCTGGCCAAGCTGACCCCGGTGCCGCCGGCCGCGCTCGCCCGCGACGCGCAGTTGCGCGACGAACTCGGCGCGCCCGACGTGCGCTACGTCATCGCCATCGAGGGCCGCGATGCCGAGGCCGCTTTGCAGTCCTCGGAAGCCTTGTTGACCGAGCTGCCGGCGCTGCGCCGGCGCGGCGCGATCGCCGGCTACGACCTCGCCGCGCGTTATCTGCCGAGCGCGAAGACCCAGCGCGAACGTCAGCAGCGCCTGCCCGATGCGGCGAGCCTGCGCACGGCGCTCGACACCGCCGTCGCGGCGACGCCATTCCGCAGCGATGCCTTCGCCGATTTCCTCGCCGACGTCGAACGCGCGCGGCAGGCGCCGCCGCTGACCCCGCGCGACCTCGCCGGCACGCCGCTCGCGGTCAGCGTCGAGGGCCTGCTGCTGCAACGCGGCGACCACGCCACCGCGCTGGTGTCGTTGACCGGGCTCAACGATCCGGCCGCGGTCGCGAGCGTGGTGCGCCGTCACGGCGGCCAGTTGCTCGATCTCAAGCAGGCTTCCGAATCGCTGGTCGCCGACTACCGCGGCCGCGTGCTGATGGCCTTGGGCCTGGCCGGCGTGCTGCTCGCGGCGGCGGTATGGGTGGCCCTGCGCTCGCCGCGGCGGGTGCTGCGCGTGCTGGCGCCGATGGCCTTGAGCAGCCTGCTGATCCTGGCGGTGCTGCGCGGCCTGGGCATCGAACTCAACCTGTTCCATCTGGTCTCGCTGATCCTCGCCGCCGGCCTGGGCCTGGATTACGCGCTGTTCTTCGATCATGCCGGCGACGACCGCGCCGAACAGCTGCGCACCCTGCACGCGGTGATCGTGTGCAGCCTGACCACGCTGCTGGTGTTCGCGTTGCTGGGCCTGTCGTCGATTCCGGTGTTGCGCGCGATCGGCAGCACGGTCGCGCTCGGCGTCGTTTTCAACTTCGTGCTGGCCTTGTTGATCGTGCGCGAACCGGCGGCGATGGAGGCCGGCGATGCGCACGCGTGAGGCCATCGCCGCGCTGATCCCGCACCAGGGCCTGATGTGCCTGTGGCAAGAAGTCGTCGAATGGGACGAGGAGCGCATCGTGCTGCGCACGAACGGGCATCGCGACCCCGCCCATCCGCTGCGTCGCGACGGGCGCCTGCACGCTGTGCATCTGTGCGAATACGGCGCACAGACCATGGCCGTGCACGGCGGTTTGCTCGCGCGCCGTGACGGCGGCGTGGCCAAGCCCGGCGTGCTGGTGGCGCTGCGCGGCGTGCAGTTGCACCTGGCGCGTTTCGACGACCTGCCCGGCGCGATCGAAGGCCGCGCGCACAAGCTGATCGACACCGGCCAGAGCTGGCAGTACGAGTTCGAGCTGCACCACGCCGGCGTGCCGATCGCGCAGGGGCGTGCCGCGGTGATGGCGCGGCCGGACTGAGTCCGCGCCATTGAATCCGCTCCACTGAGTCCGCGCTACCGAATCTGCGCTGCGGCGCATCGCGCCGTCTGCATTCACACCCTGCCGGCGCCGGCGTTTCCTAGTGCAGATGCGGCGGCCGTGCCGCATCGCGCCCGGGAGCGTCGCGCATGTCGCTGCAGTTCCATTTCGAGGACCTTGGCCCGCATCGCGCCATCGACGAGGGCCGCATCGGCCATCGCTTGCGCCTGCGCATCGCCCTCGGCCGCCGCGAAGGCGCGCGCCTGCACTGGCTCGAACGTTGCGACCGGCCCTACGACGAAGACATGCCGGCCGATACCTGGGTCGATATGTTCCGCATCGCCGGCGGGCGTTCGGCGATCTTCGCGCAATGGCTCGGCACCGCTACCGACGAAGGCCGGATCGAACTCGATTTCGACGCGCTAGCGACGATGCGGTTGGCGCCGGATGCGCAGCGCACCCTGGAATGGTGGGTGGTTGCCGTCGACGGCGAGGACGAGGACGGCGACGAGCGCGCCTGGGCGGTCTGGCGCGGCGAGCAACGCCTGCGTTGCGACGGGCAGGGGCAGGCGATCGAGCACAGCCTGGTGCAGATCGACAACCTGCACGGCCGCGAGGGCGACCCGCCGTACCCGGACGGTTTCCGCGTTTCGACCTGAGCCGGAAGCCGTGCCACAGACCGGCTGGCCAGGAGCGGCGACTCCCCGCTCCGCCGCGTGGCTTTCGCCACGGCGGCGGGGCGGGGACAATCGGGCTTTGCCGCTCGGAGTCGTCCGCATGTCCATCTCGCACCCTTCGCCGCGCCGCGCCCTCGTCACCGGCGGCAGCGGCGACCTCGGCCAGGCGATCTGTCTCGCACTGGCGGCGGCCGGTTGGCAGGTGATCGTGCACGCCAACCACAACCTCGAACGCGCCCAGGCAGTGGTCGCGCAGATCGAGGCGGCCGGCGGCCAGGCCTCGGCGATCGCCTTCGACGTCGCCGACGACCAGGCGGCGCGCACCGCGCTGGAAGGCCTGCTCGAAGCCGGGCCGATCCAGGGCGTGATCAACAACGCCGGCATCCACGACGACGCGCCGATGGCCGGTATGAGCCTGGCGCAGTGGAAGCGGGTGATCGACGTGTCGCTGCACGGCTTCTTCCACGTCACCCAACCGCTGTTGTTGCCGATGGCGCGCACGCGCTGGGGGCGCATCGTCAACGTGTCTTCGGTGGCGGCGGTGCTCGGCAACCGCGGCCAGACCAACTACGCCGCGGCCAAGGCGGCGCTGCACGGCGCCTCCAAATCGCTGGCGCGTGAGATGGCCAGCCGCGGCATCACCGTCAACGTGGTCGCGCCCGGCGTCATCGAAGGGCGCATGGCCGACGGCACGTTCACTGCGGAGGCGATCAAGCAGATGGTCCCGGCCGGCCGTGCCGGCCGCGCCGATGAAGTCGCCGCGTTGGTCGCGTTCCTGTGTTCGGATGCGGCCGGCTACATCAACGGCCAGGTGATCGGGATTAATGGCGGCATGGGCTGAAGCCTGCGGCATGGGCTGAAGCGTGCGGCATGGGCTGAGGCGTGCCGGTGGTTCGGACCGCTTGCGATCCGAACCCGGGTTGCGATCGAAACGCTGCGATCAAAACCCGTTCTGCCAGCTCACGCTGAGGTTGCTGAGGTACAAGGTGTAGTCGCGGTTGGAGGTGGTCGACGGTGCGATGTAGTAACCGGTCTTGTTCGGAAAGCCGCCGATGCCGCCGGGATACTGGTTGACGGCGTTGAAGGTCTGGCCCTGGATCGAGGCCAGGGTGTAGCCGTCGAGCACCGAGTACTGGATCGTGCCCGCGTCGGAGACCTTGATCACCACGCGATACGGATGATGGTTCTCCATCGGGATCGGCGCGAAGTATTTGCCGTTCGGATCGGCCGTGCGGGCCGGACAGGTCGACGCCAGGAAACCGCCGTAGCCCGCGGGCGTGCCCGGCGCGAGCCAGAAGCCTTCGACCTGCGACACGCCGTCGCCGCACATCTGCGACTGCCCCAGGGTGATGCCGAGACCTTCGAGAGTGATCTGATCGGTGCCGACGGTGAGCCCGCCGTGCACGCCGATGACGATGTGCTCGTCGGAGCCGATGAAGAAGTCCGGCGACCACACGTCGAACTGGATTTTCTGCACGTTGCTGCCGGCCGGCTTGACCGTGCTGGATACGCCGCGATAACCATAGAAGTTGTTGCGGTAGTGCGGTTCGCGGCCCGGATGCTGCGGGTTGGAACAGAAGTTCGGTGTGCTGACCGGATCGCAGCGGCGCGCCACGACGGCGCCGCCTGGCAGGGCGGGATAGCCGCTGAGAACGGTGCCGTTGGGTTGCAACAACGCGCTCTGCGACGGGACGTAACCCTGCACGCGATCGTAGCCCCAGCCCTGCTGTACCAGCGCCTGGCGTTCGGCCTCGCTGGTCACGTATTTGTGCATCAGATCGCCGTTGCCGTAGTTGTAGTTGAGCCGATGCACCGGCAGCGAGCCGGGCACTTGCTGGGTGTAGATATAGCCCTCGATGCCTTCGTAGACGAAGCCGTTGTTGAGGACGTAGCTGATCTCTTCCGGGAACTGGTCGGTCAGATAAATGTGGTCGTTCTGCGGCGATCCCTTCCAGTAGCGCCTGAGCGCAACGGTGGACGGCTGCGGGGTCTTCTCGACGTAGGTGAACACGCTCGGTCCCTGATAGCCGGCGGCGCCGTAGGCCTCGTAGTAATTGAGCGTGTAGAAGTAATCGGTGATGGTCGGGTTGTAGGTTTGGTACAGCGGGTAGTAGGCCGGGGGCGGCGCGTAGATCGCTGCGGTGGCCGGCGCGCAGGCCAGCAGGGACAGCAGCAATGCATTCCTGATACGCATGGTTCACTCCATTGAGACGCGTGGGATATCGATGAGTGCGGACCAAGGCGCCGTACGCCGTCGGTAAGCGGGCGGCGCTCGATGGTGAGGGCGGCTGGCGCAAGAGGCTGGCCGTCGACGATCGCTGGGCCGATGAGGCGCGCCCGGGCTCGCGCGCGCATCAGATCACGCTCGCAGCGGAACGTGGGTGACAGGCGTCCGGATGCGGACAAGATTTACCCGGGCGGCGGTTCGGGCGGCGGCGCGCTCGCCGATGCGAGGCTCGTTCCGGCGCGGTCGAGTACGGCCCGGCAGCGTCGCGGCCCGGTCGTCGCCGGCCGGCGACCGCTCACCGGGCGCTCACCCGATGCCGGGCCGGCGGGCGTAGCATGAGCCGATCCGCCGCGAAGGCCGTACGGGAGACCTCCGATGTCGCGCACCCTGTTCATCGCTTTGTTCGCGCTCGCCCTGTCGGCCTGCGCCAGTTCCCACGTGATCACCGGGCGGCCGCGCCCGCCGGTGCCGGTGTCGCAGGTGCGGGTGTATTTCGCGCCGCCGCCTAGCCGCTACGAGGAGATCGCCCTACTCGAAAGCAACAGCGGCGCGTTCACCTACGGCGAGCAGAACAAGATGGATTCGGTGGTCGGCAAGCTGCGCGCCGAAGCGGCCAAGCTCGGCGCCAACGGCGTGTTGTTCCAGGGCACCCAGGACGGTTACGGCGGCAGCGGAGTCAGCGTCGGTGCCGGCGGCGGCAGTTTCGGCGGGCGCCACTACAGCGGTGGCGGCGTGGGGGTCAGCATCAGCCCTCGGCAGAAGTTCGCGCGCGGCGTGGCGATCTACGTGCTGAATCCGCCGCCGATGAACGACCCGGGTCCGCAGGCGCCGCCACTCGATCCGCCGCGCAACTGAGGGCGGCGCGAGGCGTTCTCACCGCGCCTCCAGTCGTCATCCCCGCCTTCGCGGGAATAACGTTCGGGTAGACGACTCGGCTCGATTACTCGACAAACCTGCGCCGGCCGAGATCTCTCAGATCGCGCAAGTCAGCTTTAGCGCGCCCTGCAGCCGGGACTAAGACAGCCAGCAATCGTCATCCCCGCGAAGGCGGGGATCCAGGGCCATTCGGGCGAGAACGCTTGAGGTCTCTGGATCCCCGCCTTCGCGGGGATGACATCGGGTGGGCGACGCGGCTCGGTCACTCAGTGAGCCCGCCACCGCCGCGATCTGCCCGAACGCGGTCGCGGCTTGCGCCGCTCCTACCCTGGATTGTCGGGGCTGAGGCATCGAAGCTTCGCCCGGTGCCTGCGAAGGCGTTGCCGCATCAGCGCAACATCAACGCGTATGCGTCTGCGCCTTGTGCGCGGCCTCGCCGGAAAACTCGCCGCTCGGGTCGTCGATCAACGGCGGGTTGGCGCGGATGCTGCGATAGACCGCGGGGATGCCGCCGCGACGTAGGCATTGGCCGACGATGTGGCTGGTGATGCGGGTGAAATCGCGCAAGGGTTTGAAATGGCTGGCGCGGAATTCTTCCTGCGAGTCTTCGTTCTGGTAGCGCGATTCGATCGGCACCGAGACGCAGCGCGTGCCCAGTTGCTGCGCCGCCGACATCAGGATCTGCGCCTCGAACACGAAGTCTTCGCCGGGTACGTCGTCGAGGGCGATCACCGCGGCCGGGTACAGGCGCTGGCCGCTCTGGCTGTCGGCGATCTGGTAGCCGGTGCCCCAGGCCACGCCCCAGTCGCCGAAGTTGTTCGCAAGGCGCCGATAGGTCGGCTGCGAGGCGCGCTTGCGCAGGCGCGCGCCGATCACGATGTGGCCGGGATGACGGTTGGCGCTGTCGATCAGGCGCGGGATGTCTTCGGCGGCGTGCTGGCCGTCGCCGTCCATGGTCAGCACGGCGAGAAAACCGCGGCGCAGGGCTTCGGCGAAGCCGTCGCGCAGGCTGGCGCCCTTGCCCTGGCGTTGCGCATGGCGCAGCAAGGTCACCGGCAGGTCGGCGATGCGTTCGGCGGTGCCGTCGTCGGAGCCGTCGTCGATGACGATCACGTGCGCGCACTGGGCCAGCGCGCCTTCGACCACGCCGCGGATGCGCAGCGCCTCGTTGAGCGCCGGAATGATCACCGCGACGTTATCGCGATCCAGGCGCAGCGGACGGGTCCTGTGCGCGGTTGCCTTACCTGGCGTCTGGCCGTCGCGTCCTGGCGAAACGGGTCTTTCAGTCATGGACGAGCTCCACCCGCAGGGTTCGGCCGCCACCGGCCGGTAATGCGAGCCGATCATGGCCCGAGGCCAAGGCGTCGAACAAGGGCAGCATCGCGGCGCTGGCGTTGCCGGTTTCGCGGCGAGACAGCTTGCCTTCGAGCGGCGACGGCGGCTCGTCGCCGAGCCAGGCGCGCAACAGCGGGCCGGTCGCGCGGCGATCGGTCGGCGCGCGCGCGAGCACCAGCGCCGCACCGAGCAGGCCGTCGCTGCCCCACATCGTCTGCAGCGGGCCGGTCGCGGCACCGTCGTAGCCGACCAGCAGCACCGCCTCGTCGCCGGCGGCGATCTGGGCCAGCGCTTCGATCAGGCCCTGGGCGAAGCTGGCGTCGAGCGCGCTCAGCGCGGTCGCCGGCTGCATCGCGCCGGCGCCGATGGTCCAGTAGCCGGCGGCGGCGTTGTGCACCGAATTGTGGAAGCGGGTCGGCGAGATCGTGCGCGGTTCGCGGGCTAGGGTGGCGCACATGTAGTCGGTGATCGCCATGTCGCCGTGGCAGGACACGAATACCGACGGCAGGCCGGCCGGATCGCGGTTCGCGGCCTGGCAGGCGGCGAGTGCGACTTCGAGCGCCACCGCCACCGTTTCCGGTGCGCGCCGGCGTTCGTTCGGCGCCAGCAATTGCGGCGACGGCCGCGACGGCGCGTCGGCGGGGAGATCGCCGTGCACGGCGTAGGCGCGCGCGGCTTCCCACGAGGGCAGGCCGCGGCTCCAGTAGCCGACGCTTTCGACGACGGCGGTGAGCACCGGCGAGCGTGTCGCCGGTTGGGCGAAGTCGGAGGCGGTCATGGGCGCGCGAACACCAGCGAGCAGTTGTTGCCGCCGAAGCCGAAGGAATTGTTCATGGCATAACGGATCCGGGTGTCGGCCGAATCGAAGCGGATCTGCGGGCCGTTGGCCGGGTCGGGCAGCACGCTGTTGAGCGTGCCCGGCAGATGCTCGCGTTCGAGTGCGAGCAAGGCGAACGCCGACTCGACGATGCCGGCGGCGCCGAGCGTATGCCCGGTCCAGCCTTTGGTCGAGGAGGCGTGCAGGGTGGCGGGGAACAGCGCGGCGATCGCCAGCGCCTCGATCTTGTCGTTGGCCGGGGTGGCGGTGCCGTGCAGGTTCAGATAACCGACCTCGGCCGCGTCGATGCCGGCGCGGGTCATCGCATCGCCCATCGCCAGGCGCGCGCCCAGGCCTTCGGGATGCGGCGAGGACATGTGGTGGGCATCGCTGGATTCGCCGTAGCCGCGCAGTTCCAGTGCGGCGCGTTCGCCGGCGTCGAGGCGTTCGAGCACGGCGTATCCGCCGGCTTCGCCGAGCGACAGCCCGATGCGTTCGGCATCGAAGGGGCGGCAGGGTGCGTTGGAGACCAGTTGCAGCGAGTTGAAGCCGAACAACACGCTGCCGCACAGGGTGTCGACGCCGCCGACCAGGGCCGCGTCGGCGACGCCCGCGGCGATCAGGCGCGCGGCCTGGGCGAACACCTTGGCGCTCGACGAGCAGGCGGTGGCGACGGTCACGCAGGGGCCGCGCAGGCCGGTCGCGGCGGCGACGAAGGCGCCGAGCGAGTGCGGCGTATGCAGGGTCGGCCGGGCCAGGTCTTCGGGGAATTCGCGTCCGTCGTTGCGCAGGCGGCTATAGGCCTCTTCGGTCGCGCCGATGCTCGAGGTCGAAGTGCCGAGGATCACCGCGACCCGCTCGGCGCCATAGCGCGCGACCACCGCGTCCAGCGCCGCGCGCACGCCGTCGTGCTGCAGGCTAAGCCAGGCCAGGCGGTTGTTGCGGCACTCCCACTGGCTCAGCTCGGCCGGCAGGGCGGCCTGTTCGAGCCCGTCGACGCGGCCGATCCAGCAATCCAGCGGCGCCTCGCCGGCGGCGAGCGGGGCGAAATCGTTGCGCCGCAGGCCGCTGCGCCGTTCGCGCAAGGCGCTCGCCTGGGCGTCCAGGCCGCGGCCGAGTGCGGTGGTCGCGGTGTAGGCGCGGATCGCCAGCGGCGGCATCGGTAAAGGTGGGGACGTCACGTAGTCGGTAGAATCGCGCGGTGGGGAACGCCCGCAGTATAGCGAGGGGCGCTCGGGCACCGCCGGGGCCGGGCCGCACGGGCCAGGGCGGCGGCCGCAGGCGCTGCGAGGCTGAATGCTTCATGCGCGGGCGATCGAATACGTCTGCGCCGGAGGCTGTGCCGCGGCGTCGTGCTTGCGCTCGCCGCGCTGCGCCCTCATACCGCTGTCGTACCGCCGTCCCCGTTTTCCTTCCCATGCAGGTCGCGCCCGCTTCCATGTCCAATCGCCTCGGCCACCGCCTGTCCCTGTTGGGCGATCGCGACGTGCTGCATGTGGCCGTGGTCGCCTCGGCCGCGTGCGTGCTCAGCGCCGGGCTGGTCTATGTCGGTTATTTCGTGCACGTGCTGCGGGTCGCGCGCAATGCGCCCTGCCAGCCCGAACGCGGCGAATGCGTGTTGTTGTTCGGCAAGCATGCGCCGGGTGGGCGCCTGGACCAGGACTTCGAGGCGCGCCTGGATCGCGCGGTGTCGCTGTGGCGCGAACGTCCGCCGCGCAACGTCGTGTTGCTCGGCGGCGGCGCCGCCAACGAACCCAGCGAAGCCGAGCTCGCGCGTCACGGCTTGCTCGCGCGCGGCTTCGCTTCGGATGCGCCGATGCAACTGGAATCGGAATCGCGCGACACCTTGCAGAACCTGCGCAATGCTCGGGCGATGCTCGGCGAGGGCATGCGCTCGCGCGTTACCCTGCTGAGCAGCCGCTACCACCTCGCGCGTTGCGCCTTGTTCGCGCGCCAGCTCGGTTACGACTGGGAGCTGTGCGCCGCCGAGCCGCGCCTGAACCTGAGCCCGCGCATGCTGTGGCGCCTGGCCGGCGAAGCGGCCTACGTGTGCATGAGCGACATCGGCGCGCGCTGGGCGCGGCTGACCGGCAACCGGCGCATGCTCGCTCGCGTCAGCTGAAGCGACCGGGCCGCGCGCATCCGGCGCGCCGGCTTCGAGCGGGTTGGGTCCGGGCCGGCTTGGTCCGGGCCCGCTTGGTCCGGGCGGGGTGGGCCGGGCAGTTTCGCAATGGGAAAATCCGACGTCGTGACCGGCGTTTGCGGCCCATGTGACCGTTATCCGCAGTTGCCTGGACGAAAGGCCCTTGCGCGCGAGCGTTCGCCGCCGGGGCCATGCCCTATCCGCAGCGCTCAGAGGCTGGCGCTGCGCCGGATTTTAGGCGGCCGCGCAGCGGACACGCGGATCGGCTCGGACGCGATCTTGCGCGACAGCGCTTCGCGCAAATGCGCTTCGTTGCCCGAACACACTGCGAGCACGCGGCACGGACTCGCCGATGCGGCGATGTAGGCATGGCCCATCGCGCTGTCGAAATAGATCGAATCGCCGACGTCCAGGCGCGCCGGCGCATACAGCTCGCTGTGCAGTTCGATCGTGCCTTCCAGGACCAGGGCGAACTCTTCGCCGGTGTGGCGGATCAGGTCGCCGAACTCTTCCAGCGAACGCGCGTGGACCTCGGCGATGATCGGCACCAGGCGCTTGTTGAGCAGCTCCGAGGCCGGATAGAAGTGGTGGTAGTGCTCGGTGCGGATCGCATAGCCCTCGCCGGCGCGGGTGATGCTGCGGCGCCCGCTGAAGTTTTCGTTGACGCCCGCCGGCGGCGACGAGAACAACTCGCCGATGTCGACTTCCAGGCCTTGGGCGATGCGCGTGAGCTTGTCGAAACTCAGCGACATCTTGCCGTTCTCGATCTTCGACAAGGTCGAAATCGGCAGGCCGGTGCGCGCGCCGATCTCGGCCAGGGTCCAGCCCCGCTGACGACGCAGCATCCGCAGCGCGATCCCGGGATTCGGGACCGCGGGTGCGGCCGTGGTTACGTTCTGGCTGCGCTTGGCGGGCATGAAGGCGGCCGAGAGGGGTCACGGACGACTCTAGGCGGCCCCCCGGGCCTTGCCAAGCCGCGAAAGCCAACCGTTGTTTACTTATTGAAAGTAATTTGCCGATTCGGAAAAACGATCCCGGAATCCGGCAGCCGGTCGAAGCAGGCCCGGGCCGTTGCTGCCGCTGCGGTAAGCGGCCGCCGAATCGGCCATGCCGGGCGGATTCGGGTGCGACCACCGTCGCGGTTTCCGGCACTCGCAAGACCTGCACATCATCGATGGCGGCGTTGGCGCGCCGACCGACGAATCTCGCGGCCGAGCGCCTCCTCCTTCAACCGTCCGAGCGACCCTCCCGTTCAAGCGCGCGACTCCCCAGACGATCCCCCTTTGAAGGGGGTAGGGGGATTTGCTCCAGCTCCTGCGCGAATGAACCCCGGGCCCGAACGCGTACACTCGCCGCGAACGTCCGCGCCTGGAGCGACCGGCAACGCATGCCGGCGGAATACCCGGCGACGGTGCAGCTGCTTTCGGGGGTTAGATGAAGTCCAAGCGTTCGATGCGCGGCATCGCGATGTCCGGCGTCGCGGTGATGATGTTGGCCGGTTCCCTGTGGGCGCAGTCGCCGCCGCCGGCCGAGGCTGCGATCGGCGCCTCGCCTCGACCGGACCAGCCCGAGGCGGTCAAGCCGGAGCCGACCCAAACCCCGCCCAAACCCGCGCCGGCCAAAGCCGAGCCCGCGAAAGCCGAGCCGGTCAAAGCCGCGCCGGTCAAAGCCGCGCCGACTCCGGCGCCCATGCCGACCCCGGTCAAGCCGGCCGCGTCGTTGGCGTTTCCGGCCACTACCCGTGCCTTGCCGCTGTCGAACGCGGCACCCGCGATCGACGCCGGGCAAGCTGCGCCCACAAGCACGGCCCTGCCTACGCGCGTTTCGCCGGTGCCTTCGAAGCTGCCGGCGAAGACGCCGGCCGCCGCCGACACCGATGTGGCAGCCATCGCGGTGAAGGCTGCGCCGGCCAAGCCGGCCGTCGCAAGCAAACCGGCGCAGCCGGTCGCGGCTGCCGCAGCGAACGCGAACGCACCGGCCAGCTTCGCGCCCTTGCCCACACCCCTGCCGGACGCGATCGCCGATGCCGTCGACCCAGCGCCGGTGGCGCAGGCGACGGCGGCCGCCGGCTACCCGGTCGAAGCCTCGCTCGTTCGCGATAACGAAGCATTGAGCGAAATCCTGGTCGAGCCCGGCGCGGCCGCACCGATCCCGATGCTCAGCGCGCCGGATCTGGAGGCCTATGTCGACGGCCTGGTGCCGCTGGCGATCGCGCGCGGCGGACTCGCCGGCGCGGTCGTGGTGGTGGTTCGCGACGGCCAGGTGCTGTTGGCGAAAGGCTATGGCTACGCCGATGTGGAAAAGCGCAAACCGATGGACGCCGCGCGTACCCTGGTGCGTCCGGGTTCGATCTCCAAGTTGTTCGTCTGGACCGCGGCGATGCAGTTGGTCGAGCAGGGCAAGCTCGACCTCGACGCCGACGTCAACCGCTACCTCGACTTCAAGATCCGCGACTACGCCGGCCAGCCGGCGACGATGCGCCAACTGATGACCCACACCGCGGGTTTCGAGGAATCGGCCAAGCATCTGTTCGCCGCCGACGAATCGCGCCTGCTGCCGCTCGAGCGCTATCTAAAACAGGTGCAGCCCGAGCGCGTGTATGCGCCAGGCAAGGTGCCGGCGTATTCCAACTACGGCGCCGCGCTCGCCGCCTACATCGTCCAGCGCATCAGCAAGCAGCCTTTCGACGACTACATCGAAGCCAACGTGCTGACGCCGCTGCGCATGCGCCAGTCGAGCTTCCGCCAGCCGCTGCCGAAGGGCCTGGCCGGCGATATGGCCAAGAGCTACAGCAGCGCAGGCGGCGCACCGATTCCGTTCGAACTGGTCAACCCGGCGCCGGCCGGCAGCCTGTCGGCGACCGGCCTGGACATGGCGCGTTTCATGATCGCGCAGCTCGACGAGCGCGGTGCCGGCGCTGTAAGGATCTTGCAACCGCACAGCCTGCAGACCCTGCATGCGACCGCGTCGCGGCCGATCCCGGGCCTGGATGCGATGGCGCTGGGGTTCTTCCGTCGCGACACGCGCGGGCCGGTGGTGATCGGCCACGGCGGCGCGACCGAAGCCTTCCAGAGCAATCTGGTGTTGCTGCCGGCGCACGGGCTCGGCTTGTTCGTGTCCGCCGACGGTCCCGGCAGCGCCGGGCGCGCGCTGCATCGCGACCTGATCAAGGGCGTGATCCAGCGCTATTTCCCGGTGCGCGCGGCGCAGCAGCCGACTCTGCCGACGGCGCGCCTGCACGCCGAGCAACTCGTCGGCCGTTACGAGAACAGCCGAGCTTCGAGCAGCAACTTCCTTGGCATCGCGCGACTGCTAGGCAGCGCCAAGATCGAGGTCAACGACGACGACACTCTGAGCGTGTCGGCATTCCGCACGCCCGACGGCCGGCCCAAGCGTTGGCGCGAAGTCGAACCCTATGTGTGGCGCGAGGTCGGCGGCGACAGCCTGCTCGCGGCCAAGCTCGACGGCAACCAGGTGATCGCGGTCAGCAGCGACGACGTGCCGGCGGCGATGTGGCTGCAGCCGGTGCCCGGCTGGCGTTCGCCGGGCTGGATGCTGCCGCTGCTGTGCCTTGCGCTCGCGGTGCAGGCGTTGGCGGTGTTGCTGTGGCCGGTCGCGGCCTTGGTGCGCCGCCACACCCAACGGCGATTGCTGTTGAGCGAACGCGATCGCCGCCTGCGCCTGCTGAGTTTCCTCGGCCCGATCGGCAATCTGGTCCTGGCCCTGCTGTGGCTGTGGATCATCACCCGCATCGACGCGTCGGTGCGCATGCTCGACGGCGCGCTCGATCCGTGGGTTCGCGTCGCCCAGTTGCTGGGGCTGGCGAGCGTGGCGACCGCGGTGGTCGCCGTGCTCAACGCGCGCGCGGTGTGGCGTTCGTCGCCGCAGCGTCTGCGCCGCGTCTGCGCGATCGCGGTCGCCGCGGCCTGCGTGGCGATGGTCTGGTACGTGTTCGCGCTGCGGACGATGAGCTGGTCGCTGGTGTATTGAATCGCGGCGGCGAGCACCGGTTGAAACGACGAGGCCGCGGAGCGATCCGCGGCCTCGTCGTTTGTTGCGAAGGCGACCGGTGCAGCGCCGGATAACGCGGTTTCGCCTCAGCGCTTGTCTTTCTGCGCCGGCACGAAGTCTTCGCGCACCGCCTTGCCGAGCAAGTCCGGCGGCAGCAGGCCCTGGTCGAGCAGGTAGTTGTTGAACTTGAGCCGGTCGAAGCGATCGCCGAGCGCCAGTTCGGTTTCCATGCGCAGTTCCAGGATGCGGCTGTAGCCGTAGAAATAGCTGCCGGCCTGGCCCGGCGCGCGGAACATGTAGCGGTCGAGTTCCTGCTTGGTCATCGCTTCCGACAGGCCGACCTGTTCGGACAGCACGCGGCCGGCGCTGGCGCGGTCGGTGAGGCCGAGGTTGAGCATCGGGTCGAGGATCGCGCGCGCTGCGCGCAGCAGGCGGAACTGCAGCGCGATCAACTGCCCGTCGAGCGGCTCGTACGGCACCATCTCGGCTTCGGCGTACAGCGCCCAGCCTTCGACGTTGACCGAGTTGAAGGCGAACATCGAACGCGCCAGCGAGATGCCGCGTTCGACCATGGCGGTGAACTGCAGCTCATGGCCCGGGCGGCCCTCATGCGCGGACAGGGTCCAGGCCACCGACTCGTAGTTGAAGTCGTCGTACTGCAGGGACTTGCCGTCCGGGCTCGGCACCGACAGCGGCAGCACGAACTGGCCTTGCTGACCGGTATTGCCGACCAACGGCGCCGGCAGGAAGTGCGGCGCCGGCTGCGCCGCTGACTCGGCCTCGCTGCCCAGGCGCATCACCATCGGCCGCTGCGGCACGTCGACGATCTGCTGCTTGCGGATGATCGGGTCGATCGCGTCGATGACCTTGCGGTAGCGCGGTTCGAGCTGATCGTTGGGGATGGTGTCGCGCTTGAGCGCGCGCATCACCTGCACATAGTCCTGCGGGTCGGCGACCTTGAGGCCCTTGGCCTGTGCCACCAGCGGCGCGAGCTGGGCCATCGCCGCCCGCGTTTCCATGAACTCGACCTGGGCGCGGCGGATCAGCAATTGCGGATCGACGTCGATGCCGAATTGCTTGAGCGAGTAGGCGTACAACTCGGGCGGCAGGCGCGCGTCGCTGCGCGCCTTCGGCAACACCGTGCTGCGGGTCCACTGGCCGTATTCGCGCAACTGGGTTTCCATCGCCTTCAGCGCCGGCTCGGCGCCTTTGATCTGGTACTTCTCGAACAGCTTGCGGATGCCGGCGGCGTAGGTATCGACGTTGCCGAGCGCCTGCTCGACTTCGAGCTTGGTCGGCTGCAATAGATTCGTGTCGCCGAGGCGCTCCTCGTAGCGCTGGCGCGCGAGCACGGTCAGCGGTTCGCTGCCCGGCGCCAGGCCGACATAGGCGTTCAGGCGCGCGAGCGCGCTGGCGCGGCGCTCGGCCGGCGCCTGGTCGGACAGCAACGCCTGCATGCCCGAGAACACCGTTTGCGGCGCGTCGAACCACGGCAGCACCAGGCGCTCGTTGAGCGCGCTGCCTTCGATGTTGTTCTCGGCGGCCTGGATCATGATCTGCAGGTCCTGGCGCACGTCGGCGTTGCGCTCGACTTCGAGCTTGCCCTGCAGTCCGCGCTTGGCCTCGGCCATCGCCGCGCGGAAGCGCTTGCCGACCTCGGGCTTGAGGTCGCTGACCTTGTCGTCGTAGCCGGGCACGCCGAAGAACGACATCTGCTCGGGCGCGAATTGTCCCTGCGCCTGGATCAGGATCTTGGCGTATTCGTTGCTCTGCGCGACCCAGGCCGGTACCGGCTTGGCCGCGGTTTGCGGCGCGGAGGCCGGGACCGGCTTGGCTGCGCCTTGCGGGGCGGAGCCGGCGAAGGCGAGAGTGGGCGCGGACAGCGCCAGGGCGACGGCGAGAACGAGCGGCTTCATGAGGTGGCTCACTGGGTTGAAGCGGCCAGCATCGGCGCGACGGCCCCCGGAGCCAAGCGCCGAAGGTCATGCGGCGCGCGAATGCCTTGAACGAGGCATCTCGAATGCAGCGCCTTGCGAGGGGCTCGGCATCGAAGCGCCGCCGCGCGATGGCGGCGGCACTTCGACACGGCGGTCACAGCAGATCGATCGAGGTCTTGTTCGCGTCGAGGTTCACGCGCATCACTTCATAGCGCCAGGCGCCCTGCTCGTTGACGGCTTCGATCTGAACATCGCCCTTGCCCTTCGGGCCTTGCACGAAGATGAACAGCTTGGCCACGCCCTGATCCTTCGGCTCGACCGCGCCGAGCACGAACCTGTCCTCGAGCGGTTCGCCGAGCGCGGCTTTCACCTCGGGATTCGCACGGGCCCGCTCCATCGCCTCCATGAAGGGCGGCGTGTACCTCATCGAATCCATGACCGAATACGTCATCCATGCGCCGATCGCCACGCTCAGCGTAAACAACACGCCCAAGGCCAGCAGCAGGGTCAGGATCCAGTGACGCTGTACCCAGGGCTTGCGGTAGGGCGCGGCGGGGCGGGAGGCATTCATGGCAGGGCATCCATTCGGTGGGCGTCAGTGCGCTCAGGGCTTGAGGCAGCGATCGAAGAAATCTTCGGTAAGGCGCAGGCGGTGCAGGTTGTCGCGGCCGCGCAGGCCGTGCTTGGCGCCCGGGTAGGTCATCAATTCGAACGGCTGGCCGCGTTGTTGCAGGGCGCTCATCAGCACGGTCGAGTTGGTGAACAAGACGTTGTCGTCGGCCATGCCGTGGATCAGCAGCAGCTTCGAGGTCAGGCCGTCGATGTGTTCGAGCACGCGGCCCTCGCGATAGCCTTCGACGTTGCCCTTCGGCAGGCCCATGTAGCGCTCGGTGTAGTGAGTGTCGTACAGGCCCCAGTCGGTGACCGGTGCGCCGGCGACGCCGCAGGCGTAGCGGTCGCTGGCCTTGGCCAGCAGCATCAGGGTCATGTAGCCGCCGTTCGACCAACCGTAGACGCCGATCTTGTTGCCGTCGACCCAAGGCTGCGACTTCAACCAGTCGACGCCCTTGAGCTGATCGGCGACCTCCACGGTCCCCTGCTTGCCGTACAGTGCGCCGCCGAAGGCCGCGCCGCGCCGCGGCGTGCCGCGGTTGTCGATCGAGAACACCACGTAGCCGCGCTGGGCCAGGTACTGGTTGAAGTCCGGCGACCAGGCGCGCTTGACCGTCTGGGTGGCCGGGCCACCGTAGACGTAGACCACCACCGGATAGCGCTTGCCCGGGTCGAACCCGGTCGGCTTGATCAGGCTGTAATGCAGGGCCGTCTTGCCGTCGGCGGCGGGAATCGTGCCGTATTCGATCGGGCGCTGCGCGGCGCGGTAGGGCGCGAACGGATGCGCAGCGTCGTCGAGGTTATTGTCGATCAGCGCGGCGATACGGGTGCCGTCGTTGCGGTACAGCTCCAGTTGCGGCGGCGTCTGCGGGTTCGACCAGGCGTCGACGTAGACATTGGCCTTATGGGCGAAGCTGGCCGAGTGATAGCCATCGGTCTTGGACAGGCGTTCGATCGGGCCGCCGGCGAGGGCGACGCGATAGACCTGGCTGTCGAGCGGCGAGTCCTTGCCGGCGGCGAAATAGACTTGGCCGGCGTCTTCGTCGACCGCGAGCACGCTGTCGACCGGCCAGTCGCCCGAGGTCAGCGCGGTCGCCTTGCCGTCGTCGCTCAGCAGATACAGGTGCTCGTAGCCGCTGCGTTCGCTGTTCCACAGCAGGCGGCCGTCCTTGAGGAAGCGCAGGTCGTTGTGCAGCGGCACCCAGGTCTTGGAGCGCTCGCTGACCAGGGTGCGCTGTTTGCCGTCGCCGAGGTCGGTTTCGATCAACTCCAGCAGGTGCTGGTCGCGCGACTGGCGTTGGAAGGTCAGGTGCTGGGCATCGCGCCAATCGACGCGGGCCAGGTAGATGTCCGGGTTCTTGCCGAGGTCGATCTCGCGCGGCGCGGCCTGGCTTCCGATCGCGGCGACCAGCAGGCGCACGCCGACGTTGGCGTCGCCGGCGGCCGGGTAGCGTTGCTCGACCACGTCGGTGCGATCGGGATACACCTCGTAACGCTTCTGCACCGGCACCGGCGATTCGTCGATGCGCGCATAGGCGATGGCGCTGTCGTCGGGCGCCCACCAGTAACCGGTGTGGCGGTCCATTTCCTCGTCGGCGACGAATTCGGCGACGCCGTTGCCGATGGTGTCGCTGCCGTCGCGGGTGAGCTGGCTCGCCTTGCCGTCGGCCAGGTCGATCACCCACAGGTTGCGGTCACGGACGAAGCTGACGTAGCCGCCCTTCGGCGACAGCTTGGGGTCGGTGGCGAAGCCTTCGCCGTGGGTGAGCTTGCGCACCGCGGCCTTGCCCGACTTGCCCAGGTCGTACAGATACAGCTCGCCGCCGAGCGGGAACAGCAGGCGCTTGCCGTCCGGCGACCACTGGTAGTCGACGATGCCCGACAGCGCGGCGATGCGCTGGCGTTCGCGGCGCGCCTTCTCGGCGTCGCTGAGCACTTCCGCGCCCGGCAGCACGTCGTCGGAATCGACCAGCAATTCGGTCTTGCCGCTGGCGATGTCGTAGGCCCACAGATCGAGGCGGTTCTTGTCGCGCTGCTTGCCACGCAGGAAGCCGACCTTGCTGCCGTCGGGCGCGATCTTCGGCTTGACCAGGCTCGGCCCCGACAAGGGCGCATCGCCGGTCAAGGCTTCCAGGGTCAGCTGGCCCGGCGCCGGCACGCTGTGCGCAGCATCGGGCGTGGCGGCGAGGGCGAAGCTGGGCGTGGCGATGATCGACATGGCGAGCAGGCAGAAAGCGAGGCGGCGGGGCAGGCGGTTGTTCATGCGGGCGATGGTTCCGGAGCGTGGCCTCGACGGCGAGGCATCAGGTGATGGGGGCCGGCGTGCCGAACAGATGGCGGCGCATCTCGTCGGTCATCGTACGGTCGGCACGGTAGGCCTTGCCCATCTCGTAGACGCGCCCGAACGCCGGCCGCGACGACAGCGCGTCGTGCCAGCGCTGCACGTTCGGATAACGGCTCAGGTCGACGTAATGCCATTCGTGCTCGCGGGTCCAGGGGTAACAGGCGAAATCGGCGATGCTGAGTGTATCGGCGGCGACGAACTCGCGCCCGGCCAGGCGCCGGTCGAGCACGCCGTACAGGCGCTCGGTCTCGCGCTGGTAGCGGTCGATCGCGTAGGGCACCTTTTCCGGCGCATAGCGGTTGAAGTGATGGTTCTGGCCCAGCATGGGGCCGTAGCCGCCGACCTGCCAGAACAGCCATTCCTCCACTTCGACCCGGCCGCGCAGGTCCTGGGGCAGGAACAAACCGGTCTTGGCCGCCAGATACTGCAAGATCGCGCCGGACTCGAACACGCTGATCGGCGTGCCGCCATCCGCCGGGGCATGGTCGACGATCGCCGGCATGCGGTTGTTCGGCGAGATGCGCAGGAACTCGGGCTTGAACTGGTCGCCGGCGCCGATGTCGACCGGCTTGATCGCATAGTCGAGCCCGGCCCCGGCCTGCTGGGCCTCTTCCAGGAACAGGGTGATCTTGTGGCCGTTCGGGGTCGGCCAGTAATAAAGGTCGATCATCGGCAACTCCGCGTCGAAAGGCCGCAGTGTAAGCGTGGCCCCGCGGCCGCGGCGGCCTTGCCGATGGAATGGCGTGTGCCGGCCGCGCCCAGTCGCGGCAAGGCCTGCGCCCACTGCAGCTGAACCCTCGGGCCGGCCCGACGTGGCGGCGTCATCCGCGCCCGGCTACTCTTGGCCCCCTATATCGCATCAGTTACGGGCTTCGCATGACCGATCCAAAGAGCAACCGCCTCAATCCCCTGCCGGCGCTGATCTTCAGCTCGCGCTGGCTGCAGCTGCCGCTCTATCTGGGCCTGATCGTCGCCCAGGGCGTGTACGTCTTCCAGTTCGTCAAGGAACTGATCCACCTGGTCCACGACGCGGCGACGCTGACCGAGCAGGGGATCATGCTGATCGTGCTAGGCCTGATCGACGTGGTGATGATCTCCAACCTGCTGGTGATGGTGATCGTCGGCGGCTACGAGACCTTCGTATCGCGCCTGCGCCTGGAAGGGCATCCCGACCAACCGGAATGGCTGAGCCACGTCAATGCGAGCGTGCTCAAGGTCAAGTTGGCGATGGCGATCATCGGCATCTCCTCGATCCATCTGCTCAAGACCTTCATCGGTGCCGGCAGCCTCGGCCTGCCCTTGTGCGGCACGCCCGAAGCCTTCGCAGCCGCGCAGGCCGCCGCGCTCGCGACCGCCAACGGCGTGGCCAACGCGACCGCGCGTTGCTCGGACCTGACCTCCGAAGGCGTGATGTGGCAGGCGCTGATCCACTTCCTGTTCATCGTCTCGGCGATCGGCATCGCCTGGACCGACAAGCTCATGAGCACCACGGTGCAGAAGCCGGGCAAGTCCGCGCACTGAGCCCGGCGACGACGCGGCCGCCCGCTCAGCGCGCGGCGGCCGCTCGCGGTTGCATGATCGCGCGCCGCAGCCGCACCGCGTCGGCGCGATCGGAAAAACGCAGGCGGCCGTCCTGTTTGTCCAGCCCGAGCGCGCGATACGCGTTCTGTGTCGGTGGGAACTCGCGCATCGCCGCATAACGGCGGAACTGCGCCGTGAACACTTTGCCGCCGCCGAGCCGGTCGAGTTCGGCGACGAATTCTTCCGGCGTGGCCTCGCTGTTGCTGCCCAGGCAACAGCGCGAATAGCGCGACAGCACCGTATCCAGGTCGAGGCGGCGTTCGCGCCGCAGCGCCAGGTCGGCTTCGAGCCAGAACATCGCCCCGCCCCAATAGATGCGCATGGTGCTGGCGCGGCTCCAGCCGATCTCGCCCAGCGGCATGCCGGCACCGCTGTTGCGGCCGCGCGCGAAGCCGGCATCGAGCCGGCGCCAGGCTTCGTCGCCGTCGAGCTGGCCGGCGCGGGCGCGCAACACGTTCTGGTAATAGCTCGCCAAGCCCTCGGCGAGCCAGCGGCCGTCTTCGCCGAGATAAGGATGGAACAGGTGCGAGAGCTCGTGCACGGCGGTCCAGTCGTCGCGCAGCTCGTCGATGCCGGCGTCCGGGCGCACGTACAGCAGCACCGAGACGCCGTCGTCGCGCCGGGTCTGGCCCCAGGGCACCGGGCTGGGATCGCCTCGGCGGCCGCTCTGGCCGGGGCTGCCTCGACCCGTGCCGCGACTTTGCCGGATCAGCACTTTGGCCTCTCGCAGCGGCAGGCGGCCGTAGGCGGTCAGGGCGGCGTCGGCGCATTCGGCGATCCAGCGCTGAAGCTCGTCGACGCGCTCGCGGTCGGCCACGCCCTCGACGATCACCCGCAGGCGCGCATCGCCGACGCGGATCACCCGTTCATTGTCTTGAGCAACGTCTTGAGCAACGGCCGGCGCCGCGCCCGTCCCGCAAGCGAGCAGGGCGCAGACGAGCAGGGTCGGCAACGACGGCAGGCGGGCGGCCATGGCCTGCATTGGAACGCGATGCGCTGCGAAGGTTCCCGAATCCATCGCAGCTACAATAGCCGGCATGGACGTATCGCATTTGCTCGACGCACTCAATCCCGCCCAGCGCGAAGCCGTTTCGGCACCTCCCGGTCATTACCTCGTGCTCGCCGGCGCCGGCAGCGGCAAGACCCGCGTGCTGACCCACCGCATCGCCTGGATCAACGAAGTCTTCGGCGTGCCGACCCACGGCATCCTCGCGGTGACCTTCACCAACAAGGCCGCCGGCGAAATGCGCGGGCGCGTCGATGCGCAGTTGCGCCACGGCGCGCGCGGCATGTGGATCGGCACCTTCCACGGCCTGGCCCACCGCCTGCTGCGCCTGCACTGGCAGGAGGCCAAACTGCCGGAAGGCTTCCAGGTGCTCGACAGCGACGACCAACTGCGTCTGGTCAAGCGCGTGGTGCAGGCGCTGGAGCTCGACGAGACCCGCTTCCCGCCGCGCCAGATCGTGTGGTGGATCAACGCCCAGAAGGACGAAGGCCGGCGGCCGCGCAACATCCAGCCGGCCGGCGACGAGTGGGCCGACGTGATGCTGCGCTGCTACGAGGCCTACCAGGAGCGCTGCGAACGCGCGGGCCTGGTCGACTTCGCCGAACTGCTGCTGCGCGCGCACGAACTGCTGCGCGACAACGCCGCGCTGCTCGCGCATTACCGCAACCGTTTCCGCGAGATCCTGGTCGACGAGTTCCAGGACACCAACGCGATCCAGTACGCTTTCGTGCGCGTGCTCGCGGGCGACTCCGGCCGCGTGTTCGTGGTCGGCGACGACGACCAGGCCATCTACGGCTGGCGCGGCGCCAAGGTCGAGAACGTGCAGCGCTTCCTGCGCGATTTCCCCGGCGCCAGCACCATCCGCCTGGAACAGAACTACCGCTCCAGCGCCAACATCCTCGACGCCGCCAACGCGGTCATCGCCCACAACCCCGACCGCCTCGGCAAGAAGCTGTGGACCGACACCGGCCACGGCGAAGCGATCGACCTGTACGCGGCCTACAACGAGATGGACGAGGCGCGCTTCGTGGTCGAGCGCCTGCGCCAGTGGGTGCGCGACGGGGGCAGCTACGGCGACGTCGCCGTGCTCTACCGCAGCAACGCGCAATCGCGCGCCTACGAAGAAGCCCTGCTGTCCGAACAAGTGCCGTACCGGGTCTACGGCGGCCAGCGCTTCTTCGAGCGCGCCGAAATCAAGGACACCCTGGCTTATCTGCGCATGATCGCCAACCGCGCCGACGACGCGGCGTTCGAGCGCGCGGTCAACACGCCGACCCGCGGCATCGGCGAGCGCACCCTCGACGAGGTGCGCAAGCGCGCCCGAGCCGATGCGGTCTCGTTGTGGGAGGCGGCGCGGCGGATCTCGCAGGAGACCGGGCTCGCCGCGCGCGCCCGCAACGCCCTGGCCGGGTTCGCGCTGTTGATCGACACGCTCGAAAGCGATGTGGTCGAGATGCCGCTGCCGGAGAAGATCGATCACATCCTGCAGCGTTCGGGTCTGCGCGAGCACTACGCCAACGAATCGCGCGGCCAGCTCGATTCGCGCACCGACAACCTCGACGAACTGGTCTCGGTGGCCTCGCGCTTCACCCGCACCGACGAAGACGAAGCCGCGGCGATGCCGGAGCTGATCGCTTTCCTCAGCTACGCCGCGCTCGAGGCCGGCGAAGGCCAGGCCCAGGCCGGCGAGGACGGCGTGCAGTTGATGACCCTGCACAGCGCCAAGGGCCTGGAGTTTCCGTTGGTGTTCCTCGGCGGCCTGGAAGAAGGCCTGTTCCCGAGCGGGCGTTCGACCGAGGAGTCCGGCCGCTTGGAGGAAGAGCGCCGCCTGGCCTATGTCGGCATCACCCGTGCACGCGAGAAGCTGGTGCTCAGCTATGCCGAGACCCGGCGTATCCACGGCATGGACATGTTCGGGGTGCCCTCGCGCTTCCTGCGCGAGATTCCGCCGGCCCTGCTCAACGAAGTGCGGCCGAAGGTGCAGGTGTCGCGCCCGGTGTACGGCGCCGGCCCGCGCCGTGCCGACTACGGCCATGCCGCGATCGAGGCGCCGCCGGTCAAGCTCGGCTCGCAGGTGCGCCATGCCAACTTCGGCACCGGCACGGTGACCGACTACGAAGGCACCGGCACGCATGCGCGGGTGCAGGTCAACTTCGACGACGCCGGCAGCAAGTGGCTGGTGTTGGCCTATGCGAACCTGCAGCCACTCTAGCTAAACGTTCGACGCGCCAATAAAGAAGCGAGACTCTCTCAGGCCGCATCCCCACGATGAGTTGCCGGCCCGGAGTCTTCGTTTCGGCGCAGCCGAATACCCAGGGCTTCACCGAGGCATTACTCTGAAGTCTCTGGATCCCCGCTTTCGAGGGGATGACGGCAGGCAAGATCGCCGCGATTCCTTCAGATCGTCATCCCCGCGAAGGTGGGGATCCAGGGGTTTCCGCCGAATGACTCCGAAGTCTTTGCGCCCCCGCCAGGGCGTACAGTTCGGATGCGGGGATGACGGTTCAAAGCCACCGTCCATCGAACCAACGCTCAAGCAATGGAGTGCACGATGAAAAGAAACACAGTCGGATTTCTGCTGAGCCTGTCGGCGCTGTCGATCGCGGTGTTCGTATTCCGCGACATCTATCTGTTCTCCAAGGTCTCGATCCGACCGGACTGGGCGCAGTTCCTGCCTACTTGGCTGGGCGTGTCGGATTTCATCGGCCTACTGTGTCTGGCGCCTGCGGCTCTGATGCCAGAGCGTCTGAAGTCGGTCGCGGCGGCGCTGGCGAAGTGCGTCTTTCTGGCGCCGCTACCGGTCTTGATCGTTTACTCGAACGATCACGCCCATTCCGGCCTGTGGATGAATCTGCTGTTCAACTACGGCTGGGTCGGCCTGCATTGCCTGATCCCGGCGGTGATGCTGTTCGTCGTCCGCGGTATCGTCGACGGCGCGCGTGCGCTGGCGAAGCGAGCGTCCAGCCGCTGAGCGGAATCTCCGCAGCTCCGTTCCCCCTTTGAAGAGGGGGGCAGGGGGAGTGCTCTCGCGACGGCATCCGGTCGGCGATCGTCGGCCTGGTTCCGCTTAGCCTCGCGCCGCTTCAGCGCGTGGCGTCGCCTGGGACCGCACGTGGCCCGTCGGCGAGCTTGAACGATTTCAGCAGCAGGTCGAAACCGGGCTGGGTCTGCGGCAGATCTTCGTCGGCGCTCTGGGTGATCAGGAACGCGGTGCGGTGGGCGCCGGTGATCTTGCGGTACTCGCGCCGGTGCGGGACCTTCACTCCGCCCATGCTCAGCGTGTAGTGCTCGCGGATCGTGCCCTCGGCGAAGGCCGAGCGGTCGAAGCGGCTGTGTCCATTCATCGCCGATGGCGTCGCCTTGTCGGCCTCAGCGGAGAAGTCGCGGGCGAAGTCCTCCAGTTCGGCGGTCGTGTCGGCCTGCACGATGGCGACGAACATCGCCGCGCCCGGGCTCTCCACGATCATGTAGTGGACGGCGTCGACGCGCTTGTCCTCGGCCATGCTCCAGTTGCCGGGGATGCTCATGTGCACGCCGAGGCGGTCGTAGCTGAGCGGTCGCGAGACGTCGGCGGCGGGTTCGCCGCAGGCGCACAACGCGACGGCGCAGGCGCCGGCCAGCCACCCACGGTATGAGCACCAGCGGGACAACAACGAATGCAGCGCGGATTCGCGAGCCATCGACATCTTCCCTGAGTGTCGCCACCCCTGTGGACACGGCGCTCACCCTAGCAGTTCGCCGCCGATTCCTCGCCTGCCGTTGGTCTTGCGACGCAGGGCCCGGCGGACACGACCAACGACACTGGGAGGCGGCGGCGATGCCGGCCTAGGCTGCGGTTCATTCGTCTATCGAAAGGGGCCCGCCGATGTCCTTGCGTTTCGTCCTTGCCGCCGCGCTTGCCATCGGCGCGCTGCCGGCCACCGCCGCCGACCTGCACGCTGACCCGCGCAATCTGCAACCGACCGATCTGTTCGATCTGGAGTGGGCCGATCAACCCGCACTGTCGCCCGACGGGCGCCGCATCGTCTATCAGCGCAAGTTCTTCGACCGGATGAAGGACCGCCGCCGCAGCAATTTGTGGCTGGTCGATGCCGGCAGCGGCCAGCAGCGGCCGCTGACCAGCGGCGCGGCCAGCGACGGTGCCGCGGTGTGGTCGCCTTCGGGCGATCGCATCGCCTGGGTGTCCGATCGCGACGGTTCGACCCAGGTCTGGGTGCGCTGGATGGACAGCGGCCAGCAATCGCCGATCAGCCGCCTCAGCGAAGGCCCGAGCGGTTTGACCTGGTCGCCGGACGGGCGCTGGCTGGCCTTCACCATGCACGTCGCCGCCGACACCACGCCGCTGGCGAAGTTGCCGGCCAAGCCCAAGGGTGCGGAGTGGGCCGAGGACGTCAAGCTCATCGACAAGATGAACTACCGCGCCGACGGCGCGGGTTACCTCAAGCCCGGCTACGAGCATGTGTTCGTGATGCCGGCCGACGGCGGCACGCCGCGCCAGGTCACCCAGGGCGATTTCCAGCACGGCTCGACCCTGGCCTGGAGCCACGACGGCCGCTCGCTGTTCGTCGAGTCCAATCGCCGCGACGATTACGAGTACCACCCGATCGAGAGCGAGATCTACCGCATCGACGTCGCCACCGGCGCCGCGGTCGCGCTGACCGATCGCACAGGGCCCGACCGCGCGCCGGTGTTGTCGCCGGACGGGCGCAAGATCGCCTACCTCGGCTACGACGACCGCAAGCGCAGTTATCAGATCGCGCACCTGTACGTGCTCGATCTCGACAGCGGCGTTTCGCGCGCTTTGACCGAGGGCTTCGACTACGACATCGAAAGCCCGCAGTGGGACCGCAACGGCCGCGGGCTTTACTTCGGTTACGACCGCGACGGCGTCAGCCGCCTGGGCTGGATCGCCGCGAGCGGCGGCAAGGTCGAACCGGTGACCGGCGACGTCGGCGGCACGGCGGTCGGCCGGCCCTATCCCGGCGGCAGTTTCTCGGTCGCCGCCGGCCGCGTCGCCTACACCCACGGCACCGCCGCGCGCATGGCCGACGTGGCGGTGGTCGAACGCGGCGCCAAGCCGCGCGTGCTGACCGAGCTCAACGCCGACTCGCTGGCGCGCAAGCGTCTGGGCGAAGTCGAGACCCTGTGGACGAAGTCTTCGGCCGACGGGCTCGATGTGCAGGGCTGGATCGTCAAGCCGCCGCAGTTCCAGCCGGGCAAGCGCTATCCGCTGCTGCTGGAGATCCACGGCGGCCCGTATCAGAACTACGGCCCGCGCTTCGCCGTCGAAACCCAACTGTATGCCGCCGCCGGCTACGTCGTGCTGTACGTCAATCCGCGCGGCAGCACCAGCTACGGCCAGGCCTTCGCCGACCACATCCACCAGAATTATCCGAGCCACGACTACGACGACCTGATGAGCGCGGTCGACGCGACCATCGCCAAGGGCTATGTCGACCCGCAGCAGTTGTTCGTGACCGGCGGTTCCGGCGGCGGCGTGCTGACCGCGTGGATCGTCGGCCACACCGACCGTTTCCGCGCCGCCGTGGTCGCCAAGCCGGTGATCAACTGGACCAGCTTCGCCCTGACCTCCGACGGGCCGTCCTACGTCACCCAGCATTGGTTCCCGAGCGGGCCGTGGGAGGCGCAGGAGCTGTACTGGAGGCTGTCGCCGCTGGCCCACGTCGGCAAGGTCGTCACCCCGACCATGCTGATCACCGGCGAGAACGACTACCGCACGCCGATCTCCGAGACCGAGCAGTACTACACGGCGCTGAAGCTGCGTCGCATCGACAGCGCGATGATCCGCATCCCCGGGGCGTCGCACGGCATCGGTGCGCGCCCGAGCGAGACCTTGGCGCAGGTGCTCAACACCCTGGAGTGGTTCGAGCGCTATCGCAACAAAGCGGCGGCCGATCCCGCCGCAGGTTCAGCCGGAAACGGCCGCTAAGATTCCACCCTCATGCTATTCCCCCCTTTGCAAAAGGGGGGAAGGGGGGATTTGCTTCTACCGGCAAGTTCGACCATTCAGTGCATCCGAAGCAAATCCCCCACGCTACGATTCGCATCGGCCCAGCCGATTGCGCCGGGCGTCTGCCCCCTTCTTCAAAGGGGGCAGAAGTTCGCGATGGCGTTGGTAGGACAGCCTCGTCGCCGCCTAAACCTTTGTGCAACTTCACGGGACGCAGTCGAAAAGGCAGTGTCGCCGCCCCCATATTTCGTGCAGGCTGGGTTCAATCCAGCTTCACGCCGAAATGGAAGGCCTCGATGCGCAGCCGCTCGCGCAGGTAGAAGGCGTGCGCGTCCTGGCGATGGGTGCCGGAATCCAGTTGCAGGCGCGCGCAGCCCAGGCGCTTGGCCTCGGCCTTGAGCCAGTCCAGCATGGTCTTGCCGTAGCCGCGGCTGCGCACGGCCTGGTCGGTGATCAGGTCGTCGACGTAGACGTGCAGCCCGACTGCGAGCATCTCCATCACTCGCCAACAGGCGAAGGCGCGCGGCACCCCCTGTTCGTCGTAGAGCACCGTGGCGCGACAGCCCTCGGCGATCTGGCGGTGCATCTGGGCGACGAAGCCGGCCTCGTCGAAGTGCGGGCGCAGTTGCGAGACCAGCGGCCAGACGGCGCGAAGCTCGGTGTCTCCGACGATGGTTCGAATGTCCATGGGTTCGGGGGCGAGGAGTCAGAAGTGAGGAGTTAGACGGGAGAATTGAGGGCAAGCTTCGGCTCGCGCGCATTCCCCACGCCTCGGCGCAGGTTGGAACGACCGCTGAGGATGGAGACGAGGCTTTGCTCACTCCTCGCCACTCGCTCCTCAGCCGGTCACCAACTGAAGAGCTTGTAGTACACCGGCGAGACCGTGCCTTCGCCCTTGCTGGTGTCGAGGCGGCCGTCGCCGTCGTTGTCGACCAGGTAATAGGTCGGGCCGCGGGTGGGGGTGACCTTGACCGCGCGCAGCTGTCCGGCGATGCGGTATTCCTCGATCACGTCGCCGTTCTCGACGGTGCGGGTGCGGACATCGGCCCCCTGCAGGGCGGCGGTCGGGTCGTCGTTGGCGCCCCCGGTCGTGGCGCAGGCGGCGAGCAGGATGGCGATCAGGGAAGGGACGAGCAGGCCGGCGGCTTTGCGGGCCGGCGAGGCGGTGGGGGCGCGCATGGCGGTTCTCCGTGTCTCAGGCCGACAGCATACGCTGCGCGCCCGTTAAGCCGCTGCATCCGCGGTCACGGTCGCAGCCCCGGCGATGGGGCAGCGTAGAATCGCCGGCATGAAAAGACTCGTCCTGATCGATGGTTCCAGCTACCTCTACCGCGCCTTCCATGCGCTGCCGCCGCTGAGCAACGACGCCGGCGAACCCACCGGCGCATTGTTCGGCGTGGTCAACATGCTGCGCTCGACCTTGAACGAACGGCCCGACTACGTGGCCTTCGTCGTCGACGCGCCGGGTAAGACTTTCCGCGACGACCTCGACCCGCAGTACAAGGCCAACCGCCCGCCGATGCCGGACGACCTGCGCGCTCAGGTGCTGCCGATGTGCGCGATCGTCGAAGCGCTGGGCCTGCCGATCCTGCGCGTCGACGGGGTCGAGGCCGACGACGTGATCGGCACGCTGGCGCTGCAGGCCGCGAACGCAGGCATCGACGTGACCATCTCGACCGGCGACAAGGACTTCGCCCAACTGGTGCGCCCGGGCGTGTCCCTGGTCAACACCATGAGCGGCAGCCGCATGGATTCGGACGAGGCGGTGTTCGCCAAGTTCGGCGTGCAGCCCAACCAGATCATCGACCTGCTCTCGCTGATGGGCGACAGCGTCGACAACGTCCCCGGCGTCGACAAATGCGGGCCCAAGACCGCGGCCAAGTGGCTCGGCGAGTACGGCACCCTGGAAAACGTCATCGCCCACGTCGGCGACATCAAGGGCAAGATCGGCGACAACCTACGCGCCGCGCTCGGCCGTCTGCCGCTCAACCGCCAGCTGACCACGATCAAGACCGACGTCGCACTCGACCGCAGCCCCGAGCAGCTGGCCCTGCGCGAGCGCGATGCCGAGGCGCTGCGCACCTTGTATGCGCGTTACGGCTTCAAGCAGGCGCTGCGCGAGCTCGAAGGCGGCGCCAATGCGGCCGCCAACGAACTCGCCGCCGACCGCGCCGGCTTGCGCGCGACCGCGGCGGGCCACGCGCGCGCCTCGGCGAGCGCTGAGAATCCGGATGCGGCCCTGTCGGCCAAGGGCGAGTACGAGGCGGTGACCACCCAAGCGCAGCTCGACGCGCTGATCGCGGCCCTGCAGTCGGCCGACGAGTTCGCCTTCGACAGCGAGACCGATTCGCTCGACCCGATGCGCGCCAACCTGGTCGGCCTGAGCTTCGCCACCGAGACCGGCCGCGCGGTCTACATCCCGCTCGGCCACGACTACCCCGGCGCGCCGGCCCAGCTCGACCGCGCCGCGGTGCTCGACGCGCTGCGGCCTGTGCTGACCGATCCGGCGCGGCGCAAGCTCGGCCAGCACGGCAAGTACGACCTGCACATCCTGCGCCGGCACGGCATCGACTTGCTCGGCTATGCCGACGACACCATGCTCGAGAGCTTCGTCTACAACGCCACCGCCAGCCGCCACGACATGGATTCGCTGGCCAAGCGTTACCTCGGCTACGACACCATCAAATATGCCGACGTCGCCGGCAAGGGCGCCAAGGCGATCGCGTTCTCGCAGGTCGCCATCGACGACGCCACCCGCTATGCCGCCGAGGACGCCGACGTGACTCTGCGTCTGCACCGCGTGCTCGGCGCGCGCCTCGCCGCCGAACCGGAGCTCGAACGCGTCTACCGCGAAATCGAAATGCCGCTGGTGCCGGTGCTCGAACGCATCGAGGCCAACGGCGTGATGATCGACGGCGACGAACTGCGCCGGCAATCGCAGGACCTCGGCAAGCGCATGCTCGACGCGCAGATCAAGGCCACCGAGCTGGCCGGGCGCACCTTCAACCTGGATTCGCCGAAGCAGTTGCAGGCCTTGTTGTTCGACGAGTTGAAGCTGCCGGTGCTGGTGAAGACGCCGACCGGGCAGCCGAGCACGAACGAAGAGGCGCTCGAAGCGATCGCCGACCAGCACGAGCTGCCGCGGGTGATCCTCGAATACCGCGGCCTGGCGAAACTGCGCAGCACCTACACCGACAAGCTGTCGGAGATGGTCAACCCGGACACCGGGCGCGTGCACACCAGCTATCACCAGGCCGGCGCCGCGACCGGGCGCCTGGCGTCGAGCGACCCGAACCTGCAGAACATCCCGATCCGCACCGACGACGGCCGCCGCATCCGCCGCGCCTTCGTCGCGCCCGAAGGCCGGCGCCTGGTCGCCTGCGACTATTCGCAGATCGAGCTGCGCATCATGGCGCACCTGTCCGAGGACGTCGGCCTGGTGCGCGCGTTCGAGTCCGGCGCCGACGTGCACCGCGCGACCGCGGCCGAAGTGTTCGGCAAGAAATCGCTCGACGAGGTCAGCGGCAACGAACGCCGCGCCGCCAAGGCGATCAACTTCGGCCTGATGTACGGCATGAGCGCGTTCGGTCTGGCGCGCCAGCTCGGCATCGGCCGCGGCGAAGCGCAGGATTACATCGCCCTGTATTTCAGCCGCTATCCCGGCGTGCGCGACTTCATGGAGCGCACCCGCCAGGATGCGCGCGATCGCGGCTACGTCGAGACGGTGTTCGGTCGGCGCCTGTATCTGGAGAACATCAAGGCCACCAACCAGGGCTTGCGCGCGGGCGCCGAACGCGCGGCGATCAATGCGCCGATGCAGGGCACCGCGGCCGACATCATCAAGCGAGCGATGATCGACATCGACGCCTGGTTGGCGTCGCATGCCTCCCGCGCGAAGATGATCCTGCAGGTGCACGACGAACTGGTATTCGAAGTCGAAGCCGATTTCGTCGATACCCTGGTCGGCGAGGCTTCACGCCGGATGGCGGGGGCGGCCAGCCTGAGGGTGCCGTTGGTCGTCGACAGCGGGGTCGGAATTAATTGGGACGAAGCGCATTGATTATGCGGAAACCATTGATTTTGCTGGAATTGGTTTAATGAATCAGTCCTGAATCCAACAATTTATTAACTCCCATCTTCACGAACTATCCATGTGCGGGATGGTCATATAGGTCGCGACAGATGCAACGTCTGTCGCTGATCTCTCCCTCCCCTGGAGTGATCCCCCGGAGCGAACGACCCCTCCCCAGGTCACGCTCCACCAGCCCCGCCGGCCCCCCCTGCCTGCGGGGCTTTTTATTTGCGCGACAGAAAGTTTACTGAACACGCTTAACGTAGGCCAGGCCTGCGTTTCGCGGGCGACGCCAGGCGTCGTCGCTATCTGCGCTATTAATCACCGATGCGTATGCAGCGCGCCGCCTCGGAATCGATGCATCCTCAGAATCGATACGTCAGCGACAACGACAGTTCGCGACCCGGCGACGGGAAACCGATATAACTTTTCGAACCGGCCTGATAACCGTAAGTGCCGTGGTCGTAATAAAAACGATCGAACAGATTGTTGACCGCCGCGCCGAGTTTCAGGCGATCGTCGCCGAGCAGATTCCAGTTCGCCATCAGGTCGACCACGGCGTAGCCCGGCTTGTCGGGCGCATCGGCGGCGATGCTGTTGCGTTCGTCCTCGACCAGGCGCGCGCGCACCGCGTAGTCGGCCTGTCCGGACGCGGGCTGCCAGTCGTAGCGCGCGGTCCAGGTGCGGCCGATGCTGGTGCCCAGGCCGAGGTCCGCATCGTTGAGCGGGCGGTCCTCGAAGCTGTTGTCCGACTGCCACACGCCGACGCTCACGCCCATGCGCTGCCAGCGCTTGCCGATCTCGGCCTCGTAGCCTTCGACCTTGGCGTCGCCGATATTCTCCCAATAGCCCCAGGCGGCCTGGCCCGAATACACCGCCGAGATGTAGTGCTCGATGTTCTGGCGGAAGGCGGTGGCGCGGGCGAAGTAACCGTTGCGCTCCCAGGACACGCCGAATTCGAGGTTGTCGGCGCGTTCGCCTTCGAGATCGCCGCGGTGGGTGTAGAGCGCGCTGAAGAAGGCTTCGCGGATGGTCACGCCGCGGAAGGCTTCCGAATAGGCCAGGCGGAAGGTCAACGGCTCGATCGGCGTCCACGCGATCGACAGGTTCGGGCTGAGCTTGTCTGCGTCGTTGGCGGCGCCGGCGCTGACGCCGGACACGCCCCTGTGGCGGTAATCGTCGTAACGCAGACCGGCCGAGAGCTTCCATTGCGGCGACACGTCCCAGTCGCCCTGGGCGTAGGCGCCGAACACGCGCGCGGTCTGTTCGGTGCGGCCCCAGAACGGCGGCGGCGTGGCCTGCTGGCGCGCATGCAGGCGGTCGCTGCGGTAGTCCAGGCCGTAGGTCAGCGATAACGACTGCCACAGCGCGGTGTTGCGCAGGTCCAGGCCGGTGCTGGTCTGTTCGCCGGCGCTGTAGAGCAGGCCGGTGGTGTTGCGGCGGTTCTGGTATTCGCTGCGGGTGCGGTAGGCGTTGATGCGCAGGTTCAGTGCGTCGCTGTCGGGGTCGTAACGGTGCTCGTAGGACACCGTGTCGCGGCGCATCTGGTGATCCGACAGGACGAAACGACCGCTGAAGTTGGTCATGTGCGGGCGTTCGTAATACGTGCCGGTGTCGTCGAGGTGTTCGGCCGACAGGTCGAAGCTGTGCGCATCGAACAGGCCGCTGAGCTTGAACTGGGCGCGTTCGTGCCGGTAGGCGGTCGGCTTGACCCGGTCGCCGTGGCCGTCGTCGTAATCGCCGCCGTCCTGATAGACGTAGGTGGCGAGCACGCCGAGCCCGTCGGACAGGCGGCCGTAGCCGGCCAGCACGCCCTTGTAGCTGTTGCCGCCGTTGAGGCCGGCCGCGGCCTTGACCAGGAAGCCCGCGTCCTGGCCGGGGCGCAGCAGGTCGAAGGCGTCGCGGGTGCGCACGCGCAACGCGCCGGTCAGCGCGCCGGCGCCGCTGGTGGCCGCACCGGCGCCGGCATCGAGTTCGATCGACTTGATGAACTCCGGCTCGATCTGCACCCGGGTCTGGTGGTGATACAACTCGGCCGGCTCCTGTGCGCCGTCGATGGTGACGTTGAGCATGGTGTCTTCGAAGCCGCGCACGTAGATCTTCTGCGCGACCGGCGAGCCGCCGCCGACGGCGACGCCGGATTCGTTCGACAACAGGTCGCTGAGGTCGGAGGCCTGGCTCAGCTCGATCTCGCCGCGGTCGAGATCGAAATTGCCCGGCTCGCGTTCGGCGACCACGGTGATCGAGTCCAGGGTGCGCGCCGCGTCGCCGCTCTCGGCGGCATGGGCGAGCGGGGCGCAGGCCAACAGGGCCAGACCGGACAGCAGACGCGAAGACGGAGCGGACATGAGGCGGCGTTCCTTCGGATAGGCGCGCAAACGCCTGCGGCCGGAACGGCGCAGGCGGACGCTGGATAGGGAAGGCTTCGCGCTGGCTGGAGAACCCCGGGCGGGCGAAGCCTGTGCATTCTGCGGTCCCTGTCCCCAGGATGCAAATGCGAATCATGATCAACAAGTGTGGATTCGCGCCGGCTGTCGCGCCCTGTCGCCGGCGATGACGCCCGATGCACGGCCGGTCGGGCCACAATCGGCCCTCGCCTTGCCGGAGCCGAGTTCATGACCGACGCCTTCGATCTGTCGATGCCCTGGTGGCAATACCTGGTGCGCGCCTGCATCGTCTATTTCGTCTTGCTGGCCATGATCCGGCTGTCGGGCAAACGCACGATGGGCCAGTTCACCTCGTTCGACATGCTGCTGATCGTGTTGCTCGGCAATGCCGTGCAGAACGCCTTGCTCGGCACCGACACCTCGGTCGGCGGCGGCCTGATCCTGGCGGCGACCTTGATGCTGTTGAACTGGGGCGTGGGCTATATCGCCTCGCGCAACGACCGCATCGAGCGCGTGCTCGAAGGCGTGCCGGTGGTGCTCGCGCGCGACGGCCACGTGTTCCGCGACGTGCTGCGCCGCGAACTGGTCAGCCGCGCGGATTTCGACAAGGCGATGCGCGAGAACGATTGCGCGCAGATCGACGACATCGCGGTGGCGATGCTGGAGACCAACGGCCACATCACGATTTTGAAGCGAGGAACGAGTAACCAGTTGTGAGTAGTTGGTAGAGGCGAGAGTGCGGCGGTTTTACTCGCTCCTCACTCCTTTGCGCTCACTCCTCGCTCCCAAGCCAATCGCGCGGCACCAGATACGCGGCCAGCCGCGCTTCGTCGCTCTCGGCTTCCGGCGTGTAGCCGTATTCCCAACGCACCAGCGGCGGCAGGCTCATCAGGATCGACTCGGTGCGTCCGCCCGACTGCAGGCCGAACAGGGTGCCGCGGTCGAACACCAGGTTGAATTCGACGTAGCGGCCGCGGCGATACAGCTGGAACTGCCGCTCGCGCTCGCCGTAGGGCATGTCCTTGCGGCGTTCGACCAGCGGCAGGTAGGCGTCGAGGAAACCGTCGCCGACGGCGCGCTGATAGGCGAAGTCGCGTTCGAAGTCGCCGTGCAGGTCGTCGAAGAACAAGCCGCCGACGCCGCGGGTCTCGTTGCGGTGCTTGAGGAAGAAATACTCGTCGCACCAGCGTTTGTGTGCCCGATAGCGTTCGTCGCCGCCGAACGGCTCGCATAGTTCGCGTGCGGTGCGATGCCAGTGGCGCACGTCTTCGTCGAAGGGATAGAACGGGGTCAGGTCGAAACCGCCGCCGAACCACCAGGCCACGGTCTCGCCGTCGCGCATGGCGCGGAAGTGGCGCACGTTGGCGTGGGTGGTCGGCAGATAGGGGTTGTGCGGGTGGAACACCAGCGACACCCCGACCGCACGCCACGAGGCGCCGGCGAGCTCGGGGCGCGCCGCGGTCGCCGACGGCGGCAGGGTGGTGCCGGAGACGTCGGAGAAGCCGATCCCGGCCTGCTCGAAGACCTTGCCGCCGCGCAGGATACGGGTGCGTCCGCCGCCGCCCTCGGCGCGTTGCCACAGGTCCTCGGCGAAGCGCGCGCCGCCGTCGGCTTGTTCGATGGCGGCGCACAGGCGGTCCTGCAGGCCGGAGAGATACTCGCGTACGCGGTCGAAATCGTTCATGGGCCCATTGTAGTGGGCCCGGGCGCGATGAGCCTTGGACAGATTGCCCGAGGCTGCGAGCCGGCCA
This sequence comes from Lysobacter sp. ESA13C, assembly GCF_019970005.1. NCBI lineage: Bacteria > Pseudomonadati > Pseudomonadota > Gammaproteobacteria > Lysobacterales > Lysobacteraceae > Lysobacter > Lysobacter sp. ESA13C. Next base: position 153,548 of record NZ_JAHXYK010000011.1, on the reverse strand, counting down.
TTGGCCGTGACGGTCGGATGCGGCCGCCGGCGCGGGCGCGGGTCGTGGCGACGACCCGCGCCGGCCGCGCTACTTCAAGGTGCGATTGAACAGCTCGTGGATGCGGCGGTACTCGTCGTACCACGAGTCGGCGCGCACGAAGCTGTGGCGCTCCATCGGGTAGGGCGCGAGTTCCCACTTGTCCTTGCGCAGCTCGATCAGGCGCTGGCTCAGCATCACCGAGTCCTTGAAGAACACGTTGTCGTCGATCATGCCGTGGGCGATCAGCAGGTGATCCTTGAGGCCGCTGGCGTATTCGATCGGCGAGGACTTCTTGTACGCCTCCGGGTCGAGCTCGGGCGTGTTGAGGATGTTCGAGGTGTATTCGTGGTTGTACTGCGACCAGTCGGCGACCGGGCGCAGTGCGGCGCCGGCCTTGAAGGTGCCGGGTTCGCGGAACAGGGCCATGAAGGTCATGAAGCCGCCGTAGGAGCCGCCGTAGATGCCGGCGCGGTCGCGGTCGCCCTGCTTGTTGGCGACCAGCCATTCCAGGCCGTCCAGATAATCCTCGAGTTCCGGGTGGCCCATCTGCCGGTAGATCGCGGTGCGCCAGTCGCGGCCGTAGCCTTCGGAGGCGCGGTAGTCGAGATCGAGCACGACATAGCCTTCCTGGACCAGCAGGTTGTGGAACATCTGCTCGCGGAAGTAGTTTGGGTAGCGCGCGCTGACGTTCTGCAGGTAGCCGGCGCCGTGCACGAACATCACGATCGGGTACTTCTTGCCCGGCTCGTAACTCTTCGGCCCGTAGAATTTGCCCCAGACGGTGCCGGCGCCGTGCTTGGACGGCACCTGCACGTACTCGGGCTGGATCCATTCGCGTTCGCGGAAGCCCGGCTTGCGCGTGTCGGTCAGGGCGACGGTGTTCTCGCCGCTGCTGTCGACCACGGCGAGCTGCGGCGGGGTGTAGCTGTCGGAATGGCGCACCAGCACCTTGCGGCCGTCGGGCGAGAGCATGAAGTTTTCGACGCCGTCGAGCGCGGTCACTTCGCGCACCGCGCCGCCGTTGCGGTCGACCGCGCAGACTTCGTAGTCGCCCGGCCACTTGCGGTTGCACAGGAAGAAGAAGGTCTTGCCGTCGGCGCTCAATTCCGGCTCGGAGACTTCCCAGCGGCCGGAGGTGATCGCGCGCGGCGCGCCGCCGCCGCTGGCGACGTACAGGTGCGAGTAGCCGCTCTGTTCCGACAGCAGCCACAGCTCGCCGTCGCCCTTGCCGGTGTCGGGCAGCCAGCCGAAATCGTTGAAGTTCCAGCCGATCCAGGCCGCATCGGTGAGGCGGTGGCAGGGCTGCAGCGCGGCCTTGCCGAGGTCGACCGAGGCCAGCCAGCGGTCCTTGTTGTCGATCGCGCGCACCAGCACCGCGGCCTGGCGGCCGTCGTCGCTCCAGCGGATCGAGACGCCGCTGCCGTCGCCGTCGGTCTCGATGCGGACCGGGCGCTCGCCCTTCAGCGGGTCCTTCTTGGCGGCCTTGCGCAGCGCCGCGAGCGGGTCCTCGCCGATGCCGGGCAGGCCGCCGAACTTGAGTTCGCTGGCCTTGGCGTTGGCGACGTCGACCAGCCACAGCTTCTGCGGCAGCGGTTCGTTGCGGCCGACGCGGGTGCGCACTTCCTCGAATTCCTCGTAGCCCGACTCGGTCACGTACTTGGGCATCTTGCCGGCGGCGCCGGCATCGCCCTTCTTGGCCTGGGTGACGACGAGCAGCCAGCGCGCATCGGGCGACAGCGCGCTGTCGACGATCTCGACGTCGTCGCCGAGATAGGTCGGCTTCGGCGCGCGGCTGCCGTCGCTGCGGCGCCAGGCGTCGTCCTGCTCGCGCGCGGCTTCGCGCTGGGCGCGGTCCTCGCGCAGGGTCTGCAGCATGGCGAGCTGGCGTTCGCGCAGGTCGTCGGCTTTCGGCGCCTTGGCCGGGTCGTTCTCGGCACGGACCTGGGCGGCCTGGCTGAGGCCCTGGCCGGCACGCCACTGGTACCACTGGTTGTCGACGCGGAATACCAGGTTGCCGTCGCGGCTCCACTGCGGCCGCGACTCGGTGTCGTTGCTGCGGGTGACCTGGGTCAGCGCGCCGCTGCGCAGGTCGCGCACGAAGATGTCGCCGTTACGCACGAAGGCCATGCGCGTGCGCTGGGCGTCGTAGGCCGGATTGGCGCCGTCGAGATCGTTGCGCGCGGCGCCGTCGAGCCGCAGCGGCGTGCCGCCGGCGACGCCGACCTGCCAGGTGTCGCGGATGATCGAGTCGTCGCGCTTGAGCTGGTACTGCACGCGCTGGCCGTCCCAACTCCACCAGGCGCGTTCGACCGGGGCTCCGATCCAGTCCGGGTTGGCCATGGTGTCGGCCAGGGTCAGCGGCGCGGCGGCCTGGGCGAAGGCGGCGGAGGCGAACAGCGCGCAAGGCAGCGCGGCGAGCGTGACGAAGGAAAGGCGCATCGAGCGGGCTCTGGGACAAAAGTCCGCGCAGGGTAGCAGCCGGATAGCGTCCGACGGGCCGGCCGTTGGTCATGCCCAGGCCTATGATCGCCGGTCCGGCGAGGGTCGCGGCCGATGAATCGGCGGCGGCGTGGCGGGCCCGTTCTCGCGGCTTGTCCGAGCCCGCTCGCCGGCTTTGCCGAAACCGGCCCCGGCGCGTCGCCGCGCCGGCAAAGATTGCCGTTCGCGTCGCCGCACCGGCGCGGATCGCCCTTCGCAGGGGCCGCGCGTCCGTCATGGCCGCGTGTCGCATTTTGTCGCACGAGGCCGGCCGGATTCGGGCGGTTTCGTGATGCAGTCCCGGGCCCGGCAGGCGCGTTCGCGATCTCATCGAGGCCTTGAGGCGACGCGCTCTTGCCGCGGTCGCCAGTGGCCAGCGCCGCCGTACCCGGATCGCATCAACACGTCGCGATCACGTCTTTGCGGTTTATGTGATTCGACGAAATCGCCGTAATCCGCGTTTACCGCGCCCACGCTGCGGCGCAAGATGAACAGGCCGGCGCACTGTATGGCGCCGTGGAGGCAATACACGTGGACGCCCTGCTGCTGTCGCGTATCCAGTTCGGCTTCGTGATCTCGTTCCACATCCTGTTCCCGGCCTTCACCATCGGCCTGGCCAGTTGGCTGGCCTTCGTCGAATGGCGTTGGCTGCGCACCCGCGACACGCTCTGGCGCGATCTGTATTTCTTCTGGACCAAGGTCTTCGCCGTGTCGTTCGGCATGGGCGTGGTCTCGGGCATCGTCATGAGCTTCCAGTTCGGCACCAACTGGGCGGTGCTCAGCGAACAGGCCGGCAACATCCTCGGCCCGCTGCTGTCCTACGAGGTGCTGACCGCGTTCTTCCTCGAAGCGACCTTCCTCGGCGTGATGCTGTTCGGCTGGAGCCGGGTCAAGGAACGCATGCATTTCCTCGCCACCTGCATGGTCGCGCTGGGCACGCTGATTTCGACGTTCTGGATCATCTCGGCCAACAGCTGGATGCAGACGCCGGCCGGCTACAAGATCGTCGAAGGCGTGTTCGAACCCGACAGCTGGTGGGCGATCGTCTTCAACCCCTCGTTCCCGTACCGCCTCGCCCACATGGTGCTGGCGGCCTTCATCACCACCTGCTTCGTGATCGGCGGCGTCGCCGCGTCGTATCTGCTGCGCGGTGTGCACGTCGAAGCCGGCAAGCGCATGCTCAAAGCGGCGGTGATCTTCGCCGCGATCACCGTGCCGGCGCAGGTCTTCGTCGGCGACCTGCACGGTTTGAACGTGCGCGAACACCAACCGATCAAGGTCGCGGCGATGGAGGCGCACTGGGAGTCGGGCGCGCCCGGCGAAGGCGTGCCGCTGATCCTATTCGCGGTGCCGAACGAAAAAGCCGAACGCAACGACTACGAAATCGCGGTGCCGAAGCTCGGCAGCCTGATCCTCACCCACACCCTCGACGGCGACATCCAGCCGCTGAAGTCGGTCCCGGCCAGCGAACGGCCGCCGGTGAAACCGGTGTTCTACGCCTTCCGCATCATGGTCGGGCTCGGCGTGGCGATGCTGCTGCTGGTGCTGTTCTCGCTGTGGCAGTGGTGGCGCGGGCGCTTGTACCAATCGCGCGCGGCGCTGTGGGGCTGGCGCGTGCTGACCCTGAGCGGTTTCGTCGCCTTGCTGTCGGGTTGGTACGTGGTCGAGATCGGCCGCCAGCCCTACGTGATCTACGGCTTGTTGCGCACCGCCGATGCGGTCAGCCCGATCGCGGCGGCCAGCGTGATGACCTCGCTGATCGTGTTCGCGGTGGTCTATTTCGTCGTGTTCGGCGCCGGCATCGGCTATCTGGTCAAGCTGATCCGCAAGGGCCCGCATCCGCACGAACCGCCACCGCGCAGCGAGCAGGGCGAGAAGACCCCGGCGCGGCCGTTGTCGTTGCCGGACGAATCCAGCGAAGCCGGCGCCTAGGCGCGGCCCGGTGCGCGCCGGCGAGGCCGCGCGCGCTCATGCAAAGCACGATGGAGTAGGACGATGGAATACTGGCTGCCCGTGATCTGGTTCGGCGTGATCGGCTTCGGCGTGCTGATGTACGTGTTGCTCGACGGTTTCGTGCTCGGCCTCGGCATCCTGGCGCCGTTCGCCGAGGACGAAGGCCAGCTCGATCACATGATGAATACCGCCGCGCCGATCTGGGACGGCAACGAAACCTGGCTGGTGCTCGGCGGCGCCGGCCTGCTTGCCGCGTTCCCGAAGGCGTATGCGCTGGTGCTGTCGGCGCTGTACTTGCCGGTGTTGCTGATGCTGATCGCGCTGGTGTTCCGCGGCGTCGCCTTCGAGTTCCGGTTCAAGGCGCGGCGCGCCAAGCCGGCCTGGGGCGCGGCGTTCGCGCTGGGCTCGATCTTCTGCGCCTTCGCGCAAGGCTTGATCCTCGGCGCGATCGTCGAGGGCATGCCGATGCAGGAAGGCAAGTACGTCGGCGGCGTGTTCGACTGGTTCAGCCCGTTCTCGATGCTGACCGGCGCGGCGGTGGTGTTCGGTTATGCGCTGCTCGGTTCGACCTGGCTGATCCTCAAGACCGACGGCCGCATGCAGCAGATCGCCCGCACCCTGGCGCGGCCGCTGGTGTTGGTGGTGGCGGTGTTCATCGGTCTGGTCAGCGCCTGGCTGCCGTTCCTGGATTCGCGGATCATGGCGCGCTGGTTCGAGGGCGGGAATTTCTACTGGCTGTTCCCGGTGCCGCTGCTGGTGATCGGCAACGCTTATGCCCTGTGGCGCGCGGTGATGCGCGAGGGCAACGACGCCCAGCCTTTCGTCTACGCCTTGTTGTTCTTCGTGCTCGGCTTCCTCGGCCTGGTGCTGGGGATCTGGCCGAACATCGTGCCGGGGCTGTCGATCTGGGATGCGGCCTCGCCGCCGTCGTCGCAGGGCTTCGTGCTGGCCGGGCTGGTGGTGCTGCTGCCGGCGATCCTGGGCTACACGTATTGGTCGTATCGCGTGTTCCGCGGCAAGATCGCCGCCGACGCCGGGTATCATTGATACGGCCCGGCGTTCGCAGATAGGACCGGGACGCTGCCCATCGGGGCCGCCGTCCGCACGACTGGATCGTCGACGGGGCGGTCCTAACACTTCGGCTTGCGCCTGGCGCTGAACGCCCAGGTTCGCGACACCCGGACGGGCGGGTATGCTGTACATCACATCTGCGGCGCAGAAAAACCCGTCCCCCGGCCGTACCCGCCCGCCCTAATGCAAGCCTACGTTTACAAAAGTCTCCGCAAGGCAGACACCTATGTGTTTTTGAGCGAGCGCGACGATTTCGCCCGTTTGCCCGACGCTGTCCGCGATCAACTGGGCACCCTGCAATTCGTGCTCGAAACCGCGCTGACCCCGGAACGCAAACTCGCCCGCGCCGATGCCGCGGCGGTCCGGGAGAATCTGCGCCTGCGCGGTTTCCATCTCCAGTTCCCGCCGGCCCTCGAGGAGGCGCGGACACCCGATGCCTGACGCCCAGACTCCGCGCGCCCCGTCCCGCGATCTCGCCCTTGTGCTCGCCGCCGGCCTGGTGCTGGCCCTGGCGACCGGTTTCGGCGGCAGCGTCGGCGGTGCGTTGGCGGCGCTGATCGGCGGCGCGCTGGCGCAGCCGGCGTTCGCGATCGCCGCGCGCCTGTGGCAGCGGCGCGACGCCGCGCCGCAGTGGCGCAGCGAATGGCCGGTGCTGGCGACGCTGTGGGGCGGCGCGACCGCGGCCACCGCGGTGCTGGTGGCCTGGCCGCTGAGCGCGTTGTTGCAGAGCGGCTCGCTGCTGGCGGTGCTGGGCCTGAGCGTGGTCGCCGGGCTGGTGCTGCTGGCGCTGTGGCGGCTGTGGCCGCTGTGGCAGGAGGCCGAGCGCGAAGGTGCGGCGCTGGCGCCGCAATGGGCGCGCTTGCCCGATCTCGATCTCGGCGCCTGGCGCGGCCTCGGCGTGGCGGCGATCGTCGCCGGCCTGGTCGGGCTGATCCTGGTGCTGGCCTGGCCGGGCCTGTTGAGCGATGGCCTGCGCTGGACCTTGGCGGTCGTGTTCGCCCTGGTCTCGCCGGCCCTGCACGTGCTGTTGCAGCGGATCGCCCCGGCCGACTACCTGCCCGGCGTCGATTTCGACCCGGAACTCGACACCGTCACCCAGGTCGACGAACTCGGCGACGACGAAGCGTTGGAGCCGGCCCTGTACGCGGCCGCGCGCGCCGGCAAGGTCGAGCGCGCGCTGGAGCTGATCGAACTCGGCGCCGACGTCAACGTGCTGCCGGCCGCCGAGGATCGCGACCGCCGCAGCCTGCCGGTGCTGGCCGCGGTGCTGCCCGACCTGCGCCTGCTGCGCGCCCTGATCGGCGCCGGCGTCGATCTGAACGCCGCCACCGCCGGCATGACCCCGCTGCTGGCCGCCACCCGCGACAGCTGGCACGGCCGTCCCGACGCGGTCATGACCCTGCTCGCCAACGGCGCCGACCCGCGCCTGGCCGATCACGAAGGCAACACCCCGCTGCACCACGCCGCGCGCAGTTCCGACCCCGGCGTCGCCGCCTTGTTGCGCGACGCCCAGGCCGAACTCGACCCGGTCAACCACGACGGCTTTTCCCCGCTCGGCGTGGCCTGCGCCAGCGGCAACTGGCGCCTGGCCAAGTTCCTGCTCGAACGCGGCGCCAAGACCGAACAGCCCGGCGGCGCCCCGGCGCTGCTGGCCGCGGCCGGCGGCGACGAGGACGATCCGGCCGGCGTGCAATTGCTGCTCAAGCACAAGGCGCGCATCGACGCCCGCGACGGTCAGCGCCGCAGCGCCCTGCACGTGGCCGCGTTCGCCGGCCACCTCGATATCGTCACTGCCTTGCTCGCCGCCGGCGCCGATGCCGGCGCGATCGACACCCAACAGCGCACGCCGCTGCTCGAAGCCGCGCGCGGTGCGCGCCCGGCGGTGCTCGAACGCCTGCTCGAACACCTGCCGCAGGGTGGCGTGGCCGAAGCCGCGGCGCTCGATGCCGACGGCGCCAGCGCCCTGATCCTGGCCTGCCAGGCCGAGACCGCCTCGCCGCCGCTGGTGGTGCGCTTGCTCGACCTCGGTATCGACCCGGAACTGCGCGACCGCCACGGCAAGCGCGCGGTCGACCGCGCCGCCGAGGCCGGCCGCTGGTCGTTGGTGGCCGCGCTCGACCGCGCCTATCCCTTGCCGGCCGCGGTCAGCGGCGAAGGCGACAGCGAGGACGGCGAGGGCGAGCGGGTGATCGTCGACCGCATGCCGGCCGCGCTGCTGCGCGACGGCCTGCGCGAAGGCCGCGCCGCCGAACTGACCGGCCTGGCCAAGTTGCTGAGCCCGAGCGAGCTCGGCGCGCAGTTGCACGAAGAAGACGGCCAGATCCCCTCGGCCGAACGCATCGACTGGTTGCTCGGCCAGGGCGCCGACGTCAACGTGCGCGACACGAACGGCGACACCGTGGTGTTCGCCCTGCTCGATCGCACCCCGGCCGCGATGCCGGCCTTGCAGGCCTTGCTGCGCCACGGCGTCTCGCCGGCCGGTCGCGGCGGCCTCGGCCGCTTCCTGGCGACCTGTTCGGCCGGCGATCAGGCCACCCGCGGCCTGGAGCAGTTCGCCCTCGACCTGATCGAGCGCGGCGCCGACGTGTTTTCGCCGACCCCGGCCGGCGATCCGCCGCTGGCGATCGCGGTGCGCTTGGGCTGGTCGCGTTTGCTCGAACGCCTGCTCGCCGCCGGCGTCGACCTCAATACCCGCGACAGCCACGGCATGAGCGCCCTGCACCTGGCCGCCGCGTTGGGCCGCGAGAGCATGCTCAAGCGCCTGGTCGCCAACGGCGCCGCGCCCGACCTGCTCGCCGCCGACGGCCAGACCCCGCTCGGCGTGGCCCTGTCCTCGGGCCGCCGCGATCTGGCCGACTGGCTGGATTGGCGTGGCTGGGCCCTGCCGCGCCGCGCTCTGCACGCGCAGGACGTCCCGGCCGCGGCCATCGTCGGCGACGCCGATGCGGTGCGCCGCCTGCTCGATCTCGGCCTGCCGGTCGATGCGCTCGACAGCCAGGGCTGCACCGCGCTGCTGCGCGCCGCCGGTGGCGGCCATCGCGCGGTCGTCGACCTGCTGCTCGCGCGCGGCGCCGACCCGCAGCTCGCCGCGCATTCCGGTGCGACCCCGCTGTCGGCCGCGGTCAGCATGCGCCATGCCGAAATTGTCGACCGCCTGGTCGCCGCCGGCGCCTCGCTGGAACAGCGCCTGCCCGGCGACCTGACCGTGCTGATGGTCGCTTGCGCGCTCGGCCTCACCGACCTGGCCGCGCGCCTGCTGACCGCCGGCGCCGACGTCCATGCCCGCGACGCGCAAGGCCGCATGGCCCTGCATTGCGCCGCGATGTTCGGCTTCACCGCGCGCGAGCGCAGCCGCCTGGTGGCCTTGTTCGACACCTTGCTGCTGGCGGGCGTCGATGCCGATCAGTCCGCGGCCGGCGCGACGCCGTTACTGTTGCTGCTGGGCGCGCGCGCCGAACCCGGCACCGCGGCCGACGAAGACGTGTTGATCGCCGGCCTGGAACTGTTGCTCGATCACGACGCCTCGCTCGACGTGCAGGACCCGCGCGGTTTCGGTCCGCTGCACCTGGCGGCGCTGCACGGCTTGTTGCGTGTGGTGCAGCGCCTGATGCGCCACGGCGCCAACCCGGACATGCGCGATGCCCTCAACCGCACCCCGCGCGAGATCGCGGTGATGCGCGGCTTCATCGACATCGCCGCCGAGTTCACCCCGCCGGCGCCGGGCAACGGCAGCAACGTGTCGATGGCGCGCTTCCTGCGCGGCCCGGGCGGCTGAGCGGTTCGCCGCGAGGGGTTTTCTGTAAGAGCGGCGTGAGCCGCGACCACGGGGCGCGCAGAGACAGCAATTACGCCGTTACTGATCGAAGCGAAACTCCACAGGGTAGGAGCGGCGCGAGCCGCGACCGCGCGGCCACGGTCTCGCCTCGTATCGCCGGATGTCCCTGTAGGAGCGGCGTAAGCCGCGACCGCGGAACGCGCAGAGACAGCAACTACGCCGTTATTGATCGAAGTGAAACTCCACAGGGTAGGAGCGGCGCGAGCCGCGACCGCGTGGCTTGCCCTCGTGGTGTTTGTTATCACAGAGCGGTGAAGCAACATCAATAGCAAAGCTTCCGTCCGCTGACGCGGCCGGGTTACTTTCTTTTGCTAAGCCCAAAAGAAAAGTAACCAAAGAAAAGGGCTCTCCTTGCAAGGGCACAGGCCACGAGTACGCAGCTAGCGCCGGGATTTTCCGATAAGACATCCCTGTCTTATCGGAAAACGGCGCACGTCCTGTGCGCCGCCCTCCGGGTCTCCAGGTGTTCTCGCAAATTCGGAACTGCGCCAAGCTCATTACGACCACGGTTGCCGTGCTCTTAGGGTAGGAGCGGCGCAAGCCGCGACCGCGAATCTACGGCCGCCGGCGCGGGCGATCGTGACTGCGTGGTCGCGGCTTGCGCCGCTCCTACCCCTTGAATCGTCGTGGACGCAGGATCGCTGTTGCCGTGCGCCATTTCGAACTCGCGAAGGCCATCGAAGACCCGGAGGGCGGCGCGCAGGGATGCGGGCCGTTTTTCATCGGGACAGGGATGTCCCGTATGTAGATCACTGCGTCGACATCGATCGTGCGGGCCCTTGATTCAAAGAGAGCATTTTTCTTTGGTTACCTTTCTTTTGTTGCTTTAGACAAAAGAAAGTAACCCGCCGCTTTAGTGGCGGAAGCTCTTAGCGTTTGATCCTGATCCTGATCCTGATCTTGCGTGAGCGTTACGCCGCGAGACCGAAACGACGCGGTCGCGGCTCGCGCCGCTCCTACCCTGACGGGCTTCGGCCCGCATCGACGCGAGATTGAAACGAGGCGGTCGCGGCTCATGACCGAAGCAAATCCAGTAGGACGCCGCTCCTACAGGGATGGATTCGCGGCGCTGCATTGCTCGAGCAAGAGCAGAGCATCCATCCGCATCGGTTCAATGCGATGCGAATCGGTGCGCACCCTTCCATCGACGCCGCCGCACCCTCAATGCCGCGTCACATGCTCTGGCACCGGGCCCTGTTTCTCGACCATATCGGCGAGCATGCCTTCGCCTCGGTCGGCGTCGAACAGCTCTTCCAATTCCTTACGCGCATCGCGTGCGGTCTGGATCAACGCGTCCTCGTCGTCGTGGACCAGGTACTGGGCGTTGAGCATGCGCTCGTCGAGTTCGCGGAAGCGTTCGACGTGGTCGCGCGCGGTCTCCGGGGCGACGCCGAGTTCGACCAGCACGTCTTCGCCGAGCTTGAGGCTGGAATGGAAGGTCTCGCGCATCGGCTCGGCGCCGAGGTCCATCAGGTCCCAGGCATGACGACGGTCGCGGGCGCGGGCGAACACTTTCGCCTTCGGGTACAGGCGGCGGATCGTGCGCACCGTGCGGATGCCGCTGTCGCGGTCGTCGATGGCGATCACGAAGATCTTCACCTGCGCCGCGCCGGCCGAACGCAACAACTCGGGCCGGGCCGGGTCGCCGTAATAGATCATGTTGCCGAAGCGGCGCATGAAGTCGACCTGGTCGGCGCTGTTCTCGATGGCGATGAAAGGCGTGCGGTGCGCCACCAGCAGGCGCGCGACGATCTGGCCGAAACGGCCCATGCCGGCGATCAATACCTGCGGGTGATGGTCGGGAATGTCGTCGTAGGGACGCTTGGGCTTCTCGGCCGGCGCCGCGTCGAGCATGCGCTGGGCGCCGATCATCAACAGCGGGGTCAGCGCCATCGACACGCCGACCGCGGCGATCAGGCGGTCGCGGGTCGGGTCGTCGAGCAGGTTGGCCTTGACCGCTTCGTTGAACACGATGAAGGCGAACTCGCCGCCCAACGACATCACCGTCGCCAATTGGAAGGCCCCGCGTTTCTCCAGCCCGCCGGCGCTGATGCCGACGCCGAACAGCAGGATGAACTTCACCGACAGCAGCACCAGCACGATGCTGGCGATGGTGCCCGGCTCGGCCAGCACGCGCTGCAGGTCGATGCTCATGCCCACGGCCATGAAGAACAGGCCCAGCAGCAATCCCTTGAAGGGCTCGATCTGCGATTCGAGCTCGTGGCGGAATTCCGAATCGGCCAGCAGCACGCCGGCGAGGAAGGCGCCGAGGCCGGCCGACAGCCCGGCGGTCTGCAGGATCCAGGCCGAGCCGAGCACGGTCAGCAGGGCCGCGCCGGTGAACACCTCGGGCATCTGCGTGCGCGCGACCACGCGGAACACCTGGCGCAGCAGCACGCGACCGCCGAACACCACCGCGGCGATCGCGCCGACCGCCTTGGCCACGGCCATCCAGTTCAGGCCTTCGACCGCGGCGGCCTTGCCGAGCAGCGGAATCGCGGCGAGCAAGGGAATCGCGGCCAGGTCCTGGAACAGCAGGATGGCGAAGGCGAGGCGGCCGTAATCGGTGGCCAGGCCTTTGCGTTCGGACAACAGCTGCAAGCAGACCGCAGTCGAGGACAGGGCCAGGCCGAGGCCGACCACGGTCGCCGCCTTCCAGCCCATGTGGCCGCCGAACATCGCCAGTGCGCCCAGGGCCAGGCCGCTCAGCAGCACCTGCAGGCCGCCGGCGCCGAACACCGGCTTGCGCATCACCCGCAGGCGCGCCGGCGACAGTTCCAGGCCGATCACGAACAGCATCATCACCACGCCGATTTCCGACGCCGCCAGCACCGGCTCGGCGTCGCGGATCACCTTGACTCCGTAGGGGCCCAGCACCACGCCCGCGGTCAGATAGCCGAGCACCGCGCCCAGGCCGAAACGACGGAACACCGGCACGGCGATGACCGCGGCCAGCAGGAACAACAACGCGAGTTCTAGACCGCCACCGTGCATGAGCACCTCCGGCTGGGATTATGGCGCGATACGCCGGGGCTGCGACGATCGGGCCTGCGCTGCATTACGCAACGCTGCATAGCCGGGAAGGATGACGTCGGTACTTTGCAATGGTTGCCCGCTGCCCGGATTTCAATCGCCGCGGCGGTAACCTCGTTCGAAAGCGCGCTGACCACGGATCGCGATGGACGCGATGCCGCTGGCGTGCTGGTACCCGGGCGACCCTCTCCATCACCTGGACGGCTTCGATCGGAGCGTCTTTTCAAGGCCATTTTGGCGATGAGACGAATGCCGCGGCACAGCCGTTCGGCGCGAGCGTCGTTCTCAATCGCAGTCTCTGCGAGGGCTTCCCAGGACAATGACGGGCGAGCCGCCGGACGCATCGGAGCGTGCGGCGGCGCGCAGGAGCGCAGTCCGTCTTCGAACAGGGAGGTTCATCATGCGAGCGTTGCTGGCGGTGTTGACGTTGATGTTGTTGAGCGGTTGTCAGCCGGGTTGGGAGGAGCAGTCGCGCGAGGCGGTCGCGTTCGCCGCGCAGGATCGGCAGATCGGCAGCGAGCCCGCGCGCGGGCTCAGATAGTGCGGCGGAGCGGATGCTTCGGCCCCGACCGGGCCTCCCGGCCCCGCGGTCGGGCCGGGAGGCGGCGCAAGCTCAGCAAGGGGGCGGGTCGGGGCCTGCCCGGACCCCTGCCCGGGCCGCCGGGGGCTGCTCCATTCGGCACCGAATTGCCCTCGAAGCTGAACGAGAGGCATGATGCGGGTCCGCCGGCGGCCTGGCCGCGGGCGACCGGGTTCTAGGGGACCCGGGTCACCGACAAGGAGCAGTGCATATGAATGCAGCAGTCGATTCGAATCCCGGCGGCCGTACGCCGACCGGCGCCTCCCACCCACCGCGCTGGTACGCCGGACAGCCCGCAGCGCAGGACGGGACCTCGGGCTATACCGCTTTGCTGCCCGCCGACGACGAGTGGTCGCGCGACACCGTATTGCGGGCGATCGTCGCCGATGCCTTGCAGCGCAACGGCCAGGTGGTCGACGAGGACACCCTCGAGGCGACCGTGGCTTCGGTCGCCGCACCCGGCGGCGCGCTCGCACAGGCCGCGCTGAGCTGGAAGTTGCATCCGGGCGAAACCCGCGCCGACGGCCGCGTGTCGCCGCCGTTCCATGGTTATGCGGTGGAGGTGCCGGCCGAACTGCAGACCTCGCTGGTCGGCTACGCCAAGACCTGGTCGGCGCAGCGCGATGCGGCGCCGCCGGCGCCGATCGACGGCGCGGTGATGGAGCTCAAGACCCTCGCCCGCAGCGGCGGTCACCGCGATATCGAACAGACCCTGGAAGCGATCGACGCCGCGATCAAAGCCGGCAGCGCGGCCAGCCAGGCCGGCCGTCCGCTCGATGCGGTGGCGATGAGCGCGGTATTGGAATTCGCGACCCGCAGCGGCCACGAGCGCCAAGCGGCGAAACTGCTGGAACGCTACAGCGCGATCAAGGACGTGACCGCTGGCGTCAAGACCCTCGGCCAGAACGCCGGTCGCGTGTTCAACGGCCGCGACCCGGTCACCGGCAAGGCGCTGCGCACCGACGATCGCGTCGACGCCGCGTTCGACCTGCTCGACGGCGGCTTCAAGCTTGCCGGCGGCATCGGCAACGTCGCCCTGATGATGGGCGCGCGCAATGCCGGCCTGGTCGGCACCCTGATCGGCATCGCCCCGATGGGCGCCGCCATCGTCGCCTTCGCCGCGGGCGCGTTCGAGTTGATCAAGCGCGCACGCGAAGCCCTGCTGGCGCCGCGTTGGGACGAGTTCCGCGAGCGCTTCCCGTTCGCCGAAGGCATGGAGCCCAAGCGCGCCATGAACGGCGTGCTGCGGCAGATCGCCGGTATGCCGGTCGATGCCGGCAATGCCTTGTCGACCGCGACGCGCATCCTCGACGGGCTCGGCCAGAACCCGGAAACCCGCGAGCGTTTCCTCGCCTTCCTCAAGCAGAAGGTGCAGCCCGAGTCGCTGGTCGACACGCTCGCCCGTGGCGACCTGGGCCGTTTGAATACGCAGGAGGCGATGCAGTTGGCGCAGGCGGCCAAGGGCTCGGCCAAGGAGTTCATGGATCTGGAGCTGCAGGACGTGAAGCGCTACGTCCGCGATCGCGACGGCGATCGCGAGCGCGGCACGTATCTGTTGCCGCCGGAACTGCGCGACGTCGCCAATCGCAACAACAACCCGGTCGGCGGCGCGGTCGAGGACGGCCTGCGGGTGGCGGCGATCCTGAGCAGCGGCGCCAACGCCCTCAACGGCATGTACAAGGAAATGCTGGGCAAGGTCCAGGGCAGCGAGCTGGGCCAGGGCAAGCTCAACGAGCAGCAGCAGAAGAACCTCGCCGCGGCCTTGGTGCCGGCCATGCGCGACGGCGGCCTGACCCAGGTCGATCATCTGCTGGCGAGCAAGGACGGCAGCAAACTGTTCGCGGTGCAGGGCGATCCGCAGTCGCCGACCCGGCGCATGGTCACCCTCGACGTCGCCGCCGCCTCGCAGCAGAGCGTGGAAGCCAGCAGCCAGCTCGCGGCGCGCGCGATGGCGACGGCCGAGGCGCCGACGGTGCAGGTCAACCAGGGCGGCGGGCGCGGGTTCTAAACGTTCGTTCGCGCACGGGCCGCATGCGGATCGTGCATGCGGCCTGTGGGAGAAGCGGAGCAGTAGTTTCGTCGCGACCCGGAGGCTGCGTGGTCGCGGCTCGCGCCGCTCCTACCCGAGGAGCGGTGTCGCATTGGGGTAGGAGCGGCGCAAGCCGCGACCGCCATGCCAAAACGTTGACGCCTCTTGCCAACGCAAGAACGCTCTCCCACCAACGAAAACGCCCCGCATCGCGGGGCGTTTTCTTTACCGCGCCGGTGAAACTCAGCGCTTCATCGAACTGAAGAACTCGTCGTTCGACTTGGTCGTCTTCATCTTGTCGAGCAGGAATTCCATCGCGCCGATTTCGTCCATGCCGTGCAGCAGCTTGCGCAGGATCCAGATCTTCTGCAGCAGTTCCGGTTCGATCAGCAAATCCTCGCGGCGGGTGCCGGAGCGGTTGATGTCGATGGCCGGGTACACGCGCTTTTCGGCGATGCGGCGGTTCAAGTGGACTTCCGAGTTGCCGGTGCCCTTGAACTCTTCGTAGATCACCTCGTCCATCTTGCTGCCGGTGTCGATCAGCGCGGTGGCGATGATCGTCAGCGAGCCGCCTTCTTCGACATTACGCGCGGCGCCGAAGAAGCGCTTCGGACGGTGCAGGGCGTTGGCGTCGACGCCGCCCGACAGCACCTTGCCGGAACTCGGCACGACGTTGTTGTAGGCGCGGGCCAGGCGGGTGATCGAGTCGAGCAGGATCACCACGTCCTTCTTGTGTTCGACCAGGCGCTTGGCGCGCTCGATCACCATCTCGGCGACCTGGACGTGACGCGCGGCCGGTTCGTCGAAGGTCGAGGAGACCACTTCGCCGCGCACGGTGCGCTGCATTTCGGTCACTTCTTCCGGACGCTCGTCGACCAGCAGCACGATCAGGTGCACGTCGGGATGGTTGTGGGTGATCGCGGTGGCGACCTGCTGCATCATCATCGTCTTGCCGGCCTTGGGCGGCGAGACGATCAGGGCGCGCTGGCCTTTGCCCTGCGGCGCCATCAGGTCGAGGATGCGGCCGGTGATGTCTTCGGTCGAGCCGTCGCCGCGCTCGAGCTTGAACTTGCGGCGCGGGAACAGCGGGGTCAGGTTCTCGAACAGGACCTTGTTCTTCGACGCTTCCAACGGCTCGCCGTTGATGCTGTCGACCACCGACAGGGCGAAGTAACGCTCGCCGTCCTTCGGGAAGCGGATGCGGCCCGAGAGATGGTCGCCGGTGCGCAGGTTGAAGCGGCGGATCTGGCTCGGCGAGATGTAGGTGTCGTCCGGGCCGGCGAGGTAGGAAGCCTCGGCCGCGCGCAGGAAGCCGAAGCCGTCGGGCAGGATTTCCAGTACGCCGTCGGCGGCGACGCCTTCGCCGTGGCGGGTCAGCACCTTGAGCAGGGCGAAGATGACGTCCTGCTTGCGGGCGCGGGCGACGCCTTCCTGGATGCTGAGCTGGTCGGCCAGATCCAGCAGCTTCGGCGCCGGCATGCGCTTGAGGTCGCCCAGCGAGTACTGCGGGAAGCCCTCGGGCACCTGCGGGTGCGGGCGCGGGACGAAGTTCTCGCCGTTGCCGTTGTCGAAGGAGCCGTCTTCGTCGCGCTGCTGCGGGCGGTTGTTGCGGTCGCGGTCGCGGCGGTTGCGGAAACGGTCGCGACGGTTGCCGCCGCGGTTGTCGAAACCGCCGTCGCGCTGCTGGCCCTGCTGCGACTGCGGGTTGCCGCGGTCGTTGCCTTGGCCTTGCGGCGCGGCGCTCTCGGCGCCGGAGGCGGCCGGGGCGGACTCGCTGGCGCTGGCGGCCGGAGCAGGTGCGGGGGCGGGAGTGCGGGGTGCGGCGGCCACGGGAGCCGGTGCGGCGGGAGGCGGCGCGACGGACGGCGCGGCAGGCGCGGCAGGTCGAGCGGCAGGAATCAGGGGGCTGGCATCGCTGGCAGCGGCCGGAGCGGACTCGGCGGCTTTGCTGACGCGCGGCTTACGCACGCGCTTTTCGGCGGTATCGCCAGCGTCGGGGGTCTTATCGGACAAGCGGAGGTTCCTCGCTAAGCGGCGAGCGCTCGCATCGGGCGAGCGGGACGTCAGGGACGTGGGTTGATAGATGGGTATCAGACGGGGTGCGGCGGGTGGGACGCGAGGTCCGACGCCGGGTGTTGCGAAACTAGCACTGCTGCTGCGTGGCGGCAAGCTTCCCGAGCCGGGCCGTTCACGTTACCGGGCAAGGCCCGGAGCGCTTGCGCCCGCGCGGGGCGGGCGTAAGCGAGGCGGCTTCACATGGCGGGCCGCTTCAGAGCAGGCCGCCTCAGATGGCCTTGTCGATCATCTGGGTCAACAGCGACTTGATGTTCGGCGGCGCGCCGAGCTGGCTCGAATGGACCTGGCCGTCCTTGAACATCAACAGCATGGGGATGCTGCGCACGTTGTAGCGAACGCCCAATGCCGGGAATTCCTGCACGTCGACCTTGACCACCTTGGCCTTGCCTTCGTACTGGTCGGCCAGCTGTTCGACGATCGGGCCGATGGCCTTGCACGGGCCGCACCAGGGCGCCCAGAAATCGACGAGGACGGGTTCGGACGACTGCAGCACGGTGGCGTCGAAGTCGGAATCGCCAGCATGCAGAACTTTTTCGCTCACGGGGGTCTCCTGCGGGGGTACTCGCCCGTACGGAACGGGCTATTCTTGAACGGAACCCCGGGCGGGCCATGCCGGGCGGGGGCTTACGCTAAACTGGGGCGTTACGCGGCACCTTCAAGGGCTGCGCCACGGTCTCATCGAGCCTGCCTTCAGAGTTCAACTCGGGCGCCGGCTCGGCCCCGGCAGTCTGCTTCGCCGACGCCACCCACGCAAGCGACCACCTACTGCGCCCAGTGCGCGCGGATCTCTGAGAAGCATGAGCGACAAGCCTTTAACCGATATCACCTTTTCTTCGTTCGACCTGCACCCGAGCCTGTTGGCCGGCCTCGAGGCCGCCGGGTTTTCGCGCTGCACGCCGATCCAGGCGCTGACCCTGCCGTTGGCGCTGACCGGGCGCGATGTCGCCGGCCAGGCCCAGACCGGCACCGGCAAGACCCTCGCCTTCCTGGTCGCGGTGATCAACCGCCTGCTGACCCGCCCGGCCCTGGCCGAGCGCAAGCCCGAAGACCCGCGCGCGCTGATCCTGGCGCCGACCCGCGAGCTGGCGATCCAGATCCACAAGGACGCGGTCAAGTTCGGCTCCGACCTGGGCCTGAAGTTCGCCCTGGTCTACGGCGGCGTCGATTACGACAAGCAGCGCGAACTGCTGCAGAAGGGCGCCGACGTCATCATCGCCACGCCCGGCCGCCTGATCGACTACGTCAAGCAGCACAAGGTCGTCTCGCTGCACGCCTGCGAGATCTGCGTGCTCGACGAAGCCGACCGCATGTTCGACCTGGGCTTCATCAAGGACATCCGCTTCCTGCTGCGGCGCATGCCGATCCGCACCGAGCGCCAGACCTTGCTGTTCTCGGCGACCTTGAGCCATCGCGTGCTCGAGCTGGCCTACGAGCACATGAACGAGCCCGAGAAGGTCGTCGTCGAGACCGAGTTCATCACCGCCGCCAAGGTCCGCCAGAAGGTCTACTTCCCGGCCGACGAGGAAAAGGTGCCGCTGTTGCTGGGCCTGTTGTCGCGCAGCGAAGGCGCGCGGACGATGGTGTTCGTCAACACCAAGGCCTGGGTCGAGCGCGTCGCGCGTTCGCTCGAACGCGGCGGTTACCGCGTCGGCGTGCTGTCGGGCGACGTGCCGCAGAAGAAGCGCGAGTCGCTGCTCAACAAGTTCCAGAAGGGCCAGCTCGAAATCCTGGTCGCCACCGACGTCGCCGCACGCGGCCTGCACATCGACGGCGTCAGCCACGTCTACAACTACGACCTGCCGTTCGATGCCGAGGACTACGTCCACCGCATCGGCCGCACCGCGCGCCTGGGCGCCGAGGGCGACGCGATCAGCTTCGCCTGCGAACGCTATGCGATGAGCCTGCCGGACATCGAGGCCTACATCGAACAGAAGCTGCCGACCGCGCCAGTCGACGCCGAACTGTTGATCGCCCTGCCGCGCACGCCGCGCGAGATCCCGGCGGCCGAGGAAGGCGAAGAGAACGAGAGCATCGGTTCGATCTTCAAGGAAGCGCGCGAACAGCGCGCCGCCGACGAACAGCGCCGTGGCGGCGGTGCCGGCGGCCGCAGCGGCAGCCGCAGCGGTTCCGGCCCGAGCCGCGGTCCGCGCAGCGAAGGCCGTCGCGATGGCGCACCGCGTCGCGAACGCGCGCCGGTCGAGGCCGGTGCGGCCAAGCCGGCCGAAGCCGGTGTCGCCGCGGCAGTCGAAGCTGCGCCGCGTCCGCCGCGCAAGCCCAAGCCGGAAGGCGAGGCGACCGCGACCACCGGCGTGCCGGCGATCGAGGGCGAGCGCGCACCGCGCAAGCGCCGTCGCCGTCGCGGCGGCCGTCGTATCGAAGGCGCCGAGACCGACAACGGCGCGCCGACCGCGAGCCAGGGCGAGAGCGCGGCCGCCAAGCCGGCGCCGTCGAAGCCCGCGCACAAGCCTGTGCACAAGCCCGCGGCGGCTGCCGCGGCGCCGGCCGGCGAGGCCAAGCCCTCGCTGTTGGGCCGCATCGGCCGCAAGCTCAAGTCGCTGGTCGCGCGTCCGCCGCGTTCGCAGCACTGATCAGCGCATAGCGATCCGTCGACGGCAGGCCCGCGCCTGCCGTCGAGCCCGCACGCGAACCTCGTCGCTTCGACGAGGTTCGCGGCGGTCTTTCGTCACAGGGTCCTGCTGACGAACACCGACCAGGTATTGGCCGAGGTCTCGACGAGTTGGAACACGTCGAGATCGCCGTCGATGTCGATGTCGAGCAACTGCAGCTGATTGCTGTAGTTCGGCGAGGCCGGCCAGCCGATGCCGAAGGCGCCGCCGGCATACGGCCAGGTGGTGTACACGCCGCTGCTGCCAGGCTCGAAGTGGCCGCGGCGGCCGCTGCCGCCGGCGCTGCACCAGATCGTCAAACGCCAGTTCGGCGGCGCGCTGCCGAACGAGGGAAACACGATGAAACGGGCGTTGCCGTAGCCGGTCGAGCCGGCCGGGCAGGCCAGGGTGGCGACGTTGAGCGGCGGGTCGTATTGCTCGGCGCGGGCGCTCTGCGCGTACAGGCCGAGGGCGAGCAGGGCGAGTGCCAGGTGGGCCTTGGTCGTTTGCATGGTGGTGCTCCTTGATGAAGTCGACGACGGTCCGCGCCGGCCATCGGGGCCGGCGGCGGTGCTTCCTGTGTCGGACGATCAAGGTGCTGCAAGGCATTGCGCGGGTGGCTCGGACGGCTGTGCCGAGATCGGGCCCGCTGCGGTCGTGCTGCGCCGGCCGGCCTGCGAGGCCGGTCGGTGCCGTCGATTCGTCGTCGAAGCCGCGCGACGACCGCAGCGCGAACATAGGCCAAACGCCGGAGCCAAAACGTGATGTCTCCGGCGATTCGCTCTGCGATACTTCCGGCCATGACCGTATTGCGCTTCGACAACGTCAGCAAACGCTACAGCAGCGGGCACGAGGCCCTCAGCGAAGTCAGCTTCGAGGTGGCTCCCGGCGAGATGCTGTTCGTCACCGGCCACTCCGGCGCCGGCAAAAGCACCCTGCTCAAGCTCATCCATCTGAGCGAACGCCCGAGCCGCGGCGCGGTGTTGTTCGGCGAGCGCAACCTGCTTAAGGTCGGCGGCCGTCGCATCGCCCTGCATCGGCGCGAGATCGGCGTGGTGTTCCAGGATCACCGCCTGCTCGCCGACCGCAGCGTCGCCGACAACGTCGCCCTGCCGCTGTTGCTGCGCGGCCTGCGCCGCCCCGACATCGGCCGGCGCGTGCGCATGACCCTGGAGAAGGTCGGCCTGGGTGCGCGCGCTTCGGCTCTGCCGGGCGAGCTGTCGGCCGGCGAGCAGCAACGCGTGGGCATTGCCCGGGCGATCATCGGCGAGCCTCGGTTGTTGGTGGCCGACGAACCCACCGGCAACCTCGACCCGACCCTGTCGGCGGAAATCATGACCCTGTTCCAGTCGCTGCCCGAGCGCGGCACCAGCGTGCTCGTCGCCAGCCACGACCTGGCCCTGGTCAAGCGCATGAAGAAGCGCGTGCTGGTGCTCAACCAGGGCCGCCTGGTCGACGACATCGCGCCCGAGGACCTGGCCGAATGAGTTCCTTTCCGACCCCAGAGTCTTCCCATGGCGGGGCGCCTTCCCGCATCGAGGCCCCGGCGTCGCACGACGACGACCTCGCAGTCGAGTCGGCGGTGCAGTCGCGCTTGGGGGTGTGGTTCGATCATCACCTCTACAGCCTGGTCGCCAGCGTCGGCCGATTGCTGAGCAAGCCCTGGGCGGCGTTGCTGACGATCGGGGTGATGGCGGTCGCCCTGGCCCTGCCGCTCGGCCTGTGGGCGGCGCTGAGCAACATCGAACGCTTCGCCGGCGAAGTGCAGCAGTCGCGCCAGATCAGCCTGTTCCTCAAGCCCGAGATCAAGCTCGAACGCGCCCGCGCCCTCGCCGAAGAGCTGCGCGCGCGGCCGGAGATCGGCGCCATCGAGCTGCGCACGCCCGAGCAGGGCCTGGCCGATCTGCGCGAGAAGAGCGGCCTCGGCGACAGCCTGAGCGCGATCGAAGGCAATCCGTTGCCCAGCCTGTTGCTGGTGACGCCGAAAGGCGACGAACTGGCCCTGGCCGAATCGCTCGGCACCCTGGCCGAGACCGACGTGGTCCAGCACGACGCCGGTTGGCGCCAGCGCCTCGACGGCTGGCTGCGGTTCGGCATCCGCCTGGCCTGGTTGCTCGCGGCGATGCTGGGCCTGGGCGCCCTGCTGGTGGTCGGCAACACCGTGCGCCTGGACATCCAGTCGCGGCGCGAAGAAATCGGGGTGCTGCAATTGCTCGGCGCCACCGACGGTTTCATCCGCCGGCCCTTCCTGTACCTCGGTGCCTGCTACGGCCTGGCCGCCGGCGCAGTCGCGCTGGCCCTGCTGACCGCGGCCGACCGCACCCTGCGCGAACCGCTGACGGCCCTGGCCACGAGTTACGGCAGTCATTTCGAGCTGCAGGGCTTCGACCTGCCGCAGGCCTTGGCGATCCTGGCCGGTGCGGCCGCGCTGGGCTGGCTCGGCGCCGGTTTCGTGACCGGCCACTACCTGCGCCAGAACCGCTCCGGCCAAGGCTGAGCGGTCCGCGCCTTGTCGCGCGGTTGTCAGGATGTTGCTTGAGACTCGGATTCGGCGGCCGCTTCCGCCTAGAATCGGGTTCCCCCGCCTGTGCGCTTGGCGTCGATGCCCTCGGGCGTCGGCCCTGCGTCGCCGACACGGTACCGTTCCTGATATGCAAAGCCAGAATCTACGTCACTTCGAAAACACCGCACCGCGGGTGATGGTGGTCGACGGCTCCAAGCTGGTGCGCAAGCTCATCGCCGACGTGCTGATGCGCGAGCTGCCGAACACCCGCATCGTCCAATGCGGCAGCATCATCGAGGCGCGCGTCGCCCTCGACCACGGCGAGGTCGATCTGGTCACCACCGCCCTGGTCCTGCCCGACGGCGACGGCATCGCCCTGGCGCGCGCCGTGCGCGAAGCCGCGGCCCAGGCCTATGTGCCGGTGATCGTGGTCTCCGGCGATGCCCAGGCGCATCTGGAAGCGCGCCGCTTCACCGAAGACGTCACCGATTATTTCGACAAGGCGCTCGGCCCGAACGCCCTGGCCGAGTTCATCCGCGGCTATGTGCAGCCGCAGCCGATTCCCGGCGCGCGCGTGCTCTACGTCGAAGACAGCCGCGTGGTCGCGGTGGCGACCAAGCGCATGCTCGAGCGCCACGCCCTGCAGGTGCTGCACTTCATCGGCGTGGAGGAAGCGCTCGAACATCTCGAGGCGCACCGCGCCAGCGGCGCGGCCGGCGGCGATGCCGGCGCCGACCTGGTGCTGACCGACGTGTATCTGAAGGGCGAGCTCGGCGGCAAGGATCTGCTCGCCCGGCTGCGCAACGATTTCGCTTACGGCAAGCGCCGTCTGCCGGTGTTGGTGATGACCGGCGACGCCAACCGCGACAACCAGAGCGAGCTGCTGCGCGCCGGCGCCAACGATCTGGTGCTCAAGCCGATCGAGGAGCGCCTGTTGGTGACCAAGACCCTGTTCCAGTTGCGCCTGTCGCGGCTCGAGCCGACGGCGTTGCCGGCATGAATGACGCCGACCGCGAGCCCAAGCTCGAAGCCTCCTGGAAAGCCCGCGTCGGCGACTGGTTCGCACGCGAGGACATGCAGTCGCTGTCGCGCTTCCTGCGCGAACGCAAGACCGCCGGCGCGCGCATCTTCCCGCCCGGTGCGCAGATTTTCTCGGCGTTCGATGCCACCCCGTTCGAACAGGTCAAGGTCGTCATCCTCGGCCAGGACCCGTACCACGGTTACGGCCAGGCGCACGGGCTGTGTTTCTCGGTCCAGCCCGGCGTGCCGGTGCCGCCGTCGCTCGACAACATCTTCAAGGAAATCCAGCGCGACCTCGGCATCGCCCGGCCCGATCACGGCTGCCTGCTGCCGTGGGCGCAACGCGGCGTGCTGTTGCTCAACGCCGTGCTGACGGTCGAGGAAGGCCGCGCCGGGGCGCATCAGGGCAAGGGCTGGGAAGGCTTCACCGACCACGTCGTCGACACCCTCAATCGCGAACGCGAGGGCCTGGTGTTCCTGCTCTGGGGCAGCTACGCCCAGGCCAAGGGCAAGGTCATCGACGCCGGCCGCCATCGCGTGCTGAAGGCGCCGCATCCCTCGCCCTTGTCCGCGCATCGCGGCTTCATGGGCTGCGGGCATTTTTCCACCGCCAACGAGTACTTGTCGCGCCACGGCAAGGGCCCGATCGATTGGACCCTGCCGGCGCGCGATGCGCTTTGAGCGCGTAAGCGTGGCCGAAGGCTCCAAGGGGTAGGAGCGGCGCCAGCCGCGACCGCGCTATGCGACGTGCGGCGTAACAACGAGGTCTGCATGCATTGCCGCCCTGCCTTGCGTGGCGGTTTTGGCGCGATCGGATGCATCGCGGTCGCGACTCACCTCGCTCCTACACCCGCTGCCTTTGTAGGAGCGGCGTAAGCCGCGACCGCCATATCCGGCGCGCGGCGTAATCACGATATCTGGATGCATGCGTGCCGCGATTCGCGCTGCTATCGGCGCGATCGGATGCGCCGCGGTCGCGGCTTGCGTCGCTCCTGCCCTGAAAGCGCGTGCCGCTTTTCTTCGCTCAGGCGAAATACGCCTGCAGGGCCTCGCCGGCTTCGCGCAGGGACGGGTTCGCATCGGCCGGCGGCGGCAACAGTCGGAATACGCAGGACGGCAAGGCCGGCAGTCGGCTCGAACGCGCGACCATCAGGCCTTCGCCGATCGCCGAGGCATTGAGGCAGCCCAGGCCCAGGCCCGCACGCAAGGCTGCCTGCACGCCGGCCACGCCGCTGCCGAGGTGGGCGATGCGATGGCCGACGCGCTGTCGTTGCAGCACACGTAAAGCGGTCTGGTGCAGGCTGCAGCTCGGCGGCAGCAGCACCAGCGGCAAGCTCGCTTCATTGCGCAGATCCAGTCCGGCCGCCGCTGCCCAGGCCAGCGGTTCGCGCCGCAACTCGCCCTGCGTCGCGCGACGGCGCGGTCGCGCGATCGATTCGACCTCCATCGTCAGCGCCAGGTCGAACGCGCCCTCGGCATGGCCCTGCGCGAGCGCCGCGCTCTGGCCCATCGTCACCTGCATCTGCAACTGCGGGCAGTGGCGGGCGAGGTGGCGCAACAGGTCGGCGATCTCGTCGGGGCGGAAGTAATCGCTGATCGCCAGCCGCACTTCGGTGCGGCGCAGCTCGCGGCGCACATCGTGCAAGGCCAATTCGCCCAGGGCGAGCATCTGCCGCGCGTGGCCGATCAGGCGTTCGCCGGCCGGGGTCGGGACGACGCCGTGGCGCGAACGCAGCAGCAAGGCGGTATCGGCCGCGCGTTCGAGTTTCTGGATCTGTTCGCTGACCGCCGACTGCGAACGGAACACGCGTTCGGCGCCGCCGGAAATGCTGCCGGCCTCGGCGACCGCGACGAAGGCCTTCAGCTGTTCCAGGTCGAGGGTGCTCATGGCGATCCTTTAGCCATCGGCGAATCCGATGGATAGGGCCGGATCTTCCCGCTATTCCGATGGCGGGCGCAAGCCTAAGCTGAGCCCATCGAATCACGCCGAACCGTCTCGGCCCTGACAGGAACGCCGCAATGCCGCACATCAACCTGCAACTCTCCGGAACCCCCGATGCCGAGCTCAGCCGTCGCGCCGCGGCGGTGGTCGCCGATCTGACCGTCGAGATTCTCGGTAAGCCCCGCGAGTTGGTCGCGGTCGCGATCCACTACGTCGACCACCCGCATTGGTTCATCGACGGTCGTTCGCTGGCGCAGTGGGGGCGCAACGCCTTTCATCTCGATATCAGCATCACCGACGAGACCAACACCAAGGCCGAGAAGGCGCGCTATCTGCAGCGGATGCATGCGGAGCTGTCGGCACTGATCGGCGAGGTGCACGAGACCTCCTACATCCACGTCATCGATGCGCGCGCCGCGGCCTACGGCTATGGCGGGCTGACCCAGGAGCAGCGTTATCAGGCGGCGCGGATCGCTGCGGCCTGAGGCGATCGGGCGCGTTCCGATGTGCCGTCCGCGGTCTCAGCCCGCGGGCGCGCTTTCGACCTTCGCCTCGCTGCGCAGCCAATCGCGCAGCGCCAGCACTTCCTCGCTCGGCGGCGTATCCGGCCGCAGGAGCCAATGCGGATAGCCGTCGAGCGCCGGGCCGAAGGGCTGCACCAGCGTGCCGGCGGCGAGATCGTCGGCGACCAGTGCCAGACTCAGCAGGGCCACGCCGTGGCCGGCGATCGCCGCCTGGATCGCATGGCTTTCGTCGGTGAAACGCAGGCCGGCCTCGACATCGAGCCCGGCCAGGCCGGCGCGCGCGCACCAGGCTTGCCAAGTCGGCGTGTCCTCGGTCGGATGCCGCCATTCCGAATGCAGCAGCGACTGCGCGCGCAGGTCTTCGGGACGGCGCAGGCCCAGGCGCGGGCTGCATAGCGGAGCGAAGCGGTTCTCGATCAGGCGTTCGGCGACCAGTCCCGGATAGGGGCCGCGGCCGTAGCGGATCGCCGCATCGGCGATGCCGCCATGCAGGTCGACCGGGTCGTCGGAGGCGTGCAGACGCAGGTCGAGATCGGGGTAGGCGGCACGGAACGAGGCCACTCGCGGCACCAGCCATTTGGCGGTGAACGACAGCGGCGCGGACAAGGTCAGGGCGCGCCGCTGGCGCCGCGCCGCGATCGCCGCGATCGCTCCGGCGAAGGCGTCGAAGCCGTCGCGCAGCACCGGATACAGCGCGGCCGCTTCGGCGGTCAGCGCCACCTTGCGGGTCTGGCGCTCGAACAAACGCACGCCGATCTGCGCTTCGAGCGCACGGATCTGGTGGCTGATCGCGGTGGGGGTGACCGACAGCTCCTCGGCGGCGCGCTTGAAACTGTGCAGGCGCGCTGCCGCCTCGAAGGCGCGCAGGGAACCGAGCGGGGGCAGGCGGCGTCCGGACATGGATGAGAAAAATTCTCTTATCGGCTGAGTAATCGGAGTTTGTCGGGTTCGTAAGCCGGGATCAACATGGCTGCATCCAGTGCCACTCCGGCCTGAACATGATCAGGGCTCATCCATGGGCCCGCCACGAGAACCGCCATGACCCGACTCCTGCACATCGATTCCAGCGCCCGCCCGCACGCCTCCGACGCCGCGGCCCACGGCTCGCACAGCCGCCGCCTCAGCGCCCGCTTCGTGCGCCGCTGGCGCGAGCGCCATCCCGACGCCCCCATCGTCCAGCGCGACGTCGGCGTCGCCCCGGCGACCCCGGTCAGCGGCCGCTGGATCCATGCCGCCTTCACCCCGCTCGCGCAGCGCGAGGACTGGATGCACGAGGTGCTGGCCGAAAGCGATGCCTTGATCGACGAGTTGATCGCCGCCGACCTGATCGTGATCGGCGTGCCGATGTACAACTTCGGCGTGCCGGCCCCGCTCAAGGCCTGGATCGACAACGTCGTCCGGGTCGGCCGCACCTTCGGCTTCGACCGTTCGCGCGAAGGCGAACCGTACTGGCCGATGCTCGCCGATGCCGGCAAGCGCCTGGTCCTGCTCAGCTCGCGCGGCGACTACGGTTACGGCAAAGGCGAACGCCTGGAGTCGATCAACCACGTCGAACCTTCGGTGCTGACGCCGATGGGTTACATGGGCATCACCGACGCGCACGGCGTGGCCATCGAGTACGACGAATTCGGCGGTGAGGACCTGCGTCGCTCGATCGAAAGCGCCGAAGCCGAGGTCGATGCGCTGGTCGAGCGTCTGTCGCGCCAAGGCGAAACGCGCAAGGCGGCTTGAGACGGTGGAGGCGGACCTCGGTGGCGAATCCGAACCGCGGATTTTGCTTTTGGCCTCGCTCGACCTAAGGTGGGCGGCCTGATCGCGCATCGCCGCGATCGCCCGTCACCGCCGAGCCGACCGCAATGGAACGTCCGTGTTGAGGACCGTCTGCGCCACCCGTTACGTCACGCCGCTGCGCGAAGGCGGCTCGCTGCCGGCCGTCGTCGAAGCCGACGACGACGGCCTGTACGTGATGAAATTCCGCGGCGCCGGCCAGGGCCGCAAGGCCCTGATCGCCGAGATCGTCGCCGGCGAGCTCGCGCGCCGGCTGGAACTGCCGGTGCCGGAAATCGTGCTGATCGAGCTCGACGCCGACATGGCCCGCACCGAGCCCGATCCGGAGATCCAGCACCTGATCCGCGCCAGCGCCGGTCTCAACCTCGCGCTCGACTACCTGCCCGGTTCGGTCAACTACGATCCGCTGGTCGACCGTCCGAGCGACGAGCTGGCCTCGCGCATCGCCTGGTTCGACGCCTTCGTCACCAATGTCGACCGCACCGCGCGCAACACCAACATGTTGCTGTGGCATCGCCGCCTGACCCTGATCGATCACGGCGCCGCCCTGTACTTCCATCACGACTGGGCCAACGCCGGCAACGCCGCGGGCAGCCGCTTCGCGCCGGTCAAGGACCATGTGCTGCTGCCGTTCGCCAGCGACATCGCCGAAGTCGACGCGGCGATGGCCGCGGCGGTCACGCCCGCGCTGGTGCGGTCCATCGTCGAGCTGGTGCCCGACAGTTGGCTGACCGACGAACCCGGCTTCGCCGATGCAGCCGCGCACCGACAGGCCTATGCCGATTATCTGAACCGCCGCGTGCAAGCGCCGCGCGCATTCGTGGAGGAGGCGATCCATGCCCGCTCGCTCTCCGTATGACTATGCGGTGATCCGCGTGGTGCCGCGGGTCGAACGCGAAGAGTTCGTCAACGTCGGCGTGCTGGTCTCGTGTCCGGGTTCCAGTCTGCTGGTCGCCGGGATCGAACTCGATGCGGCGCGGCTGCGTGCGCTCGACCCCGGTGTCGACATCGAGGCGGTGCGATTGCACCTGCAGGCGATCGAACGCATCTGCCGCGGCGGCCGCGATGCCGGCCCGATCGGCCAGTTGCCGGCGCGGGCGCGTTTCCACTGGCTCACCGCCAAGCGCAGCTCGATCATCCAGATGTCGCCGGTGCACACCGGCCGCTGCCTCGAACCCGAGCGGATCGTCGAGCACCTGCTCGAACGCATGGTGCGGCCGATCCCGGCGCGGGACTGACGCCGCGCCGGCGCGGGCTTGTTGCGCGGCGCCGGCGCCCCTATGTTCGCCTTACCGCGATCGTCCGATCGCGGCAGCGAGCGACAAGCCGAGACGGAGCGAGAGCGAATGGAGCAGGGCCAGGACATCTTCGACGACACCGCCGACGCGGCCGATCTCAAGCGCGCGGTGGCGCTGCTGGAAACCCCGTCGATCACCGCGCGCATGACCGCCTTCGTCGGCGCGCCGATCGAGTTCGGCATGTCCAAGCTGCCCGGCTTCGTCAGCCGCAGGATCCAGAACATCGTGCATGGGGCCCTGCACAAGGCGGCCGCGGCGGCGCTGTGGACGGTCAAGGATCAGCCGAGCAAGGCCTCCTCGACCAAGAGCCACAAGCTCGTCGCCGGCGCGGTCGGTGCGGTCGGCGGTTTCTTCGGCGCGGCCGGGCTGGCCGCGGAGCTTCCGGTGTCGACCGTGGTGATGATGCGCGCGGTCGCCGACATCGCCCGCAGCGAGGGGTTCTCGCTGTCCGATCCCGAGGTGCAGGCCGCGTGCGTGGAAGTGTTCGCCTTCGGCGGCGGCAGCGACGAGGACGATGCGTCCGCGTCCGGTTACTACGCCGTGCGTACCGCCCTGGCCGAAGTCGGCCGGCTGGAACTGGCCGGGCTGGCCGGCCGGCGCGGTGCCCAGCACGCCACCCATGCCTACGCGAAGAAGCAGGCCACGGCGTGGATGAGCAAACTGGTCGACGTGGTCGCCACGCGCTTCGGCGTGGTGGTCGGCGAGAAAACCGCGGCGCAGCTGGTGCCGGTGATCGGCGCGGCGACCGCGGCGACGATGAACATGCTGTTCACCAATCACTATCAGGACATGGCGCGCGGCCATTTCATCGTCAAGCGCCTGGAACGCAAGTACGGTCACGCCGAAGTCGCGCGCGCCTACGAACGCCAGCGTACCGCGCCGGCGTCGCTGTCGGCACCGGTAGCGGCGCGGGCTTTGCCGGCGCCGCCGGCGGACGACGCTGCGGGCGATTAACTGGACGAGTGAGACCGGCGGCATTGACCGGCTGGCGGCATCACTTCCCGCAGCCAAGGGCAGGAGCGGCGCGAGCCGCGACCGTGCACTTCCACGTGTCGATGGCGAGTGGTCGAGCAGTCGGATTTTCGTGCGGGAACACCTGAGGTCTCTGCGAGCCGGCCAGGGCGCATAGCGCCCTGGCGTTCGTGGATGCGCGAGCCAGTGGCTCGCGAGCGGCATCCATTCACTCCGCCTTCGCGGGGATGACGGTTGGAGGTATTCGTAGCGGCTGCCGTTCAATCCGGCCGCAAGCGTAGCGTGGTGCGCGTGCCGCGTTCGGTGGCATCGAAACGCAGGCTCCAGCCCAGGTGCTCGCACAGGCGCGAGATCAGGTCCAGGCCGATGCCGCCGCCTTCGCGGCCGCCGCGCGCGACGCGCGCGTAAATCGCGCTGATCTCCTCCGGCGTCATGCCGTGGCCCGGGTCTTCGATGATCACGGTCGCATCCGCGGACAGGCGGATCGCGATCTCGCCGCGGTCGCTGTTCTCGATGGCGTTGCGCAGCAGGTTGCCGATCGCCGCCTGCACGATCGGCAGCGGCGCGACGATCTCGCAATGCGGCATCGGCGCCAGCGCCAGGCTCAGGTCTTTGTCGCGGGTCAGGTGACGGTGGTCTTCGACGATCTCGGGGAGCAGCTGATCCAGGGCGACGCGGTCGGCGCTCGCGGCCAGGCGCTGCGGATCCTTGGCGAGCACCAGCAACAGCGAAATCAGCTGCTCGACGTCGCGGGCGGTGCGACGGATCCGTTCCAACTGCAGTTGCGCGCCCGGCGGCAGTTCGCGTTGTTCGAGCGCGAGTTCGGTCGAACCGGCGATCACCGCGATCGGCGTGCGCAGTTCGTGGCTGGCGCTGTCGATGAAGGCGCGCTCGCGTTCGACGAAGCGGTCGTTGCGTTCGAGGTAGTCGTTGACCGCATCGGCGATCACCACCAGTTCCGAACTCGCCGCTTCAGGCACCTCGATGCGCTGGCCGGCGCGATCGGGCTGCAGGCCGCCGATGCGCTGGGCCATGTGGCTGAGCGGGCGCACCAGGCGGTGCACGCCCCAGGCGATCATCACCGCCAGCAGCAGCAAGGTCGTCAGTGCCGCGCCGGCGATGGTCAGCGCCATGTCGAATTCGCTGTGCTCCATGTCGGTGATGTCGAGCGACAGGGTCAGGCGTCCGCCGTCGACGTCGCGCACCATCACCACGCGCTCGCCGCCGTCGACCAGGATGTCGTCGTGCACGCCGGGGCCGAGCGCCTGCAGGTCGGCCGGGATCGGGCGGTCGCCGCGGCTGTCGTAGAGGCTCAGCGATTCGGTGTCGATCCAGCGATAGTCGGGTTCGATCCGGCGGCGCTCGATGAAGTGATCGAGCTCGGAATCCATCAGCGAAGTCCACACCAGATGTTCGGCGTGCTCGTTGACGACGAACCCCTGCACCACCACCGCGATCGACAGCAACGCGGTATAGCCGAGCACGCCGAGCAGGATGCGGCGCTGCAGGCTCGAACGGAATCCGCCGCGAGCGCCTGCGGTCCCGGCGGCGGGCCCGTTGAATTCAGTCGGCGTGGGCATCGTTGTCGCGCTCGGCGGCCGGCACGGCGATGCGATAACCGACGCGCGGCAGGGTCTGGATCAGCTTGACCGGATAAGGGCCGTCAACGGCGCGGCGCAGTTCGTAGATATGCGAGCGCAGCATGTCGCCGTCGGGCGGGCTGTCGCCCCACAAGGCGTGTTCGAGGCGTTCGCGGGTGACCGCGGCCGGGCTCGACTGCATCAACACTTCGAGCAATTTGCGGCAGGCCGGATACAGGTGCAGCGCGCGCCCGCCGCGGCTGACTTCCAGGGTGGTCAGGTCGAGTTTGAGATCGGCCAGTTGCAGCACCCGGCTGCGGCCGCGTCCGGCTGCGCGCGCGGCCAACGCTTCCAGGCGCACTTCGAGTTCGGGCAGGGCGAAGGGCTTGGTCAGGTAGTCGTCGGCGCCGGCGCGGAAGCCGGCGATCTTGTCGGGCAGTTCGTCGCGCGCGGTCAGCATCAGCACCGGCACGTCGGAACCGGCTTCCTCGCGCAGGCAGCGCAGCACCTCGCGCCCGTCCAGGCGCGGCAACATCCAGTCCAGCACGATCGCATCGTAGTGTTGGGTCACCGCCAGGTGCAGGCCGGTCGGGCCGTCGGGCGCGGCATCCAGGGTGTAGCCGCGCGCCTCGAAATAATCGAAGAGGTTGGCGACCAGGCTGCGATTGTCTTCCACCACCAACAGGCGCATGCGCCGAATCTCCCGCCGCCGTTCGCGGCTCGTTGCGATAGTGCCCGATTCGCACCGGCGCGGCCCGTGGCCGCCGCCGGCCGTGATCGGCCCGACCTGGCCCGGGCGCCGGGCCCAAACCACCGCCAAACCACCGGACCAAACCACTGGACCAAACCGCCAGGGTCGCCCAGGTCGCGTCGGAGCGATGTCGGAGCGCCTCGCAAAGCACGCCGCCGCCCACGCCGGCAGCTGAACGCCGGCGGTTGCGGCCTGCGCCATCGGCTGCGCTTTAACGAAGCGCGAACCTGGCTCCGACCGCTCTCCGACAGCGGCGCTTCGATGATCGCCGCCGGTCCGGCCGATCCCATCGCGGGACCGCCTTCGCCGCCCTGCGAGCCCGCCGCCGTCGATGAACCCCTCCGCCTATTTCCTCGCCCGTTCCGCGCTCTCGCCGCGGTATTACCCGTCGCATCGCCGTTTCCTGCGGACGCATCTCGCCGCGCCGCTGCTGCTCTGGTTCGCCGTGACGGCCTGGGCGACGACGGGCGGCGACTTCTGGCTGGCCGACCGTTTGTATGCCTGGCAAGGCGGGCGTTGGGCGTTGCAGAACGCCTATCTGACCGAGCATCTGGTCCATCGTTTCGGCCGCGACGCCAGCACCGCGGCCTGGTTCGGCGTGCTCGCATCGTGGCTCGTCGCGCGCCTGCGCCCGGGCTTGAGCGAATGGCGGCGGCCGCTGGCGTATCTGTTGCTGTCGACCGTGCTGGCGATCGCGCTGGTGTCGGCGCTGAAGTCGCTCACCGACATGGATTGCCCCTGGGACTTGAGCCGCTACGGCGGCGCCAACGAGTTCTTCGGCCTGTTGTCCCAGCGCCCGTCGGGGCTGGCGCGCGGACGCTGTTTTCCGGCCGGCCATGCCAGCGCGGGTTATGCCTGGGTCGCCTTGTACTTCTTCTTCCTGGCCGTGCAGCCGCGGCTGCGTTGGCTCGGGCTGTCGGCCGGCCTCGGCCTCGGTTTGCTGTTCGGTTTTGCGCAACAGCTGCGCGGCGCGCACTTTCTTTCGCACGATCTGTGGACCCTCGGCATCGCCTGGTCGGCGGCGCTGACGCTGTACCTGGCGATGGCGCCGCTCAAGCGCGCGGCGCCCGCGGCGGTCGCCTTGCCGTTGGCGCCGGGGGCCGGCCGATGAACGCGATCGTCCGGTCGCGGCTGCGTTGGCCGGCCTGGTTCGCTTACCGGCCCGAGGCCAGCGTCGAGAGCATCGCCCTGGCCGCGAGTCTGTTCTTCGCGGTGTTCGCCAACGGCGCGTTCTGGCGCGCGGCTTCGGCCGCCGGGGCGCTGAGCGCCGGCGACGGCGCCTGGATCGCCGCCTGCATGTTCGTGGCGATCGTCGCGATCACTCTGCTTCTGCTCGGGATGCTGTTGAACCGTTGGACGGTGAAGCCGCTGCTGACCCTCCTGTTGTTGATCACCGCCGCCGCCGCGCATTTCATGAGCCAGTACGGGGTGTACCTCGACACCGGCATGGTGCGCAACGTGCTGCAGTCCGACGGCAAGGAATCCGGCGAACTGCTCAGTGCCGGTCTGATCCTGCCGATGCTGCTGTACGGCGTGCTGCCGTCGCTGCTGCTGTGGCGGGTGAAGCTGAAACCGCGGCCGCTCGGACGCGCCGTGCTGGTGCGCCTGGGCACGCTGTCGGCCGCGCTCGCGGTCGGCGTGCTTGCGCTGATGCTGTCGTTCCAGGACGTATCGGCGCTGATGCGCAATCACAAGGAGATCCGCCACCTGGTGACGCCGGCGAATTATCTGGTCTCGCTGGCGCGGGTCGCGCTGGACGACTCGGCTTCGCGGGTGCGCGGACGCGCGCCGATCGGCACCGACGCGCGCGTCGGTGCCCGCGCGCCCGGGGCCAAGCCGCGCCTGCTGGTGCTGGTGGTCGGCGAGACCGTGCGCGCGCAGAACTGGGGCCTCAACGGTTACCAGCGCCAGACCACGCCGGAGCTGGCGCGGATCCAGCCGATCAATTTCCCCGACATGACCGCCTGCGGCAGCAGCACCGAGGTGTCGGTGCCATGCATGTTCTCGCCGTACGGCCGCGAGAACTACGACAAGCGTCGCATCGAGAGCTCGGAGTCGTTGCTCAACGTGCTCGAATACGCCGGCATCCAGACCCTGTGGCGCGACAACCAGACCGGCTGCAAGAACGTCTGCAAGGGCCTGGCGTTCGAGTCGTTCGAGCACGACCGCGATCCGGCCTTCTGCGATGCCGAGCGCTGCTTCGACGAGGTCATGTTGCGCGGCCTGCGCGAACGCCTCGACGTGCGCGGCGGCGATGCGGTGGTGGTGCTGCATCAGCTCGGCAATCACGGGCCGAGTTATTTCCGTCGCTATCCCGAGCGCCTGCGCCGCTACACCCCGACCTGCGACACCAACGAGCTCGGGCGCTGCAGCCGCGAGCAGATCGTCAACGCCTACGACAACGCGGTGTTGGCCACCGACGAATTCCTCGCCCGCACGATCCGTTACCTGGCCGGCGACGCCGGTCGCGACACCGCGCTGATCTATCTGTCCGACCACGGCGAGTCGCTCGGCGAGAACGGCCTGTACCTGCACGGCGTGCCGTACGCCATCGCGCCAAAGACCCAGACCCGGGTGCCGATGGTGATGTGGATGTCGCCGGGCTTCAGCACCGCGCGCGGCCTCGACCTGCGGTGCCTGCGCAACGAAGCACGGCGGCCGGCCAGCCAGGACAACCTGTTCCATTCGGTGCTCGGCCTGATGCAGGTCGAGACTTCCGTGTATCGCAAACGCCTGGACCTGTTCGCGCCGTGCGAGCGTGGAGCCACGGCCTCTGCTTGAGGGGGCGCGCCGAACGCGATCGGCTCAGCTCGCGCCCCACCAGCGCCGGTGCAGCACGCGCCGGTGGCTGTGGCGCAACAGACGCCGGACTTCGCTCTCGTCGGCGCGCTGCGGATACGGCCAATTCGCGCTCTGGGTGCTGTCGGGATGCCAGCCGTTCTGCCGCCACATCGCGTCGACGGCAGCGAAGTAGCCGTGATTGACCAAAACCTCGAACTCGGGGTCGAGGAAGCGATCGAGATCGGTGCGGAACCGGCCGATCACCTCGCGCACCAGCGCCGGGCTGTAGCCGTCGGCGCCTTCGTCGCGCGAGCCGTTCAAGCTCCAGTACACGCCGGTCAGCGAGCCGCTCTCGGCCTGACCGAAGAACAGCCGCTTGCGCAGGGCCTCGGCCTGATTGCCGACGACCTGGGTGTAGCGCAGCAGCCGCTGCAGCCACCAGCGCCGGGTCTCGAACGCGAACGGGCCGCCGGCGTCGGACACCAGCACCTCGCGGTAACGGCGCAGCGCCGGCTCGGTGGCGAGGTTGTCGTAGACACCGCCGTCGCTGAGCTCGATGCGTGCGCGCAGTTCGTCGCCGTCGTCGCCCTGGTAATGACCGTGCTGGTAGTCGCCGGCTTCGGTGTCGAAGCGGACCGGGCCGAACACCGGCGGAAACGATGAGGACGCGGCGACCGCGCAGGCCAGGCCGACGCGCCGTGCGCCGTCGCGCAGATAGCCGGCGAGGTAGTCGCCGACGCGGCGCCGCGAGAACTCCCAGTTCACTCCGAAAGTCAGATCGGTCGCGCAGAACACGAAGGCCGGCGACTCGGGCAATTCGTCGAGCGTGCGTTCGCCGAAGACCCCGGCATAGCGGCGCTCGAGCAGGGCGATGCGGTGCGAGGGCCAGAGCCAGTTGTAGGCGACGGTGGCGAGCACCGGTGCGGTGCGGATGTCGCGGGCGACGACGGCGCGGAACGGCTCGACCACCACCGCGCGGAAATCGATGCGGTCGCTCCAGGCAGCGAAGGCTTCGCCGTCGAGGCGGGTGTCGAGATAACGGCAGGCGAGCCAGGCCGAGACGATGCTGCCGCCCGAGACCGAGCTGAACATGGTCACCCCGGCCAGCAATCCGCTCTCGTGCAAACGCAACAAGGCGCCGAGGTGGAACAACGCGGCGCGATAACCGCCGCCGGACAGGCAGACGGCGCGGCCCTCGCGTTTGACCGCGACGCGGGTGTCGGCGGCGAGCGCGGCGCGGCGCGCTTCGCGGCGGATGCGCAGGCGCTCGAGTTCGACATCGGTGCTTTTCATGGAGGACGCCTCGGCGGTTTGAGGCGCGACGAGAACATCGCGCGATCAGCCGCTCATTCTCGCCGAAGCGCGTCTTGCAGGTTGCGATGGCTGGTCGGCGCCGTGGGGAGCCCGTCGCAAGCCGGGCCCGCCTCTGCGAACGCCTCGCCTTGTGGCTTCAGGTGCTTGCGACGGCGACGGCGCCTTCCTTCTCCCGTTTGCGGGAGAAGGTGGCCCGCAGGGCCGGATGAGGGCGGCGGGCCGCGAGGCCGACGCCGATGGGCCGCGCCTCAGGCCTCCAAGGCTTCCACCGCGCGCAGCCGCGCCGGTGTTTCCTTCGCCGATGCGGCCTGCGCGGCCGGGCCCGACGCGGCCGGCAACAGCCCCCACTCGGCCAACGCGCGCACCGCGGTCGCGCCGCCTTCCTCGGCGCGGATGCGTTGGCCGAGTTGCGCGGCGGCCTGCACCATCGGCGCCTGCAGCCCGGCGCCGATCGCCTGCGCCATCTGCGTCGCGGTCACGCTCACGCGGTCCAGGGCCGGCGGCGCCGCGCCCAGTTCGTGCATGCGCCGCGCCCAGAACGGTTGATCGCCGAAGAACGGCACGAACACCGAAGGGATGCCGGCGCGCGCCGCGGCCGCGGTGGTGCCGGCGCCGCCGTGATGCATGGCCAGGGCCATGCGCGGGAACAGCCAGTCGTGCGGCGCGTTGTCGATCACGTAGGTGCGCTCGTCGCGGCGCCCGGGTTCGCCGCGCAGGCCGCCCCAGCCGGTCGCGAGCACCGCGCGGCGACCGCTCATGCGCGCGGCCTCGAGCACGGTCGCGGTGAAGGCCTCGGCGTTGTTCGCCAGCATGCTGCCGAAGCCGATGTAGATCGGTTTCTCGCCCTCGTCGAGGAAGTCCTGCAGCGCCTGCGGGGGCTGCCACTGCTCGGCCTGGTCGAGGAACCAGCCGCCGGTGACGCGGGCTTCTTCGGGCCAGTCGCTCGGGCGCGGCAGGATGTGGCGGCTGTAGCCGTACAGCACGCGTTTGCGCAAGCGATCGCGCTCGAAATAAGGGCCGTACCAGGGATAGCGCGGCAGGCCGAGTTGCGGGCGGATCACGTCGTTGACCGCGGGCTTGAGGGTGTACCAGGCCAACAACTTCATGAGTTGGTACAGGCCCAGGTTGACCGCGCCCGGGAACCGCGCCTTCGACCAGAACGCCAGCGGCGAGAGTTCGCGCGAGGGCGTGAACGGTTGCAACTGCGCCTGCACGAAGGCGATGCCCTCGGCCTCGCCGAGCGCTTTCGCCAATTGGGTCGCGATGCCGTTGCCGATCAGCAGCGCCGCGCCCTCGCAGGCCGGCCGCGTCTCGCGCACCCAGGTCGCGGCCATCGAGGCGAATTTCTCGCGTGTGTGCTTGACCAGGAACAAGGGGTTGAGCGCCTTGTCGACGGTTTCCGGATTGTTGGTCAGCAGATCGCTGAAGTCGGCGCTGAGGGCGAAGAACTCCAGCCCCGCTTCGCGCACCATGCCGGCGAAGTTGTCGCTGGTGACGATGCGGACCCGGTGGCCGGCCTGGCGCAGGGCCACGCCGAGGGCGACGCAGGGACGCGCGTCGCCTTGGGTGCCGACGGTGAAGATGACGATGGCATCGGACACGGGCGTCTCCTTACGAGTACGCGACCGCGAGCGCGGCCGGCGTCGATGGCGGGGAAGGCAGCGGCCGCGAGTCCAGCCGCTCGCGCAGCACGCGGCCGATGTGGGCGGCCGCGCGCGGCTCGAGCATCGACTGGTGATGGCAGTCGACGTCGTGGATCTCGATGCGCCCGCCGATGAAGGGCTGCCAGGCCGCGGCGTGGTAATGCAGCAGGCCGTCCAGGTCGACGTGCTCCTTGAGGCCGGCGTTGAAGAACACCACGTCGGTCTCGATCGGCGCCGGCCGGTAGCGCCGCGCCAGCATCAGGTTGTTGCGGGTCACCGCGGTGACGTTCTCGATCAGGCGCGCGTCGGCCTTCATGATTTCCTGCACCAGCGGAATCGAGAACACCTCGTACTCGCGGCACAACAAGTCGGCCAAGCTGCGCATGTCCTGCGGCGGGTTGTCGCGGGTGCGGTGGTGGAAGCCGAGGAACTTGAGCACGGCCACGGCCTGTTGGGCTTCGCTCTGGGCGTCGTGGGCATCGGCCACGAACGGATACGAATCCATCATCGCCAGCAGTTCGATGCGTTCGCCTACCTGCTGCAACTGCGCGGCGATGGCATGCCCGATCAGGCCGCCGAGCGACCAGCCGAGCAGGCGGTACGGCCCCTGCGGCTGGATCCGGCGCATCTGCGCGATGTAGTCGGCGGCGATCTCCTCGATGCTGCCGGGCAGGGCGCCGCCGCCGCGCAGGCCGCGCGACTGCAGGGCGTACACCGGCAGGGTCTCGTCGAGGTGGCGCAGCATGCCGGCGTAGGACCAGCTGAAGCCGGTCACCGGGTGGATGCAGAACAGCGGCCGTTCGCGGTCGGACAGGCGCAGCGACAGCAACGCGCCGAGCGGATCGTTCTCGCCGCCGCTGCGTTCCAGATACGCGGCTAGGCCGGCGATGGTCGAGCCCTCGAACAGGGCGCCGAGCGACAGCTCGCTGCCGAAATGCTGCGGGAAGGCGGCGACCAGTTCGGCGGCGGTCAGCGAATCGCCGCCGAGCTCGAAGAAGTTGTCGTGGATGCCGACGCGTTCGAGGCCGAAGATCCGCTGCCACAGCGCCACCAGCTTGCGTTCGATCTCGCTGCGCGGCGCGGCGTAGGCAGCCTGGCGGCTGCGTTCCGGCGGCGCCAGCGCCTTGCGGTCGAGTTTGCCGCTCGGCGTCAGCGGCAGCGCCGCCAATTCGACGTAGACGCTCGGCACCATGTGGTCGGGCAGCTTGGCGGCGAGACGGCGGCGCAGGCCGTCGCTGTCGAGGCGCAGGCCGGTCGCGGGCACCAGATAGGCGGCAAGCAGCGCGTGCCCCGCGGTGTCGCTGTGCAGGGCGACCGCGGCCTCGGCTACGGTTTCTTCGGCGCCGAGATGGGTTTCGATTTCGCCGAGCTCGACCCGGTGGCCGCGGATCTTGACCTGCTGATCGGCGCGGCCCAGGTATTCGATGACGCCGTCGTCGCGCCAGCGCGCGAGGTCGCCGGTGCGGTACAGGCGCGCATCGGTGGCGCTGAGCGGATCGGCTCGGCGGGCGGCGAAAGGATCGGCGATGAAGCGCTCGGCGGTGAGCTCGTCGCGGCCCAGATAGCCCTTGGCGACGCAGGCGCCGCCGATGTAGAGCTCGCCGACGCTGCCGGTCGGCACCGGACTCAGCGTGGTGTCGAGCACGTAGGCGCGGGTGTTCGCCAGTGGCTTGCCGATCGGCGGCGGCGCACCGTCGGCGAGGTCGGCCGCCGTGATCTCGATCGCGCTGGCCCACACCGTGGTCTCGGTCGGCCCGTACAGATTGGTCACCCGCGCGGCCGCGGCGACCAGACGCTGGGCGAGTTCCGGCGGCAAGGCTTCGCCGGTCGACAACGCGTGCACGCCGTCCAGACGCAGCTCGGGGTTGGCCAACAGCATGCGCCACAGCGACGGCGTGGCCTGGACGAAGTTGAGGCCGTGCTCGGCGATCAAGCGGGCCAGCGCGAGCGGATTGCGCACCACCTCGGCGGTGGTCACGACGATGCGCGCGCCGACGCTGAGCGGCAGGAACAGCTCGAAGCAGGCGATGTCGAAGGCGACCGTGGTCTGGGCCAAGAATCGATCGGCCGCGGTCGGCGCGAACAGGCGCTGGGTCGCGAGCAGAAAGTTGCCGAGATTGCGCTGAGTGACTTCCACGCCCTTGGGCCGGCCGGTCGAGCCCGAGGTGTAGATCAGGTAGGCGGTGGCGTCGAAGCGCGCGCGCGGCAGGACGGCGTCGACGTCGATCTCGTAGGCCTCGTCCTGCTCGTGGGCGAACAGCAGCGGCAGCGCGCGGCCGGCGAAGGCCTCGGCGAAGTTCGAGGTAGTCAGCAGCAGGCTCGGTGCGGCGTCGTCGAGGGTCAGGGCGATGCGCTCGGCCGGCGCTTCCGGGTCCAGCGGCAGATAGGCCGCGCCGGCTTTCCACACCGCGATCAGGGCCGCGATCAACACCTCGTCGCGCGGCAGGGCGATGGCGACGATGTCGCCGGGGCGCACGCCCTTCGCGATCAAGCGGTGGGCCAGGCGGGTGCTGCTCTGGTCGAGTTCGCGATAGCTCAGCACGGTGTCGCCGGCGATCACCGCGACCGCATCGGGCGTGCGCGCGGCCTGCTGCTCGAACTGGTCGAGCGCGGTGCTGTCCGGCAGCGGTGCGTCGGTGTCGTTCCAGCCCAGCAGCAGGCGCTCGCGCTCTTGATCGCCGAGCACGTCGATGGCGCCGAGGCTCAGCGACGGATCGGCCGACACCGATTCGATCAACCGCATCAGGCGGCGCCGGTGTTCGTCGAGCTCCGCGGCCGGGTACAGGGCCGGGTTGGCATCGAGGTCGAAGCTCAAGCCTTCGCCGTCGTCGCGGTCGTAAACGAACACGGTCAGGTCTTCGGCCGAGCCGTTGTGCAGGTTATGCCCGGTCGCGCGATGGCCGCCGAAGCTGCCGTAGTCGAAGGGCTCGATGTTGATGCCGAGCCAGGCCAGATGCTGGTCGGGATTGACCAGGCCGAGGTCGCGGCGCAGGTCTTCGTAGCGATACTGCTGGTGGCGCAGCGCCTGCTTGACCACGCGCGAGACCTGCGCGAACAGTTCCGGCATGGTCGTCTGCGGGCTCATCGCCAAACGGATCGCGACCACGTTGGCGACCATGCCCGGGGTGCTGCGCAGGGCGTGATTGACGCGGCCGGTGACCGGCATGCCGAACACCAGGTCGTGGGCGCCGGTGGCGCGGTGATAATAGGCGGCGATCAGCGCGATCAGCACCTGCGGCAGGCTCACCCCGCAGTCGCGCGCGATCTCGACCAGGCGTGTGCGCGCCGCGTCGTCGAGCAGGCCGCGCGCACGGCGCAGGCCGCCGTTGTTGCGCACGCGCCGACGCGCCAAGGTTACCGCCTCGGGCAGGGCCGCCAGTTGCTCGCGCCAGAACGCGCGGTCGCGCTGGAAACGTTCGGAACCGCGATAGGCGGCTTCGCTTTCGACCAGCGCCGCCAGCGAGCCGTAGCCGCAGGGCTCGGGCTCGCGGCCTTCGACGTAGGCGCTGTACAACTCGCTGATGCGGCGCACGGTCATGCCGCCGCTGTAGCCGTCGTAGATCGTGTGATGGGCGCGCTGGTACCAGCAATAGCGGTCGTCGGCGAGCTTGAACAGCGCGCTGACCCAGAGCGGGTCGTGGACGAAATCGACCGGCTTGGCGAGTTCGGCCTGCATCCAGCGTTCCGCGGCCGCGCGCGGTTCGGCTTCCAGGCTGAGGTCGAAATACGGGAAGTCGCTTTCGTATTCCTCGCGCACGATCTGCCGCGGCAGGCCGCCTTGTTCGACGATGCGCACGCGGGTGGCATCGGCTTCGCGGGTGAATTGGCGCAGTGCACGCAGGAACAGCTCGGTATCGACCGGGCCGCAAATCTCCACGGCTTCGGCGATGTTCATGGAGGCTTCGGCCGAGGCGATCTTCTGCCCGACCCACAGTCCGCGCTGGGCGGTGGTCAGGGGCAGGGCGGGGGAGTGGGATTCATTCATGGCGCGCATCCTTTGAGGCGGCCGTTGGCCGCACGCCGTCAGCGGCCGGCGGGCGCGATGCCCGACGACGCGTTGTTTTCGCGCGCGATCCCGCGGCCAGCTCGTCGTTACGAGTGGCCCCCTCTCCATGTTTGTTTCGAAATAAAACTACGTCGTCGCCGCGGCGCTTGGCGCCGGGGCTGAGCCCTGTCCGTAGCAGCTGGCTGCGCTATTCGCGCAGATGGCGGGCTTGAGTTCTTATGTGGTTCGCCTGCGGCAGCGACGATCCGCATCGCACTTCGCTGCCGCTTCGGATTCAATATCCCTGAGCGCTCCGGCGCTGTCCATCGAGATCGGTGAGAGCCGGATCACAAGTCGAATATTTACGAAGCCGCCGTTGAGAGCCGGATCACAAGTCGAATATGTGAAGCTTTTTCTACAGGCGACAAGATCGCGCGAATATTCTCGCCGCAGCGATTTTTCGCGTTTGCGCCTCTGAAATATCGGTATCCGCGCGGTATCGCAACGCGGTTCGAAATCACGATCCGCCTGTGATGCCGCGCGGCATCGAGGCGCTTTCGATTTTCGCTTTAGCGAACGAATTTTCCGCCAGCGAATATCCATGGCGCGCAGACCGCCGCGTCGAGCGATGCAGAACGATCGAACTGCGACGCGCGGCCGGCTCGGATCGCGACGCCCGGGTGAATGCGGTCAGGCGGTATGGCCGGTCTCGCCGGCCCGCGCCGTCGTGGCCTGGGATATGATGAGAGCCATTCTCATTTGAGGCCGGTCGATGCCGTCCCCGTCAGCGTTTGCTCTGCCCCAGCCCGCCTTCGCCGCGGCCGCCGCCCCGACCCGCGAAGCGCTGCTGGACGTCGCCGCGCGCCTGTTCGTCGAGCGCGGCACCGAGCGCGTCGCCCTGGCCGACATCGCCGCCGGCGCCGGCCTGGAACTGCGCGTGCTGCGCGACCACTTCGCCAGCCGCGAGCATGTGCTGCTGGCCTTGCAGCAGCGTTTCGTCGAGGGCTTTCGCGTCCGTCTCCACGAGGCCATGGACCGCTGCCGGCCCAACGATTGGCCGGCACGCCTGCGCGCCTGGGTGCAGAGCGCGGTCGAAGGATATCTCGACCAGGTCGCGCTGCACGACGTCGTCTTCCACGACCTGCGCACCCACGACCGCCATGCGATGCAGGAGAACCCGGTCGTCGATCAACTGGTCGAGTTGCTCGAAGGCGGCATCGCAGCGCGGGTCTGGGCCGCGCCGGACCCACGCCTGACCGCGGTGATCTTCTTCACCGCCATGCACAGCGCGGTCGACCGGGTCATTGCCTGCGGCGAGCCGCAGGACCGGCAACGCCTGGTGCAGACCCTGATCGGTTACTTCGAGCGCTCGGTGCAATGGTGGGCGCGCTTCTGAGCCCGCCGCGCAGCCTCGCGATCAGGCGGCGCG
The DNA here is from genome assembly GCF_019970005.1 of Lysobacter sp. ESA13C. Classification (NCBI taxonomy): domain Bacteria; kingdom Pseudomonadati; phylum Pseudomonadota; class Gammaproteobacteria; order Lysobacterales; family Lysobacteraceae; genus Lysobacter; species Lysobacter sp. ESA13C. The sequence goes on along the minus strand of NZ_JAHXYK010000011.1, from coordinate 110,336 downwards.
GGCGGTCATGAGCTCGGCGATGGCGTCGCGATGGGCGTGGTCGATCGCGTCGAGGAACTCCGCGCCGATCATGCCGCGCGCCTCGTCGAGGGCTTCCAGCGCCGCCTGCACGCGTCCGCTGCGGTACAGCGCCTGACCCAGCAGCAAGGCCGCCAGCGGCGCCTGGTTCTGCCGGCACCAGGCGCGCGCCTCGCGCGCCGCGGCGATGCAGGCTTCGTCCTGGCCGAGCCGGTAGTGGGCGTCGGCGATGCCGCTGCGCAGCCAGTAGCGGATCTCGTCGTCGTGCATGCCGGTGTCGGCCAAGGCGATGGCCTGCGCCCAGTGCTGGGCGGCCTGGTGGTAATCGCCGCCGGCCTGATGGCCGATGGCCTGGTTGGCGAGGTCGAGGACCTGCGACTCGACGTCGTCGAGGGCATTCATTTCCATATGCATATCGGTTCCTTCCCGGCCGCCGTCATTGGCGGCCTGCGCATGGGTTAACGCACTGCGCCGGAAAAAGGGGTCAGCGCTCGGCGCCGATCCTTTCGGTGCCGATCATTGCAGATGAAACGAATGCTCGAGGTGGCCGGCGTCCGCCGCGGGCTCTTCGCGCGGGGGGCGGTTGCGGCCGCGCCACTCGCCGGGCTGGTGCCAGGGAATGCGCATGACGAAGCGCGCGCCGCCCAGCGGCGAGCTCTCGATGTGGACCTCGCCGCCGTGGCGGTCGATCACCTGGCGCACGATGCTGAGGCCCAGCCCGAAGCCGCCGGTGGCGCGGTCGCGGCTGCGGTCGAGGCGATAGAACGGTTCGAACACGCGCAGGCGGTCTTCCGGCGGGATGCCGACGCCGTCGTCCTCGACCACCAACTGCCAACCGTGCTCGACCGCTTCGGCGCCGACCCGGATGGTGCCGTCGGCATAGCGCAGGGCGTTGCGCATGAGGTTGGAGAAGGCGCGGCCGAGGCTGCGCGGCTCGACCACGACCTCTTTCAGCGCCGGGGCGAGCGCCCATTCGATATGGGTGGTGCGGATGCGCAGCTCCTCGGCCGACACGCCGGTCGAGGCGCGCAGGAACGCGGACAGGTCGATGCGCTCCAACGCCGGCATCGGGCCGCTGCGTTCGAGCATGCCCAGGGTCAACAGTTCGCCGACCAGCAGGTCGAGTTCTTCGACGTCGCAGCGCAAGGCGTGCACGCGCGCACGCGCCACCCGGTCGTCGAGGGTGTCGCCGAGGTTGGCCAGGCCGAACTCCAGGCGGGTGATCGGCGTGCGCAGCTCGTGCGAGGCGGCGTTGACCATGTCGCGCTGCGACTGGATCAGGCAGCCGATCTGGTCGGCCATGTTGTTGAAGTAGACGCACAGCTGGCGGATCGACGAGCCGCCCGGCAGGCGTGCGCGGGCGTTGAGGTCGCCGTCGCCGAAGCGCGCGGCGGCGTCGCGCAACTGCTCCAGGTCGCGCCAATGCGGCTGCAGCCAGATCATCAGGCCGACCAGCACCATCGCGAACACGGTGGCATAGGCGATGTAGCGGATCGGGAAATCGCTTTCGTCGTAGCTGATCTGGACCACGTCGCCGTGGTCGAGGCGGACATAGACGTGGTGATGCTCGGTGCTGACGTGGTCGCTGGCGGTGCCGGTGGCGGCCAGTTCGGCCAGCACCCGCGACGGCAGGCGCAGCGCCATCGCCGGCGACAGCACGCTGTAGCGGTCCGGGTTGCTGCGGTTGAGCGCGGCGATGCGCTCGGGCAATTCGCCGATGCCGACGCCGCGCAGGTGCTCGCGCAGCAGCGCCAGCTCGCCGCTGAACTCGTGCCGCGCCGATTGCGAGTACTGGTCCGGGAACAGATACGGAAAGGCTTGCTGCACCAACAGCATCGAGCACAACAGCAGGCCGGCCACGGTCAGATACAGCCGCACCAGCATCGCGAACATTCAGTCCTCCCAGGCGATCGGACTGAACAGGTAACCGCGGCCCCATACGGTCTTGATCTTGCGCGGCTCGTTGGCGTCGTCGCCGAAATGCCGGCGCAGGCGCGAGATGCTGACGTCGACGGTGCGGTCGACGCCGTCGAAGCCGATCCCGCGCCAGCGCCGCAGCAACTCGTCGCGATTGAGCACGCGGCCGGCGGCCTGGGCCAGGATCACGAACAGGTTGTAGTCGGCGGTCTTGAGGTCGATCTCCTGGCCTTTCCAGCGCACCTGACGCGCGGTCATGTCGATCTGCAGGCCGCCGTACAGCAGCATCGAGGAGCCGTTGGGTTGCGGCCGCGCCTGGCTGCGGCGCAGGATGGCGCGCAATCGCGCCAGCAACAGCCGCGGCTCGACCGGCTTGAGTACGTAGTCGTCGGCGCCGACCTCCAGGCCGGTGACCTGATCGAACAGATCGCCGCGCGCGGTCAGCATGACGATCGGCAGGCTCGATTGCTTGCGGATCTGGCGACAGACGTCGAAGCCGTCCATGCCGGGCAGCATCAGGTCGAGCACGATGACGTCGGGTGGATCGTCCTCGATCGCGGTCAGCGCCTGGTCCCCGCGCAGTACCACCGAGGTTTGAAAGTCGTAGCGTTGCAGGTATTCGGATATCAGCCCGGCCAGTCGGGCGTCGTCCTCTATCAGCAGGACTTTATTCATGGCCACCTCATGCGAGCCGGCATGGTAGCGCCGGCGGGTGGTGCTCGTCGGGACCGTACAAATAAACACATCCGGGTATCGAAGCCGGGGTCGGGCGGCGCGCGCGGCGGGCGCCACGGCGGCGGACTGGCGCGCGCGTCCGTAACCGGGTCGGGCGAATGACGTTCGTTTCGGAAACGCAGCGGTGAGGGCATCGAAGGCGGCGCAGTGAGTGGGCTTGCTGACATTGATGCCGCGATCGTACGCAGGGTTGCAAGCGCGATGCGCGGACGGCGGCGTGAGCGGCGACGCGATGGCGCGGCGACCTTGCACGACAGCGTAATGGCGGTTGCTGTACGCAGAGACAAGGCGAAACCGATGGACGGATCGCAAGAGCGTACCAGCGGCGCATCGGTGGCCGCTGCGATACGCGCGACGGCGGCATTGCGCCGCCGTCGTAGTCGAGACACGAGCCTGGCGATGGCCAGGCATGAACTTCATCGTTGTCGTCGCAACGCGCCGGCGCGGCCACGATTGATGACAAACGTCATACGGATACGACGCAGATTTCGCTGCGATCAGAGCGTCGCCCAGAGCTGGCGCGCTTCGTGCGCGATCACTTCCGGAAACTCTTCCGGGTAGAACAGTTTCGCGCCTTCGATGAAGCGGATGCCGCGCGAGTTCGGGAACAAGCGGTCCAGGTAATGCGGGCTGGCCGGCGAGAAGATCGTGTCGCCGGTGCCCCAGACGATCCGCACCGGTTGCGTGCAGCGCTTCAGTGCCGCCTCGATGCCGGCGAGCGGGTTCGGGTCCAGCCCCATCGCATAGGCGTCGGTGAGCTGCACGCGTTGCGGCGTGCTCACCAGCGGGGTGAAATAGGTCTCGATCGCTTCGTCGCTCGGATGATCGGGATAGGTGAAGCACTGTACGCCGATGCCCTTTTCCGAACGGGCGAAGGCATGGTCGGCCAGTTGCGGCGGAAACGTTTCCAGGGCGAAGCGGCCGCGGCGTGCGGCTTCGATCACCGGCACCACCGCGGCCGGCGGGCTGTCGTTCTCGACGTCGCAGTTGGTCAGCAGCATGCTGCGCACGCGCTGCGGATACTTGACCAGGAACATCTGCGCGACCGCGCCGCCGCTGTCGTTGGCGATCAGGTCGACGCTGTCGATGCCGAGCCGGTCGAGCAAGGTCGCGAGCATGTCGACCTGCGCGTCCGGCGCGACGCTCTGGCCTGCGGCGACCCGCGTATAGCCCAGGCCCATGAAGTCCGCGGCGATGCAACGGCGGTACGGCGCCAGATAGGCCATCGCGCCGCGCCACTGGAAGCTGTTGAGCGGGAAGCCGTGCAGGAACAGGGCCGCCGGCCCCTGGCCGCGCTCGACGTAGGCGATCTCGCCGAACGAGGTCGCGACGAAGCGGCGCGCGGCATGGAACGCCGCCGCGTTCCACGGCGCGGTATCGGCGGCGGTGGCGCCGGCGCCGGTCAGGCCGGTGGCGCAAGCGCCGAGCAGGCCGACGCTGGCTGCGCCGACGCCGAGTTGGATGAAGGTTCTGCGGTTCATGTCGTCTCCCAGGCCCGGACGGGCGTTTCGATGGGAGGCGATGATCGAGATCGGCAGTCATGCCGGCAATGACGTCGCAGGTGCAATTTGCATGACCTGCGAGGTCATGGTTTTGACTGAAGCCGGCTCCTATCATGGCCGCATGAACATGGCCCTCGCTACGAATCCGAAGACCGGCCCGCGCAACCAGAGCGTCGGCGCGCTGTTGCGCGAGTGGCGCGCGGTCCGGCGCTGGAGCCAACTGGACCTGGCCCTGGACGCGGGCGTATCGGCGCGCCACCTGAGCTATGTGGAGACCGGCAAGTCGCAGCCGAGCCGCGAGATGATCGTCAAGCTCGCCGACGCCCTGGACATGCCGCTGCGCGAACGCAATGCGTTGCTGGTCGCGGCCGGCTTCGCGCCGAAATACCCCGAGACCGCGTTGGCGACGCCCGAGTTCGCCCAGATCCGGCGCGCGATCGAATTCATCCTCAAGCAGCAGGAGCCGTATCCGGCGTTCCTGTTGAACCGGCACTGGGACGTGTTGATGGCCAACGAGGCCGCGGTGCGCACCAATGCCTTCGTCATGCGCGGCCGTCCGAACCGCCACGCCAACATGATCCGGCAGATCTTCGACCCCGAGGATCTGCGTCCGGCGGTCGCCAACTGGGAGGAGGTGGCCGGCGAGCTGATCCGTCACTTGCACACCGCCGTCGCGGCCACACCCGGCGACAGCGCGGCGCGCGCCTTGCTCGACGAAGCCATGGCCTATCCCGGGGTGCCGAGCCATTGGCGCCGGCGCCAGTTCGATGCGGCGCCGTCGCCGTTGCTGACCACGATCCTGCGCCGCGACGAACACGAACTGCGTTTCTTCTCCACCATCACCACCTTTGGCACCCCGCGCGACGTCACCATCGACGAATTGCACGTGGAGTGCTGTTTCCCGATGGACGAGGCCACCGCGCAGCTGTGCCGCGCCCTGCAGGACGGATCGCTCGGGGCTTGAGCCGGGGCGCGGGTCCGGTGGCTGCGAGCGGCCTGATCGCCGCGGTGGCGATGTAAGGCAACCAAATGGTTGCATTTCGTTGCGGACGGGACTAGCCTCCGGCTCGGAGGTACGACCATGAACGCATCCACCGATCGCATCGAGAAGCAGATCCTGCTGAAGGCGCCGCGCTCGCGGGTCTGGCGGGCCTTGGCGGACGCCGAGTCCTTCGGCGAATGGTTCGGCGTCCGCCTCGAAGGCCAGCGCTTCGTGCCCGGGCAGACCACCCAGGGCTACATCACCTATCCGGGCTACGAGCACCTGCTGATGCAGGTCGAAGTCCAGCGCGTCGAGCCCGAACGCCTGCTGTCCTTCCATTGGCATCCCTATGCGGTCGATGCCGAGGTCGACTACTCGCAGGAAGCGCCGACCCTGGTCGAGTTCACTCTCGAAGAGGTCGACGGCGGCACCTTGTTGCGCGTGGTCGAGTCCGGTTTCGACCGCGTGCCGGCCTCGCGCCGCGACGAAGCCTTCCGCATGAACAGCGGCGGCTGGGACGAGCAGATGAAGAACATCGAGCGCTATGTCGGCTAGGGCCGCGTTGAAAACGCCGGCGCTGCGCAAGTCGGCGTTGGATAAATCGGCACGGGTCTTCGCCGCGCTCAGCGACGAGACGCGGCTGCGCCTGGTCGTGGCTTTGTGCGCGGGCGGTGCGATGTCGATCGCGCAACTCACCGGCGGCACCGACATCAGCCGCCAGGCGGTGACCAAGCATTTGCAGGTCTTGGCCGAGGCCGGCCTGGTGCGCGACCTCAAGGCCGGGCGCGAACGTTTGTGGGAGTTCGAGCCCGCACAACTGGACGAGGCGCGGCGCTCGCTCGATGCGATCTCGCAGCAGTGGGACCAGGCCTTGCTGCGGCTTAAATCCTTCGTCGAAGACTGAAACCCCGAGGCCGCCGAGGCTCGCCGGCGCAGCGCCGGCGGCGCCGGTCATCGCTCCATCAGATCGCGCGGCGGCAGCCCGTGCTCGCGGCAGTACTGCTCGTACTCGGCGCGTTGGGTCTCGGCGGTAGCGCGCATCCGCACCACGCCGCCGGGGCCGAGGAATTCGACCGCGCCCATGACCACGACCAGGGCGATCATCGGTTCGTCGCCGACGATCTTCCACCAGTCGGTATTGCCCGGCGGCTCATAGACATAGTCGCCGGGGCCGATCAGCTCGCCGGTGCACAACAGCCGGCTGCCGCTGAGGTTGTAGGCATGGATCTCGCCGGTGTGGCGGTGCAGCGGCATGACCACGCCCGGGTCCATGCGCAGCAGTTCGACGAAGCCCTGGTCGCCGGCGAGGAAGCGCAGCGGCTTGGCGGCCTTGCCCGGGGTCGAGGACGGAATCCACGGCAGGTCGGCGCTAGTGCTGAAACGTGCGGGCAGATAATCGTGCAGGGCATCGAGTCCGTGCGGCATCGGGTATTCCTCGGAGGATAGGGAAGGCAGCCAGGCGCGGCCGGCTCAGCAGGCGACCGCATCGAGGAAGCGATCGAAGGAGTCGTCGACCGCCTGGCGGCCGCCGCCGATGATGTTGCGGCCCCAGGTGTAGCCGTAGACGTCCTCGAATGCGTAGCCGGCGACGCGTTCGCGCATCGCCCGCACATCGCTGGGTTTCATCGGGATGTAGTTGGGATAGCTGTACATGAAGGTCACGTGGCGGCGGTCGAACACCACCTGCAGCGCATCGCCCGGGAACAGCGCGCCGCCGTCGCGCGGGCCGCGCTTCCAGTGCAGCGCTGTGCTGCCGGGGAAGTGGCCGCCGCAGCGGATCAGGGTGACGTCCTCGGAGAGTTTGTGTTCGTCGCCGCTCCAGTAGCGGATGCGTTCGGACGGGCGCTGCACCCATGCGCGATCGGCTTCGTGGATCAGGATCGGCACGCCGCCGAGCGCTTCGCTCCACTCGACCATCGAGGCGTAGAAATGCGGATGCGAGATCGCGATCAGGTCGACGCCGCCGCGCGCGCGCAGCTCGGCCACGGCCTCGTCGGTGACCAGGGCCAGGCATTCCCACAGGATGTTGCCGGCGTCGGTCTGCAGGTACAGCGCGCGTTGATCGATCGCGAATGCCGGCGCCAGGCCGATGCCGGGCACGCCGGCATCGTCCTCGAGCCGCAGCGTGTAGCGTTGCGCCAGCGCTTCGTGGGTGGTCCAGGTCTGGCCTTGCCAGCCGACGTACTGGCGATCGTCTTCGCAGATCGGGCAATGCGCCGGCACGCCGGCATGAGGGGCGAACTGGGTGCCGCAGGTTTCGCAGATCGGCAGGGACATGACAGGCCTCATGCAGGTGGGCTGTGCGGGTGCGCGACGAGTCAGGACTTCGCGTTCGTCGCGCCCTGGTTGAACAGGACGTTTCGCGCTTCCTCCGACAGCACCGGCGCCTTCGTGTAGGGGTCGTCGATGCCGGCGTAGACGCGCTGGGTGGCCGGACGTGAGGCGATGCTCTGGAACCAGCGCTGCAGGTGCGGGGTCGCGGCGAGGTCCTGGCCGAGCCCGACGTGCGGCACGATCCAGGGGTAGCAAGCGATGTCGGCGATCGAATAGGCGTCGCCGCCGAGATAGGCGCGGTCGGCGAGGCGGCGGTCGAGCACGCCGTATAGGCGCTTCACTTCCTGGGTGTAGCGCTCGATCGCATACGGCAGCGGCTCGGGCGCATAGACGCGAAAGTGACCGGCCTGGCCGGCCATCGGGCCGAGCCCGGCCATCTGCCAGAACAGCCACTGGGTGACTTCGAGACGGGCGCGGGCGTCCTTGGGCAGCAGCAGGCCGGTTTTCTCGGCGAGATAGAGCAAGATCGCGCCCGACTCGAACACCGCCACCGGCTCGCCGCCGTCGCGCGGGGCGTGGTCGACGATCGCCGGGATCTTGTTGTTCGGCGAGATCGCCAGGAATTCGGGGGCGAACTGCTCGCCGGTCGAAAGCTGCACCGGCACGATCCGGTGGGCCAGGCCGGACTCTTCCAAGAACAGGCGCAGCTTCAGGCCGTTGGGGGTCGGGCTGTAGTAGAGGTCGATCATCGGCAGGGGCTCGTCTGGGAGGGGCGGTGCGGCGGCGTCGTGCCGCTTCCATGGACTCAGCTTAGGAGTACTCTGGCGCCCTGGATGAGCCAAAACGGTGATATTTCATGGGGCCAGTTTTCCCGTTTCCTCTCGCCCTGCCGGACCGCGGCCAGGGCACCCTGACCCAGGAACTGCACCACCAACTGCGCTCGGCGATCCTCGATGGCCGCCTCGCCGCCGGGGCGCCGCTGCCGGCGACGCGCCAGGTCGCCAACGAACTCGGCGTCGCCCGCAACACTGTCGTCACCGCCTACGACCTGCTGATCGCCGAAGGCTATGCGCTGCCGCGCAAGGGCGCGAAGACCGTGGTGGCCGACGTCGCCGGACGTCGCGAACGGCGCGCGCCCTCGCATCTGGAGCAGGGGCTGGAAGACCCGCGCCTGAACCCGCTGTGGCGCACGCCGTTCATGCGTCCCGCGCCGCCGCGCAGCCTGCCGGAACGCTGCTTCCGCCTCGGCATTCCCGACCATCGCCATTTCCCGCACGACGTCTGGCGGCGTCTGTCCGCGCAGAGCCTGCGGGAATGGTCGAAGACCCATTTCAGTTATCCGCCGTCGGAAGGCATCCCGGCCCTGCGCGAAGCGATCGCCCAGCACGTCGCGTTCGCGCGTGCGGTCGCCTGCGCGGCCGACGACGTCATCGTCACTTCCGGCGCGCAGCAGGCTTTCGATCTGCTCGCGCGTTTGCTGGTGACGCCGGGCGTGACCCAGGTGGCGGTCGAAGAGCCGGGCTATCCGCCGGTGCGCGCGGCCTTCGCCGCGGCCGGCGCGCGCCTGGTGCCGATGCCGGTCGACGACGAAGGCTTGTGCGTGGATCGCCTGCCCGAGGACGTGCGCGTCGTCAGCGTCACCCCCTCGCACCAATCGCCGACCGGCGTCGCCTTGTCGCTGCGCCGGCGCAAGGCGTTGCTGGAGTTCGCCCGCCAGCATCATGCGGTGGTGATCGAAGACGACTACGACGGCGAATTCCGCTTCGGCGGGCGCCCGCTCGATGCGCTGCAGACCCTGGATCGCGACGCCTTGGTGTTCTACGTCGGCACCTTCTCCAAGAGCCTGTTCCCGTCGCTGCGCAAAGGCTTCGTGGTCGCGCCGGCGTGGGCGCGCGACGCTCTGATCACGGTCAAGCAATGCGCCGATTCGCATTGCGACACGATCACCCAGTCGGTGCTTGCGGCCTTCATCCGCGACGGTCATCTCGCCCGGCACGTGCGGCGCATGCGTTCGATCTATGGCGAGCGCCGCGACGCTCTGCTCGACGGCCTGCGCCGCGAACTGCATCCGTGGCTGGAGCCGATTCCCTCGGAAGCGGGGCTGCATCTGGCCGCGCGCATCCGCGACCCCGGGTTGGCGCCGGCGATCCTTACCCGCATGCTGCGCCACCTGCCCGGTGCGCAGTCGGTCGGCGACTATGCGATCGGCGCCTTGGAGCGGCCGGCGCTGACCTTCGGTTACGGCGTCATCGATACCGACGAGATCGCCCCGGCCCTGAAGCGTTTCCGCCGCTCACTGGAGGAACTCGGCGGCGCCTGACGCCGGCTCAGGCGGGGGCCACCGGGATGAAGCAGCGCGGCTTCATCCGGCCGAAGTCGGTCCTGCGTTCGCTGCGCACGCGCGGATTCGGGTCGAGCACGCAGCCGCCTTCGTCCGAGTGCAGATAGACCACCCAGTGCCAGCTGCCCTCGCGGCGGTTGGGATTGATGCCGGCGATGCCGCTGCGATCGAGCGCCTCCCATCGCGCCAGGCGGCGTTCCGGCCCCGCGCGCAGGCCGAGCAGCTTGAGCATGCGCCGCAACTGTCTGGCGTCGCTGAAATAGGCATTGCGCACCGTGCGCGCTTGGTCGCCGCGGCCTACGACCCGGTCGTGCGGGCCGACGCCGAGCCGGCGCGCCAGCACACGCGCCTGCGCATAGCCGATGCCGCCGAGCATCGCCACGCAGGCCAGGCCGCAGCCGGTGGCGTCTTCCTGGGTCTTTCGTCGGATCACGGGCAGTCCGGGGCGGGCGGCGTCGCCTCACTGTAGTGGCGCGCCGGTCGCGGGCGCGAGCAGGGTTGCGGGGTGAACCTTCGTCGGGACCGGGGGTCGAAGCTCCGGTCGCCGCCCTCGACCCGGCGCCGGTTTTGCGATCTGGGACCCCGGTCCTGATGGAATGTGCGCCCGGATCAGGCCGATAGTGGCGTTTCGCCACGCCGGTTCAGGCGGCCGAAGGCGCCGCGGGCGGATATTCGAGCGCCCGGGCCCTGGGCTGAATGGCGCCGGCGGCCGGTTCGCTTTAATAAGTTATTAATTGCAAAGGGTATGTTGATGTCCGCGCCGCCGTCTCATCGGTACGGCGCTCCGCCGCCCGGGCCGGTCGAGGCCCGGTCGCCCGTTCCAGTACCGCAACACTGTGGAACTTTCCCCACCTTTAGCAGTCATATATCGCGACTGCTAAGATGACCCCCATGACCTCTATCGCCCAATCCACTGCTCTAGTCGCCAACAACCTGCCTGTGCCCAGCGCGCTCGGTTCGCTGGACGCGTATATCGGCGCCGTGCACCAGATCCCGGTGCTCAGCGTGGAAAACGAGCAGGCGCTGGCGCGCCGCTTCCGCGAAGGGGAAGACCTCGACGCGGCCCGTGAACTCGTTCACTCGCATCTGCGCTTCGTCGTCCACGTGGCCCGCGGCTACAACGGCTACGGTCTGCAGATCGGCGACCTGATCCAGGAAGGCAACATCGGCCTGATGAAGGCGGTCAAGCGTTTCGACCCCGACCAGGGCGTGCGCCTGGTCTCGTTCGCGGTCCACTGGATCCGCGCCGAGATGCACGAGTTCATCCTCAAGAACTGGCGCATCGTCAAGGTCGCCACGACCAAGGCGCAGCGCAAGCTGTTCTTCAACCTGCGCAAGAGCAAGACGCGCCTGGGCTGGATGAACGCCGAGGAAGTGCGCCTGGTCGCCAAGGACCTCAACGTCTCCGAGCGCGAAGTGCTGGAAATGGAATCGCGCCTGTCCGGCCGCGACATCGGTTTCGATGCGCCCTCCGACGAAGACGACGATCATGCGCCGCCGTCGCCGGCCGCGTACCTGCGCGCGAGCGACGAAGATCCGTCGCAGTCGTACGAGCGCGAGGACGAGGAAGACAACCAGCTCGGCCTGCTGCGCGAAGGCCTCGCCGGCCTGGATGCGCGTTCGCGCGACATCATCAAGCGTCGCTGGCTCGATGCCGACAGCAAGATCACCTTGCAAGAACTGGCCGACGAGTACGGCGTCAGCGCCGAGCGCATCCGCCAGATCGAAGCCAATGCCCTGAAGAAGATGCGCGGCCTGTTCGTCGCCTGATCGGCCACCAGCAAGCTTAGCGACGACGGCCCGGGAAACCGGGCCGTCGTCGTTTGCGGCGCCGCAAACGGCTGCAGCGTTCGCGACCGCGCAGCGCAAGAAGCGGATATCGCCGCGCGCGCGCGGCATCTAACTTGGGGCCCTGTCTTCCAAGGAGTTACCCCATGTCTCGCTACCGCATCGCCGGCCTGTCGCCGGAACCCTTCGCCACCCTCGGCGCGCTCGACGACGCCAGCCTGCGTGCCCACGGCATGCGCCGCATCGTCGCCGACTCGCCGAACGGCTACCCCTGTCGGATCAGCCTGGCCGACGCCAAGCCCGGCGACTCGGTGTTGTTGCTGACCTTCGAGCACCACGCCTGCGACGGCCCCTATCGTTCCAGCGGCCCGATCTACGTGCGCGAGGGCGCCACCGCGGCCTCGTACGACGACGCACTGCCGCCGTTCCTGCGCACCCGTCATCTGTCGCTGCGCGCCTACGACGCCGACGGCTGGATGCGCGGCGCGCGCGCGATCGATGGCGCCCAGGCCGATGCGGTGCTGGCCGAGCTGCTCGACGATCCGGACACGACCGAAGTGCACGCGCACAATGCCCGCACCGGTTGCTTCATGTGCCGGATCGATCGCGTCTGACGCGTCCCTGCAGACAGCCACCGAGTCCGCAGTAAACACGAAGGGCGCCGCGAGGCGCCCTTCGTCGTCGTTACCGCTGCAGCCGAGGCGATGCGTGCGCACCGCCTCGCCTTCATGCCTTCATGGCGGCGGCGTGTCGGCGCGGGCAGGCTCGCCGGTGCCGAAGATGATGCGGGCGTGGCGTTGGTAGGTGAAGTAGGCCCACGACCAGTTGAGCATCACGATCAGCCGGTTGCGGAAGCCGATCAGGAAGAACACGTGCGCGGCGAGCCAGAACACCCAGGCGACGAAGCCGGAGAACTTGAAGCCGCGCAGGTCGACCACCGCGGCGCGGCGGCCGATGGTGGCGAGGTTGCCGAAGTCGACGTAACGGAAAGGTTCGAGCGTGCGCCGATCGAGACGTGCGCGTATCGCACGCGCGACGTAGGCGCCCATCTGCTTGGCGCCCGGCGCGACCCCGGGCACGGGCTGGCCGTTGGCTTGCTTGACGCTGGCCAGATCGCCGGCGACGAAGATCTCCGGATGCCCGGGCACGCTGAGGTCGGGTTCGACCAGCACGCGCCCGGCGCGATCGTGCGGCGCAGCGAGCAGGGCGCCGAGCGGTGAAGCGGCGACGCCGGCCGCCCACAGCACCGTGCGCGCCGGCACGAACTCGGTGCCGAGTCGGTAGCCGCGCGCGTCGATCTCGGCGACCGGGGTGCCGGTGGCGACTTCGACCCCAAGCCGCTGCAATTGCGCGCGGGCTTTTTCCGACAGCGACTCGGGAAAGTTCGCCAGCACGCGCGGGCCGGCTTCGATCAAACGCACGCGCGCCTGTGCCGGGTCGATGCGGCGGAACTCGCGGCGCAGGGTCTTGCGCGAAATCTCGGCGAGGGTGCCGGCGAGTTCGACCCCGGTCGGGCCGCCGCCGACCACGGCGAAGTGCAGCCAGGCCGAGCGTTCTTCCTCGGTTTCGGCCGCTTCGGCGCGTTCGAAGGCGAGCAGGACGCGGCGGCGGATGTGCAGGGCGTCGTCGAGGGTCTTCAGGCCGGGCGCATCGTCGGCCCATTCGTCGTGGCCGAAATAGGCATGGGTCGCGCCGCTGGCGAGCAGCAGGTAGTCGTAGTCGATGACGTCGCCGTCGGCGAGGCTCACCTGGCGCGCGTCGGCGGCGATGCCGGTCACTTCGCCCAGGCGCACTTCGACATTCTTCTGATTGCGCAGGATGTGGCGCAAGGGCGCGGCGATGTCCGGCGCCGACAGGCCGGCGGTCGCGACCTGGTACAGCAAGGGCTGGAACAGATGATGGTTGCGACGGTCGATCAGGGTAATGCGCACCTCGGCCGAAGCCAGGGCGCGCGTCGCCCACAGACCGCCGAACCCGCCGCCGACGATGACGACGTGCTTGCGGGAGTCGCTCATGACGATGGAGCCTCGATCAGCTGAGATGGCGGGTGAGCAGGTCTTCGAGCTTGCGCTGGTCGGCGGCGAAACGGCGGATACCGTCGGCGAGCTTGTCGGTCGCCATCGCGTCCTCGTTGTGCTGCCAGCGGAACCCGGCCTCGTCGAGCTTCGCGCTCGGCGCGGCGCGTTGGCCGTCGTCGTTGAGCGCGCGCGCGACCGTGTCGTGGCCGGCTTCGAGTTCGCCGAGCAACTCCGGCGAGATCGTCAGGCGGTCGCAACCGGCGAGCGCGAGCACTTGCCCGGTGTTGCGGAAGCTCGCGCCCATGACCACGGTGGCGTAGTCGTGGCGCTTGTAGTACTGCCAGATACGCGCGACCGACTGCACGCCGGGGTCGTCGGCGGGCGTGGCCGGCTTGGGCGTGCCGTTGGCGAGATGCCAGTCGAGGATGCGGCCCACGAACGGCGAAATCAGGTATACGCCGGCCTCGGCGCAGGCCACGGCCTGGGCGAACGAGAACAGCAGGGTCAGGTTGCAGTGGATGCCTTCGCGTTCGAGCTGCTCGGCGGCGCGGATGCCTTCCCAGGTCGAGGCGATCTTGATCAGCAGGCGCTCGCGGCCGATGCCGGCCTGGTCGTACAACTCGACGATGCGGCGGGCCTGGGCCAGGGTCGCTTCGGTGTCGAAGCTCAGGCGCGCATCGACTTCGGTGGAGACGCGGCCGGGGATCAGCTTGAGGATTTCGCCGCCGATCGCGACGGCCAGGCGCAGCCCGGCGTCGCCGACGCGCGCGGCGGTGTCGGCGCCTTGCGCCGCGGCGACTGCGGCCTCGATCAGCGGCGCATAGGCCGGCAAGGCCGAGGCCTTGAGCAGCAAGGAGGGGTTGGTGGTCGCATCGAGCGGACGGAAGCGGGCGATGGCTTCGATGTCGCCGGTGTCGGCGACGACGGCGGAGAGTGCGCGCAGTTGTTCGAGCTGGTTGGTCATGGGGGTGGGGTCATGTCGTGTCGTTAGGGTCCCCGCCATTCTCACTGATCGAGGTTAGCGCGTCATGACCGTGGCGCTCGTTTCGGTGCCGGCACGGCGTCGAGGCGCTGACGGCGGGGTTGCGCTAGGCTGGGCCGCGACAGGGCCGGGACCGGCCCGCGGGGGAATCGCATGGCCGCAGAGGAAAAACGCATCGCGCTGCTGATCGACGCCGACAACGCGCCGGCGGCGAAGATCGACGTGATCCTGACCGAGGTGGCGAGTTACGGCGTCGCTAACGTCCGCCGCGCCTACGGCGACTGGAAGAGCCCGAACCTCAAGAGCTGGGAAGCGGTGCTGCACGACTACGCGATCCGGCCGATGCAGCAGTTCGCCTACAGCAAGGGCAAGAACGCCTCCGACATGGCGATGGTCATCGATGCGATGGACTTGCTGTATGCGCGCAACCTCGACGGTTTCGCGATCGTCTCCAGCGATGCCGATTTCACCCCGCTGGTGATGCGCCTGCTGACCGAGGGCGCCAAGGTCTATGGCTTCGGCGAGCAGAAGACGCCGGAGCCCTTCGTCAACGCCTGCTCGAAGTTCACCTATGTCGAGGCCCTGGCCCAGCCGGCCAGCGTCGACGGTGCGCCCGACGACAGCGCGGCGACGCCGGTGCGCAGCGCCAAGGACCTGCGCAGCGATACGCGTCTGGTGCAGATGCTGCGGCGCGCGGTCGACGCCGCCGGCGGCGACGACGGCTGGTCGCGGTTGGCCACGATCGGACAGCAGATCGGCAACCAGGCCTCGTTCGATCCGCGCAATTACGGTTACCGCAAACTCAGCGACCTGATCGAGGCGATGGGCCTGTTCGAGATACGGCGCGACAACCTGACCGTGTGGGTACGCGACAAGCCCAAGGGCGGCGCGAAGAAAGCCGCCGAGAGCAAATCGCCCGCGAACAAACCGGCGGTCAATCCTGCGTCGGCCAACCAGCCTGCCGCGAACAAACCGCCGGTGAACAAGCCGGCGGCGAGCAAGCCGAAGGTCAAGGCCAAGACCTGATCGAAGGCGCGATCCGCGACGCAGCTGGGGTAGGAGCGGCGCGAGCCGCGACCGCGAATCGTGGGCGGCGACGTTCTTTCCTTGACGGCGTCGAATCCCATCCCTGGCCTTGGCCTTGGCCTTGGCCTTGGCCTTGGCTTTGGCTTATGACTGTTGCTGTTGCTGTAGCTGTAGCTGTTGCTGTTGCTGTGCGCAGCTTCGCACTAGCGAAGGCCACAGAAGACCCGGAGGGCGGCCCGCATGGATGCGGGCCGTTTTTCATCGGGACAGGGATGTCCCGTATGAAAAATCCCTGCGTCGGCATCGCTCGTGCGGGCTGGTGATTCAAAGCAAAAGCATTTTTCTTTGGTGACTTTCTTTTGTTGCTTTAGACAAAAGAAAGTTACCCGCCGCTTTAGTGGCGGAAGCTTTTATCGTTTGATCTTGCTGGTATGAAAGCCATAAGCAAGAGCAGAGCTTCCGCCCGCTACGCGGCCGGGTTACTTTCTTTTGCTAAGCCCAAAAGAAAGGTAACCAAAGAAAAGGGCTCTCCTTGCAAGGGCACAGGCCACGAGTGCAATGCTGTCGCCGGGATTTTCCGATAAGACATCCTTGTCTTATCGGAAAACGGCGCACGTCCTGTGCGCCGCCCTCCGGGTCTCCACTTGACCGGTAAAGCCGCAAAGCAGATCAAAATCACGGCAACGGCAACGGCAACGGCAACGGCAACGGCAACGGCAACGGCAACTCCACAGCCCCTTTTCAAAGGGGGCACAAGCGCGGCTCAGTACAAATCGATCGGATCGACGTCCAGCGACCAGCGCACCTTGCGCGCTTCCGGGCAGGCGTAGATCGCCGGCAGGGCGGCGTCGAGCGCCGCGTGCAGATGGCGCCGTTCCAGCGCGGTCAGGATCAATTGCGCGCGCTGGTAACCGGCGCGGCGCGGCATCGGCGCCGGCAAGGGGCCGTTGATCTCCAGGGCGGGGCGCTGTCCCGGTGCGGGGCGCCGGCGCGGGTCGGCGAAGGCATCGATCTCGCGCCGTGCCTTGGCCAAGAACGCATTGGCGACGTCGACCTCCTGCGCTTCGGCGCGCAGCAGGGCCATGTGCGCGAACGGCGGAAAATCGGCGGCTTCGCGTTGCGCGAGCTCGGTTTCGGCGAACGCGGCATAGCCGCCGGTCAACAGCGTATGCAGCAGCGGATGCTCGGGATGATGAGTCTGCAACAGCACTTGCCCGAGTTTGTCGGCGCGGCCGGCGCGGCCGGCCACCTGGATCAATAGTTGGGCGAGTTTTTCCGGCGCGCGGAAGTCGGCGCTGAACAAGCCTTCGTCGATGCCGACCACCGCGACCAGGGTCAGGTTCGGCAGGTCGTGGCCCTTGGCGAGCATCTGCGTGCCGACCAGGATGCCGGGCGCGGTGCCGAATTCGGCCAAATGCTGTTCGAGCGCGTCGCGGCGCTGAGTGGTGCCGCGGTCGATGCGGCGCACGGGGTAATCGGGGAAGCGCGCGCTCAGGGACTCTTCGATGCGTTCGGTGCCGGCGCCCTGCGATTGCAGGGCCAGGCCGCCGCAGTCGGGGCAGGCGTTCGGTGCGGGCCGGCGCGTACCGCAGTGGTGGCATTGCAGGCGCCGGCCGCCGCCGTGCACGGTCATCGGCGTGCCTTTGAGCGGGGTGCTGCAACGCGGGCAGTGCGCGGTCCAACCGCAGTCGTGGCACAACAGCACCGGCGCATAGCCGCGCCGGTTCTTGAACACCAACACCTGGCCGCCGGCGTGGAGCGCCTGGGCGATGGCGTCGACCAATTCCGGCGACAGGCCGGCCTCGATCGGGCGCTTGCGCACGTCGACCACCCGCACCTGCGGCGCCTGCGCCTGGCCGGCGCGGCGTTGCAGGCGCAGATGGCCGTAGCGCCCGGCCTGGACGTTGCGCAGCGACTCCAGCGACGGCGTGGCGCTGCCGAGCAGGATCGGTATGTTCAAAGCCTTGGCCCGGACCAGGGCGAAATCGCGGGCGTGGTAACGGATGCCGTCCTGCTGCTTGAAGCTGCCGTCGTGTTCCTCGTCGATCACGATCAGGCCCGGCTGCAGCAGCGGCAGGAACACCGCCGAGCGGGTGCCGACCGCGACCCGCGCTTCGCCGCGCGCGAACGCGGCCCAGGTGCGGGCGCGTTCGCCGTCGGACAGGCCCGAGTGCAGGGCGTGGATCGGCACGCCGAGGCGGGCGCGGAACCGCGCCAGGGTCTGCGGGGTCAGGCCGATCTCCGGCACCAGCACCAGGGCCTGCTTGCCGCGCGCCAGGCAGTCGGCGATCGCGTGCAGGTAGACCTCGGTCTTGCCGCTGCCGGTGACGCCGTCGAGCAGGAAGGGCACGAAGCCGTCGGCGGCCAACACCGTGTCGACGGCGTCCTGCTGTTCCTCGTTGAGCGCCGGCCCCGGGCGCGGCGCCGGCGCACGCGCGCTGGCCGGGACGGCGATGCGCTCGGCCAGATCGCGCTTGGCCAGGGCGCGCGCGGCGCTGCGCCACTCGTCCAGGGCCTCGTCGAGACGGTCCTCGTCCTGGGGGCCGTCCTGCAGCAGGTCGGCGAGGCGGCGCGGGCGGCCGGCGCGCAGGCCTTCGCGGCCGGTGCGGCCGGCCTCGGTCAGACACCAGGCCCAGGCATGGGTGTCGGGCAGCGGCTCGCCGTGGCGCAGCGGCCCGGGCAGGGCGGTCGCCAGGACCTCGCCGAGCGGGGCATGGGTGTAGCGGGCCAGCCAGCGCAGCGAGTCGAACAGCTCGCCGTGCAGCAGCGGGTCGGCATCGATCCGGCCCAGGGCGGTCTTGAGCGCGGCCGGGTCGGTCTCGTACTCGGGCGCGCCGACTTCGGCGACCACCCCGACCAACTCGCGGCGGCCGAACGGCACCCGCACCCGGTGGCCGACCGCGGCGTCGCCGTCGGCCTGGCTCGCAGGCGGCAGATAGTCGAACAGCCGCGGCAACGGCAGCGGCAGGGCGACGCGCCAGACGGTCGACGGCGGTGGAAACAGGGCCTCGGGCATGACGCCAGTCTAGCGACCGGGAACGATCGGCGGCAGCCGAAGGAGTTGCAGGCCATAGCTCGCTATTACGTGACATTAATCACGTAACTTGCGGTATACCAAGGGAAATCCCCCTTATCCACACGGGCTGTGGATAAATCTGTGCATGGCGGGTCGGCAGCGATGCGCGAGAGCGTTGAAATAAGCCCTCGGGTTAGGTTGGTGAAAAAAGTGCCAACGCGGTTATTAGTATATTTATCAAAGCCTTAGCCGTGAAACATGGCTGTCATGCGGTTCTCGCCGCCGGCAAACCGAGGCTTGATGACGTTTCCATTACTGCTGTGCACAACCACTTTTGATCGCAGGCCGCGTCCTGCTTCGCGCTGGCGCGCGTCGGCGCTTTGTCAAGCGGTTTTGCACGCCGCCAGCCTCGCTATGATGGAGCGTATGGTGAAGTCGTTCCGATGAGTTCCAGACCCCCGTCCCCCAGCTCTACCGCCCCCCGGCAAAACGCTCCGGCAGCCCTCTCGGCCTTCCTTCGGGGCGTCGAACGGCGCGGCGCCGTGCTGGCCGAATTGCAGGCAGGCGATGCCGCCGCCGGCGACGCCGCGCTGGCTTCGGCGATGGCCGGTTTCCGCCAGGTCGCTGCCGACGCCTCGCTCAGCGACTGGCCGACCCGGTTCTGGGCGCTGCTGCTGACCCAGCCCGGCCTGCGCCACCGCACCCCGGTCGCGATCGCGGTCGAGGCCACCGACCGTCTCGCCGACCTCGGCAGCGGCCCGCGTGCCGCCCTGTTGCTGCGTCTGGCCGCCGGGCTCGGCGAGGGCGAGGCCGCCGCGGTGCTCGGCGTCGCCCCGGCGACCTATCGCCTGGCCCTGCAACGCGCCCTGCCGCGTCATGCCGACGGCCGCGCCGATCCGCAGGCCTGGCAGCAACTGCGCGAGCAGGTGCACCGCCGCATCAAGACCCTGCCGGCCGAGCGCCTGGCCCGTCTCGGTCAGGTACGCGAAGCGGCCCTGCAGGGTGTGGCGGTAACCGCCACCGTCGGGGCCCGTGCCGAGGCCGCGCCGCGCTCGCGTCCGCGCTGGCTGATGCCGCTGTTGTGGAGCCTGCTGGTGCTGTGCGTGCTGGCGTTCGCGGCGACCTTCTGGCCGTTCGGCGGGTTCGCCGGCGGCTGGCTCGGCGGCCCCGACGGGGTGCGGGTCAGCCCCTTGCCGGAGGCCGCCGCGCCCGCCCAGCGCTACAGCCACGAGGCCGGGCTGATCGCCCACCGCGATTTCGCCTTGCTCGCCGACCCCGACGGTCAGGCCGCCGCGGCCGAGGTCGACTTCCACAGCTGGCTCGCCGCGCGCGACGCCGGCACCATCCCGCTGCTGGCGCCGGCTCCGGCCGACGCGCCGGTGGCCAGCGACGCCCCCGCCGGCGCGCCGGCGCCGGGTTCGGAAACCGACGCCCCCGAAAGCGAAGGCCTGGAGAGCAGCGATGCGCCGCAGTGATTCCCCGCGCCGTTGGGTATGCGGCCTGGCCCTGGCTGCGGTTGCGGCGCTGACCCCGGCCGCGGCCCTGCCGCCCGATCTCGGCGAGATCCTGCAGCGCCTGCCGCCGTCGGTACAGGCGCGGCTGCAGGAAAACGCCAAGCGCTGGGCCGGCTGGAGCCCGGATCAACGCCGCGACTTCAACCATCGTGCGGCGCAGTGGGATGCCCTGAGCGTGCAGCAACGCGGCGAGCGCCGCGAACGCTATCTGGCCTGGCAGGTCTTGAGCGCCGAGGAACGCGCCCAGACCCAGGCCGCGGCGGCACGCTACGCGGCCCTGCCGCCCGACCAGCAGCAGGCCTTGCGCGCGCAGTTCGACGCCATCGACCGCAGCGATCGCCGCGGTTGGTTGCTCGGGCCTGCGCTCGGCGCCGACTACCCGGCCCTGCAGCCCTTGCTGGCGCAGATGCCCGAAGCCCAGCACGGCGCCATGCGCGAGGCCTTGCGCGCGATGACGCCGATGCAACGCAAGGACCTGGCGGTGCTGGTCCAGCGCACGCCGCCGCACGACCGCCAACGCCTGCGCAGCGGGCTGCTGGCGACGCCGGCGCCGAACCGCGGCGCCTGGCTCAGCGAAGAACTGCAGCGCTGAGCGTTGTGACGGCGGTGGCGGCGGCAAGCCTTGTTACATCCGCCGTCGCCGCGGCCTGCTAGCGTCGGCACGACCCTCCGCCAGGCCTGCGCGCATGATCGTCGAATACATCCGCTATACCCTCGAGCCCGACGCCTGCGCGGCCTTCGAGCGCGACTACGTGCGCGCCGCTCTCGTGCTGGACGCATCAAAGCATTGCCTGGCCTACGAGCTCTCGCGTTGCCTCGACGAACCGCATCGTTATCTGCTGCGGATCGAGTGGGACAGCGCCGAGGGCCATCTGCAGGGCTTTCGCGGCAGTCCGGAGTTCCGCGACTTTCTCGCCGCGATCCGCGGCTACATCGGTGCGATCGAAGAGATGCGGCATTACGCGCCGACGGCGGTGGTCGGGGCGAAGACGGCGACGGCCTGAGCGTCGCGCCGTCGTCGCCGCAACATCAGTGCTACCGCGCAAGCCGCCCGCGAGTCAGCGCTGCAGCGTCCGCAGCACTCGGCGCGAGGCGTTGAAGCGGCCGCCGAAGCGCGCCATGCCGTCGGCGCGCAGCCGTGGCGCATGTTCGCGCAGGTAGTCCTCGAGCGCGGCCCGGTCGCGCAGGCGGTACTGCACGCACAAGCCGACGCGGCCGTCCGGCGCCGAGGGTTCCAGGGTTTCGTGCAAGTCGGCGCCGAGAAAGCCGGGCAGGGCGCAGATCTCGGCGATATGCGCGCGCAGCCACTGCAGATACTCGTCGGCGATGGCGCCGTCGAGGTCGAGCGTGACCTCGTAGACCACCTCGCCGGCGGAATGCGCGCTCACATCCGCACCACGGCGGCCACCGCCAGGATCATCGCGGCGAAGGTCAGCAGGAAGAAATACAGCGTGCCGATCACGCTGTAGCGCAACAGGGTCACCAGCCAACCGTTGCCGTATACGCGCTTTTGCATGATCAGCAGATAGATCGGCATCCACGCCCACAGCAGGCCGATGCCCCAGCCGCCGATCCAGACGAAGCCCGGCCAGTGCGGGGTGATCGCGCCGCCGAGCAGCATCAACACGAACATCGCCAGGATCGACAGGCACAGGTAGACGTGGCTGTAGAGCGCGACCGCCAGGTGTTCGAGATAGCCGCGCCCCGAGCCCAGGTAGGCGATCTTCAGCAACAGCGCGAACAGCGGCACCATCAGGAACAGAGCGGTCGGCACCGCGCTGATCAGCGTGTGCACATAGCGCCAGGGTTCCTTGCGCAGGCGCTTGATGTTGGCTTCGCCGCGGCCGACCTGTTTGTTGAGCCAGTCGTTGGCGGCCTTCGGCCACCAGCTCACGGCCAGCGGATTGGTCTGCGCGTTCCAGGCCTTGCCGTTGAACGACAGCGGGTCGCCGATGTCTTCGCAATCGGTCTCGCCGTAGCGCTCCGGATCGGACTTGCGCGCGACCGGGCCTTCGCTGGCCAGCGCATGCAGTTGTTGCAACTGGGCGGCGCGGCAGCCGGCTTCGGCGTTGACCAGGCGGATCTTGTTGGCCTGCTCGATCGCCGCGGTGGATTTCGGCGCCAGCTTGGCCAGTCCGGCCTGCAGCGGCGCGATGCGCTCGTCGCGCACCCGTTCGACCTCGGCCAGGGTTTTGGCCGCTTCGAGGGTGCCGCTCTTGGGCACGAACGCGTCGCGCACACCGGCCGCTTTCTGCTCGGCGACCTGCTTCGCGTCCAGGCCCTGGTCGATGCGCAGCTTTTCGATGCGCTTGTCGGCCTGGCGGTTGATCGTGTTGATCGAAGTGTCGATAGCGTTGCGCGCCTCGGCCGGCACCGCCTGGCTGGCCGCCTGCAGTTCCTTGACCGTGCGCGCGCGCAGCGCTTCGACCTCGACGATGCTGTCGGCGTTCTTGATCTGCTTCTTGCTGTTGCCCAGGCGCACCGTGGTGTTCTGCATGGTGTGCACGTCGAAGCCCTGAGCGCCCTCGTCGATGTGAATCGCGAACTGGGCGACGAAGAAGGTCAGCACCGAGACGATCACGAACAGGCGCAGCGGCGCGACATAGCGAACGCGATGGCCGCCGATGTAGTTGCGGGCGACCCGGCCCGGAGACAGCAGATCGCGCAAAGTGCGGAAAATGCGCCCGTCGAGGTGCCAGAACGACTCGAACACCTCTTCCAGGGCGTGGCCGGCGTGGCGGATCGGGTTGACTACCGACTGGCTGCAGACATGGCAGTAATGCCCCTGCAACAAGGTCTGGCAGTTCTCGCAATGAGTCAGGTCGCCATGGCCGCCGGCGGCCGAAGATGAAGAGTCGGTCATCTGGAATCGATCAGGCTCCCCGGCCTTCACTTTCGAGCGGGTAAGATAGCCGTCCGCCGCGACCCGGCGCCAGCGCCCTAGACCGGATGCGCGGCCGCAGTCGTGCTGTTGGTCCTCTCCCATGTCTGCGTCATCTCCTTCCATCTCCCGCGCCGGTCTGGCCGGGGAGATCCGTACTACCGTCGTCCTGGCCGCGCCGCTCGTCGCCGGCCACGTTTCCACCGGCCTGATCGGCTTCGTCGACAACACCCTCGCCGGCCACCACAGCACCACCACCCTGGCCTCGGTCACCATCGGCACCGCCTTGTGGTGGCTGCCGATGATGGTGCCGATCGGCACCCTGCTGTCGGTGCCGCCCTCGGTATCGCAGCTCGAAGGCGCCGGCCGCCGCGGCGAAATCGGTGGCTTGTTCCGCCAGGCATTGTGGATGGCGGTGCTGTTGAGCGTGTTTTTGTTTGCGTTCCTGACCCTGATCCCGCACGCGCTGGCGGCGATGGGGATCGCGGCGGAGATCATTCCCGGCGCGCGCGACTTCCTGCACGGCATCCGCTGGGGCGTGCCGGCGCTGACCCTGTTCTTCTGCATGCGCTATCTCAGCGAGGGCCTGCACTGGACTCTGCCGACGATGTTGCTCAGCGCCGGCGGCCTGTTGATCCTGCTGCCGCTGGGCTACGTGCTGACCTTCGGCAAGTTCGGCCTGCCGGAAATGGGCGCGGGCGGGCTCGGCATCGCCTCGGCGGCGATGCTGTGGGTGCAGGCGATCGGCTTCTTCCTGGTGCTGCGCAAGGCCAGGCGCTTCGCCGACCTGCGCCTGTTCGAGCGCTTCGACCCGCCGCATTGGCCGACCATCCGCGGCCTGCTCGCGACCGGCCTGCCGATCGGGGTGACGGTGTTGATGGAGGGCAGTCTGTTCATCGTCACCGCCCTGTTGATCGGCCGCCTCGGCGAAGTGCCGGCGTCGGCGCATCAGATCGCGATCAACCTGTCGGCGCTGTGCTTCATGGTGCCGATGGGCCTGGCCGAGGCGACCACGGTGCGGGTCGGCCATTCCCTGGGCCGGCGCGACTACCACGGCGTGCGCAACGCGGCGTTCGCCGGCTATGCGATCGTGGTCGGCACCCAGTTGCTTTCGGGCATCCTGCTGCTGACCGCCAACGATCTGCTGGTGAGCTTCTACACCGCCGACGCCGCGGTCGCGACCCTGGCCGCCTCGCTGCTGCTGTACGCCGCCGCGTTCCAGTTCCCCGATGGCATCCAGGTGCTGTCGGCCGGCGCGCTGCGCGGGCTCAAGGACACCCGCAGGCCGATGATCCTGGCCGCGCTGGCCTATTGGGGCGTCGGCATGCCGGTCGGCGCCGGCCTCGGCCTGGGCCTGGGCTGGGGCCCGAAGGGAATGTGGATCGGCCTGATCGCCGGCCTGACCGTGGCCTCGGTGCTGCTGTGCACGCGCTTCATGCGCTCCAGCGAGCCCGAGCGCCTGGCCCGGCGCATGGCCGAGGAGTCGCCGCACGAGGTCGATCCGCGCGAGACCGGTTGCACCCGCGAAGCCTGAACGACGGGCGCGCTAAAAGCCCATTACCGCTTGAAAATCTGCGTTACGAATGGCGGATGAAACCCGGCACCGCGCCGGGTTAGTCTGCGCCTGTACACATGGAGCCTGTGCAATGAACGATACCGCCCCGCGTCGCGGCCCCTTGGCCCGTTTCTTCGTCGGCGCCTGGGACACGATGAACTTCACCCGCCGGTTGATCTTCAACCTGGCGTTCTTCGGTTTCCTGTTCTTCTTTCTGCTGGCCGTGGTCTTCGGCGGTCGGGCACAGCCTCTGCTGGATCGCACCACCCTGGTGATCGCGCCGGAAGGCGCGCTGGTCGAGCAATACAGCAGCGACCCGGCCTCGCGCGCGCTCGGCCGCATCTTCGGCGACAAGAACGAGGAAGTGCAGCTGCGCGACCTGTTGCGCGCGCTGGACGCGGCCAAGGACGACAAGCGCATCGAGCGCGTCGTGCTGCGCCTGGACAAGCTGCAGACCTCGGGCATGGCCTCGATGCGCGAGCTGTCCGAAGCGGTCGCGCGCCTGAAGGCGAGCAAGAAGGAAGTCATCGCCTTCTCCGAGAGCATGGACCAGAAGCAGTACCTGATCGCGGCGCAGGCCAACGAGGTCTTCCTAGACCCGATGGGCGGGCTGCTGATCGAAGGTCTCGGCCGCTATCGCCAGTACTACCGCGAAGGCCTGCAGGACAAGCTCGGCGTCGACGTGCACCTGTTCCGCGTCGGCGAGTTCAAGTCGGCCGCCGAACCCTACATCCTCGACGCCGCCTCGGAAGAGTCCAAGACCGCCGACCTGTTCTGGATGAACGACCTGTGGTCGCGCTACCTCGGCGACGTCGCCAAGGCGCGCAAGCTCGATCCGGCCCAACTCGCCGCCGGCATCGACGAATTGCCGCAGCGCCTGGCCGCGGTCAAGGGCGACCTGGGCAAGTACGCGGTGCAGCAGAAGCTGGTCGACGGCCTGAAGACGCGCGAGGAAGTCGACACCCTGCTGACCAAGCGCGGCGTCGCCGACGAAGACGCCGACGGCGGCTTCCGTCAGATTTCGTTCGAGGCCTATGTCGCCGGCCTCGACCGCGTGGTCAATCCGGCCGACACCCGTCCGCAGGTCGCCATCGTCGTCGCCGAAGGCGAGATCTCCGGCGGCGAGCAGCCGCCGGGCACGATCGGCGGCGTCTCCACCGCGGCCCTGCTGCGCGAGGCGCGCGACGACGATCACGTCAAGGCGCTGGTGCTGCGGGTGGATTCGCCCGGCGGCGAGGTGTTCGCCTCCGAGCAGATCCGCCGCGAGATCGTCGCCCTCAAGGCCGCCGGCAAGCCGGTGGTGGTGTCGATGGGCGACCTGGCCGCTTCCGGCGGTTACTGGATATCGATGAACGCCGACAAGATCTACGCCGATCCCTCGACCATCACCGGTTCGATCGGCATCTTCGGCATGATCCCGACCGTGCCGCGCGCGCTGGAGAAGATCGGCGTGCACACCGACGGCGTCGGCACCACCCGCCTGGCCGGCGCTTTCGACATCACCCGTCCGCTGTCGCCGGAAGTCGGCGCGGTGATCCAGAACGTCATCGACAAGGGCTATGCCGATTTCACCGGTCGCGTCGCCACGGCGCGCAAGCGCCCGGTCGCCGACATCGATGCGGTCGCGCGCGGCCGCGTGTGGAGCGGCGCGCAAGCCAAGGAGCGCGGTCTGGTCGACGCCCTCGGCGGTCTGCCCGAAGCGATCGCCGACGTCGCCGCCCGCGCCAAGCTCGGCAAGGTCGAGGACTACCGCGTGCGTTACGTCGAGAAGATGCCGACCCCGTTCGAGCGTTTCTTCGCCGGCTTCGCCCAGAGCCGCGCCGGTGCGGCGTTGCTCGGCCAGTCCGATTTCGCCCGTGGTCTGCTGAGCGAGGCGATGCCGCAGGCGGCCGCCGACCTGCGCTTCCTGCAAAGCTCGGTCAAGCCGACCAGCGGCGTGCCGATCAAGGCGCTGGCCTACTGCTTCTGCGAGCTCTGAGCCGGGTTCGCCCCGCTCGCCGAGTCAACCAAACGGGCCGCATCGCGGCCCGTTTTTTTTGCGCCCCGCGCCGGCTCAGCCGCCGGCGGCTTCGATCGCCGCGCGCTGCTGCTGCGCGGCTTCGTCGACCGCGGCCTCGGTCGACTTCGCCCGTTCGATCGGTTGCTGGATCGCATCGCGCAACTGCGTCGCCTGCGGTTCGACCGGACGCTCCTTATCCGGCGGTTGCGGCTTGGAGCAGGCCGCCAGCGCGCACAGCAGCGCGGCGGTCGCCAGGGATGAGGCTATCGGTACGATCCGGTGAGGCGTCATGGCGGCGTCCTGGGTCGGCGAACGCCGTTATGCTACGCCCGTCGCGCAGCTCGCGCGTCGATCCGAGACTGGTTGGAGGACGGCATGGACCCGAAACGTTGGCGATTGGACGGACAGCTCGCGCTGGTGACCGGCGGCAGCGCCGGGATCGGCCGCGCGATCGCCCGCGAACTGCTCGGTTTCGGCGCCGACGTGCTGCTGGCGGCGCGCGACGCCGCGGCGCTGGAATCGGCGCGGGCCGAGCTGCTCGAGGACTTTCCCGAACGCGAGGTGCAAGGCTTCGTCGCCGACGTCGCCGACGACGAGCAGCGCCGCGAGCTGCTCGACTGGGTCGAGGATTTCGGCGAAGGCCTGCACATCCTGGTCAATAACGCCGGCGGCAACCGCAGCAAGCCGACCAACGACTACACCGAGGACGAGTGGCGGCAGATCTTCGAGATCAACCTGTTCTCGGCCTTCGAGCTGTCGCGCTATGCGCACGCCCTGCTGACCCGCCACGCCTCGTCGAGCATCGTCAACATCGGCAGCGTGTCGGGCAACCTGCACGTGCGCACCGGCGCGCCCTACGGCATGAGCAAGGCGGCGATGCACCAGATGACCCGCAACCTCGCGGTCGAATGGGCCGAGGACGGCATCCGCGTCAACGCGGTCGCGCCGTGGTACATCCGCACCCGCCGCACCTCCGACAAGCTCGCCGACCCGGATTATCTCGACGAGGTGCTGCTGCGCACGCCGCTGGGCCGGATCGGCGAAGCCGAGGAAGTGGCCGCCGCGGTCGCCTTCCTGTGCCTGCCGGCGGCGGGCTACATCACCGGCGAATGCATCGCGGTGGACGGCGGCTTCCAGCGTTACGGTTTCTGAACCCGGCGGCGCCGGTCGCGCCGAAAGATGCGGCCGCTCAAGCCTGCCCGCGCCCCGTTGCTGGGCGCGGTTTGGCAGTTGCGCATGAGCGGCGGGCGTATACTTCGGGCATGCGCGTTTCGCTGACCATCGTCGCTGCCGACGGGGCCGAACTTCCGGCCGGCAGCCCCGTGCGGGTGCAGTTGCGCGATACCTCGTTCGAGGACGCACCGGCGCGCACCCTGCAGGAATGGCAGGCGGTCGTGCCCGAGCACGCCAAGGCCGTGCCGCTGAGCATCGAGATCGATACCAGCGCCGACGAAGCCACCTTCTGGGTCCACGTCGATCGCGACGGCGACCGCCGAGTCACCGTCGGCGACTACATCACCACCCGTGCCTACCCGCTGCGCACCGCCTCCGCCGAGATGACCCTGGTCGTCAGCCGCATCGACTGAGCTCCGGCCAGCCATTCGGCCACCGCGCGCCCGATCGGCTGCCCGGTGCGCTGTTCGATGAAGAGGAATTCGCCGGCGGTGTTGATCTCGAAGAAGTAGTACTCGCCCTGCGGGGTGAGGCGCAGGTCGATCGCGCCGTACTCCAGGCCCAGCCGTTGCATCAGCGCCAGCAGCCGTTGCCGCAGCGGCAACGGCAGCGCGTGCTCGCGCACCGTCGCCGCGCCGAGGTTGGGACGGAAATCGATCGAACCCGGCACCGGGTCGAGCTTGATCTCGGCCGGGAACAAGCGCCCGCCGACCGCGGTGACGCGGATGTCGGCCGCGGCCGGCACGAACTCCTGGAAGATCACCGGCGCCAGCCTGACCGTGTCCAGGTGGGCGAGGTCGTCCTCGCCGAGCAGGCGCGTCTCGCGCCACACCGCATGGGTGCACGAGAAGGTCTTGTGCACGGTCGCGCCGGGCCCCAGCGCGTGCACGAACTCGCGCACGCGCTGCGGGTCGGAACTGATCAGGGTGCGCGGCACCTTGAAGCCGAGTTCGGCGGCGATGCGCAACTGCGCGGCCTTGCGCGAGGCGGCATCGTCGCGGCCGGGCTCGTTCATCCAGCGCGCGTCGCCGAGCAGACGCCACAGGCCGTTGAGCGCCTCGTTCCATTCGTTGGCGGTGAACAGATGCGCCTGCGCATCGGTGACCGAAGACAGGTCCGGCGCCTGCGGCCGGCGCCACCACACCGAGCCCACCTCGTCGAGCGCATGGCGTTCGCCGCCGGCGCGCGCATAGTCGATGCGCGGACGCGCGCCGTCGGCGTAATCGATCGAGAGCGTGGCGCGATCCGGAAACTCGGCCAGATCGAACAGCAATGCCGGTCGCTCCATCGCCTGCAGATGGTCGAGCACGCAACGGGCATGGGCATCGGCTTGGTGCGAAATCAGCAGGATCACGGCACGCTCTCCCGGTCAGCCGTTGCCGCCGCCGGCGCCGGATTGGGCCAGTTGGGCGAGTACCGCGGCGGTTTCGTCGTACTGCGACTGCAGCGCGGCCCGGGCCATGTCGGCGCGGGCGAGTTCTTCGGCGAGCTGCTGCAACTGGGCATCGAGCGCGGCCACGGTGTCGGCGTTCTCGTCGCCGACGTCGCCGGCCGAGGTCGCCATCGCGAACGGCAAGGCGCCGCGCGCGGCCGGATTGACCAGCAGCGGCGGACGTCCCGGCAGGGTCAGGTTCTCGGCGATGGTCGGCCCCGGGTCGAAGATGCCTTCCTTGCGCGTGTCGGTGACCTGCTCCTTGATCGTGTCGGTGATGATGTCCTTGCGGATTTCCTTGAGGGTGTCGCTGAGCTTGTCGCGCACCGCTTCCTTGATGCGTTCCTTGAGCGTGTCGGTGGGCGATTCCTTGATCGTGGTCAGCGGGCAGAACGAATTGACCGCGGCGATGTCGCCGGCCGACAGGCTGCTGCGCTGGCCGATCACCGTGCCCGGCGGCACCGCGCCGATCGGCACGATGGTGTCCTTGCCGTTGGAGGAGAACGCGTTGCGCGGGTAATGCATGATCGAGCCGTAGTCGTAGCTGCCGATGTCGTCGCCGTCGCTGATGTGCTGGTTGAAATTGTGCTCGTAGCCGGCGGTGATGTTGGCCCACTGGATGCTCACGAACGAATCGCGGTCCTCGCGGCTCTGCTCGTGCCACAGGCCGACGACGTGGCCGATCTCGTGGATGGTGTTGCCGAGGCTGCAACTGCTGGCGAGGTTGACGAATTGCTGGCCGCCGCGCCGGCCGACCTGGGCCGAGCAGCCGCTGCCGGGGCGGAAGGTCACGTAATCGGCTTCGGTGGTGCGCAGGATGAAGCGGAAGCGAGTCTTGGCTTCCCAATGCGCGATCGCATCGGTGACGCGGGCCGTGTTGGGCAACGCCGGGTCGATGGTGTAGGGGATCCTGCAGCCGGGCCAGCGGAACTGCGAGCCGCTGATCGCCACGGCCATCGCCACGCCCGAAGTGGATTCGGAGCGCAGCATGTCCGAGATGCGTTCGACCTCCTCGACCGTGCCGAGCACGATGTCGCCTTCGAACATCGCCATGCCGTCGATTTCGACGTACTGCACGGCCTTCGCGCGGAAGGTCTCGCCGCGGATCAACGCGGTGCGCACGGTGCCGCCGCCGCGGAATTCGCCTTGTTTGGCCGGCTTGGCTTTATCGCCGGCGGTGCCTTTCCTGGTTGCCATCTGCCGTCTCCTGTCGCCGTCGCGGTGACACGGGCGCGGGCCCGTGCCGGCGAAGGCGCAGGACGCCGCGTGTCCGTCGCCGCGGCGGCGGGCTTCGGGCCGTGGGTGGCGCGCGATGGCGCGCCGATGCCTCGGCGATTGCTGATGTGGACTAGCGGCATGCGTGCGGCGGCCAGGGCCTGGCCGCGGCGGGCGATCGCGTACGACGCTTGCGCCAAAGAGGCTGCGATCGACGCGTGGGTGCGCTCGGCGCACTCGGCGTGTCGATGGCCGAGCGCGCGAACGAGTTCGCATGTCCGTTCGAGTGGGATGCCGGCCCGTGCTTGGCGTCGTCCACCGTGGTCCAGCGCGTCGTGTCCCTCGACGAGGCGGGGCCGTCCTCGCTGCGGCGGCTCCAGCTATAGGAACGCGCCTGCGGTGCGCGGCCGGACAGATCCGATCGCGTTTATGTGCGCTGTGTCGGCGATCAGGCGATGCCGGTGCAGCTCGGCCGGCGCGGCTCAGCGGCCGCAGGTGCTCTCGGTGACGATGCGCTGGATGCGCGCGACTTCGGCGGCGGAGGCGTCGCGGCTGTCGCTGCGACCGAAACGCAAAGCCGATTCGGCTTCGCGCAGGCGCTGCTTCCAGTTTTCGCACAGCGCTTCGTCGGGCAGGCGCTGGCATTGGTCGTCGACCATCTGGCAGGCCACGCCGGCGCCGGAGGCGGTGGTGCCCAGGCCGGTGGTCTGCAGCGCCGCACAGCGCTGCGGCGGACGGCCGTCGTCGCTGAGGTAGCGGCCGTTATCGTAGGTGCGGCATTCGAACAGCACCGGCGGCGGCAGGCGGTCGCCGTCGGCGATGGTGGATTTGGGGGCGGCCGGCTTGGCCGCCGGCGGCCGGCTGACCGAAGGCAGTTGCGAGGACACCGGCGGGTGCGGCGGCGGGGCGTTGGCCGGTGCGATCGGCGGCACCGGCGAGGTGATGAACAACGGCGGCGCCGCGCTCGACGGCGCCGAATCGATCACGCGCTTGTCCTGCGTGCTGCCTTTCGGGCACGGCGTGTTGTTCTGCACGGTCAACTGGCCGAGGGCGTCGGTGCAGCGGTAGATCACGACCTTGCCGGGCTGGGCGGAAACGCCGGCGCAGGCCAGCAACAGGACGGACAAGCACCACCACACACGCATCAGTAAGCTCCGCAATCGGCGTTCAGGCGCGCATCGATGCCGCGCTGTTCTTGGGTGATCTGGGCGCGCTCGCTCTGCAGCGCGCTGTTGTAGCGGCGGTCGCCTTCGTAGCGGCGGTCGCGCAGACGGCTGCAGACTTCCTGCTGCGGCAGTTGCTGGCATTCGTCGCGCACCAGCTGGCTGCCGTAGTAGACACCGTAACCGTAATCGTAGCCGCCGGAATAATAGCCGCCGGAGCGCGCGGTGCCGGCGTAGGCGACGTTGCCGTGGCGGCCGGCGATGGCGATGCGCGCGCTCGGATCGCCCAGGCGCGGGGTCGGCGCACCGATGCGGCCGCCGAGCGAGGTGCGGTTGTTATAGACCGGCACGCCGTAGCCCAGGTCGACGATCGGCATCATGCGCGGATTGCCGTCGCCGTTGTTGCTGGTGTAGCTGCTGCCGTCCGGGCGGACGCATTCGTACATCGGCTGCGGCGTGTGCACGATCAAGCGCTGCGGCCGGCGTTCGGAGGCGACCGGCGCCGGTGCGGCGACGGCGGTGTCGAGCGGGCGCGGCGGCGGGTCGACCGGCCGCATCATGGTCATCGTCTGCTGACGCTGGCCGCCGGTGCACGGCGTATCGCGCAGGCTGATGTGGCCGCGCTCGTCGGTGCAGCGGTAGATCAATACCTCGGCGGCATGGGCGCTGCCGGACAGCGCGCCGCCGCACAGCCAGGCGGCGAGCACGCTGGACAAGAGCGCGGCCGGTACGAGGCGGAGGCGGCGGGCACGGGACATGCGCGCATCTTGCGCTTCCGCTGCGTTACGGGAAAGTCGAATCCGCGGCCGAGCTGGCGTGTGGTGAGTACCCGATGGCGAGGCGTTCGGCAGCGGAGCGGGACGCGGCCGGGGCACGGGCCGGTGCCAGTTCAGCCGTGCACGGTCAGCTGCGCATGTTCAGCCCCGCACGACCTCGCCGCTGAGCGCCACCCGGATCGCGGTCGGCGCGGCCAGGCCGCCGGTCTCGCCCTCGCAGACGCCGTCGCTGAGCGCGAGCAGGGCCGGGTCGAGTTCGCCGCGGCGGAACGCCGGCGGATGGCCGGCGAGGTTGGCGCTGGTCGAGACCAGGGCGTGGCCGAAGGCCTCGCACAGGGCACGCGCCTGCGGGTGCGCGGTCACCCGCACCGCGACGCTGCGATGGGCTCCGCTGATCCACGACGGCAGCGCCGCGGTCGCCGGCACCGCCCAGGTATGCGGCCCCGGCCAACTGGCGAGCACGGCTTCGCGGCGCGGCGCCGGCAGGGCGTCCCAGTCGACCCAGGCATTGAGTTGGGCGATCGACGCGGCGATCAGGATCACCCCCTTGTCGACCGGCCGCCGCTTGATCGTCAGCAGGCGATGCACCGCGGCTTCGTCGCGCGGATCGCAACCGATGCCCCAGACCGCTTCGGTCGGGTACACCACGACGCCACCGCGTGCGAGCGCGGCGGCGGCATCGGCGATGGACAGGGCAGGGGCGGGCATGACGGCTCCGGGCGGTGGCAACCGCGAGTGTCGCATGCACGCGCGAGGCCGCTCCAGGGAGCGGCCTCGCAGGCGGCCGGGCCGTTCAAGCCACGACGACCGCAAAGCTTCCGTCCGTTCGAGCGGACGGATCAGTGGCCGTGGTGGGCGTGTTCGTCGGCGTAGGGTTGGGCCGACTCGGGCAGGCGCACGTCGAAGGCGTAAGAGCGGTTGCCGGTCAGCCAGACGTGGTTGCCGGCGCTGCCGGACTTGGCCTGGATCAGCTCGGCGCCGCGCTTCTCGCCGATGCGGGCGAAACGCGAACGCGCGTTGACCTCGTCGCCGACCCGGCGCGGCCAGTCGATCACCGAGGTCTCGCCGGCGCGCAGCACGGTCTCGACCTTCTCGGCGTCGGAACCGTCGGCGTTGAACACGCGCAAGGTGACCGTGGTGCCGACCGGATAGTCGTTGGCGACGTTGAGGTTGCCGGCATCGCGCCAGGCCGAGTTGCGCTCGGCCAGCGCGTTGCTGAAGTTGACGTCCATGCAGGTGTAGAAAGCTTCGGTCGAGTCCGAGCGCTGCCAGGTGTTGTAGATCACGTGGCGGCCGGTGCGGTTCGGCAGGGTGCAGGTGATGTGGTAGTTGTTGCCGCTCGACAGCGGCACCTTCGCGCTCTTGCAGAACTGCTGCATGCTGCTCCACTGCAGCGCGGTGCTCGGGTTCCAGCCCTGCGGCGTGACATAGAACGTCCATTCCTTGGTCGCGTGCGGTGCGGTCGCATAGAAGGTGAAGGTGTGGCTGGCGCCGGAACGCAGCGTGGTGGCCTGCCAGTCGCTGCGCAGCACGTCGAGGCCGCGGAAGGTCGGGTTGCCGCCGCTGCACAGCTTGCCGTTGGGCACCACCGCCTGGTGGTTGCTGTTGGCGTTGGCCTGGTTGATGCCGTTCCAGTCGTAGAACAGCTGCGGTCCGGCGACCGCCCAGGCGGCGCGGCAGGCCGGGTCGGCCGGGTTCTCTTTATTGCCGAGATAGCACTTGTAGATCCGGCTTTGCGGATTGACGAAGGTGCCGTGCGCCCAGACGGCGGACACGGGCGACAGCGCTGCGCACAAGGCGGCGCCGGATACGAGGAGAGAGGTACGGGCAATGCGGTTCATGGCGACTCCTGTCGTCGGGATAGGTGAAAGACACCCCCCAACAACTTCGGTCGTCCATCGATCAGCGCGATTTCGATCGCGTCTTGAATGCGCACGATCCTAGACGGCGCTTCGGCGCGAATCTGTGCGTGCGGTCGCCATGCGAGGAGACGCCGGCGCATGGAACGGCGGCGGAAAGCCCGAAAGCGGGCTTTCCGTCACGCCGTGCGGTCGCCTCAGGCGACCGCTTTCTTCACGACTTTCTTGGCCGCCTTCTTGGTCGCGGTCTTCTTGGCGACCTTCTTGACGGCTTTCTTCGCCGCTTTCTTGGCCGGCGCTTTCTTGGTCGCGGCCTTCTTCACGGCTTTCTCGGCCGGCGCCTTCTCGGCGACCGCTTTCTTGGCCGCGGCGGTCTTCTTGGCCGCCTTCTTGGCCGGTTCCTTCTTCGCCGCGCCCTTCTTGCCGAAGCGGCCGCGCATCGGCTTGCCGGTTTCTTCCATCAGCTTGACCACTTCCTCCAGGGTCAGCGAGGCCGGCTCGCGATCCTTCGGGATGCGGCCGTTGAGCTTGCCGTCGCTGATGTAGGGGCCGAAGCGGCCGTTGAGGACCTGGATGTCGCTGCCCTCGAACTCCTTGATGATGCGGTTGCGGGCGATCTCTTCCTTCTCTTCGATCAGGAACACCGCGCGCGCCAGGTCGATCGTGTAGGGGTCGTCTTCCTTCTTCAGCGAGGCGTACACGCTGCCGCGCTTGGCGAAGGGGCCGAAGCGGCCGACGCCGACGCTGACTTCCTCGTCCTTGTCCAGGCCGAGCTTGCGCGGCAGCTTGAACAGTTCGAGCGATTCCTCCAGCGAGATCGTGTGCATGCTCTGGCCGGGACGCAGGGACGCGAAGGTCGGCTTGTCCTCGTCCTCGGCGGTGCCGATCTGCGCATACGGCCCGTAGCGGCCCAGGCGCACGCTGACCGGTTTGCCGCTCTTGGGGTCGGTGCCGAGTTCGCGCGCGCCGGTGGCTTCGCTGCGGTCGACCGATTCCTTCTTCTCTTCGACGAGCTTCTTGAACGGCCCCCAGAAGCGCTCCATCAGCGGCACCCACTCTTCCTCGCCGCGCGACACCGCATCGAGCTCGTCCTCGAGCTTGGCGGTGAAGTCGTAGTCGACGTACTGAGTGAAGTGGCCGGACAGGAACTTCGACACCGCGCGGCCGACGTCGGTCGGACGGAAGCGGCGGCTGTCGAGTTCGACGTACTTGCGGAACAGCAGGGTCTGGATGATCGAGGCGTAGGTCGAGGGGCGGCCGATGCCGTATTCCTCGAGCGTCTTGACCAGCGAGGCTTCCGAGAAGCGCGGCGGCGGCTCGGTGAAGTGCTGGTCGGCGTGGATGCGGTCGAGCGGGATGCGGTCGCCGGTCTTCATCAGCGGCAGCTTGCGGCCTTCGTCCTCGTCCTCGGCGGCCTTGGCGTCCTTGCCTTCCTCGTACACGGCGAGGAAGCCTGGATCGATCACGGTCGTGCCGGAGGCGCGGAAGCTGTGCTCGGAGCCGGCGGCGAGATCGACGCTGACCGTGTTGAGCGTGGCCGGCACCATCTGCGAGGCCACGGCGCGCTTCCAGATCAGTTCGTACAGGCGGCGGCCGTCGTCGTCGAGGAAGCGCGAGACCTGCGATGGCGTGCGCAGCGCCGAGGTCGGGCGGATCGCTTCGTGCGCTTCCTGCGCGTTCTTGGACTTGGTCTGGTAGGTGTTCGGCTTGTCCGGCAGGGCCTTGGTGCCGAAGTCGCGGGCGATCACGTCGCGGATCTCGGCGACGGCCTCCTGCGACAGGCTGACCGAGTCGGTACGCATGTAGCTGATCAGGCCGACCGTGCCCTCGTCGCCGAGCGCCATGCCCTCGTACAGCTTCTGCGCCACGCGCATGGTGCGCGAGGTGGTGAAGCCGAGCTTGCGC
Source organism: Lysobacter sp. ESA13C (assembly GCF_019970005.1). Taxonomy (NCBI): domain Bacteria; kingdom Pseudomonadati; phylum Pseudomonadota; class Gammaproteobacteria; order Lysobacterales; family Lysobacteraceae; genus Lysobacter; species Lysobacter sp. ESA13C. The sequence continues at coordinate 74,265 of NZ_JAHXYK010000011.1, read as the reverse complement.
GAGGCTTCCTGCTGCAGGGTCGAGGTGGTGAACGGCGCGGCCGGGCGGCGCTTGCGTTCCTTGCTGGTGACGTCGGTAACGTGCAGGGCGCCGTTGGCGGCCGCGACGATCCGCTTACGCGCGCTTTCGGCGGTTTCGCCATCGGTGATGGTGAACTGCTCGAACTTCTTGCCGTCGAATTTATTGAGCTTGGCGGTGAACGACTGCTGCGGATGCGCGCACTCGGCCTCGATGCTCCAGTACTCGCGGGCGACGAAGGCTTCGATCTCTTCCTCGCGCTCGACGATCATGCGCAGCGCCGGCGATTGCACGCGGCCGGCCGACAGGCCGCGCTGGACCTTGCGCCACAGCACCGGCGAGAGGTTGAAGCCGACCAGGTAGTCGAGCGCGCGACGCGCCTGCTGCGCATCGACCAGGTCGCTGGCGATGGCGCGCGGGTGGCTCATCGCCTCCTTGATCGCGCGCGGAGTGATTTCGGTGAACACCACGCGCTGCAGCGGCTTGCCTTCGAGCAGGCCGCGCTCGCGCAGGATCTCGCCGATGTGCCAGCTGATCGCCTCGCCCTCGCGATCCGGGTCGGTCGCCAGGAACAGGTTGTCGGCGCTCTTGGCGGCCTTGGCGATCGCGTCTACGTGTTTCTCGTTCTTCTCGATGACGGCGTAGTCCATCGCGAAGTGGTTGTCGGGATCGACCGCGCCCTCTTTGGGCACCAGGTCGCGGACATGGCCGTAGGAGGCCAGGACGGTAAAGTCCTTGCCGAGGTACTTGTTGATCGTCTTGGCCTTGGCGGGCGACTCGACGATGAGGAGGTTCTTGGCCATGGGTACTCCGCAGGCCCGGTGCGGGCGCTGCACGGCAGCGGTGCCTCGTGAGGCAGGGGTTAAGAAGGCGACGCCCGCAGCGTTCGGCTGCGGGCGTTCAGGTTTCCTTTTTCTAGTGGAATCATGAGCCGGCCGCAGCTGTCAAGCGCGGCCTGCCGGAAACGCCAATAAATTGGCACTGAAACACTTGAAGAGGGCGTGATGGCGTACAGCCTGTTCAGCTTACAGAGCGTTGCGGCTCAGTTCCCGAACATCGGTAGCAACGCCATCGCGAGCACGACGCCGACATAGAGTAGCCATAGCAGGCCGCCCAGTACGAGCACCACGATCGCGACCGGCCCCAGATCGCGGCGCTGCATCTCCGGACGCCCGGTGTAGGCCCAGCGATCGACCACCTGGGTCTTGGCCAGGATGTCGTGCAGGCCGCGCTTGCGGTCGGTGAAGGCGATCATCAGGAAGCCGACGCACAGGCTCAGGTAGGACAGCAGGCTCGACGCCCAGCGGCCGAGCGCGCGCATCCGGGTCAGGCGGCGGCCTTCGGCATCGACGACCTTGATCCCGACCGCGAGCTTGCCGAGCGTGGCCTGCATCGACGAGGACTCGAAGCCGACGTAATAGGCCGCGCTGATCAGGCCGATGCAGGTGTAGACCACGCCCATCAGCACCGCGATGGCGACGCCGGGGTTCTCCAGCCAGGTCGCCGAGGACAGCCCCGAGGCCGACGACATGCCGAACCCGATCAAACCGACGGTCAGGACCATGCTGACGGCGTAGTAGGCGATGCCGACCAGCAGCGAGTCGATCATGTAGGCGGCCAGGCGCTTCCAGAAGCCGACATGGACGACCTCGAAGCCGTGGACGACGGTGGTGTCGTCGGCGACGCCTGCGCGCGGCGCGGCATAGGGCGAATCGGATTCGGCCGCTGCGCCGCTGCCGTCGTAGGCCGGTGCGGCAGGCGCCGCAGGGGCGGTCGCGGCCGTCGCCGGCGCGGCGCGCACGCTGGCCGCGGCGTGGGCCTGGGGATCGGCGACTGGGCTGTCGGCTGTAACCGCCGCTGCGCCGGGTTGGGCTTGCTGCGGACGCTCGGGCTCGGCCGCGAAGCCGGGCTCGGCGACCAGTTCATGGGCGAGTTCGCGCCAGGGACGCCACTGCGCCAAACCGTCGCGCCAGACCAGGGTGTCGGGGCCCAGCTCGCCGCTGCGGTGACGTGCGGCCATGTCGGCGCCGTCGAGCGGCCCGTGCTGGTTGCGCTCGTTGTCGCTGTAGTACCACTGGCTCATCGCGAATCTTGGTCCTGTCTAGGGGGCGGTTCTACTGGGTCGGGCGGCGATGCCGGCATCGCCGCCCGGGTGCTTCAGCCGCGGCAGCTCTGCGGCAGCAGGCGGTCTTCGATCTCCGAGCTGCAGGTCCACTCGCCGCTGGAGGGGTCGAGTTCCAGCCAGATCTTCTGGCCGTCGGCCTTGCTGCCGATGCCGCGCAGCTCGATTTCGATGCCGCAGCCTTCGAGTTCGCCGAACTTGACCGAAGCCACGCGCGGGCCGGCGTAAGCGACCGCGGGCTGGAAACCCTTGCTGTCGTTGCCCGGGCATTCCTCGTTGGCGGCCACGTACTCGGCGACCTGGAGCTTGTACTGGCCCGAGCCGTTGATGGCTTCGGTGACCTTGGCCCGCACCGTGTAGTCCTGATACGCCGGCAAGGCGATCGCGGCGAGGATGCCGACCATCGGAATCGCGAGCACGGCCAGCACGATCGCGACGATCGCGCAGCCCGACAGGCCGCGCCGCGGCGGCGGCGCCTGGCGCTGGTTGAAGTGCGCGGCGGCGGCGTCGGCCGGGTTGGCCGAGTGTGCCGAGCGCGTGGAGTACGGCGGCGGACCCGACGCGGTCGGGGTCTGCGGCGGTAATGGCGGCGGCGCTACCGGACGCGGCGCCGACGACAGCAGGTCATCGTCCAGGCCGAGTTCGCCCGACAGGCGCTCGAGCGGCTGCCATTCGCGCAGGCCTTCGCGCCACAGCAAGGTGTCGCGATGGATGCGGCCCTCGCGGTAGTGGCCGCGCACGGCGTCGGCGTCGATCGGACCGACACGGCCCTGGGCTGCGTCGTGGTAATACCAATTGGTCATGCTGTCCCCCTGATCTCGCGATCGTCCTTGTGAGTGAGCCGCCGGCGCAGTCGGGCTCCGCAAGGGTGCCGTCGGCCGGACATGGCTATGCCCCCGCGGCCGCCCCAGGCGCGCGGTGGACGCAAGAAACTAGCATGCCGGCCGGCTTATCGGCCTGGCGATCGGCGATAGCGATCGGGAGTCGCGAGCGGCGATGCCGGCTCGCGCCGCAGCAGGGCCGCGGCTTGGGGGCGTCGCCGGTGCGGCGACGCGATGCCGGTGTCAGTGCACCGGCTCGGGTTCGTCGGCGAACATCTGGGTTTCCATCCAGGCGTAGGCCGCCTCGGAGCCGGGCTGGTTGAACAGGACCATCAGCACGACCCATTTCAGGTCGTCCAGGTCGAGTTCGTCCTGGTCCAGCGCCATGGCCCGGTCGAGCACGAGCTCGCGCTGGCCGGCGTCGAGGATGCCGTGCTGTTCCAGGAACAGCAGGAAGCCGCGGCATTCGACGTCGAGCTTGTCGAGTTCGGGACCGAAATAGACCCGGGTCGGACCGCCGGTGCGCGGCGGGCTGACGGCCGGCCGCTGCAAGGCCAGCGCATCGAGCCACTCGAAGGCTTTGTTGATCTCGGCGGGGCTGAACCCGGCCTGCCCCAATTCGTCGAACAAAGGGCCGCTGCGGAGCGAATCGCGGTCGCGGACAAGGTCCGCATCGTCGGTGAAGTAATGCTCGAAAAGGTACAGCAGGACGTCCAGGATGCTCTCTTTCATTTCCCTCGGCCTGCGCCGCATGCGGCGCGGTGAGTAGGAGTTGCTGATTGACCGTCGGACGGCCGACTTGCCTCAGTCGGACCGCTCGGCGATGGCGTGGTTCAGCGGTTGCGGAAGTAACGGCCGTGCTGCGCCGCGACGCGACCCTCAAGCTCCATGACCAGCAGCATGGAGGACAGTTCCGCGGTCGTCAATCCAGTCCGTTCGACGAGTTGATCCATACCGGTTGGGTCGTGGCCCAGGGCGTCCCACAAGGACTGGTAGTCGGGATCTGCGAAATCCGGGCGGCCGTTAACTCCGTGAGCCGGGTCGTCGCCATCGTGATCGCCCTCCATGACGGCCGCGTGGCTGGCAGAGATGGGGATGCCCAGGCGACGGCGCAAGTCGTCGGCTAACTCGGCCGCGAGCGGGGCCAGGGCGGCGGCGACTTCACCCGCGCTCTCGACCAGGCCGGCGCCCTCGCGGATCAGGCGATGGCAGCCGCGCGCGAGCGGGTTGTGGATCGAGCCGGGCACGGCGAACACGTCGCGCCCGCATTCGCTGGCCAGGCGCGCGGTGATCAGGGCGCCGGAGCGCTCGGCCGCCTCGATCACCAGGGTGCCGAGGCTGAGCCCGGCGAGGATGCGGTTGCGGCTCGGGAAGTGCTCGGGCTTGGCCTGGGTGCCCGGCAGGTGCTCGCTGATCAACGCGCCTTCGGCGGCGATGCGCGCATGCAGGTCGGCGTTGTTGCGCGGATAGGCGATGTCGGGGCCGGTGCCGAGCACGGCCAGGGTGACCCCGCCGGCGTCGAGTGCGGCGCGGTGGGCGGCGGTGTCGACCCCGGCCGCCAGGCCGCTGGCGACTGCGAGTCCCGAGCGCGCCAGGGCGCGGGCGAAGTCGGTGGCGTTGTCGCGCCCGGCCGGAGTCGGCGAGCGGCTGCCGACCACGGCCACGGCCGGATGCCAGAGCAGGGCGGGTTCGCCGGCGACGAACAGCGCCAGCGGCGGATTCGGCGCGCGCCGCAGCAGGCCGGGGTAGTCGGGGTCGTGCCAGCCGACCAGGTGATGGCGCGGGGCGTGCAGCCAGTCGAGCGCCCGCGTCAGGGCTTCCTCGTCCGGGGCGCGCAGGGCGTCGATCTGTTTGGGGGTGAGCCCGGCGGCCTGCCACTGGCCGGTCCCCGCCGCCAGGGCGGCGGCCGGACTGGGGTAGAGCTCGAGCAGTTGCCGCCGGGAGGCGCTAGCGCCGCCGGCGGCGATGAGGGTCAACAGGGCGTGGAGGTCGTCGTCGGACAACTGGATCTGGGGCGAAGGCATGCACCAGCCTAGCCTGCAAACGACGACGGCGCCCGAAGGCGCCGTCGTGGATCGCTGTAGGAAAAGCCCGCAGGCCTTTCCTCAGTGATTAAACAAACCGATCAATAGGCCGAGTCGGGATGCTTGAGCTCGTAGCCGACCTTGGTCTGGCGCACGCCGTCCATGATCAGGCCGTAGCTGACCTTGTCGAAGGTGCGGAAGACCATCACGTGACCGGAAAACTCGTCCGGCAGGCGCACGCGCGAGGCCTTGCCGACCAGGGTCGGATCGCGGTCCGGACCGACCTTGACCCGGTCGACGGCGCGGGTGCCGACCCGCCAGGTCGAGAACACCGTGCCGTTGTCGACGCCGTCGCGGGCACCGACCGACAGGGCGATCACGTCGCGCGGGCCGCCGTGCTTGACCAGGTCGGCCACGGCCAGGACCTGGGCGCGACCGTAGTCGAACTGGGCCTTGGGCGGGTGCGGGAAGAACTGCAGGTCGTAAGGCTGGGCTTCGACCGGGATCAGACGGTCGCCGACGCGGATCTCGCGGCCGGTGTCGTCGATGACCAGGGTGCTGGCCTCCATCCCGTTCTCGGCGCCGCGGCTGACGGTGCCGGTCGAGACCTGCATCAGCTCGTAGCCGAGCAGCTCGCGGCCCTTATCCGGCACGACCACGTCGGTCCAGATGGCCTCGAAGTCGACCGTGCGGCGACCGCGGAAGTCCAGGTCGGCGGCGCGCATGATGTCGCAGCAGGCCACGCGATCCAGGCGGGTATAGCGCTGGGTCGGGCGGACCACGGCGTAACGCGTGCCCGGGGTCTGGTTCGGCAGGTTCTTGATGTAGGCGACCTGACCCTGGGTGACGCGCAGGCGGTCCTCTTCAAGACCGACCACGTAGGGCATCTGCTCGAACTCGTCGACGACCCGAAGGTTCTTCAGGAACGGCTCGATGTCCGACAGCGGGATGCCGCTGATCGGGGCCTCCTGGCGCGGACCCGGCTTGACCTGGGCCGCGACGCGGTCGAGGTAGGCCAGCGAGATCACGTCGCCCGGATAGATCAGGTGCGGGTTCTTGATCTGCGGGTTGGCCTGCCAGATTTCCGGCCACAGCCACGGCCGCTTCAGGAAGCGAGCCGAGATGTCCCACAGGGTGTCGCCCCGTTTCACCACGTAGGTGTCGGGGTGGTCGCCACGCAGTTCCGCCGCAATGGCGTACGTGGCAACAGTCAGCAACGCGGCGGCGAGAACCGCGCGGATCGGTTTAAACATGGCGGCCATCTACCTGATTCCCCTTCCAGGTTTGCCCTCTGCGGGCACCCGGACTATAGCCCAGAAGGTGCGAACGTTAGCAGGCCTTTGCAGCCTATAACGGGGTTACAATGCAACCAAAGCTTGCGTATGTGACCCACGCCCCCATTTTCGACGCCATGGCCCTGCTCCCAATCCTCGAATTCCCCGATCCCCGTCTGCGGACGAAGGCCGTGCCGGTCGAAGCCGCGCACGTGACCTCGCCGCAGTTCCAGAAGCTGCTCGACGACATGTTCGAGACCATGTACGAATGCCCCGGCATCGGCCTGGCCGCGAGCCAGGTCGACGTGCACCAGCGCTTCATGGTCATCGACGTATCGGAAGAAAAGAATCAGCCGCTGGTGTTCGTCAACCCGGAGATCGTCGCCAAATCCGGCGAGCAGGTCTACCAGGAAGGCTGCCTGTCGGTGCCCGGCATCTTCGCCGACGTGACCCGCGCCAACGAGATCACCGTCAAGGCGATCGGCCGCGACGGCGCGGTGTTCGAACTCAGCACCGACGGCCTGCTCGCGGTCTGCATCCAGCACGAGATGGATCACCTCGACGGCAAGCTGTTCGTCGACTACCTCTCGCCGCTCAAGCGCGAGATGGTGCGCAAGAAGCTCGCCAAGCAGCGCCGCCAGTCGGCCTGAGGCCGGCTCTCGCGACGGGAGCGGGGAATCGGCGCGGCGCCGTGTGGCGCGCGCGGGTTTCCGGCTCCCGTTGTTCGTTTCTGTAGGCTTGTGCTTGCAGCGTTGGTCCAGGCGCGATGATGCGCGCCGACGCCCCCACTCGATCTCATTCCCGAACCTATGCGCATCGTATTCGCCGGTACCCCCGACTTCGCCGTACCGAGCCTGCGCGCCGCCGCGCAGCGCAACGAGGTCGTGGCCGTCTACACCCAGCCCGATCGTCCTGCCGGGCGCGGACGCGAGCTGGCGCTGTCGCCGGTCAAGCGCGAAGCCTTGTTGCGCGGCCTGCCGGTGATGCAGCCCGAGAATTTCAAGAGCGCCGCTGCGCGCGAGGCGCTGCGCGAACTGCAGCCCGACCTGATGGTGGTGGTGGCCTACGGCCTGATCCTGCCGCAGTCGGTGCTCGACATCCCGACCTACGGTTGCTGGAACGTGCATGCCTCGTTGTTGCCGCGCTGGCGCGGCGCCGCGCCGATCCAGCGCGCGATCGAGGCCGGCGACCGCGACAGCGGCGTGTGCCTGATGCAGATGGAAAAGGGCCTGGACACCGGCCCGGTGCTGCTGTCGCAATCGCTGGCGATCGGCGAGGCCGAGACCGGCGGGCAGTTGCACGATCGCCTGGCCGCGCTCGGCGCGCAGGTGCTGGCCGACGGTCTGGGCCTGTTGCGCGCCGGCATGCGCCCGGTCGCGCAGCCGCAGCCGCAACAAGGCGTGAGCTATGCGCACAAGCTCGACAAGGCCGAGGCGCGCCTGGATTGGGCGCAGCCGGCGCCGGCCTTGGCGAACAAGGTGCGCGCCTTCAATCCCTGGCCGATGGCCGATGCGACGATCGCCGGCGAACGCGTGCGCGTGCACGGCGCGATCGCGCTGCCGTTGGCGCATGACGCCGAGCCCGGCACGGTCTTGCTGGCCGGGCGCGAGGGCATCGACATCGCCTGCGGCGAAGGCGCCTTGCGCATCCGCGTGCTGCAACGCGACGGCGGCAAGGCGATCACCGCCGCGGATTATTTGAACGGCCGGCGCGACCTCGCCGTCGCCCGCTGAGCATGTCCGACCGGCGCACCGGTTCCGACGGCCCGCATGGCGGCATGCACAACGCCAGCCTGCACGGCGGCAGCCGGCCGCGCGCGATCGCCGCGCGCGTGCTCGACGCGGTGATGCACCGCGGCCGTTCGCTCAAGGCCGAATTGGCGACCGCGCTGCCGGGCTTGCCCGACCCGCGCGACCGCGCCCTGGTCGAGGCGATCTGCTTCGCCGTGTTGCGCCAGCCGTTGCGCTACGAGGGCGCGCTCGCCGCCTGGATGGCGCGGCCGCTGACCCGTCGCGACGGCGAATTGCGCGCGCTGCTCTACGTCGGCCTGGCCCAGCTCGATCCGTTGCAATTGCCCGCGCACGCCGCACTCGATTCCACCGTCGAGGCCGCGCGCGGCCTCGGCTATCCGCACCAGGCCGGCATGGTCAATGCGCTGCTGCGTCGCGCCCAGCGCGAAGGCCTGCCGGCGGTCGACCCCAGGCATTCGCACTGGCCGAGTTGGTTGCGCGGGCGTCTGCGCCGCGACTGGCCCGAACACTACGACGCGATCCTGGCCGAAAGCGCGGTGCCGGCGCCGATGTGGTTGCGCGTCAATGCGCGCCGCGGCACCCGCGAGGCTTATCGCGAACGGCTCGTCGAGGCCAGTATCGAAGCCGAGGTGGTCGACGGACTGCCCGATGCGCTGCGTCTGCAAGGCTCGGCGGCGATCGCCTCGCTGCCCGGGTTCGCCGACGGCGCGGTGTCGATCCAGGATGCCTCCGCGCAATTGGTCGCCGATGCGATCGCGGCCGCACCCGGTACGCGCGTGCTCGATGCCTGTGCCGCGCCCGGCGGCAAGAGCGCGCATCTGCTCGAACGCGACGCAGCCCTGCGCCTGACCGCGCTCGACGTCGATGCGGCGCGCCTGCAACGGGTGCGTAGCGGCCTGGTCCGTCTGGGCCTGGCCGAGCGCGCCGAACTGCGCGTGGCCGACGCCGCCGACCTGCAGGCCTGGTGGGACGGCACGCCCTTCGATGCGGTGCTGCTGGATGCGCCGTGTTCGGCGACCGGCATCGTCCGCCGCCAGCCCGACGTGGTCCTGCACCGGCGCGAATCCGACATCGCCGCCTTGATGCTGCTGCAGGCGCGCCTGCTCGATGCGCTTTGGCAGACCGTCGCCCCGGGCGGCGTGCTGTTGTATGCGACCTGCTCGATCCTGACCGAAGAGAACGAGCGCCAAGTGCGCGAATTCCTGGTGCGCACCGCCGATGCGCGCGCCGAGGCCTTGCCGGCGCAGTTCGGCCACGACCGCGAAGTCGGCCGCCAGCGGCTGCCGGGCGAGGGCGGCGGCGACGGCTTCTTCTACGCCCGTCTGCGCCGCGAGGCTTGAGCCCAAGAGTGAGGGCGCAAGAGTGAGGGCAAGGGTGAGCGCAGGCCCAGATTCAAGGGCCGGCCTTTCCACCTGATGCGGGCCGCCGCTTATGATCTGCGCACGTTCAAAGGCCCGCGCATGTTCAAAAGCGCCCGTTCCCACCCTGCCTGGTTGTTCTGGATAGTCGCCTGGCTGGTGCTCGGGGCCGGTCTGGGCCTGCGCGATCCCTGGCCCGCCGACGAACCGCGTTTCGCCCTGGTCGCCATGCAGATGGTCGAGAGCGGCCAGTGGCTGTTCCCGCATCGCGGCGGCGAGTTGTACTCGGACAAGCCGCCGTTTTTCATGTGGATGCAGGCGCTGGCCTATCTGGCCACCGGCCAGTGGCGCGTCGCCTTCCTGCTGCCTTCGCTGCTCGCCGCGCTGGGCACCTTGTGGTGCGTGGTCGATCTCGGCCGGCGCCTATGGACGCCGCGGATCGGTTATTACGCCGGCTGGGCGCTGCTGCTGACCGTGCACTTCGTCTATCAGTCGAAGAAGGCGCAGATCGATCCGCTGGTGGTGTTCTGGATCACCTTGGCCAACTACGGTCTGTTGCGGCATCTGCTGACCGGCCCGTCCTGGCGCTGGTGGGTGCTGGCGTGGTTCGCCGCCGGCATGGGCACCATCACCAAGGGCGTCGGCGCGCTCGCCTTGTTGATGCTGGCGCCGCTGGCGCTCGCGGCGGCGCTGCGGCCGTTGCGTGCCGCGCTGGCGCCGGGCGGTGCGGCGCATCGCGCCCTGGCCTGGGTCGAGATGCCGGTGCGCGCCGGCATCGGCCGCGGCTACTTCTGGCTCGGGCCGCTCGCGTTCGCGTTCGCGGTCGCGTTGTGGATCGCGCCGATGGCGGCGGTGGTCTTGACCCATCCCGATCCCGCCTACCGCGGTTATCTCGACGACTTGCTGCTGCGCCAGACCGCCGTGCGCTACTCCAGATCCTGGGACCATCACAAACCGGTCGGGTATCACTTCGGGGTGATGTTCTCGATGTGGCTGCCGTTGATGTTCGCCTTGCCCTGGGCGTTGCCGGCATGGCGCCGGCGCCTGGCCCGGCTCGATCCGCGCTATGTGCTGCCGCTGGCCTGGTGGCTGCTGGTGATCGTGTTCTTCTCGATCCCACAGGGCAAACGCGACGTCTACATCCTGCCGGCGTTGCCGATGGCCTGCCTGATGTTCGCGCCGCTGTTGCCGGGCATCCTGCGCCGGACCTGGCCGCGCCGGATCGGCTTCGCCTTCGCCGCGCTGATCGTCCTGGCCTTGCTCGGCGTGGGCTTGTCGATGTGGTTCGGCAACCCGGGTTTCGAGCGCAAGCTGATCGCCGAGCGCGATTTCACCGACGGCGCGCGCGGACTCGCCGCGGGCGTGTTGGCGATCGCTTGCTGGGGCCTGGCCGCCCTGCTGTGGGCCGGGCCGCGCCGGCCCATCCTCGGCATGGCCGCGACCCTGTGCGGGCTGTGGGTATTGAACGGCGTGCTGGTCGCGCCGGTGCTCAACGATTCCTCGTCGGCGCGCGGGGTGATGAGCAAGGTCGCCGCGCGCATCGGCCCCGAGGCCGAGCTCGGCCTGGTCGCCTGGAAAGAGCAGAATCTGTTGCGGGCGCAGTCGCGCACCACGACCTTCGGCTTCAAGATGCGGTGGCCGGAACAATTGAAACAAGGCCTGGCCTGGCAAGCCCAGGCGCCGCGGACGCGCTGGTTGTTGGTGCAGGATCCGGCGCTGCCGGCCTGCGTGGACCGCAACCGCGCCGAAATAGGCGGACGCTCCAATCGCCGCATCTGGTGGCTGGTGCCGTACGCTGCGCGCGAAACCTGTCCCGCCGCACCGCCGCTGCGGCCACATGAAGACGATACGGACTGATCCGTGCCCCAACCGCAAGTACCCGACGTTTCTTTCCGCCCCGAGGCCCTCGCGGGCGAACCGCGCCGCTTGGCCCTGGCCCGCCGCACGTTCGAGATCGCCCTGTTCTGCCTGCCGGCGCTGTTGATCTCCACGCCGTGGGGGCTGCTGCCGTTCACCGCGCTGGCGCTGGCCGCGTTCCTGATGGCGCCGGGCCGGATCGCCCAGGGTTACCGCGAGATCGGCGGCGCGTTGCGCCCGCTGCTGCTGATGGCGGTCGCGGTGGCGGTGATCGTGGCGGTTTCGACCTTTCTCCACGACGTGCGCTGGCGCGAGGCCGACAACCGCCTGCGCCTGCTGACCCTGCCGTTCTTCGCCCTGATGGCCTATGCCTACCGGCCGTCGCGGCGCTGGCTGTGGGCCGGCGCCCTGGTCGGCCTGGCCGGCGCCTTCGCGGTGGCGGTCTATCAGGTCGGCACCGGCATGGACCGCGCCGCCGGCTGGACCGCGAACGCCATCGTCTACGCCGAAGCGGTGATCGCCCTGATCGTGCTGGCGGTGTTCTGCCGGCCTTCCGGCGAGTTGCTGTGGACCACCGCGGCCTGCGCGCTCGGCGTGGTGACCGTCGCCCTGAGCGGCAGCCGCGGCACCTGGCCGGGCGTGTTGATCGTGCTGCTGATCGGTTTGCTGGTCAGCGGCGGCCGTGCGCGCCGGGTCTCGTGGGCGGTGTTGGCGACCTTGGCATTGGGCGCGGTCGCGGCGTTGTGGATCGGCCCGCTGGCCGAGCAGACCCGCATCGAGGAACTGCGCTCGGACGTCCACCGGCTCCGCGAGGGCGACAGCGCCTCCTCGCTCGGCGCGCGCCTGAGTCTGTTGTCCCTGGCCGGGCAGACCTTCGTCGAGCATCCGCTCGACGGCATCGGCGTCGGCAGTTTCGGCCGCGCCGTGAGCGCCTTGCCGGAATGCCGTCCGCCGGCGGCACGGGTCGGTTTCTGCCGGCTCAGCCATGCCCACAGCGACGTGCCCGAGTGGGCCGCGACCATGGGCCTGCCGGGCCTGCTCGCGATCCTGGCGGTGTATTTATTGCCCCTGGTGCTGTTCGCCCGGCGGTTGCGCGCGCTGCCGGCCGGGCGCTCGCGCAGCAGCGCGCTCGGCGGATTCGTGCTGGTGCTGGTCTACATCGCCAGCGGCCTGACCCAGTCGATGTTCGCGCACCAACTGGTCGCGTCGTTCTATGCGGTGGCGGTCGGCCTGTTGTACGGCTTCAGCCTGCGCGAGGCGCGCAGCGACGACGGCGGACCGTAAGCGAGCCGCGCTCAGGCGCGCGGCGTACCGTCGTCGTCCTGGCGCGGCGGCGTGGTCAGCGCTTGGCCGCGTTCGAGCATCCACAGCATGATGGTCTTCTGGCGTACGTAATTGGCGCGCACATAGGCGTAGACCAGGCCGTGCCAGCCGTCGAGGAAGCCGGCGCGCAGCACGTAGCCGCGCCAGAACCGCCATGCCGGCGCCAGCACCAGTTTGCTCAGGCTCGCGCGCTTGCCGCGCGCATGCTCGTGCTCGGCCATCATCCGCGCATAGCGCTCGGTCTTGCTGAGTTGCTGTTCGAGCGAGCGGTAGGGGTAGTGGATCAGGTCGCCGGCGAGCGTCGCCACGGCGCCGTCGACGCTGGCCGCTTCGTGGATCTCGCGCTGGCCGCGCCAGCCGCCGCGGCGGCGGTCGAACAGGCGCAGGACCCGGTCCGGATAGGCGTTGCCGTGGCGCAGGAACTTGCCGAAATACTCCGACAGGCGCGCGAAGCGGTAGCCGGCGGCGTCGTCGAAACCTCGCGCGCGCGCCGCCTCGATCGAAGCGCGCAGCCGCGCGTCGACGCGCTCGTCGGCGTCCAGGCACAGCACCCAGTCGTGCGCGGCCTGTTCCACCGCGTAATGCTTCTGGCTGCGGAAACCGTCGAAGGCGCGTTGCAGCACGCGCGCGCCGGCGGCCTGCGCGATCGCCGCGGTAGCGTCGGTGGAATAGGAATCGACCACGACGATTTCGTCGCAGAACGCCAGCGAGGCGATGCAGTCGCCGATACGGTCGGCTTCGTTGAACGCGATGATGCAGGCCGACAGGCGCGGTCGTTCGGCGACGGGCGAGTGCATGTCGATGGCGGCGGTCCGGGCGGCTGGATCGACAGCATAGAGCCAGTAGCGAGTTTGGAGGAGTGAGGAGCGAGTGAAAGCGGGAGCCGCGGCGGCTGGGGCTCTCACTCACTGCTCACTCCTCTAAACTCACTTCTCGCCCCGCCCCCCGCCCCGACTCCACCCCCATGTCCGATTACCTGCTGTTCGCGACCGAGCGCTACGCCTTGCCGATCCTGCGGCCGCTGGCCGATGCGCTGCATGCGGCCGGGCACACCGCCCACGCCTGGTTCGCCGATGGCGCCGCGGCTTCGACGCTGCCGGCGCCGGTGCGCATGCTCGCGCCCGGGCGCGAAGGCCTGCGCGCCGCGGTCGCGCTGAAGCCGCGCGCGGCGTTCAGCGCCGCGAACTGGGTGCCGCCCTTCGTCGCCGGCGCCAAGGTGCAGTTGTTCCACGGCTTCAACGTCGAGAAACGCGAAGACGCGCGCGGCCATTTCCGCGTACGCGGCCTGTTCGACCTGTATTGCACGCAAGGCCCGGCGACGACCGCGCCGTTCCGCGCCCTGGCCGCGCAAGCCGGGCATTTCGCCGTGGTCGAGACCGGCTGGCCCAAGCTCGATCCCTTGTTCGGCGACGACGACGGCGGCGCGGCGAAATGGCGCCGTCTCGCCGGCCGCCGCCAGACCGTGTTGTTCGCCTCGACCTTCACCGAGCGCCTCAGCGCCGCGCCGCACCTGCTGGAGGCGATCGCCGCGCAGATCGCCACGGGCGAGCGCTATTGGCTGTTGACCCTGCATCCCAAGTGCGCGCCGGAGCTGTTCGAGCGTTATCGCGCGCTGGCCGGCGCGAACGCGACCTTCGTCGAGACCGAAGACCTGATCTCGGCGCAACGCGCGGCCGACGTGCTGGTCGCCGACACGACCTCGGTGGTGTCGGAGTTCGTCGTCCAGCGCAAACCGGTGGTGACCTTCCGCAACCGCGCGCCGAAGCCGCACATGATCGATTTCGACGATCCGACGGCGCTGGCGGCGAAACTCGAGCAGGCGTTCGCGCCGAGCCCGGAGTTGCAGGCGGCGATCGACGCCTATGCCGATGCGATCCATCCCTATCGCGACGGGCGCTCCTCGCAGCGCGTGATCGCCGCGACCGAGGACCTGCTCGCAGGCCGTCTCGGCCGTCTGCAGCGCAAGCCGTGGTCGTCGCTGCTGCGCGGCCTGCAGATCCGCCGCGAACTGGGTTACTGGGGGCGCGGCGCCTGAGCGATGCGCCTCACCAGCGCAGCGGGCGTTGCGAAAGGATCGCCGCGAGCCGGGCGTAAATTTGCCGGGCCTCGTCTTCGGGCAGGAAGCGGATCCGCAGCGGCGGCGCCAGGGCGCCGGCGCCGGCGGTGTCGAGCCACAGGGTCGCGGTGCCGCAGCTGCGGTCCAGCGGCGAACGGGTGAGCTGCAAGGCCTGCAGCTTGTCGAGTTCGGCGAAGCGCCAGGAACGCCGCCACCAGCCTTCGCGCACCGCGATCAAGACCTCGCCGAACGCGTAGCCGATGCGTCGGGTGCGCCGCTGCGCCTTGAACGCCGCCCATGGCAGCCACAGCAAGGCGAGTGCGCTCCAGGCGCCGACCTGCCAATACAGCGAGAACACCGCGAGCAAGGTCCACGGCACGTCGGGCAGAAACAGCCGCCACCAGGCCGCATCCGGCAGGGCACGCCATTCCAGGCGATCCCAGTCGGCGCGCGGCAGCAAGCGTTCGATCAAGGCATCGCAAGCCTGCGGCGTCGCGATCGGCGCGAGCTCCTTCAGCGAACGGCCGTCTTCGTTGGCTTCGGCGCCGACCGTGTCCACGCTCAGGCCACGGCGCTTGAGCAAGCGGTGCATCAGGCCTTCCTCGAGCGTCCAGGCCTGGATGCGCCGGCGCGGCACGGTGGTGCGCCAGCGCCCGAGCAGGCCGCGTTCGGCGGTCAGGCGGCGGCCGTGTTCGCTGAGTTCGAAGCCGTAGTAGCGCAGCAGCGCCAGCACGATCGACAGCAGCTTGAGCAGGCCGGCGATCAGCGCGATCAGGGCCATCGCGATCAGAGCCACGCCGATCGCGTCGAGGTGATAGGCCTCGACATGGCCGGACAGCCAGTGCGTCGCCTGGCTGCCGATGCGTCCGGGAACGCGCGCGTTGAAATCGGGGGTGTACTGCGACAGGCCGGCCAGGGCGGCGCCGATCAGGACCAGGCCGCCGTTGGAGACCAGGCCCAGGCGCAGCACTTCGGCCGGCGGCAGCCGCAGCAGCACGTCGGCGCTGTCCTCGGCCTGGCCTTCGGCGACGGCCGCGCCGCGCCGGCGCACCAGGGCTTCCAGCGCCAGCGCGTCGTCGAGCTTGAGCACGCGCATCTGCGCTTCGGGCTCCTTGCTGCCGGCCGATTCCATGCGCACTTCGGCGACGCCGAACAATCGGTGCAACACGGTCTGGTGCAGGGCCACATTCTGGATCCGCACGAACGGGATCACCCGCAGGCTGCGGTTGAACAGGCCGCTGCGCACCACCACGGCATTGCTGCCGATGCCGTAGCGGTAGGTGAAATAACGCCACAGCGCCACCACCACCAGCGCGCCGACGCCGATCAGCGGCCACAGCTCGTTGCGGTCGCCGCGACCGAAGAACACCAGCGCGGCCAGCGGCACGATGAACTGCTTGAGCTGCTGGATCAGCACGAACAACCACGACATCGGATGCAGGCGGCGGTCGGCCCGCGTGCTTTCGTCGTCCGGCGATACGGTCGAACCCGGCGCGCTCATCAGGCGTCTTCGTCGTGGTCGAGCTGGCGGCCGAGGCGCTCGCGCAGGCGCTCGGCGTCCTGCGCGTCGAGGTGATCGATCGAGACCGCGTTGTGGCGGGTGCCGGCGGTGTGCACGACCAGGGTCGCCAGGCCGCGCAAGCGTTGCAACGGGCCGTGCTTGAGGTCGAGGTGTTGCACCCGGGTCAGCGGCACCAGGGTTTCGCGTTGCCAGGCGACGCCGCGGCGCACCGCGAAGCCGTGCGCGTCGAGCCGCCACAAGGTGTTGCGGTAGCGGCGCAAGCCGATCCAGGTGCCGATGCCGGCGCCGAGCAGGGCGCCGCTGAGGCCGCTGGCGATGCCGACCCAGGAGCCGACGGTGAGCACGCCGAGGACGACTCCGGCGATCGCGAACACGACCGCCAGCGAGAGGCTGACGTCGATCGTGCACAACAGCACCGCACGTGAGGGCAGTTTCTGCCAGCCGGTCGAGTCGGTGTCGGGCGTCGTCGCGGCGGACGCGGCTGCGGGTGGCGCCGGGCTGGGCTCCCTGGAGGCAGGCTCGGTGGAGGCGGTGGGGTCGGGCGTATCCGTCATCAGGGTTCTTTGGCGTACAGCGGTTCGGTTTCGGTGTAGTCGCGGCCCTGACGATACAGCGCGAGACGGCCCTGCATGCGCTCGCGCGACTTCGGGTCGAGCTCGCCGTCCTTGAGCCGGGCCAGGGCATCGGTCTGGAACGCGATCGCCTGGGCGAAGTCGCCGTTGGCGGCGAGCGCGGCGGCGACGGTGTCGAGTTCGGCGGCGCGCAGTTGCTCGCGCCGGGCGATCATGTGCTGGCTCAGGGCCAACGATTGCTTGGCGTCGCGCTGGCCGGCGATCGGGCAGGTGGCCAGGATCCAGACCCGGTCGTTGCGTGCCTGCGCCATGCCGGCGTCTTCGGCCTTGCGCAGCCATTCGATGGCTTGGCTGCAGTCGCTGGTCAGGCCGGCGGCGCCGGCGCGGATGAAATCGGCGTAGCCCATCATCGCCTGCGGGTTGCCGCTTTCGGCGCTGCGGCGCAGATGCGGCAGGGCGCGGCGCAGGGTTTGCGGGCTCAACGACAGGCGGTCGTTGGTCGACAGCAGGATGTTCGCCACCGCCAACGCCGATTCGGCATGGCCGCTGTCGCTGGCGCGTTCGAGCAGCGCCAGGGCGGCGTCGCGGTCGGCGGCAATGCGGCGCGACTCCAGCCCGGTGTAGAGCAGGCGTCCGTACAAGTACTGCGCCAGCGCTTCGCCGGCATCGGCCTTGCGCTTGATCGCGGCGATCTGGGTGTCGACGTGGGCCTGGTAATCCGGCCAACGCTCGTTGAGGCGATTGCGCTGCGCGGCGTCGTCGCGCGGCGCCAGTTCCAGCGCGCTCAGGTTCGACGGCGCCTGGCCGTCGCCGAGGAAATCGCCGAGCAGGTGCTGCAACAGCGCGGTCTCGCCGCCCGATTGCGCGGCCACCGCGGTCATGAACTTCGACAGCTCTTCGGTCTGGCGTTCCGGACGGGTCTTCCAGCCCCCGCCTTCGCGCACGAATTCGGGGCCGAACACGTAGCGCTCGCCGGTCGGCGGCTGCACTTCGCCGAGCGCGCTATCGGCATCGATCATGGCGACGTGGCTCAGCGACGGAAAGTTGCCGTCGGCGTGGCGCATCACCACGTGGCAAAGCTTGTCCTGCACGCAATGGCGATACGTCGCGCGGCCGTCCCATCCGGCCAGCACCGGCGCTTCGTACTTCGCGCGCAGGCCGTACACGGTCAGGCGGTCGGCGAGCGGCAGGCGGCGGACTTGTTCGGTCGAGGCGTACAGGGCGACGTCGCGCAGGAAGGCGTAATGCTGCGCGGTCGATTCGGCGATCAGCTCGGCGCTCGCGCCGTCGTCCTTGGCGGCGAGCCGGGTGTAGCGGTTCCAGGCCGCATCGACGGCGTTGACCTCGGCCTGGTCGTCGCCCTGCGAGGCGGCCATGGCCGGGCCGCACAGCAGGGCAAGCAGCAATAGCGCATAACGCATGAGGCGTCCTTGTCGAGCCGACGGACCGGCGTCCTATCTCGAACGATAGGGGTTGTCGTCGCCATTGCCGGATGGGCGCAGCGTATAGCGTTTGTAGGTCCACTGGTATTGGGCCGGATCGCGGCGCGCAATACGTTCTACCGCCGCGTTGAGGGCGATGCAGGCGCGTTGCGGATCGGGATCGGCGATGCCGTCCGGCGCGGCTTCGATGCGCAAGGCGAACGCCGGATGATCCGGATGCGTGTCGATGCGTTCGCAGTATGCGAACAACACCGTCGCGCCGGTGCGTTCGGCCAAGCGTCCGAGCAGGGTCATGGTCAGCGCGGGCACGCCGAAGAACGGCGCGAACTCGCCGTCGCCGGCCTTGGGCTGCTGGTCGGGCAGGATGCCGACCACGCCGCCGGCGTTGAGGCGCTTCCACAACTGGCGCACCGCCGAGCCTTCGGCGCGGACCTGGGTCACACGTTCGGCTTCGGTGTCGGCGCGCACCAGGTTGAGGAAGGCCTCGCCGATCGGCGACTCCGGCGGGCGATACAGGATCGCCAGCGGGGTGCGGAAGGCCAGCCACTGGTTCAGCAGCTCCCAGTTGCCGTAATGCGGCGCCGCCACGATCAGGCCGCGTCCGGAAGCGAGCGCGGCGTCGAACAGCTCGGTGCCGTGCTGCTCGCGCAGCAGTCCGAGATTTTCGGCATGGGGCCGGGTCCACAGGCGCAGGGTCTCGACCGCCTGGCGCGAGGTGGTGCGCACGATCGCGCGCTGCCACTGCTCGCGTTCGGCCGGCAGCAGTTCCGGGTAGGCCAGCTCCAGGTTGACCCGGGCGACCCGGCTCTCGCGGGCGTTACGGCGCTGCCACAGCGCGGCGATGGCGTCGCCCAGGCGCATCTGCCAGGACCAGGGCAGGCGGCCGAGCGCGCTGGCGAAGACATACAGCAGGCGGGCGACGAATCGGGTCATCGCGCGAGTGTAGCCGCTGGCCTGTACGCGACCGTGGCGGCCGGACCGTCCGATACGTGCCGGATGCGGCGCAGATCGGGCCCGGCACGGCGCCGATGCCGGCACGATGCAGGCTTTACACTCGCGTCCGACTTTCCAGATCGTACGAGCCCGCATGCTGAGTCTGATCCAGCGCGTCACCCAGGCCTCGGTCGTCGTCGACGGCGAAACCGTCGGCGCGATCGGCCCCGGCCTGCTGGCGCTCGTCGGGCTTGAACCCGGCGACGGCGAACCCCAGATCGCCCGGATGGCCGAACGCCTGCTCGGGTACCGGGTCTTCGCCGACGAGGCCGGCCGCATGAACCGCGGCCTGGCCGACACCGGCGGCGGCCTGCTGTTGGTCAGCCAGTTCACCCTGGCCGCCGATACCAGCAGCGGCATGCGTCCGGGCTTCAGCACGGCCGCCGCCCCGGGCCTGGCTGAACCGTTATTCAACCGTCTGGTCGAAACCTGCCGGCAACGTCATGCCGGAGGGGTGGAAACCGGCCGCTTCGGCGCCCATATGGTCGTCAACCTGGTCAACGACGGCCCGGTCACCTTTCTCCTCCGGTCCTAAGACCCGGCCTCCCAGGCCGGACCTGATATACTGGAGCGTTCCCTACCCTCAATAGCGCGGTGGCGCAGCCCATGGCCAACGAACGTCAGCCCCCTCCGTCCGATATCAAGCTCCTGATCAGCAAGGGCTTGGAGCAGGGCTATCTGACCTATGCCGAGGTCAACGATCATCTGCCCGACGATCTCGTCGACGCGGAACAGATCGAAGACATCATCGGCATGATCAACGGCATGGGCATCGAGGTGCACGAAGTTGCCCCCGATGCCGAAACGCTGTTGCTCGCCGACGGCAACACCGGTAATCGCGAAGTCGACGACACCGCGGCTGAAGAAGCCGCGGCGGCGTTGACCGCACTCGACGGCGAAGGCGGCCGCACCACCGACCCCGTGCGCATGTACATGCGCGAGATGGGCACGGTCGAGCTGCTTACCCGCGAGGGCGAAATCGCCATCGCCAAGCGCATCGAAGAGGGCCTGAACCAGGTCCAGGCTTCGCTTGCCCTGTTCCCCTCCACGATCCAGCTGATCCTCGAAGACTACGAGCAGCACAAGGCCGGCAAGAAGCGCCTGGCCGAGATCGTGGTCGGCTTCAACGATCACCTCGACGAAGAGCCCGAGCCGCCGGCACCGCCGGTGGTGGTGGCCGACGCCGATGCCGACGCGGACGACGACGAAGAAGTCGAAGCCGCCGGCGACGATGCCGAGACCGAAGAGACCACCTCCGGCCCGGACCCGGTCGAAGTCGCCGCGCGCATGGAGGCCATCGCCGACCTGTACGGCAAGTTCCTCAAGGCCCAGGGCAAGGGCGGCGCCGGCGCCAAGGCAGCGACCAAGCTGCGCGAAGACATCGCCGCCGTGTTCGTCACCCTGAAGCTGCCGCTGGCCCTGACCGACAACCTGATGCGCAACCTGCGCGACGTGGTCGGCTCGATCAAGGACCACGAGCGCAAGATCCTCGACCTGGCCACGCGCATCGCCAAGATGCCGCGCAAGGACTTCATCCGCGCCTGGGAAGGCAACCAGACCAATCTGGAATGGGTCGACGAGCTGCTCAAGCGCAAGCAGAAGTGGTCGTCGGGTCTGCGCGACGTCAAGGACCAGATCATCGTCGAGCAGCAGACCACGATCGAGATCGAGCAGGCCTCGTTCCTGACCCTGGCCGACATCAAGGAAATCAGCCGTGCGATGGCCTATGGCGAAGCCAAGGCGCGCAAGGCCAAGAAGGAGATGGTCGAGGCCAACCTGCGCCTGGTGATCTCCATCGCCAAGAAGTACACCAACCGCGGTCTGCAGTTCCTCGATCTGATCCAGGAAGGCAACATCGGTCTGATGAAGGCGGTCGACAAGTTCGAGTTCCGCCGCGGCTTCAAGTTCTCGACCTACGCCACGTGGTGGATCCGCCAGGCCATCACCCGTTCGATCGCCGATCAGGCGCGCACCATCCGTATCCCGGTGCACATGATCGAAACGATCAACAAGCTCAACCGCATCTCGCGTCAGATGCTCCAGCAGTACGGCCGCGAGGCCACGCCGGAAGAGTTGGCGAAAGAGATGGACATGCCCGAGGACAAGATCCGCAAGGTCATGAAGATCGCCAAGGAACCGATCTCGATGGAGACGCCGATCGGCGACGACGAGGATTCGCACCTCGGCGATTTCATCGAGGACACCAACGTCGAGTCCCCGGTCGAAGCCACCACCAACATCAACCTCTCCGAGACGGTCCGCGACGTGCTCGCCGGCCTGACCCCGAGGGAAGCCAAGGTGCTGCGCATGCGCTTCGGCATCGACATGAATACCGATCACACCCTCGAAGAGGTCGGTAAGCAGTTCGACGTCACCCGCGAGCGTATCCGCCAGATCGAGGCCAAGGCGCTGCGCAAGCTGCGTCACCCGAGTCGTTCGGAACAACTGCGCAGCTTCCTCGACATCGATTGATCGGCGTCGCTTCGGTTGCGTAAGGAAACAGGCCCCGCTCGCGGGGCCTGTTTCGTTTGCGGGGTCGGTTTCTATCCGGTGCCTCGCGGCGCGCGGTTTAGCGTGCGGATGACGGCATCAGGTCGTCGTTGCCGATGTCGCGGGCGTTGCGCTGAGGCATGGGGCGCGGAATCCTCTCAGCGCATCACATCTCATCGCACAACAAAGCACTGCGCTGTATCGCGCCATGCCGGGCCGAGCGAATGAGCCGCGTCGCTGGGTGCAGGTTCCGGTGCCGCGCTCAGCCGTAGAAGAACTGCTCGTGCACGATCTTGCCGTCGCGCACCTTGTACACCGCGACCTCGGCCATCGGCATGCGGCCCATGCTCTTGTAGGTCGCGTCGATGCTCATGGCCAGGCTGAACCAGTCGCCGCCGACGGCCGGGTCGCTGCACCAGCTGTCGTGGATCTCGATCACATCGGCCATGAAGTCGCGGCCTTTCTGGCGGATCGCGGCCAGGCCTTCGACGTTGCCGAGCGGGCCGCCCTGATTGCCGGGCGCCTCGATGCTGACGGCGTCGTCGGCATAGAGCTCGTCCTGGATCTGTTCGTGCTTGCCTGCGCGGCACAGCTCGACATAGCGGTTGGCGATTTGCTGGGTGTCCATGGCGGGCGATCCTTGGGGGGGGGCTCAGGATAGGGCCGGGTTCGCCCGCTAGTGGCGGGGAGCGACACGATTGCAGGCCCTCTCCCGACGAGCGGGAGATGAATGCGTCGTGCCGGCCGGCGTCGGCCTGTTGCGATTCGCATCGGGCCTACAGAAAACGACGCAACCAAGGGTAGGAGCGGCGCAAGCCGCGACCGCGATGCATCGATCTCGCGGCGTTACCGACGGAAATCCCCTGTAGGAGCGGCGTAAGCCGCGACCGCGACCTTGCATCTGCGGCGCAACCGTCGGTTCGCGGTCGCGGCTTGCGCCGCTCCTACCCAGAAGCAGCATGCCAAGGGGTTCGCAGCTGCAACCGCCGTTGCAATAAGAATTTCGTGGATGCTGTGCGTCGCCTCGCACTAGCGAAGGCTATCGAAGACCCGAGGGGGGGCGGCCCGCATGGATGCGGGCCGTTTTTCGTCGGGACAGGGATATCCCGTATGTAGAGCCCTGCGTCGGCATCGAACGTGCGGGTTGGTGATTCAAAACAAAAGCAACTTCTTTGGTGACTTTTGACCGAAGGGAATCCAGACGGACTTTTGTTGCTTTAGACAAAAGAAAGTTACCCCGCCGCTTTAGTGGCGGAAGCCTTTGGCGTTTGATCCTGGCCTTGATCTTGCTTGATATAAGCGGCGCGAACCCGTCGCAGCGTGGTCGCGACTTACGTCGCTCCTACAGAAGTCTCAACAGTGCAACGTGAGTTGAGGCATGGCGGTCGCGGCTCGCGCCGCTCCTACCCCGAAGCAAAGGCCGCAACGCAAACGGGGCGCATTGCGCCCCGTTTCGATCCCGCGATAACGCCACGCGGTCAGCCCTGGCGCAGCAACCGCATCACTTCGTAGCACGCGCCCATGGTGTGGTAATCGGTCTTGCCGGCTGGGCTCTTCTCGTCGCTGTACTTGCGGTTCTCGCGATCGAGGATGCGGTACCAGGCGCCGTAGCGGTGATCGACCATGTGCTGCCAGGCGTAAGCCCACAGCTTGTCGTACCACTGCCAGTACAGGTCGTCGCCGGTGCGCGCCGCGAGCAGCGCCGCGGTCGCCAGCGATTCGGCCTGGACCCAGAAATACTTGTCGTCGTCGCAGACCGAACCGTCCGGGGCGAAGCCGTAGAACAGGCCGCCGTGTTCGCTGTCCCAGGAACGCGCCACCGCGAGGTCGAACAGATGCCGTGCGGTCGGCAGCAGCCACGCCGGTGCCTCGCCACTCGGCGTCAGATGACGGTCGAGGATCAGCAACAGCTTGGCCCACTCGGTCTGGTGGCCGGGCTGGAAACCCCAGGGACGGAACAGGTGCTTGGGGTCGTCGCGGTGGTAATCCCAGTCGATGTTCCAGTCGCGGTCGTAGTGCTCCCACACCAGGCCTTCGGACTTCGCCGCCTGGCGCTGGGTCATGTTCTGCGCCAAGGTCAGCGCGCGGTCGAGGTAACGGCGCTGGCCGCTGGCCTCGTAGGCGGCCAGCATCGCCTCGCACATGTGCATGTTGGCGTTCTGGCCGCGGTAGTCGCTGAAGTTCCAGTCGGCGTCGGCTTCGTCGCGGTACAGGCCGTGCTGCGCCTCCCAGAAGCGCTGTTCCAGCAAGTCCCAGGTCTCGTCCATCCACGCCGCCGCCTCGTCGATGCCGGCCTTGAGCGCGGTCGAGTAGGCGAGCAGCACGAAGGCGCCGCCGTAGCAGTGGTTCATCCGGTCTTCGGGCTGGCCGTCGCGGAGGGTCCAGGCGTAGCCGCCGGTCTCGGCGTTGCGATGCTTTTCGCGCAGATAGCGCAGGCCGTGACGGGCGAGCTCGCGATAGTCCTCGCGCTCGAATTCGATCGCGGCCATCGCGTAGTTGAAGACGAAACGCGTGCTGCTGACCAGGTGCCGGTGCGAAGCGTCGTAGACCGAGCCGTCGTCGCGGAAATAGTGGAAGAAGCCGCCGTCCGGGTCGCGCGCGACCGGGTCGTAGAACGCCATCGTGTCGGCGATGTGCGCGCGCAAGGTGTCGGCCTTGCGGAAATCGGGAAGCGGGTGCAGCGGAAGATTCATGACTGTTCCTGCATCAGGCGTTCGACATCGGCCGCGCTCGGCATCGCCGCGAAGGCGCCATGTCGGGTGGTGGCGAGGGCGCCGGCGGCCGCGGCATAGCGCAGCGCGCCGATGAAGTCGGCCTCGCGTTCGAGGAAATCGGTGAAGCCGGCGGCGTTCACGCCCAGGGTCGACAGCCGGTGCAGCAAACCGCCGACGAAGGCGTCGCCGGCGCCGGTGGTGTCGGAGGGGGCGACGCGGAAAGTCGGCACTTCGCCCTGGCGCGTGCGCGTGTGCCAGCGGATCGGCGTGGCGCCGTCGGTGATCAGCACGCAGGTGGCGTAACCGTGCCACAAGCGTTGCAATGCGGCTTCTTCGCCGCCGAGGTGGCGGGCCAGGAATTCGAACTCGCTGCCGCACAGTTTGATCAGGTCGGCTTCGAGCAGCGCCGCCAGCAGGCGCGGCGCCGGGTCGAAGCCGGCCGGCCACAGCGACGGCCGCAGGTTCATGTCCATGCTGACCAAGGCGCCGGCCATGCGCGCGCGGCGCATCCCGGCCAGCGTGGTCGCAGCGATCGATTCCTCGGTCAGGCTGTTGGAGCAGACGTGGAACACGCCGGCCTCGGCGAAGCTGTCGCCGCTGAAGTCCGAGTCGCGGAACAGCAAGTCGGCGGCAGGCGGCCGGTAGAAGCTGAAGCTGCGTTCGCCGTCGCCGTCGAGCGAGACGAAAGCCAGCGCGGTCTTGGCCTCGGCGGTGCGCAGCAGGTGGCGGGTGTCGACGCCGTAGTCCTGCAACTGCGCGGCGATGAAGTCGCCGAACATGTCTTCGCCCAGCATGCCGACGAAGCGCGCGTTGCCGCCCAGCCGCGCCGCGGCCACGGCGACGTTGGCCGGCGCGCCGCCGGCGTATTCGACGAAGTGACGCGGCTCGCCGGCGACCGACGAGGGACGCGCGAGAAAATCGATCAGGGCCTCACCAAAGCAGACGATTGCGCCGTTGCGCGGTTCTGCGGATAGCACAACGGACATCAATGCATCACTCCCGAAGCCTGGGCGGTGACGTGCTGGCCCTGGCCGGCAAGCACGCGCGAACCGCGCCAGCCGTACCAGACGATGAAGGCGTAGCACACCACCGGAATTACGAACGAAGGTTGGATACCGATCCGGTCGGACAACACGCCCTGCAACCACGGAATGACCGCGCCGCCGACGATGCCCATGATCAGCAGGCTCGAAGCCTTGCTGGTCATCGGCCCGAGGCGCTCGATGGCGATGGTGAAGATGGTCGGGAACATGATCGAGTTGAACAGGCCGATCGACAGCACCGCCCACATCGCGACCGAACCCTTCGTGCTCATGGTCAGCGCCAGCAGCGCGATCGCGGCGACCGCGAACAGCGCCAGCAGGCGGCGCGCATCGAAGCGGCGCAGCAAGGCCGCGCCGATGAAGCGGCCGACCATCGCGCCGCCCCAGTAATAGGCGAGGTATTCGCTGGCCTGGGCGTGGTCGATGTTGCCGATTTCCGGTGCCGAGATGTAGTTGATCAGGAAGCTGCCGATCGAGACCTCGGCGCCGACGTAGACGAAGATCGCGACCACCCCAAAGAACAGATGCCGCTGGCCCAACACTTCGGCGAAGCTGTGGTGCACCGGGTCGGCGCTCTCGGTGGCTTCGGCCAGCGAGGGGATGCGCATCTGGTACACGAACACCGCGAGCAGCAGCAGACAGCCGGCGATGATCATGTACGGCATCTGCACCGAAGCCGCTTCATGCGCGCGATACGCGGCTTGTTCGGCGACCGACATCGCCGCGAGTTCGGCCGTGCCGAGCACCGCGGTCGACAGGATCAGCGGGCCGATCACGTACGGGAACAAGGTGGTGCCGAGCGAATTCAGCGCTTGCGCGAGATTGAGGCGGCTCGGCGCGCCGGCCGGGTCGCCGAGCAGGCTGATGTAGGGGTTCGCCGAGACCTGCAGCAGGGTGATGCCGCTGGCGAGCACGAACAACGCACCCAGGAACAAGGGATACGAGGGTATGCGCGCGGCCGGGAAGAACAGCGCCGCGCCGGCCGCCGCCACGATCAATCCGATCACGATGCTGTTCTTGTAGCCGACCTTCGCCACCACCTTGCTCGCCGGCAGCGACATCAGGAAGTAGGCGCCGAAGAAAGTCGACTGGATCAGCATCGACTGCGCGTAGTTCATCTGGAACACGGCTTTCAGATGCGGGATCAGCACATCGTTGAGGCTGGTCAGGCCGCCCCAGGTGAAGAAGATCGTGGTCACCACCGCGAGTGCGGCGGTGTAGGACATGTCGCGACGGGTCATGCGGACTCTCCGGGCGGCGGAACGAGCACCTCGCTGCTGCTGCGTGCCTGCAGCCGGACGGGGGCGACGGTATGGGCGGGCGGCATGTCGGGATCGCGCAGGCGCTTGAGGATCAGCTCCGCGGCCTGGCGGCCGCGTGCGCGCGGGTCGACCGCGATCGTGGTCAGGGTGGGCGAGGCGACCGAGGCTTCGGGAATATCGTCGAAGCCGATGACGGCGAAATCGCCGCCCGGGCGGCGCCCGCGTGCGACCAGGCCGGCCATCAGGCCGAGCGCGACCGCGTCGTTGTAGCAGACCGCCGCGGTCGGCGCCGGATCGCGCACGAACAGCGCACCGGTCTGCTGCGCCGCTTCCAGACGCGTCGGCGCGCATTCCACCAGCCACTGCGGCTCGGGATCGACGCCGGCCTCGGCCAAGGCTTCGCGATAGCCCTGGCGGCGTTGCCGGCACGAGCTCGAATCGCGATGGCCGCCGAAAAAGGCGATGCGGCGGTGGCCGCGTTCGAGCAGATGGCGCGTCGCCAGGCGCGCGCCGTGGGTGTTGTCGAGGGCGAGGAAATCCCAGTCGGTGGAATCCAGCTCGCGGTTGAACACCAGCACCGGCGTGCGTTCGCCGACCTGGGCGCGCACGCGCGCGCCGTCGCTGCCTTCGGCGGGCGACAGGATGATGCCGGCCGGGTCGTGCTCCATCAGCGAAGTCAGCACCGCCTGCTGGCGTTCGACCGATTCGTTGGTGCTGCCGAGCAGGGTGACGAAGCCGGCCGTGGCCAGCCATTCGTCGACGCCCGCGGCGAATTCGGCGAAGAAGGGGTTGGACAGGTCGTTGATGACCAGGGCCACGCCGGTCGAGACCTTGCGCCGCAGATTAGCCGCGCCGCGGTGGTAGACGTAGCCTTGGCGCTTGAGTTCGGCCTCGACCCGGGCGCGGGTGTCGGCATGGACCAGCGGGCTGCCGCGCAGGACCAGCGAGACCGTCGCACGCGACAGACCGCAGGCACGGGCGATGTCGGCCAGGGTGACCCGGCCGCGGGGAGCGGGCGCGTCGTTCATCGTTGACACCTCACAAGGGGTGGTCGGTCGGCAATCATGGCGTTCGGCGGCTTTTGGATCGTTCTAAATGCCGTCATCCTGCGGCCTCAGGCCCGTCCCTGCATTCTGCATTGCAGCATGAAGGGGCCTGGATCGCGTGTTAGCTTGCCCGCATTTAGAACGATCTAAAAGTGGCCGCCGGGATTTTTGCCGGTCCGGCCGTGTCCGGGCTCCTGTGCCCTATAGACGGAGTGCCCCGGATGACCCGGCCGACCCAGCCTCTCACCTCCCGCCGCGCCTGTCCCGCCCTGCGCTGGCTGGCCGCCGCCGCCCTGGCCGCCTGCGCCCTCGGCGCGAGTGCTGGTCCGGCTGACGAAGCCGGCCGCCGGGCCTACGAATCGGTCGACCCCTTCATCGGCACCGGCGGCGAGGGCCACACCTTCCCCGGCGCGGTGGTGCCCTTCGGCATGATCCAGCTCAGCCCGGATACCGAGATCCAGCCGCGCAAGCAGGCCTACGGCTGGGCTGCCGGTTACCGCTACAGCGACAGCAGCATCGTCGGCTTCTCCCACACTCACTTCTCCGGCACCGGCCATTCCGACCTCGGCGACGTGCTGCTGATGCCGATCGCCGGCGAGGTCAAGCTCGAACGCGGTGACTCTAAAGTGGCGCGCAGCGGCTACCGCTCGCGCTTCCGCCACGACGACGAAGTCGCGCAGCCGGGCTATTACGCGGTCACCCTCGACGACTACAAGATCCGCGCCGAACTCACCGCCACCGAGCGCGTCGGCGTGCATCGCTATCGCTTTCCGAAAGGGCAGCCCGCGCACGTGCTGGTCGACCTGCGCACCAGCCTGTACGACTACCCGGGCAAGATCCTGTGGTCGCGACTGCGCCTGCGCGCCGACGGCACCGTCACCGGCTACCGCGAAACCCGCGGCTGGGCGCCGGGCCGTCAGCTGTATTTCGCGATGCGCTTTTCGCGCGCCGTCAGCGGCCACGGCTTCCACGACACCGAAGCCGACGTCGCCTACAAAGGCTTCCCGCCGCCGGGCGAAAAAGACTCGACGAAACGCGCGCAGATCGAAGGCCGCCAGGTGGTCGGCAGCCTCGATTTCGCCGACGCCGACGGCAAAGACCTGGTCGTCAAAGTATCGATTTCGCCGGTCAGCGAAGACAGCGCCATCGCCAACCTCGACGCCGAAGTGCCCGGCTGGGATTTCGACGGCGTGCGCGCGCAGGCGCGCGCGACTTGGACCGAAGCGCTGTCGGCGATCGAGGCCGACGCGCCCGAGCCGGTGCGCAAGAGCTTCTACACCGCGCTGTATCACACGCTGATGGGGCCGAGTCTGTTCATGGACAGCGACGGCCGTTATCGCGGCCCCGACAACGCCGTGCACCAAGCCAAGGGCTTCCGCTACCACTCGACGTTCTCGCTGTGGGACACCTACCGCGCGCTGCATCCGCTGCTGACCCTGGTGCAACCGGAGCGACGCAACAACGACTTCGTCAATTCGCTGCTCGCCTCGCGCCGCCACAGCCCCTACGGCATCCTGCCGATCTGGTCCTTCCACGGTCAGGAAACCTGGTGCATGGTCGGCTACCACGCCGTGCCGGTGATCGCCGACGCCTACATGAAAGGCATCCGCGGTTACGACACCGGCGAAGCGCTCGACGCGATGGTCGCCAGCGCCAGCTACGGCCCCTACGACGGGATCGCCCAATACATGCAGCTCGGCTACGTGCCGATCGACGAAGAAGGCGAGGCCGCCTCGAAGACCCTCGAATACGCCTTCGACGACTGGACCATCGCGCGCATGGCCGGCGACATGGGCCGCCAGGACATCGCGGCGAAGTTCGAAAAACGCGCCGGCAACTGGAAGCACGCGTTCGACCCGAACAGCGGCTTCATGCGCGCACGCAAGCGCAACGGCGCCTTCCGCGAACCCTTCGACCCCACCGCCAGCGGCTACGGCACCGACTACACCGAAGGCAACGCCTGGCAGTACTCCTGGTACGTGCCGCAGGACGTCGCCGGCCTGATCGACGCCCACGGCGGCGACGCCAAGCTCGTCGCCAAACTCGACCAGGTCTTCGACGCCAAGGTCGACCCGAAAGTGTTCGAACACATGGAAGACATCACCGGCCTGATCGGCTGGTACGCCCACGGCAACGAACCCAGCCACCACGTCGCCTACCTCTACGGCTACGCCGGGCAACCCTGGCGCACCCAGGAGCGCCTCAAGCAGATCATGGCCAGCCAATACGCCCCGCGCCCCGACGGCCTGGCCGGCAACGACGACCTCGGCCAGATGTCGGCCTGGTACGTCTTCACCGCGCTCGGCTTCTACCCGGTGGCCCCGGCCAGCAACGAATACGCCATCGGCCGCCCCTTCCTGCCCAAGGCCACCCTCAACCTGCCCAACGGCAAACGCTTCACCGCCATCGCCGACGGCCTGGACGACGCCCACACCTACATCGGCGCCGCCACCCTCAACGGCCAGCCGCTGGACCGCAGCTTCCTGCGCCACGAAGAGATCATGGCCGGTGGGGAACTGCGGTTTACGATGCAGGGAGAGCCGAATAAGGCTTGGGCCAGCGATCCGGAGCAGCGGCCGTATTCGATGAGTGTTGGGCGCTGAGGGGCGGTGGTCGCCTATCCCTTTACCTCTGCGCCGATGAGCGCCTTTGGTGAGGCGCTTCGACTGGTGAGGCGCCTCGATTGCGCCTCGATACGGTCCATCGATTGGCAGGAATCGACGAAGCAGACCACACCGCTGCTGCGCGCCGTCTCTGCGTCGAGGGGCATGGGCTCCCCGTGCGACGGCGCTGGCACATAGCCGCGCCGCTTACGCCCGCCCCGCCCAACCATTAGAATCCCTGCTCGCGCGGGCCTATAGCTCAACGGTTAGAGCAGAGGACTCATAATCCTTTGGTTCCAGGTTCGAATCCTGGTGGGCCCACCACTGCTTCTCCAATCGCGTTTATCTCCCGCACCGCGGGTCGAGAAACACCCTCATTTTAGTGGGTTTCAGCGTAAGCCGTGGTTCCGGAGAACCGGCGAAAAACGCGGTTTGGCGAAAAATTCGCCAGTCAGTCCTCTGTCTTCTCCCTACCTGTGGTCTCGGAACCGAAGGTCTGAAAATTCGGGCCTTACGAATCAATAGCTTAGCCGTGGACTATTTGCGAGTTTTTCGGCGATCAACACTGCAATCGAAACACAAAACCGCTCTCCGAAACCAGAGATGGCAACTAGAGCTGCGCATGCAGTTCCTGCAAATGTGATCGATCTTCACCAGAGCACATAGTCTTCGGTGAGACACCCGGCTTTCCAAGCGGGGCTAGGTGCGATTTAGATATGCCCGAGGCTCCCAGGTCCAAACTAGTCTCTTCACGGATGGGAACGCGCAGGCATCACGGTCGCCTTTTAGCCCCACCTCAAAGGTTATCCTGGCCACTGAAAGATGCCGGGCCAACATTCGCGCCGCTTCGCCGCTGTCCTTGGCGACCATGGATCAACGATCTTTGCCTTTCTTTCCTCGGCATTCGATGGGAAAGCCGCTGCCGCTCATCGAATCTACGACAATCCATCGTCCATCCCCCTGCGAAGCAAGATGGAACGCTCCGCACAAGTAAACTTTCGGCGGGGGCTTTGATTCGACCTGTGAACGCAGCGCCATTTCATAGAAACGCGGATAGGTTGAGCGCATCAACTTGTCAGTCGGTTCAAGCGGAATCCCGATTTTTGTAGAAGAGCAGTTGATTATCTCCATCCCGTGAGGGTTCGCGCGAAGGCACGCGGCTATCGCGATATCCTTCCCATTCAATAAGCGTCCATCACGTGTCAGGGTGTCGAAATCAGCTTGCGCAGATACCTCGTTAGCATCGTAATCGCACGAGCTAAGGCATATCACGCCTGCGGCAAAAATGCCTGATAGTCCTAATCTTGTTTTGGTCTTCATGGTCCGCATCCATAACGGCACGTTTCGCGTACCGAACTGGCAGCTTGATCCTCGATTTTTCCCATGTCGAAGCCTCCTTTTCGAGTCCAAAAATCTTGTGGGTGGTCGAACCTAAGACCCTGAGCCAGAACGGCCTCAGAGATGCTTGCACGACGTTCGTCATCTGTATGGAAACTTCTGCTACCAAGCTCGTAGGTACCCGCCGCACGACTCAGTTGCTCCCACCGCCCATGCCAGCCCTCATGGGTAGTCGTTGCCGCAACCATGAAGTCTTGTCCCCTTTGGCCCAAATTTGAGGCTGATTTATTGAGGACTGAAAAGTTAACTTTAAGAATGCCGCCTTTGGCAAGGCCAGTCCACGAGCCTGCATATTTGTTCGTGTCCTTAACTATTACCCCGTTCCCATCACCTCGAGTGCGCTGCCAGATTGTCGTGCCGTCGTGCCGTCGGGCCGCGCGGAAGTGCAGGTGCCGCCGATTCGGCAGATCGCGGGAAACAAGCCCGCCGAGTGGCGGGCTTGTTGCGTGATGGGATCGACTTAATTGCGGCCCCTTTGTTTCCCTACAAGCCGAGGTTACTTTCTTGGGTTATGATTCGATCAACGCGACCATTTTGATCGAACACGACGATTATTCTCGTAATTTTCGTGATCGCATCCACTGGCGGCTCGAAAACGAAAAAAGTGAGGGTAGGCGATTCGAGCGCCTCCTCTTGAATAATTTCAGTCGGGAATGTCGAGGTGTCGGCCAGCGGAGGTCTGAACTCGAACTTTATGCCGCGGCCTTTCAGTAGAAGTTCGACGTTGGCACGAGTTTCTCCGACTCTAATTCCTTCAGTCGCAGCCTCGGCAGGTCCATGCCTCTGGCAAGAGGCCGAGTAGATACTGAAAAATGCCAACAGCAATCCATTGATAGCGCGTTTCACTGATTAGGCCCCTTTGGTTCGAACGGCACTCCAGTTGTAAGGTTGTTTCCCAAGGCGTTGTTGTTAGGGTCAGGCGTGGCAACAGGTCTAGTTCCAGTAAGACCTTGCGCAGCATCAAATGCAAATGAATTTGAGTTTACGCCGCGCGCATTGTAGTTAACGCCCGCAGCATTCACGGCATTACTATCGCAACGACCCCGCTCAGCCCGATCACCGCGGCGATGCGCTAGCCAATCCCGAGCCGTATTCGGACTGAAAGACGACGACGCATCGCCGCTGCGGTGGAGGCTGGCTGGTACCGAAGCTCAACGCCCCTGGAACAATTATGGCGGCGGCTACACCGCCGCCGGGTACCGGAAAGATGGCGGCCGCGTGTCACTGCGGGGACTGATCAAGGCGTGCTGGCGGCACGGCCCCACTCGTGCCGCCTGCGGGCTTTCGGCCCGCCAGCCGCCACCTCTATCCACCGATCTGCGATCACGACACGAGTCTTTCGCTCGCGGCGCCTCAGCGCGCGGACTGGTTCAACTGCCTCAGTTGCGTTGAAGCATCAGCGCCGATCTGGCGACTGTGCGCACGAAACTTCTCATTCATCGGCTACTGATGCTTTTGTGAGTCAAGTCGCATTGACGCGAAATAGAAGCCGAATTCTGTGAGACCTATCAAGCATCGATCAAAGAACTTGGCCGCAGCTTCCGCCTGACAGCGTAGTAGCTGGCGATGCGCTAAGACGCAGATGCTTGAATCCAAGACGACGGCACTTCCGTCGAATCACGATCCACAAACTGCTCGACGACACTGTTGCGGTAAGCAATGCCATGCGCATCGGTCCCGTGGAGCCAGCGGCATGACCGCCGGTGAAGGCGGCAGCGGCGCCTCATCCAATCCTGGAAGCCAAACAAGATAAGGAGATTCCATTATGGCAGGCATCAAATGGTCGGACCCCCAATCCCTGGAGTACATCCCCGACGGCAAGCTGGTGACGTTCACGGCGATGCATCAGGCCGAATACACGCAGTACGTCCAGGTCGTCGACTCCGGCGGTAACCCCATCAGTTTCTATTGCCTGGATGGCACTCAGGAGACCTTCCCGATCTCGGGTAGCGGCGTCAACGTCGGCTTCCTCCAGAACGGAGCCGGCAGGTTCACCATGGCGCACGGGATGCAGGTCCAGTTCGGCAGCAGCGGGCCGTACGTTCCGAAGGTCTCGGCGGGCAATCCAGTCGTGTTCTTCATCAACAAAACACTCGGCGGGGGCAATTTATACGTGACGGAAGACGGTACCGATAACGATTACAACGATACCAACTTCGTGATCCAGTGGTACCAGTACGTGGGCTGATCCGCCTTCGCCCCCGTTCCCGACTGAGGTGAGGGCGGCACGATAACTCATGAATTCCCATGGCTGCCGCGATGGATCGCATGGATTCACCACGGGGCGCAACAATGACGGAGTGCAGCAATGAAGACCCGTATCATTATCTTCGGTGCGCTCGCCGGTACGCTGGCGATGACCGCATCATGTACGAAAACCGAGCCCACTGTCGCCGCTTCATCGATCTCCAAGGATCAAGAAACATCGTTTCCGGGCGGCGCACCGATCACGGCGGCTGACCTGACCGCGACTCCGGCGGCTCTGCCCGTCGCCCCGCCGGCGTACAACTACGACCCCTACAAGCCCAACATCACTCACGAGGAATACGCCCGCTTTGCCTGGCGGCAGTTCATCCACTTCAATTCCCCCGCGCAGAAAAACGGCGTCGATGCCGCCGGCAAGTCTCCGGTAGTGCGGGGGAGCATCGATCCGAGACGCAACTTCGCCGCCTCCGGCGCCAGCGACTTCCATCAAAGCGGCAGAACCGCCCGTTCCAACTTCAGCAGCAATCAGCTGCTCTGGGAAACCTTTGCTCACCGGTCCGAGCTGTTCCCCGTGGGATCGGCCCCCAGAGGGAACCTAGCTGCTTTGGATCCTGAGTACGCCTTCCAAAATGTCAATGTCGCCTCAACCGACGCCCGATTCAACAATCTCGACGAAAATACCCAGATCGGCCAGAACCAGATCTTCTTTCCGAAGAGCGGCAGCACGCCGTCGGCCAATCCCCAGGACGATCACATCATATTGTTTCAGGCCAGGGTGAACCCAGTTGAATATGATTATGTAAAGTCCATCTACAACGCCGAGAAGCCCCCGACTGCACTGGAATTGCCTCCCAACGGGACGAACCCGGGAGAATCCGTGGAGGTCAAGTCGGCATGGCGGGAAATGACTCCCGAGTTGATCGCGTCCGGCCGCTATCACACGGCCGAGGCCCTGTACTACTACAACGAGAATGGTCAGATCCAGGCTCGGGTGGCCACCTTCGGTCTGGTCGGCGTGCACATCCTGCGCAAGATGGAGAACTACCCGACGTTCGTCTACACCACCTTCGAACAGGTGGACAGCCTGACCACGCCAGACAGCAAAGACACCGGGTTGTATCTCGTCAACCTCTATGACCAACTGCAATACGATGCATCGGTACCGCCAGGGACGAGGCCGTCGGCCATCCTCAATACCGGATCCAACCGGACCCTGGTCCCGCTGCCCTTGGCGGGCGCGATAGACAGTGCCCACGGCTACGATGTCATTCCCGGCAAATTCACCGTGCCTAAGGGGTTTTCGGGGCCGATCAAGGTCCAGAATCCACCGGTAGGAACAAGCGCTGTCTATAACGTCAACACCGAAGTCCAGAAAGCCATGGCCAGCACGCCCGAGTTCAAGAATTCGGTGTGGCAGTATTATCGTCTCGTGGGGCTGCAGGTGTTGCCCACGAACGAAGACAGCTCCATCACGCCGGCTAAGCCTAATCCGCTTACCCAGGACTATTACCTGGCGAATATCGTGATCGAGAGCAGCCAGCCTGGCATCCAGCTGTTCAAGGGCGGAGTCAAGGATCCCCACCCCGACCAGCAGGACTTCACCCTGCTTGCCAAGCGCGGGCTGCCAAGTATCCTGGGCGTGAAGGCGAAGGGGTTGCGTCCGAATACTCCGACCGACCAGCTGGTGATGGGTGGATGCATGGGGTGCCACGGCAACGCCCAATACCCCAGGGACAAAGTTTCCGGCAAGGGGCCGAGTATCTTCAGCTTCCTGATCGACGGGAACACCATGAGCGGAAAAGGCTTCAGTGCCGACGTGCGGAACGAATCGGCTGCGGAGTTGAGCGCGAAACGTCTGGAGTATCTGTCCTATTAGGTAAGGCGCGGGCCCGGAAGCGTTCGCGCTTCCGGGCGATGCGTGACGGTCGCGTGGCGCCTAGAGCCTGGGGCCAAGCTGCGGAAAGTCGGGGTGGCGGCACGCGGGACTATTGCAGCGCCTAAGGGCGGGTTTAACCGTGCATTCAAGCCGAAGCCGCTTCGCTTCGCGGCGTAGCGCTGCTTAGGCATAAGCACTCAGGGGGGCTCGCCAATATGAAAAACTTTGTCGTATCAATGGTCGTGACGACATCGCTCTTGATGGCCTGCTCCGGTGACGATCCAAATCCGTCGCCAAGTAAGCTGGATCCTCCGGCTGCAGATGCAAAATCGCAACCTGAACTGCCGGCAGTAAGCGTTGGCTGGGTGCCAAGCGAGGCTTGCTCGTTCTTGGATCCGGCGTTGGTTACGCGCGGGTATAAGCATGACTTCGAGGATGAGTATCACTGTTCCTCGTCATACCAAGAGCTTGGTGCGACGGCACGTGGACTGCCTAACAATCTGGCGTATTACGTAACAGGCACATCATCGATCGCTGACACAGTAAAGCTCGTCCTTAATTACAATCAGCCGACCGACGCACG
This sequence comes from Lysobacter sp. ESA13C, assembly GCF_019970005.1. NCBI lineage: Bacteria > Pseudomonadati > Pseudomonadota > Gammaproteobacteria > Lysobacterales > Lysobacteraceae > Lysobacter > Lysobacter sp. ESA13C. The sequence goes on along the minus strand of NZ_JAHXYK010000011.1, from coordinate 37,912 downwards.
CGCTGCTACGGATCAGCTTGTTGCCGAATCAAAGACTCTGGCTATCAAAGCCACAGGCAATGAGATCCCGGAAAATACTCTTGTTGCCATCGCAGCGGGACGCTCAGCAGTTGAGACGTCGGGACAGTTCAAGCACGAGGTTAAGCGAGACGACTGGCCGACCGGACGTGGCTACGAGATACATTACGTTGTCACCAAAGTCGAACGTCGATAGCCGAAGCCCGCTTCGCGGTCGGCCTCCTACGATCCAGCCAGAAGGCGCAATTCGTCCACCGAATCGAAGAGGTGCTGTGCGCCCGCCGCGCGTAGCGCGCTCGCGTGCGCATAGCCCCAGCCGACTGCTCCGAAGGCTACGCCCGCGCGGAGCGCCGCTTCGCCGTCGCTGACATGGTCGCCGACATAGATCGCCTGCGATGCGTCGACTCGAGCCTGTTTCAACATCCGTGCGATGCGCCGGTGCTTGCCGAGCATATGGACCCCGCCGTCGACCAGTTCGAGGGTGTCCATCAATTCCGAACCGAGCGCACGCCGCACGTTGTCGGTGGAGTTGGACGTCAGGATCGCCAAACGCACGTTGCCGTCGCGCAGATGGTGCAGCATGTCCGGGATGCCCGGAAACAGCGGCATCGGCGGCGCATCGCGCATGGTGCGCACGAAGTCGGCCGCCACGATCGGCAGCTTCCACTTGGGGAACCCGATCTCCTGGAGCAACTCACGCGTGCCCAGCCTTCGCATCTCGTCGACGCGATCCTCGGCGATGGCGTTGAAGCCGTGGCGCTGCGCCAGCGCGTGCTGAGCTTTCACGAAGAAGGTGAACGAGTCGGCGAGCGTGCCGTCGAAATCGAAGATGACCAGTGAGTAGCGCATGGCCGCGGCAAGTGGAGGCGAAGGCGCATCTTGCCGGCAATTGCGACCGCGGTCATGACCCCGCTCAGCCTTCTGCCGGAATCGCTCACTGGCCCCCGGTTTACGTGCCTGGCCGGACTGCCCTTTCCGAGTATTCCGGGCGCAAGTCCCGGCGGGCGGGAACCCCGACCGGTCGCCCACCGCCATGGCTCCGAGCGCTTCCAGCGACGCTTGGCCGCAAGGACCATCGAGCACCGTTGTCCCAGTAACCAGGGGAGGGAGCGCCATGGCTGGTAAACCGCATTTCGAGGTTTATCGGGAAGGCATGAAAGCCGGTGGGCAGCGCTCGTTGTCCAATGCGTTCTTGGCGGGATCTCCGACCGATGGACAGTGGCATTGGCGACTGGTCGGTGGAAATGGGGAGCCGATGGCCTATGGCGAGTCCTACCCAGACAAGGACTCGATGCTGCGGACCATTACCCTCATTGCGAACTTGGGAGGCGCTGAGATATTGGAAGTCAACGGCTAAGGAATTAGCAGCCCTTGTTCCTTCTGTGCGCTCGGCCAGTCTAAGGACGGAACCATTCATGAGGATTCACGTCAGCTATCACCCGTTTGCGCCGGCCGACGCGCACAGCTTTTGCTTCGACGATATGGGCCGCGATGCATGCATCGAGCGCTTGACCCAGCAGCTAGGGCTGGAGCCGGACGCCTCGGTCACGCTGAAAGCCGTCCTGTCGCACGGCGGTTGCGTTCGCCCCGAGGGGATGAGCCTTCGCCAAACGCATGCATACAACATGGCGAAGGTGTCGGACTTGCTATGCAACTGCTGGTATACGAGTAACTACCGCTTTTCCGCGTTGCTGGAGTTTCCCGATTTCGGCCGGTACGTGACCGATTGGCGGTACCTCATGCCTGAGGGGAGTGTTCGCGAGCCTTCTGCCCATGAGAGGTTCGTGCCCCGCAACGACGTTGTTTTTCTAAGCTGCGAAGGGCTGAAGCGGTTGCGTGCCGATTACGCCGAACATGGGGCCGTGCGCTCGCAGTTGCATCGTGCGTTTCCACGCGGCTGGCTGCCGATTTTCTGGGCGGCGGCGGACTACGCCGTCGCTCGCGATCGTGGGCTGATTGAAGCGATAGACCTTGTACGCCCTGATGCCATCGCGCCGTCGTCGCTTATGGCGTAGTGAGAAATGGTGAGCGTCCGACGTTATGAGGATGGGTGCACAGAAGTGTCCAGCGTCCTGTCCTATAGCGTTGCCACACGTACCGCATCCGCAGCGCGGACCTGGCAGGGAAGGGGGATAGAGGGGGTTTGTAAAACGATCAGCGCAGCTGCTGCAAGCGGCTCGAACGGTTGCACTCGTTTCCCGGGGCTCCAGAAGTCGTCTCTCGCCGTGGCTACAGCGGCCGAGCGTTAAGTCCGCATGCCGAGCCCTCGGCGCGCCGGGGCCGTGCTTGAGTCGCCCTGAGATAGGCTAGGAGATTGCGCAATGATAGGCACATTGCTTGACTTGACGGCCGATGTGGCCCGTTGGCTGCATGTACTCGCTGCGTTCGGTTGGTTGGGTGCCGGCCTTTGGATAAGGCGCCTGACGCTGCGGGCCAAACCGCTCCTGGATCAGCGCTCCGAGCTGGAGGTCTGGGACACGCACAGCCTGTCGTTCTGGCGGACCTCAAAAGTCGCTGCACCGACTGCGGAAGAGTTGGACGGCCTGGTTTGGTCGTTCAATCAGATTCGCTGGCTGGTCGGCTCTGGCATCGTGTTGTTTTGCCTAATCTACTATCGGCAACCCCTGGCGTATTTGGTCGACCCGAGCATCGCTCCGCTATCGGCTCGGGAAGCGATTGTGGCCTCGCTGCTTGGCCTGGTAGGCGCGCCTGCGATCAACGAGCTCGTCAATCGCATACCGCTGCATTTCAAAACTCTATACATGACCGCGACCATCGCCCATGTCCTCGGTTGGGTGGGGCTGTACGCGAACCTGTTCTCCCAGCACGGCGCCATGATCCAGATCGGCGCCATGCTGGGTGTAGTGATCGCGTCCAATGTTATCTGGTGGCTCTATCCCAGGATGCGTAAGGCGTATAACGCGGTGCTGAAGAGCGAGCAGCCGGATCCCATCGACAGGCTGTACTGGGATCGGCGGGGCCGCCATGCGTACATCACTTTAGCGATCGTCTTCCTGATGCTTTCCAGCCACATGGGAAGTCTCGTCCGGGCTAACGGCCACCCTTTCCTTACCATCACCGCCGTACTCGCTTTGAGCGTGGTGGCCCGATGGGTCCTCGACGCCACCCACCAGAACGGCGGGGTCACGCCGATAGAACCCCGCTGGATCGCTGCGACAGCAGTCCTGGCGCTCGGCCTGGGGATAACCTGGATGGCTTTGCCGCGGATTCCAGCCAAACAGGTCGGCACTCCCGCCAGTACCCAGGTCTCGGCAAGCATCGCTACGCACCCGGCCATGCACCGGCCTGAGCACCCGATAGCGAGTTCGATCGCGAGCTCCGCCGCCATGAGCGCCGTCCCATTGCGCGCCGATGCGATCGTTCAACGGCGCTGCGCGGTTTGCCACGCCGCGCAACCCAGCTACCCAGGCATGGCTTCGCCTCCGCGCGGAATCGTCTTCACGTCCGAAACCCTGCCGCTGTATGCAGGCCTCATCGCCGCTGTAGTGCAGAGCGAACGCATGCCGCCCGGCAACGCCACGGACATGCAGCCGGACGAGCGCAAGGCCGTGACTCAATGGGCGAGCGAGCATGCACGCTGAGCTGCTCCCCTATTGGTACCCGATAGCGCGCAGCGAAGACGTGCGCGAAGGTCCCGTCAGCGTATCTCTGTTGGAAACCGATCTCGTGCTGTATCGGTCCGGCCAAGACATCGTGGTGGCCGCCGATCGTTGCCCGCACCGCGGCATGCGGCTCAGCTTGGGACAGCATCGAGAGGGTGCCTTGATATGCCCCTATCACGGTTTGGCATTCGGGCAGCAGGGGCGCTGCGTCCATATACCGGCGCATCCGCACCTCACGCCATCGCAGCAGTTCCGGCTCTCCACATATCCTGCGGTGGAGCGCTATGGATTGGTCTGGACCTGTCTTGGCACTTCGCCTTCGCCGTTTCCGGAGCTGAGCTCCGATTGGGCCGATCCCGCATTTCGCAAGGTGACGCCCGATCCCGTACCGATCGCCGCCAGTGCGGGGCGACAGGTAGAGGGCTTCATAGACGTGGCGCATTTCGCACACGTGCACACCACGACGTTTGCCGATCCCGCCAACACCGCGGTGCCTGCCTACGCGGTCCAGGTCGACGAAGATGGGTTGCGTTTCGATTACTGCAGCACGGTCTCGAACTACGCCGTCGGCAGTGGGATGACTGCGGAGGGCTTCGTGTGGCGTCGAAGCTTCGATGTTCGCCTTCCATACCTGGCTCACCTGACCGTGCATTTCCCAAACGGGCGCCTGAATATTTTGAACGGCGCCAGCCCGGTGGCGAGCGATCGTAGCGTGCTGTTCTCGCCGGTGTGTTTCGATTTCGAGATCGGCACCGACGAAGCGGTCAAGGATTTCAACGCCCGCATCTTCGCCGAGGACCGTCTGATGGTCGAAAACCAGCAGCCGCGCCATCTTCCGTTGGACGCCGCCGAAGCCTCCTTCGCCGCGGACCTCGCATCGGTTTATTACAGGCGCCTGTTACGACAAATGGGGTTGTCCACCGCATGAGCAGCACCTCTCCACTTCGGTCGAATTCTTAGTGCCGACGGAAGTGGGGTGGCACCAACGCAGCAGGATAGAACGCCTGCCGGATTACCCGGAGGAGGCCATCACGATGGATGCTTTGATCGATTTCATGACCGACATCGTGCGCTGGCTGCATGTCATTGCCGCGATCGCCTGGATGGGCTTCGTGCTGTGGCTGCGCAGGCTGGTGATGAGGGCCCGTCCATTCGCCAGCCCGCCGGCGGATCTCGAGGTCTGGGACACGCATAGCCTCGGGTTCTGGAAAACGGAAAGAATCGCTCATCCCACAGCATCCGATCTCGAAGGACTTATCTTGTCTTTCAATCTGATCCGTTGGCTGTTCGCTACCGGCCTGGTTCTTTTCGCGCTGATCTATTACCGGCAACCCCAGATCTACCTGCTCGACCCCAGCGCCCCGTCGCTGTCGTCTCGCGCGGCAATCGCCCTTTCGTTGGTCGGATTCATTGTCGCTCCGCTGATCAATGAGGCGATCAATCGTATCTCCCTGCAGCGCAAGGCCCTCTATTACTTCGCATGCGCCGTTCATCTTCTGGCCTGGACCTCGCTCTACGCGAATTTGTTAGCGCAGCAGGGTGCGATGATTCAGATAGGGGCGATGCTTGGAATAACCGTATCGGTCAACATACTGGGTAATCTTTATCCGGCGACGCGTGAGGCGATGGCCGCGGCGATACGGGGCGAGCGAACCGATCCGGCCAAGAAGCAGTACTGGGATCGACGCAACCAGCATTCATTTCTGCTGCCCGCTATCGTCTTCCTGATGCTTTCCAGCCACATGGGCAGTGCCATAAAGGCCAATGGCCATGCGTTCTTGACCATCGTTACCGTACTGGTCCTCAGCCTGGCTTCGCGCCATGTGCTGGAGATAATCCATCGCAACGGTGGCACGTTGCCGACGCGACTTCGCTGGGTGGCTGCCTCCACCGCGGTCGTTCTGGCGATGGCAGTGGCGTGGTTGCTAAGCATCGAGCACAAGGCCGATCCCCAAGCCAGGATATACGCCCCTTCCGGCGTTGCCGAAGCCAGCACACCTTCCGCAAGGACGGTCCCGCGCAGATCCGCTTTATGAGCCCCCCGCGCGTATCGCGACGAGTGTGGTCTATCGGTCTGGTGTCCGGGATGGGCGGCATGCTGGTGATGCTGGACGCCACCCTCGCCGCACTCGCTCTTATCGCTGTCCAGGCGGATCTGAACGCACCTCTCGAAGACGCGCAGTGGGTCGTTTCCAGCTATCTGATATCCATGGCCGTTTCGCTGCCGACCTCGACATGGTTCGGCAACCGGTTCGGGCACGGCCGCATCTGGGGCGCCGCGCTGGCCGTCTTCATTGCGGCGTCGATAGGCTGTGCGTTTGCGGCCAGTCTCGAAACACTGATTGCCGCTCGTATCGCCCAAGGGCTGGCTGCCGGCATCTTGCTGCCGACCGGGCATGCCATCCTGATAGCAGGCGCTCAGCGCGACCAAATAGGCCGTGTCTTAGGCGTTGTCGGCACCTTGATCAGCCTGGCCGCTGCGATCGGGCCTGGCATAGGCGGTTGGTTGGTCGACGTCGCCTCGTGGCGCTGGCTGTTCTGGATCAACGTGCCGTTAGGAGCGATCGCCGCGGTGTGGGCGGCGAAGGTGATGCCGGGCGGCGTCGCCCAGCACGGCCTTAAACTTCCTCTAGGGCAGCTTTTCCTCATCGTGACCGGGCTGCCTTTGGCTCTGTACGGCGCGTCGGAGATCGCCTCCCGCTATCCATCCGGAAACGGTTGGCTGTCTATCGGCGGCGGCGCCCTGTTGCTGGCCCTCTTCATCGCGGTTGCCCGTACGAGCAAATCGTCGCTCCTGGCGCTCGAGCTGATGCGAAATCCCCAGTTCCGCGCGTCGTCGCTGCTGGCCGTGGGAAACAGCGCAAACCTGTTCGGAGGATTGCTGTTGTTCCCGCTGTACTTTCATGCCAAGGGGATGAGCCACTCGCAGATCGGCGTGATGTTGCTATTCATGGGGGCCGGAACGTCATGTGCGCTGTATCTCGCCGGCCACTTTGTGGATCGCTTCGGCCCCCGGCCGGTGGTCCTGGCCGGAGCCGCCATGCTGGCGGTGTCTGCGGCGCCCTTTGCCCTGGTATCCGTGCCGTCCGACATCGCTGCGGTGTTCATGTTCGTCCGCGGCATCGGGCTGGCCTGGACTACAAACCCGACCACCGCGGCCGCCTATGCCGCGGTGGACCGAAAAGACATCGGCGGTGCGGCCACGCTGGTCAACATCGTGCAACGCGTCAGCGGCGCGCTGGGCGCGGTAGCGGTAGTCGCAATTATCGGATGGCTGGACGGAGGCGGGGGGCATGGCGAAGTCCGTGCGATGGGACTCATGGTCGTCCTGCCTCTGCTGCAGGCCTGGTGGGGAACCTATCTGACCGGATATCGCGCCATGCGCGAACCGGGTTAACCCTTCCTCGCGTCAAGCCGCACGCTGTCGAGGCGTTACCGACAAAGCGGTCGGAGGCTTTATGAGCTACTCGCAGAAACTCATGGATTACTATTACCCGGTTGCCAGACTGCAGGATCTCGAGGCAGCCACGATAGAGGGTAAGCCGCTGGCGGCCGTGCTGCTCGGCAAGCCCCTGGTGATCTATAAAATTCAAGGCGAAGTGGTGGTTGCAGATGACCGCTGCCCGCATCGCGGCGAAATGCTCTCTGCAGGAGCCGTGAGCGAAGCAGGGTTGCAGTGCCCTTACCACGGCTTGCAATTCGCCCATCTGGGGGCATGCGCAAGAATTCCAGCGCATCCCCAAGTGCAAAATTTGAAGCGGTTCGATCTCTGCTCCTATCCGGCCGTGGAGTCTCACGGGCTGCTGTGGACCAGTCTTGGAGCAGGCGCATTCTATGAGCTTGGGCTTGGGCTTGGGCGCGAGAGCGAAAGCCAGCGGCTGGTCGTGGCGCCACCGGTAAACGTCAATGCTTCCGCTGGCCGACAGGTCGAAGGCTTCATGGATATTTCGCACCTGCCATTCGTACATCGCACAACATTCAGCGAATGCACTGCAGAGGCTATGCCGGCGTATAAGGTCGAATCGTTCGGTCGGGGTTTTAGTTTCGAATACAGTAGCTCGCTTGGAAATTATCCGTTTGAGCATGCGTCGCCAAAGGATTTCACCTGGCGCCGCGCCTATCGAATACACGCGCCTTTCATCGCCATTCTGGATATCTATTTTCCGGACGGGCTATTTACCATCTTCAACTGCGCATCCCCCGTCAGCGAGGAGCAGTGCGTCTGGTTTTATCCCATCCAATTCGATGAATCGTTGGGGTTGGGCTCGGATGCGGAGGTCAATGCATTCTCGCAAAAGGTGCAGACGGACGATCTTACTGTCGTGGAAAGGCAACGCCCCAGATACATCGATCTGACCAGCGACTCCGAGCAATCCTTCGGCGCAGATTTGGCATCCACTGCCTATAGGAAAATGTTGCGAAACCTTGGGCTGGTCAAAGCCTGAGCTTCTGCGGCATTGCCGGATTATTCAGATCAACGGGCACAGCTAAAGCTCCGTGATTTTGACGGTTCACAGCGTTGCTGGGTTGGCACATCGACTGAGCGGCGATCGCGGCGCGCTTGTCGATGCATAAGAGACCGAATGGAGCCCGCGCGAGCTTCCTCGCGCATCAAGAATTCTGCGTCAACCCTGCTTGATGAGCGTTCGTTGGCCTATTGGACTGTTCTTACGGGCGGTGGGCTTTGCCAGGCCGGGAATCAGGAAGTCAGTGACGCTCCGGCCATACTTCGTCTTCTGGGCCAACCACACCGGCATCCGGCCACGGCCCGACCAAGTGTTGCGCTTGTTATCCGGGTCGCGGTACTTGGCAGCCACCTTGCCCGTCTTTCGCCGCGGCGCCCGCTTCTTGCCGGCAATCTCGGTTACCGGCCGATCTCCAAAGAGTTCCTCGATCGTGTAACCGTGCTGGGCGGCCAGTGCGATCACGTTTCGACGCACCAAGGCAATGGGCCGGCGGCTGGATATCAACTGCCTCCGCCGCTCCGCGGCGGTCAGAAGGGACGTCAGTTCCGACAGGCTGAGCTTTTCGATATCGATATTCATAGCGCGCAGGGTCCAGCTCTACCCGGCAACCTGTCAAGCAGCAGCGCCGATGGCCCGGGAGAATGCGTTTCGGCCGGAAGCCGCAGCCGGCCGGAGCTGGGTTGCGCAAGAGGGGCGCAAGTGTCGGTACCGAGCCGCCTGATACGATCCCTTTTGGCGAGCAAAAGCTCTGAATTCAGGGCCTTACGAATCAATGGGTTAGGCGTGGACTTTCCTGCGAGTTTTCCGGCGATCAGTATGTCTGCCAAGATGAGAGCTCGGCACTACGGTCCCGACCCGTCAACACCTTTCAAGGAAAGATTCGGTGTTCAGCGCATTCCATACGTCAGCATCTTTGCGGCTCCGCTGTGCTCTCGGCTTGGCTTGGCCTTTGGCAATAATCGCTTTGTACCTGGCGATCGCTTGGTTCCCGTCTGACCCGTACTCCGCAGCTGGGGATCTGTCCTGGGTGACCCCCACCAGCGCCACCATCGCGGCGATGGTGGGTTCGACTCATGCGCTTCTGATAGCGGCGCCGCTCTTTGGGCGACTTTCTCGCAAATGGCGTTTGGCAGCCACGTTGCCGATGGCCGTGGCCTTAGTCTCGGCGCTAACTACGTACGTTCGCGCCTGATGAGCCGTTCGCGTCGAGGCCGCTTCGCGGTCTGGCTTAATTCCGGCAGAAGGCAGCTATGAAACTCTCTCGCGTTTTGTTCCATCTAGGCCTTGTCTTCCTCCTGGCCGGCTGTGGATGCGGCGGAAACGAAGACGCAATTCGCGCAATGCGTGCGTTGCCGAAAGAGCGGCTTGCTGAGCTCTATCAATATATTCAGTCTGTTGATGCCAGGCGGAAAAACTTAGATCCAATCATCATGGACTTCCCAAGGAATCCGGTTCCAAAAAAAATTTCCGACCTTAATCCAAAATTCCTTCGCGTCTGGGACGGTAAGGCGTACATACATATTTCAGGCTGTTTCGACGACAAAATTGATCTGCATTTCCAAGGGCTTAACTCCCCAGGCAGAAAAAAGAATATCTCCCTTACTCTAGGCGATCATAAGGGGTCAGAGACACTGTGGGAGCAGTAGAGCCGCCAGCGAACAATTCATTCGAGCCGAGCGCGTTTCGCGACTCGGCGTAGCTCAGGCGTCAGACGGCAGGGAGAGATCAATGAAGCCTGATCCAGCGAAAGCGACGAAGGGCGGTACGTCGGGCCGCAAGCTCTGGATAGCGGCTTTCTGCGGTGGCGCCGTCACTCTGATCTGCTGCTTGGCAGCGATCGTGATTCATCCAGTCGTCGCGTCCTCGGCGAAATGGATCTTTTGGCCGGCGCTCGGATCCGCAGCCCTGTGTACGGCGGCTGCAGTGCAATTGAGGAGTCCAGGCAGGTTGGACGCGGCAGATGAGGCTGCTTGGCTCGCGCGGGTAGGCTCGCGCGGCTCAAAGGATGCATGGGATGATTTGGACGGCATTGACGACTAATGGCTAATCCCGCCGTAGCCTTGCATGCGAGTAAGTAGGAGCGGCCGTCTAACAATTCGTTCAGGCCGAAGCCGCTTCGCAGCCCGGTGGCATATCCATCAATCGGTGCGGATCCCTAAATCCAGCCGCAACAGAGACTGACCGCTCAGTCACATCATTGCGCGATTGAAGTAGGTCGCCTGCTCGAACTCGGCGATGTTCGTGGCAATACGAGGAAGCTGGGGGAACATCTCGGCCAGCTCGCTGACGATAGCCTTCGACAAGGCAGTGCGTTGCTCGACACTGCGTCCCTGCATGATCCAGGCGAAGGTGTGAATGAAATCCTCCCGCCCACCACCGACGGCATGAACTCCGAAAGGGCGTACGCGGACTTTGATGTCCGCTTCCTCGAACAATCCCGAAGAGCTCGCCACTCGATGCAGCCGAGCGATGATCGATTCTTCGTCGTGGATCTGAAGTATTCCCTGAGAACAATCGACTACGAAGTGCGGCATGAGGGTTCCATCGGCTAAAGGGTGAATCGAGGGCGCGATCGCCTCAGAACGAGGCGGGCAGGGCTTAATCGAGCCGGCGCCACACCGACACCGGGATACTCCCATCCGCCCGCGGCGGCACCTTGTAACGCAGTTCCGCGCCGTCCAACTTGTATTGGCGCTTCTGGGTCGTGCCTTCCCAGTTCGGGAAGGACGAGCCTTCGATCGAGAACGCCAGCAACCCCGCCCGATCGTCGATCGCCATCGTGCCGTAATGAGTGCTGCTGCCCATGACCGCGGACTTGAACTCGTCGACGCTGCCATCGGCCTTGCTGTCGCTGGCGAAATGCAGGCGTTCGGACTTGAAGATCTGCAGCGAATACCGCCCCTTGGTATCGACGACGAGCCTGCCCTTGGGGCTCTCGCCGTAGTCCCGCGTCGTCTTCCCATCCGGCAACAGCTTGTCCGCGGCGACCAGTGTCCAGGTGCCTTGCAATGGGAAGACGTTCGTCGGCATTGGCGCGTCGCGCGCGGCCAGCCCCGCCAGCATTGCGAGGAATGCGCCGGTCAATGGTTTCATCGCGATAAGTCCTTATGGGTTGAGATCGACCGGCCCATCCTAAGCCGCTTGATCGATATGAAAAATGCATTTACAAAGATATCTGGCATTTCAAAATCGAATCCTTACAGATGAAAGCGATGGACGTGGACGCGGTCAGGGCTTTCCTGCTGGCGGCCGACTTGCAGAGCTTCACCCGCGCGGCCGACGTGCTGGGCACCACCCAGTCCGCGGTCAGCCTCAAGCTGCAGCGTTTGGAAGGGCAACTCGGCCGCCGCTTATTGGAACGCACGCCGCGGCACGTTCGCCTGTCGGTCGAGGGTCTGGCCTTTCTCGGTGTGGCGCGCGAACTGGTGTCGTCACACGACCGCGCGGCCGCCGCCTTCGAGACCGAGCAGCGTCGGTTGGCGATCGGCATCAACCAGCAACTGGTCGGCAGCGAACTCCCGTTTCTGCTGCGGCAGATACGCGACCACGATCCGAACCTGCTGGTCGAGATGCGCATCGGCGGCACCAAAGAACTCATGCAAGGCCAGGAGCGCGGGGAACTGGACGCCGTGTTGGTGCTGCGCCCCGAGGATCGCGGCAAGCGCGGCAAGATCGTTTTCGCGGAGCCCTTTTCGTGGTTCGCGGCGGCCGGCTGGGAGCCGCGCGCCGGTCAGCCATTGCCGCTGGCGACGCAAGGCGAGTCGTGCCGCATCCGCATCGAGGCGGTGCGTGCGCTCGACCGGGCCGGCGTTGCATGGCGCGAAGTCTTCGTCGGCAAGGGCGCCGCGATCCTGGGGGCCGCCGCCGTCGCCGGCCTTGCGGTGGCGCTGCTGGCGCGGCGCGCCGCGCCGCCGGGCACGGTCGACGTCGGCGGACTCCTGTCGCTGCCGCCGATTCGCTCGCAGGACGTGATGCTCTATAGCAACCTCAGCGACCGGCGAACGCGCGATGCATTGCGAGTCCTTACGTTGGCGTTTCAGTGAAGGATTTGGGTCGCGGCGCAGGGGTTGTGTCAGCAGCGACTCGTCGCCCATATGGAACGGCAATGACAGTGAATCTGTGCTGGCTGTCCGGACCGACTAAGGTGTTCCGTCGCATGGCTACGCCTTCACCTTCGAACTTTTCAAAAAGAAACCCCGGCCGAAGCCGGGGTCCTTTACCTCATCTGCAAGCGCAGTGATGGAATCGCTTCACGATTCCTGTCGGCTGCCGTCATCAGAACTTGATGCTCCAGCTCTCGAGCGTGCCGATGTCGTTGGTCGCGTTGTCCTGCACGCGCAGCTTCCAGGTGCCATTCAAGCCTTCGGTGGTCAGGCTGAACGTCTTGGTGCCGCGAACATCGTCGGCGCTGTCGTTGGCATTGAAGCCCTTGATGGAATAGAGCGAGCCGTCCGGCGCGACCAGGTCGACGCGCAGGTCGCCGCGGAAGCTGTGGTCGATCGCCACCGTAACCAGCGCGTTGCTGGGGGCGTTGCCCGTGCGTCCGGCCACCGTGATCGGGCTTTCGATCGTGGTGTTGTCCTTGATCGCATAGTCGGCGTCGTTGGTGTAGGTCTGCACGCCGCCGCCCGGGGCCGCCACCGTGACCGAGGCGGTCTTGGTGTGGGTGGCGCCAGCGTTGTCGGTGACGGTCAGGCTGACGTTATAAGTGCCGGCCGCCGTATACGTGTGGCTGGGATTGGTGGCGGTGGAGGCCGCGGTGCCGTCGCCGAAGTTCCAGCTGCGCGAGGCGATGCTGCCGTCGCTGTCGGTCGAGCTGTCGGTGAAGGTCGCCGTCAGGCCGCTGACGGCGGAGCTGAAGTTCGCCACCGGCGCCTGGTTGCCCGGGCCCGGGCCGCCGCCGATCAAAGCGTCCACGGCTTCGAACGCGCGCACCATGCCGAAGCCGTACTCGTTGTCGCGACCGGCCGTGCCCAGGTCGAGTGCGCTGCTCGTCAGCGCATTGCGCACTTCCGTGGCGGTCGCGCTGGGCTTGGCGCTGAACAACAACGCAGCAACGCCTGCGACGTGCGGGCTCGCCATCGAGGTGCCGCTCAGCACGGCATAGGCGTTGACGTCGAAGGTGTAGCTGGGGGTGATGGAGGCGGTCTGGCCGGCCAAGCCGCGCAGCGCTTGCCCGCTGCCCTGACTGACGGCGACGGCGCTGAGGGTGGTGGTGGCCCCACCGGGAAGGCCGGTGTTGTAGGGGAAGGGGTCGGAGACGTTGTTGTACAGAATGATGCCGCGACCGCCGCCGCTCTTGACGAAGTTCACCTTGTCGGAGGTCGTGTTGTCGCCACGCTCGCACAACACGATCTTTCCGCTCCAGGCGCCGGCCGCGGCGCAACGTCCGCCATCGATCAGGGCGCCGCTTGCGGCCGCCGAGGCCGAACCCACCATCGGCAGGCTGTCGAAGCTTTGGCTGCCGACGGTGACGGGCTGGCCGATCTTGGGATAGGTGCTCGAAATATCGGAGCCCGGCGCGGCGATATCCACCGCATCGTTGTACTGCGAGAACGAGGCCTTGGCCTTGTTGGCGTCGATCGCCGCGACCGAGATCACATCGGGATAGGAGGCCGGATAGCTCTTGGTGGTGTTGCCGGAGTTACCGGCGGCGGCTACCGACACGATGCCCTGGTTGAACAGATTGGTGAACGCCGTGCTCTCGTTGCTGCTGGGCAGGCCGCCGCCCAGGCTCATGTTGATGACCTTGGCGCCGGCCTGGGCGCAGCGGTTGGCCGCGTTGACCAGGTCGGAGGCGTAGCTGAAACCGCAGCTGGGGCCGTCGAAGTACTTGACGATGTGCAGGGAGACTTTGCCCGGGCTGACGCCGATCACGCCCTTGCCGTTGTTGCCGACCGCGGCGATGGTGCCGGCCACATGGGTGCCGTGGCCGCAGGTGTCGGTGTTCCAGGTCTGGCCCGTGCTGGCATATCCGCTGACGGTAATGCCGGCGAAGTCCTCGTGGCTGGCGCGCAAGCCGGAGTCGATCACGCAGACTTTGACGCCGTTGCCGCCGGCGCCGCTGGCGACGGTATCGGGCGCCTGCACTTGCGGAATGCCGTAGGGCAGGTACTCCGCCATCGGGTATCTCGGTACGTCGCGCTCCACCACCAGGTTCGGGTTGCTGCGCAGCTTGCGCAGAACCTGCTCGGGCAGCGACACCACCATCGCGTTGAGATGGTCGAATTCGTAATGCGTCTTGCCGTTGGAAATGCTCGGCGCGGCCGCGCCAGCGGCTCGCGCCATGCTGGCCGTCTCCGCGCGCACCGCGCTCACGGTCTGCTGGATCTGCGTCTTGACCTGGGCCTTCTGGCCCGGTTGGAAGCGGACCCACACACGGTTGGGATCTCCTCCTTCCGGCCGGTTTTCCGGCAGCTGCGCGCCGGCGATGCCGGAGACGCACAGCGCTACCGCCGCCGAAAGCGCGCAAATGCGCGGATGTCGCTTGAATGCACTATTCATATTCACTCCCCTAGAGTTTGTTTTATGTAGTTAGTAACGCAGCGATTGGATTGGCCGCGCAGTGCTGGAAAGATCGGGTGGCACGATCTGAATCCATACTTCGGGAGGGTGTGCGCGATTAGAAGACCAAGACACCGATGACAATCACAGATAAACGCGGGATCAATCACACTTGCGGAAGGAGATGTTTCGCGTGCGAACGCTCGTCTTCTCGATTGCGATTGCGGCCATGAAGCAATCTGTGCCAAGACTTGCACATGAGCGGCGAGGGCGACCGGTGATTGCACTCGCGGTTACATCCGATCCTGCAGCGGAGGATCAAGCGGGGCTATCGGTCAATGACTAGACGCCGATATATGTGTGTGGGTGAGATCCGGCGAACGCCTGAGAACAATCGCCGCTGCACCGCATCGGATTTCATTGGCGATAAGTATCTCAACTTGCCAGGTGGCCGACCCAATCCAGGCAACCGATTCTTGGCCAAAGTTCAAGGCACCTGTGCGGATGCTTTAAATGGCGATTCTGTGCGACGACCCCATTTGTAGGGGGTAGCGAGAATGCGTGCAGTGAGAGTGCGTGAGTGAAACGCCGCGCTGTTCGGCAGTAGCGTTTTGCAGCGATAGGAGCAGGGACCAGGAAGCGCTCGATTATCGAGACAGGGTTGAAGGAGATCTCGTGATGGTGGACGCCTTGCTCGATTTCGCTGCCGACATAGCCCGCTGGTTGCATGTGCTTGCTGCGGTGGCATGGATGGGGTTCGGCTTGTGGCTTAGGCGCCTGGCATTCCGGGCTCGTCCACTGATCGGTCCGCAAGCCGAGTTGGAGGTTTGGGATACTCACAGCCTGGGTTTTTGGCGGACCACGAAAGTGGCCGCGCCGACGGCTTCGGAGCTCGAAGGCCTGGTCTGGTCGTTCAATCAGATCCGCTGGCTGTTCATGACGGGCCTGGTGTTACTCGGCCTCATCTATTACCGCCAGCCGCAAGTCTATCTGATCGATCCCGGTGTTCTTTCCATGTCGGGGCGAGCGGCCGTCGCTTTCTCGTTGTTGGGGTTGTTGGGCGCCCCGTTGATCAACGAGGCCATCAACCGCATTCCCCTTCGTTATCGGCGCACCTACATTCTTTCTTGCGCGATCCATGTCCTGGCCTGGGTCTACGCATACGCCAGTTTGTTCTCGCAGCAGGGCGCCATGATCCAGGTCGGCGCGATGTTGGGTGTGACCATCACCGCCAATATTCTGTGGTACCTCCACCCGGCGACGCGCGAAGCTGTGGACGCCCTGATCAGGGGCGAGCGTCCCGATCCGGTAAAGAAGCAACTCTGGGATCGGCGTAATTATCATTCGTTCCTCCTGCCGGCGGTGGTCTTCCTGATGCTGTCCAGCCATATGGGGGCCGTCGTGCGGGCCAATGGCCACGCATTTCTCACGATCGCCACGGTCCTCGTCCTCAGCGTGATCTCGCGTCGGATACTGGAAGCGACGCACAAGAACGGCGGCGTGATGCCGGCGCGATTTCGCTGGATCACCGCTGGTGCGGTGGTGACCCTGGGCTTGGGAGTTGGCTGGCTTGCATCGGCCCGGCACGGGTTCGATCGAGTTCGCGTCGAGGCCCGTGCGCATAGTGCCGCAACCGATAAGCGCCCATTGCACGCAGAAGAGATCGTTCTGCGCCGGTGCGCGGCCTGCCACGCTGCGCAACCCAGTTTTCCGGGCATGGCCTCGCCGCCTCGCGGGATCGTCTTTACTCCCGATAACTTGCCTCGCTACGCCGGTCAGATCGCGATAGCGGTGGGAAGCGAGCGCATGCCGCCCGGGAATGCCACGGACATGCTGCCGAGCGAGCGTAGGGCGCTGACAGAATGGGCGATCCGTCATGCGCGATGAGCTCTCGCACTACGGCCCGCGCGGCGTCGGGCTCCGCGTGGCCGGATAGGCCACGTCAACCGTTCGCTTGGTGGTGCGTTGGATGCGATGTCGGCCGCGTCCCGCGCGCCGGCGATCAATCATGGAGCGAAACGATGATTCTGGAAAAGGAAGCAACGAGGCGTAATACGAAGTCGCGCCTGTGGGCGGGCCTGGTGTGCGCCGGGGCGGCGTTGGCCTTATTTGCCACCGGTGCCAGCGCGTGCGTACCGACGAAATTACCGATGGGCGCGAAGGGACCGGGGCTTTGCTACGGGGCGGAGGTCTGGACGGAGCCGACGCTGGGAGGGCGAGCGCTGGAGCAGGAGTTCGACTTCTACCGGACGCCCTCGACAACGCCGACACCGTTGATCGTCTGGGCGCATCCGAACGGGATGAGCAAGGCGTTGCCGGAAGACTCGCCGATGTATCAGGCGCTGATCGTCCCGGCGCTGCGGGCGGGCTTCTCGTTCGCGTCTGTCGAGTTCCGGCATCCGGTGACCAACGATGCGCTGCCGAACAGCGATACCGATCCGCGCGTTCCGCATTACGATCTCGCCTATGCGCTGCAGTTCATTCGCGCCAACGCCGATGCGTTGAATATCGACAAACGCAACGTGTTCTTCGTCGGGCAGTCGCGTGGGAGCTTGGCGGTGTGGACGGCGCTGCAGGACGACATGCGCGATCCCGACAGCCCGGACCCGGTCGTGCGTCAATCCACGCGAGTGAACGCGGTCTATGCGGTGAACGCGCAGACGACATATTCTGGTACGGAATTCGCCAATCGGTTCTTGATTGCAGGCGATCGGGCCAAGTTCATCGCCGCGTTCAATCAGCAGCACCCGAAGCACGTCCAATTCGGCAGCGCGATAGGCAGCGTCAACGCAGGCGTCAAGGCGGATCCTCCGGTCCGCTTGATCTACGACAGTCCGGAGGTGGGGCGGCTGTTGTCGCTGGAGGAAATGAGCAAGCGCGATCCGATCCACTACCCGGATTTCGGACCAGCGCTTTGTCGCGCGTACGCGAAAGCGTTCGGCAGCAGCGCCCACTGCACCTACGATGCGGACACACGCTATGAAGGCGACCCGATAGCGGCATACGCCGGCTATGTCGACTTCTTCAAGAGGTATATCCGCCCCGGCGCGTCCAGCCCTTAAGGCGTCCGTGGCCCAGCCTGGGGCCGGAACGTTGAGTCATTGCACCGAATAGCTGGGCGCAGGCTGGGGGCAACCGAGTCACGCTCCCTGTGTCCCCCAGGACGCCTTTAGGTTCCGGCCCCCCGGGCCAGCGCAGCTATGGCGCTGGCCCGGGGTGTCGGTCGCATCGAACCGACTAGGGTGCTTGCGTGTCCTAGCCGAGGTACCGGAGCGTGAAATCCATCTCGGCGTTATTGCCGTCGATCGAGCCCGGCATGTCGAGTTTGTACCGGTTGTTATCGCTGACGCCGCCGCCATCGGAATTTCTGCCGTTATAGGGATCATCCCAACTCACCGATACCGAGTTCCGCGACTGGTCGAGGATGTAGTAGCTCACCGATCCATACGTCCCGGTCCCGAAGCGGTCGGACTCGGACTTCCACTCGCCTCTTTCTCCGGACCTGATGACCGTCGGAGGATAGTCGTCCCATTTCCCGTCCGGCAGGCTCTCCGAATTGCTGTTGAGTTCCAGGTCGTAAGGCGTGTTGTTCTGCAGGGTCACGACTACCGAGCGTGCGGCGTCCTTGGACTGCTTGCGAGAGGTTAAGTCCGACATGGCGGCTGTCTCCTTCTTTGGGGGCGAGGGTGCGATCTCTCTCTCGGCATCGGCGAGCGCCGACCGGTCGCGTCGCGATCGTTGCCTGGCAGGATGGAAGCACTGGCCGGCCGTAATGTTGCTCACGAATCTTCATTCTGTGATCGCGTGAGCTGGATTCAGATTGCGTCCTCCTCGTGTAGCGGCCATCGCAGGGTCTTCCAACGGGTGCCTTGTGCCGCGTCTGCAAGGAGGGCCACCCCGCAGCGATCGCCTGGTCGCGACTTGTGCGCTGGGCTCGCAATCGACTGTGACCTCGGCCCTGGAACCGAATACCCGTGTCGTCGGAGGTAGGGGATCCGTTAGTTCGAGTTCGTCTGTATAGGCGATGTGGATCTCCACATCCGGCGCCACACCGACTCCGCGTGCAGTTCTTGAACCGGGCCGCTCGCAGGCCCGGAAAATAATTGTCGTCGCAAGCTTGTTCCGCGGATTCCGGCGTCCGACCTACGTCACGAAGAACGGAGCCGTCGCACCTCCAGTGCGGTCTATTGCTCGCTGTTCTTAATCACATGGAGCGTAACTATGAACATCACGAAGATCGCTTTTGCTGGCGCGCTCGCTATCTCAACACTGCTGGGCGCGAACAACGCAGCGGCTGCAACGCCGTATCCCACGGCGACAGTGCCGACCTCGGCGAAGGTAGCCCCATCCCCCGAATCGGTCGAGTTCTTCCGGCAACTGTGGGATAACGCGATGCTTTTTGCATACCGCGGATACGGGAACTTCGCGCAGTCCACCTGCGATATCTATCGGTCGCAGGTTTGGCCGGACCCCGGCGCCAATGAGGTCGTACCGCTCCTGCATCATCAATGCCGGATCAGCGTTGTCAACATTTACATCCACCACACCAATCCGCTGCCGTTCCCCCTGTGAACCGCGCCAGTCGCCCAAACGCTGATGTCGCGGCATTGAGGGCGACAGTCCGATGGCACCGATCGGATCGAAGGGCGAGGACGGCCACCGTTCTCGCCCTTCGCCCTATCGCGAACCCGCGCCGCTCAACCGGGCGATGTTCTTCATGCCTGGTTGGAGCGTTAACCTGGGCCAGCACCTTGCCGACAGTTCTGGCGTCGCTGGCAACCCTCCCGGTCGGCGCGTTTCGGGCGATCTTCCCGGCGCCTTGACCGCCTGTGTGGCGATGCGCCGGTTGCGACTGCCCTTTCACAGGCGTTGAGATTCATGCTAATCATGGCAGCCTTCCGTGATTGGTTACGCGCCCAAGGATCGAGCGTATGTCGAAGGTAGTGCAGGTGCTTGCAATCGCGCTGGTGTGTTCGATCTCGGGTTGCGCCCCTGTTCGCTACTATCAGGCGCTCTCCGGAAAATCCGTCGCGGAGCCGGAGCCGCCGAAGATCGTGGAGCGCGGACAGCGCGCGCCGTCGCACGAGAAAGTGTCGGCGATGAGCGACGGTTTGTATCTTGCGCGGATTCGTAAACACGGTGAGCAGCGGTTCGGTGTGGTCGACCGCTCCGGGCGCGTAGTGATCCCGATCGGCTACCAGTACCTGACCGATCTCGGCGGCAAGGGCTTCAAGGCCATCGGGTTGCAGAGCCTGCGCGGTTTCGACCGGCAAGGCAACGAAGTGTCGACGATGCTGTTCGAGCGCGAGCTGCATTTCGAAAACGGCCAGGCGGTGGCCGTGGTCAAGTCGGCAGCGGGCGATTCGACCGAAGAGCGTTACGGCGTCATCGACGCCCGTGGAGACACGGTGATCCCGTTCGAGTACAGCGGCATCTTCGAAAGCGCCACGGATGCGAACCCTGCCGTGTCGTGGTATCGGGTCCGGCGGGATATCGCCGGCCCGGACGAGCCCAGGAAGATTCGCGATGGCCTGCTCGATGCCAAGGGGCGGTCCGTTCTGCCGATCGCGTACTACGACATCTCCCCAGGCATCGATCGCCAAGGCCTCGATCAAGGCTGGGCGATGGTGTTCGAGCAGGAATACCAAGGCGTGGCGGTCAACTTCGTCACCGGTTTGCGCATGCCGCGCAGCGGCGGCAGCTTCTATGGGCGGACCGTCGCTTACCGCGCCTTGCTCAATCCGCCGCCGGAAGCGCTCAATCCGTACGAGAGGATGCAGTACCGGAAAGCGCATGAAGAACGGTATCGGCTGGAGTTGTTCGATACCCACGGCAAGCTGGTGTACGACCAGAGCGACATCGGCGCGACTTGGGACCTGCACGGGCTCATCGCGGTGTCCAGGATGAAGAAGTTCGCCTTGCTCGATGCGGACGGGCGGCCACTGACGCCGTTCAAATACGACGAAGTGAAGGATTACGGTGGCGGCCAGGCGTTGATGATCGTCGCCGGGAAGGTGGTATGCATCGATGCCGCCCTGGTGCCGGGCACGGAACGGTCCGCGCGCGAATGCACCAGGGCGACGACCAAAAAGGTAGGCGGGGAACGAAAGCGCCGACAGCGCGATCCCATCGCGGTTCCCGCGGTCTACCCGCGTTACGGTGGTTGAAACCCTGTGCTAGGGAGCATGTGAATGCCACTGCAGATTAGGGCCGGAGCCGTCGTCTACGATACCTGTTCATGAAACGCAGGCTCACGCCTGCTCGATGGGCTCGATGTAGGCCAGGAACATGTCGGATTTGGCCACCGCATAGGCCTTGATCTCCGGGGCGGTTCGCGGCGATTCCGAGAATCGTTTCCCCCCGGGTGCCGAGGGGCGCGATGATGAGGTCGCCCGCGCGTCCGCGAGCCGCTCTCGAGGTGTTCGGCAGCACCTCTCGCATGAAGGCCTGGAGCGTGTGTTCGTCCGTAGCGCGTGCTGGTGGAAGCTCGCTTGCGGGCGGGCGCGCTGATCGTGGCCGACAATTCCGATTACAGCCCGGAGTACCTGGCGCATGTGCGTTCGCTGGCGTCCGGCTATCTCTCCATTCCCTTCTCCGGCGACGTCGAGCTTTAGATGCGGGTTGGATAGGTTGGTGCAGATCTTAACGGTGCGGTCGATGCGGATCCGCTGGTGCGGTCGATGCAGGCAGCTATGGGTAGATCGAACAGGAACGGCACAGATCCTTTATTTGATCGGAAGACGGCCCGTCGAGCAGTGACTGTTCGACGGGCCTCTTTGTGTGCAGGTTCTTGCGGTTGACCGATTTTCCGTAGCCAGTCGCACGTTGGCCGGTATAAGCGCGCATACGGGGCTGCACAGCGAGCCGATGAACTGCGAGAGCGAATGGCGCCTCGCCGAGCGTCCGCCCTCACGCGGCTCGACGCCGCGGAAGCGCAGTTCATCGGCGGCGTGCGAATAGCCTCGACGCCAGAGCCGTACGAGTCCACAGGTGGCTGGCGCGACTGCCGATACGATCCAAGTTTAGCGGCGACTTATCGTGCCCCGCGTGCTTCGATGTCGCGCCTGAATCCAGACTGAGTAGAGCGTCGATGATCAGTATGTGTGTTGCTCGCATAGATCTGCGATCGGAATCGGTCGGGCGGCAATCACAGAATGGTCTTACTTCCGTTTCCGAGTGCTTTCATGAAAGGTAGCGAGGATCGAGCGCGGTTGTCCGAATGGGAACGCGGGGTTCGTGTTTTGGATTCTAGGCGGGGCGGCTGGTCGTTGTTAGAAAGAATTGCCGATAAATCCGAAGCCCTGAATCTTTGTCGGCATTTTTTCTCCTCATTGGTTAGGGAATTCAGTTCTCAACGACAAAGGAATACAGCAAGCCATGACCTCTCGAAGCAACACTCTAATGCGGCCCTTACTCACGTTAGGTGCGCTCACTCTTTGCGCGTCCGCGTATGCGGGCGAGCCGTTATTCGTAGGTGAAATCGAACCATCTCCATCGGGTTTGCGCGCTGCCGCCGCCGCGTTGCCGGGCGCTTCAAGTCGCCACATCGTGCGAGTCAATGCGGCTGCGGTGTCGGAGAAGGTCTCCGAGATCGAAGCCGACCTGGATGGTCGTCGGGTGACGTTGGTACTGGAGAACGCACGCAGTACCGACAGCGGCAGCCTGGTATGGATCGGCCACGTGCGCGAGACGTCCAAGACGCGCAGGATGACCGGGCGCGAGGTGGCCCACGACTCGCTCAACTCCGTGGTCCTGGTGCGGCGTGGGAACACCGTGACCGGCACGATGAGCATGGACGGCCGCTCTTTCGGTATTCGCCCGCTGCCGAACGGTGAGCATGCGCTGGCGGAAATGGAAGAATCGCCTCCTATGCAGGACGATGTGCTCATCCCCTCGGCGCCCTCGCCCAGGCCATCGGGGCAAAGCTCGGGGATTCGTCCTGCACAAAGCTCAGTGAATCCTCAATCGTCGGGATATGCCGGGCCGGGACCCGCTGCGCTTAATGCGGGCGAGGACGTTACCGTCCGGGTCATGGTCGTTGTCACGAAGGATGCCAAGGAAGCCATCGCCGCAGCGGGCGGAGATATCCGTTCGGATGTGGAAGCGGGTATCGCCAACGCCAATCTTGCCTATGTCAACTCCAAGGTAGGGATGACGCTCGATCTGGCGCATATCCTGGAGGTGAACTACCCGACGGAAAATCCGTTTCTCGATCTGGATCGTGCAATCAAGCGCGGCGATGGATACATGGACGAAATCCACGCCGCCCGGGATGCGAATGCCGCGGATATCGTCTTGTTGATCAACAACTCGAATGGAACAGCTGGCTTTGTCACTAAACTTCGCCCCGACGAATCGGAGGCGTTCGCTTTCATCGGCAAGTCGAACATACTTAGTATGAGTACGATTGCTCATGAAATCGGCCATTTGCTGGGTGCGGCTCATGATGAGTTCACGGCTAACAATGGTAAGTACTACAGTTATGGACAGGGCTATTGCACCCCGGACAACAGGTTCTACACGATCATGTCGTACGGATTATGTTCGGCCCCGAATGGCCAACGCCGGCAGCTGAGGTATTTTTCCAGTCCGGAGCTGACGTTCGGCGGCACGACCTTGGGTACCGCGGATCTTAACGATAATCGGCGAGTGCTGATCGAGAACAAGAGGCGTGTTGCTGCATTTCGTGGAGACCCGGCCACGGCGAACTTGCGCCCGGTGGCCGATTTTTCGTTTGCGAGAGATGTCTCCGGCGGCTATGCAAATAGATTGCATTTCACCGATAACTCGACCGACCCGGACGGAAGCATCGTTTCACGCTATTGGGGCTTCGGCGATTACGCAACGTCCGCGGAGGCGAATCCTGCGCACAATTTCCTCGACGGCACCTGGAATGTCACCCTGGTCGTTACCGATAATAAGGGCGCCATCTCCACCGTTACCAAGACGGTAACGGTCCCGGATCCCGGGTCGGCGAATTCGCCGCCGACCGCGGATTTCTCGATTTCGAGCAACGGCCTGACGGCCGCGTTCTCCGATCGTTCGGTCGACCGCGACGGCAGCATCGCATCGCGCAGTTGGAGTTTCGGCGATGGCGCCACGGCGACCGGGTCCAGTGCCAGCCATACCTATGCCAAGGCCGGTACCTACAGCGTGGCCTTGACCGTGACCGACGATAAGGGAGCCAAGCATACCGTCGCCAAATCGATTGCCGTCGCCGCTCCGGTGTCGCCCACGGGCACGCTGAGCAACGGAATTCCCGTCGATAGCATTTCGGGGGCCGCGGGCAGCTATCGATACTGGACCTTGGTCGTTCCGCCGGGAGCGTCGAAGCTGAGATTCGCGACCAGCGGATATGGCGGCGATGCCGATCTGTACGTCAAGTACGGCGCTGCGCCGAGCACGAGCAGCTACGACTGTCGCGCGAATCTTGGCAACGGCGCGGAGACGTGCGACATCCCGACCGCACAAGCGGGAACCTACCACGTGATGGTGAACGGCTGGTCCGCGTTCTCCGGAATGCGCCTGGTCGGCAGCTACCAAGAGGGCGGGGCCGACAGCTTGGCCAACGGTGTCGCGAAGACCGGCATTTCCGGCGCGGCAGGCAGCTATCGGTTCTGGACGATGCAGGTTCCCTCGGGAGCGACCGAGCTGCAGTTCGCCACGAGCGAGTACAGCGGCGACGCCGATCTGTACGTCAAGTACGGTTCCGCACCGACGTCCACTAACTACGACTGCCGAGCGAATCTGGGCAGCACGTCGGAAACCTGCCGTATAGCCGAGGCCAAGGCCGGCACCTACCACGTGATGGTGAACGGTTGGTCCGCCTACTCCGGAATGCGTCTGCTGGGCAGCTACCGGGCGGGCAGTGGGGGCGGTGGTTCCTTCGGAGATATCGGTACGGGAGTCGGCATCCTGAGCAATGGCGTTTCGGTAGGCGGCATTTCCGGTTCGACCGGCAGCTATCAATACTGGGCCTTGAGCGTGCCGCTCGGCGCTTCGGATCTGGAGTTCATCGCCAGCGGGTACGGGGGCGATGCGGATCTGTACGTCAAGTACGGCTCATCGCCGACGACGACCAATTACGACTGCCGTGCAAATCTGGGCAGCGCCATGGAAGTCTGTCGCATCGCCAACGTCCAAGCCGGGACGTACTACGTCATGGTCAACGGCTGGTCGGCCTTTTCCGGAATGAACCTGATCGGCACCTATCGTTCCCGGTAATGGCGGCAATCGGACTAAGAGACTTCCGATCCGGATGATCTGTCCGGGTACCGCGCAGCGGCTGCTGCGCGGTGCTTGCCGGTTGCCGGTTGCGAGGCAGCAGGGTTCTTGAATGGCCCCGGCCCACTAGGGGCCAGGGCGTCTCCCTGAAAAATTCGATTCGCCCGTGGGCTTACACTCGTTCGTTCGCGATCGACATGCCCGTCGGGCTAGGGTTGAGAATCGCCGACGGTGGGCTTGCTTGCGTATGCGTGGATCTACTTCGTACCGCCGGCAGCGCTCACTTCGACGAGCAAGGCTCCATCCCATCGAAACTCTTTGGAAGCCATGTTCATCGGGTCGTCCGCAGTCGGCTCCCCGGGCTGCCTTTCGCCATAGCTGATCCAGAATTGCGACGGCCTCTCGGGGTCGGCCTTGAAGTCTTGAACGGTAATTCTGTCGCCGATGAACACCGCATTCGTGCCTTGGTAGCCTTGCGGGGTCTTCAGCGCCGCAGCGGCGTAGTAGAAGGTGCCGCTGCCGCCGCTGTCCTGGGTCAACAGGACAACTTGGTCTTTCTGGCCGTCGTCGTTGAGATCCATCTCGAACGCATGCTCGGTATAGCGCGTCACTTGCTTGGAAGCCGAGCCGGGCACGATGGTTTTCTCCTCGACACCGTCGACCAGCGTGGCCGGCTCCCCGTCGATCATATAGGTCGCATTCTTGGCGTCTTTACCGGGTCGGACGGCGGATGCGGCAGGCGCGGCCTTCGGCGCCGAGTCGGGGGGGACATTAGCCGCAGTGGGCTGTTCCGGCGCGCACCCGGTGATGGCGACCAAAAGAATCAACGGCAAAGCATTTTTGAGTCTGGACAAGGTCAGCGGCCTCGAATCGTCGTGGCTGAATTGTGGCAGGGCAGGCCCGATACTGGGTTAACGAAGGGCGACCGCGCGGGGCGAGGGCGTGGCGAGTCGTGCCGCGCAACTTGATTCATCGCCGCTCTGGATCGCGTTCGACGATGGTCCCCGGCGGGAGATTGGGGCGACTCGGACCATCGTCCGTTATCAGCCAATATCTGCCGTCGCTTTGTTTTTCGATCCGGGCCGTGGGGATGTTGTAGCGAGCGCTTTCGCTCGGGGTGGGCGCAATCCTGGGGCCGAACCGCTCGCGGGCCAGATACGCCATCCGCTCGGCCTCCGGTAGTTTTTCCAGGTCCTCCGGCACGACGCTCGCTTCGGCAGGCGCGGACAAGGCGGCGCCCGGGTCTTGGTCGGCCAAATGCCTGGTGAGCAACTCCTCGTCTCGCACAGTAAGCCCGACGGCCTGCTTGCGCGCGTTGTCGGTGCGGTGCTCATCGGTTGCGGATGGAGATGTCGATCGGCTCGCGTCCTGATCGAAGAACCCTGTAAGCGTTCGCTGCAACGGATCGGAAACGGCCACGAACACCGACCCGACCAGCGCCGCTAGAACGACGAGCCATAACCACTTTGCCTGCATCATTCGTCAACCTCATCGGTAGGCAGCGCCTCGTCTCCGAGGCGCTGCTTGGGTCCGGCATCACTCCACGAGCTTGCCCGGGTTCTCTCGTACGTACTGATCCTTGGCGTTGCGCATGTTCTGCGAGAACGCTGCTTCGTAGCTATCCCGCAAGCCGCCTGCGTAGTAGTCGTTCGCGGCGGAGTAGCGTCCGGACCGCTTGAGGTCGTTGATGTAGTCGAGCTGGGCGGGGTCCTTATCGATCAGATGCTTGTAGATGCTGGTATTGATGTCGTAGACGCAGCCGCCGCGGTTCTTGCAAAAGGCGGGGTCGTCATAGCGCGCGCCCGCCAGCCAGATGTCGGATGTCGACTTCGCGGCGACCGTGCCTTGGGCGGCATGCACCAGGAAAGAAACCGGACGGCCGGCGGTCTTGGTGGTCAGGTATCTGCTGTCGGCCAGGCGGTCCAGCTCTTCGCTCAGATAGGTTTGCACCACTTCCGCCAGGCCTTCGGTGATCGAGTCCCTCGGCCAACCGGTGTACGAGGCCACATTGGTGTCGTTCGAGTGCTTCAGGAACAAGCTCTTGCGATCCAGTTCGTGCGCGGCCTCGTGGCCGAGCTCCCAGGGAACGTAGTTGCCGGCGCGGTAGGACGGATTATCGGCATACGCATAGATCCAGAAGCCGCGATCCAATGCCGCTTCCGAGCGGTCGGAGAACTGGCCGTACGAGGTGCCGCCCGCGAAGGTGTTGTTCTGGTGATACTCGTTGAAGTCGAAGATACCTTCCACGAACGGCTCGAAGGTGGTTTGCCAGTTGTATGCGTTCGCATTGATGTATAAATCGCCGGCGCGATAGCTATGGCCGTTCTTCTCCGATTCGCTCCAGCGGTTGTTCAACACCTTCTTGTAGAAGTACTCGTGCGCCAGATCGAGCTCCTTGGTGATCCGCTCCTGAATGTAAGCATTGGAGACCGTAACCAGGTCGCTCGGCTTCTGTGCCCAGATGCGCCAGAGATAACCGCCGCGGTTGTATGGGAACTTGACATCGTAGTAGTAGTCGTCGGCGCTGCTTCTGTCGCGGTAGGGGCGGCACATGCTGTAGTGCTCGCAGTTGCCGAGCAGGCCGGTATAGCTCAGGACGTAGCTCAGAGCCATCACCATGCCCTTGTGCCGGGTACGCCCGGCAACGAGTTCGTCGCTGACGGCCTGGGTTATCGGCTTGATCCGGCCCTTCCACCACTCCAGCACCCCGGTGTCCTGGATGGCGGTCTGGTAGCGCGAGGAGAACTGGTACGTTCCATAGGCCTCCATCAGTTCGCGCATCAACGCGGCCTGCGCTCCGCCGGATTGATACGGATTGTCGGAAAGGATGGCGCTGCGTGCGGTGTCGAAGGCCGCGTTGTAGGTGTCGAAGAACGCGCTGCGCAATGTGGGTTCGTTTCTGATCCGAGCGGCCGCGACCTGTCCCTTCGTCGTCCGGCAGTCATACCTGAACTTGCCGACGCTGACTTCCGACTGGTTGTAAGCGCCGCGGCTGTCCGTAGCCAGCAAGGTTCCGTCGCTGTTCCTGTATACCGGCGAGCCCGGCAGCAGCTGGATGTCGAAGGTGCTCAGGGGATACTCGACGGCGTCGATGCCGCTGCCGGCATTGAGCTTGAACGTCGCCGAATAGTAGAACTTCCCGTCATGGCCGTCCGATGCCTGCAGATAGACCTGCTTCGGCAAGCCGCCCGGGCTGGTCCCGTAGGACAGATTGGTATCGATCTGCTTCTTGTCCTTGGCGTCGTAGTACCCCGCCGATCGGACATTCAAGGTCAGAGGGAAGTAGAGGGGGTTGTCGCCAGCGGATTTCGGTGCGTAGTTAGGCTTGTACACCAGCTCGAAGTGCACGGTGTCGCAATGCGGCGCTACCGCGTTCACCTCGACGTTCGGATTCTGATAGCTCTGATCGTAAGCGCGGTTCGACAGGTTGAAGTATGCCCAATCGCGTGTCGGCAACACCTGGCGGTAACCTTTGTCCGTACCGGTGGAGAACGGAACGTCGACGCGATCGTCGACGCTGGGAAGCGCGCCTGTACCGTTCATGCGCTTCGGATAGCGCACCTCGGTGGTGAATGCCTGGGCATTGTTCGCCAGCTTGGTCGAGAGCAGGCTTTGCCGAAGCGTCCTCATCAGGTACCCGGGAAGCCGGTTCATGAAGGCGTTCGCATTGAGGTACTCATGCGCCCTGTGTCCCGGCGCGTTGGCCGGGACGAACAGGGACACGTAGTTGTTCATGTACTTCAAACGCTCGATGACCGCCTTGGTGGTGGTGATCAGATAGTCCTTGCGCGCATTGTCGTAAGGCAGGGTGTCGGCGCCGTCGGCGAACAGCAGCGCGATGTTGCGGACCAGTTCGCTATTGGTCGCGGTTGGGAAGTTCGCGGGAGTGTCGCTGTTGAACGCATAGATGTACTTGTTCGGCTCGCCCGAGCCGTAGACCAATGCGTCCATGGCGAGCTGAATCTTCTCGATCAGCCAACTCGGCTGACTGGAGATCGGTCGGTCGATCGGTTGATTGACCAAACCCATGCGCAGGAACGCGACCAGACTGTTCAGTTCGTTGAGTTTCGAGTTGAACGCATCGGCGTCGCTCCTCAGGCCCGGCAGTTCCCTTGCCTTGACGGCGATGGCGTCCGCGACCCAGTACATGTGATCGGCGGTATAGACGTCGCTCGCCGAAACCTGGCCCGCGGCCATGCCCACGTTCGCGTTGATGCAGACGATCCCGCCGCTGAAGTTCATCTGCGCCACTTTGGCGGCGAAGTTGGAATCGTTCCAGAACTTGGATACGTTGTTCTCCGGGCGACTGCAACTGTCGTCGCGCGGATTGCTTATCGGTGCCGCCGTCGATACCGCCGGCACGGCGCTCACTGCCATCAGCAGCAGCGCCAATGAACCATTTTTCGCTCGCATGATCGAACCCCTGTTGTTGAGATCCGCCCGGAACAGGCCGATCTCGGATACGTTTAGAAACGTTCTGTGGGCACATGCAGTTGCCGGATTACCCCGTTTCGGAGATGCCCCGAAAGGGGTGTCCCAGCCGGTTCCGATGCCGCGACGACGCATCCCACGCGCACACAAGCCTCGGCCGGCGGATGCGGCCCGGTTTTCAAGGCTTGGTTACGCACTCAGGCGTTATTCGTAGGCGCAGTCCATCGATTCTCCGTTCCCGGGAGCGGCGCTCTGCTCCCGGGCCTTTGAGCCCGATGCATTAGGACAGACTGTCGTCCAAAATCGTATACGGAATACTCTTAGCTGCACTGCAGCAGGGGCGGCCTTGCCGATCGCGCTAGCGACGGATTCGAGGCGGCGTTCGCCCGGTGCTGCCTGCGAAGAAAGCCCAGGACGCAGTACCGGCCGGTGTTTGCTCTGTTGATCGAGCAACAGCCGAGAGTGATTCGTCTCGCCCGTCGATCAGGCGATGTACGTCTGGCGCCGTCGGGGCGCGCGAGCGAATGCATCGGCCCCGCGCTTTGGTCGGGGCCAAACCCACAAACGTTCTCTGCGGGCATCGCGAAGCAAGGGTTCCCAACTCCATGCATCCACCGGCGCCAAGTATCGCCAGGACGCTCCCGGTCGTGCCGATACGTACCCCGACAAGCGTGGGGCTACAGCACGACCCGCTTGAGGCCGGCCTGCGCAGAGATCAGTGCCGACGTGGGGCTGGAGCCGAGGCGGGAGAGGATTCCTGTACGGAATCGAACATCTGCCGCAACGCGCTGACGGATGGCTGCGGCGCGCCAGGTTCGGGTGCGGCGCGTTGCGTTGGAGCGGGTTGCGGGTTGGTCGGAGGTGCAGCGGGAAGTGCGGCAGGCTTGTCCAACAGTGCGTGCCTGCTGGCCGGGTCGTTTTGCGTGCCCTGTATCGCGAACAGGCCACCGCTCTTTCCCAGAGCGACCGAGTCGATCCGCTCCAACGGCGGCGACGCCAGCCGGGCTACGTCGACCAACAAGGCTGCGTTCTGTCTTCGGTCCGATGGCGATAGATTCGCGATGGCGGGGAGTGTGTCGATGGCGCCCAGGGCCTGATGGTACAGGGCGTTGAAGCCATGGGTGGGATTCGCATACGGATGAGTGTCTGCGACTCTGCGCTCCGGCATGCTGTCGTGCGCGGCCGCGGCGGCCGGGGAAGTGCTCGACGAATGCCCGGATTGAAGAGGCGCGGCTTGCATGGTTGGACCAGTTGCCGCTTGTGCCACTGCCTGTGGCATGGCTTGCCAGGGGCTGCTGTGTTCGAGGCTCCGCGATTGGCCGATCCATTCCTTAGGGATACCCGTCAGGAACGCGACTTCGCCGTCTCCGCTCGGGCTGGAGATGGCGATGATTCGGGACGCGTCGATCGTAGGCGCATCGGTCAGCAACACCGGCTTGCTTGAGGCAATTCCAGTCTGGGGATCGCGGGCGGGACGGGTTTGATCGAGGTCGGATATCGCCCTTGGCTTTGCGACGATGCTATTTTTTCGCGAAGGATCGATCTCCCACGCGTACATGTGTTCGACAGGGAGCTCGATCCGGTACATGTTTTTGCGATGCTCGAAGCCGCCGACCCCCGTGCTGGGGGATGTGGATACATGCATGGTCGTGCCGCTGGTCTCTTTGCGGATCTGGTCGTAAAGAGCAGGCAGGCCGACTAGCGCGGGTCGCTCCTTCGTCGCATCGAAGTACTCGGCAATCGTGTTCCCGCGCGCTTTGGGGAGTTGCACAGGGGCGTTCGCATCGACCAGCGAGCGGTTGATCAATTGGCGCGCCGTTGCCTCATCCAGCGGCACTCGGGCTTGAAATCCCGTGGCGGCGATCTGCTCGGGGTCTCGATTGTCTGCGCGATAGACTGCAAAGGGCATGGGGCGTTTCCGGTTGCGTGTTGGTTTTATGCATGCCGTCCAGGCGTTGAAGCGAGCGCTTCAATCACCGTCGAACAAGAGTGGATTCACATGCTGCCGGGCCTGTTTGAGCGCCGAGCGATGCCGATCGAGCGATGCGCGAGTCTGACCCTGAAGCGCTCGTGCACGCGGCTGGCTGATGCACAGCGCGCTTCGGCTGCTTCTGTGAGTGATCGGCACGAAGTCTTCAGCTATGGCCGCCTCGGCCCGAAGTAAAGACCTCCGCAGATCGATGCGGCCGCGAGTCCATCCGTCCGGCATCTAGAGGGGAGGTGGCTCGGATTGTCGATCAAGGCGGCTGTCGGCGACATAGGGAAAAATCTTAGCTGCCCGATCCCGCCTGGACGCAGCGATACTCGGCTTGCTGTAATCGTCCCGGCTAGCCAGGCGAATACTGCGGGCGCAGCCGGCCGGACGTGTGTTGCGCGTGCGGAATCGATTGCGCACGCGATCGCGCGGGCCGGCTGCGTCGTGAGCGCCAGCTGGGAACGTGGAAGTGGCTCGCCACTTGGCCGGCCATCCACGGGTCTGATGCGATCCCTGCGGTGTCTCGGTTATCGATGGCTGCGATTGATTGCCGATAGCCTGCCAGGCCGATCGCCCGCCGGCAGCAGCGCGTACGTTGCCATCGACGTCGTTGGCATGGGCGATGCCCGGGCCTGTTGGGCGTTCCGTCAACGAATCTGTCGTTTCATAAAGGAGGTTTCATGCATAGCGATCTCATTGCCGCGAAGGCGCTCGTCTACGACCCGGGTCAGTACGAACTGAGCGAGTTTCGCCTGGAAGCCGAGAGTTCGGAGTATGCCGCTTGTACATTCCGGCTCGACGGGGCTTCGATTTGCTTTCGCGCTGCGAAGACGACGCCGGTGAAGGTCGGGCAATTCGTGACGCTATGGAAGCGCATCGGCGCCGGTCCGATTCGGCCGTTCGACTCATCGGACGATGTCGATTTCTATATCGTCAGTGCGCGCTGTCGTTCCGGCTTCGGGCAGTTCGTGTTTCCGAAGCGGGTGTTGAGCGAGCGAGGCGTTCTGTCGTGTAGCGGCAAGGGCGGCAAGCGAGCGATACGCGTGTACCCGCCTTGGGCCATGACGAAGAGCGGGCAGGCCCGGGCCACACAGGATTGGCAGTTGCGCTACTTCCTGGAAATAGGCGGAGACGCTCGGTTCGATCGCGATCGTTGTCGAATGCTCTATACGCCAGGAAAGTAGCCGGCGAACCTCTCCAAATCGATAGATCCCGAGCGGTCGTTCGCGGGGAACTTCAACAATGCCGCGGTCCGCGCGGACCTGTGTGTTCTCCTGTCCCAGCTAAGTAATCGGCATCGCAGATGCGTGCCGATTCCGAAAGTCAGCGCTTTGTGCCCGTTCTCATCGAAGCTGTTGAAGATGCGCAGGCATCGACCTGGCGCAACGACTCATTCGTGCGTTGCCGCCGATCGCTGCGTCGGTCGGATAGGCGGCGACCGCATCATTCATCGCCTGCTTGAGACGAGCGGCACGCGAGCGATCGACGCGACTCCAAGCCTGCAGTCGATATGCCCGCCGAGCGGGCTAGGCGCTTTGGCAATACCGCGAAAAGGGCCGGCCCAATGCCGTCGGCACGCGCCGGGAGGCACCGGTATCGACGATGCCCCCGAGGGGGCGTCTAAGACTTTTCTTAGTCCCTCCAACTGGCACTAAGACATTTCCCTATATCAATGCCGCCGGATCTGGCGAAAATGTGCCGCCATGAGACTAATGTCACATTATTTTTGGACTTAATTGGCATTGGCCTCACGGCATGGTGAGCCGAACTGGGGACCTGCAGCCGGCGCATCGGCCAGCTGCAGGTATTTGGGACTGAGGGCAGTGAGGGTGGTGAGAGCTGGCGCCGATTGGCGCGCAGTTCGTCTCCGTCCCGACTGCACACCATGACTTCCACGCTCGATGTGGGCGCTCCTGCCAACTCAGGGGGCGCGCGCTCGTCCGAGCTGTGGGCGAAGTTCCGATCAGGAATCTCTTGACTGCGTGCGCGCAGTCGGGAGGTGAGGCGGTATCTGTTTTCCGGATGACGAATACGCGCTGTGCCGGCAGCTGAATAATCAAATGGGCGGCGAGAAATGAATATCTCTGGGCTAAGAGTGGTTGGAGCTGTTAACAGGTGGGGAGGCATGCTGTGCGCGCCTCTTAGGTCGCTGTTGCGGCAACGCGTGGCTGCTTCGCAGCGAAGCTGGCGACAAGGGCTCGTATGGAGCGTCTTGTTGCTGGCGCAGTTCGCGGCTGGCCAAGCGCTGGCCCAGGAAAATTTCTGCGCCGTAGTCGGTGGGGAGCAAGCGATTTATTCGCTGCAGGAAGCCAACGCCGGGCAAGCCCTCACCATCAGAAAGTTCTTTCCGAATGGCACCGAAACGACCGTCTTTTCGCTGCCAGACCCTCTCGGTCCGGGAACTGCCAACGGGTTGATGATCGACACGGAGGCTAACTCTAACCAGGGGCGCCTGCTTTTCGTCACGAAGTCCTCGGGGTCTGTCCAGTTGAAGGGTGTGAACCCTGATGGCGTCATGTACGACGCGGCTCTGCCGTTCCCCATCAACGGAGATATCGTCCGCGGGGCCTGGGCGAAGGGTACTCCTGGCACCGGATATATTGCCTCCGGCAATAACCCGATGAGGCTGTATACCTTTACCGCCAGCAGTCCCACGCAATATACGTTTAGTACGACGCCCATCACTCTGACTCCCGACTTTCCGCCCGAAGGGGGCGGTACGGGCGACCTGATATTTTCCGGCCCGGATTCGGGCATGGTGGCGATCGGCAAAGACTTCTATTCCTTCGACATCGGTGATGGCACTTTGACGCGCCTCACCCGGCCGTTGTTGGCCGACGGCTCGCCGAACCTGCTCGAGTGGTTTTCTCTGGCGGCGACCAGCAACTCCGTCTATGCGTCCAACAACAGCGGTCACTATTTCTATAACCGCACCACGGGTCGGTACAGCCCGGTGATTACGGGCGGGACGACCAACGACACGGCGTCCTGCGCCGTGCCGCTCAATTTCCCGCTGAGGCCGAATATCTCCGGCCTGGAGAAGACGCTCGCTCTGGTCAACGACGTGGCCTATGTGGTGGGTCAGCCGATCAAAGCCGGGGACAAGCTGACGTACAAGCTTATGTTTCGCAATACCGGCGATGACGCGGGTACGGTGTATGCCAATAACGTGACCGAGACCATTCCGCCTAATACCACGGTGGAAACCGGCGATGCGGAGCAGGACTTCGGCAACTGCAACAGCACTAGCTGTTCGAACATCAATACCGCCACAGTACCGGCGCGCGGCACGGCCGATTTGATGTTCGTCGTCCGGGTCAATAGCCCGCTGCCGAGCAGTGCCGTGGAGATCAACAATGTCGTGGCGGCCACCATCGGTCGGCGCCCTGACGGTACTGGCGGTACGCCCATCGATTGCACCCCGGGCAGGGGCAACGACTGCACCGAGGTGACGCCGATCGTCAGGGTCGTGAAGACGCTGCAGACCGGCGGCCCGACGGCTGCGGCCGGCGAAACGCTCGTCTATCAGATCCAACTGATCAACGACGGCACGACCTCAGCCACCATTCCGGCTGGCCGCATAACCGAGACGGTGCCGACCGGGACCACCGCTGCAGCGGGCGACAGCTTCAACTGTGCAGTCAGTGCGCCGGCAGCCACCGTGTGCACCAACACGGCGGAAGTGACGGTGGCCGCGAGCGGCACGCAGAATCTGACCTTCCGGGTGACGGTGGACAATCCGCTCGCCGCGGGCACTGCGAACATTCTCAATACGGTCGCTATTCCGCAGTTCGTCGATTGCGCATCGCCGGGCAACGACTGTGCGGAAACCACTCCGACCTCGCGGGCGACGCTGACCCTGGTCAAGACGGTGACCAACAACAACGGCGGCACCGCGACGATCAACAACTTCCCGTTGAGCGCGAACGGTCCGACTCCGATCAGCGGCGTCAGCGGCACCTCGACGGTGACCAACGCGTCGGTCGCCCCGGGCGTGTATGCCTTGAGCGAAACGACGATGGCCGGCTATGCCGCCGGCCTCTGGAGCTGCAACGGCGGCACGCTTGGGGGCAGTGATCTGACTTTGGCCGATGGCGATGCCGCGACGTGCACCATCGTCAACGACGACCAGCCCGCGACGCTGACCCTGGTCAAGACGGTGACCAACGATAACGGCGGCACCGCGGTTGCGACGGCCTGGACGCTGCAGGCGGCCGGGCCGACCAATATCGGCGGTGCCACCGGTGCCGCGGCTGTCACCAATGCCCCGGTCAGCCCGGGCAACTACATCCTCTCCGAAACCGGCGGCCCGAGCGGCTATACCGCCAGCACCTACAGCTGCATCGTCAATGGCGGCGCCGCGGTCGTGTCCAACAGCCTGACGCTCGCCCTCGGCGATACCGCGACCTGCACGATCAATAACAACGATCAGGCCGCGGTCTTGACCTTGATCAAGAGGGTGGTCAACGACAACAGCGGTACCGCGGCTGCGACGGCCTGGACGCTGCAAGCGGCCGGCCCGACCAATATCAGCGGTACCACCGGCGCCGCGGCTGTCACCAATGCCCCGGTCAGCCCGGGCAACTACGCCCTCTCCGAAACCGGCGGCCCGGGTGGCTATACCGCCAGCACCTATAGCTGCATCGTCAATGGCGGCGCCGCGGTCGCGTCCAACAGCCTGACGCTCGCCCTTGGCGATGTCGCGACCTGCACCATCGTCAACGACGACGTGCCTCCGCCGACCCAGACGATCGCCAAGGCGGTGACCGCCAATGCCGACCAAGACGGCACCGGCACGGTGACCTTGGGCGACACGCTGACCTACACGGTCACGGTGACCAACACCAGCACGACCACGAATCTCGATAATGTGGTCATCAGCGACTCCAAGATCACCCCGACGGGCGGCACGACGCCGTGCGCGAGTGTGGCGCCGGGCGGCATCTGCACCCTGATCGGCACCTATACGGTGGTCGCAGCGGACGTGACCGCGGGCAACATCGTCAATACCGCGAGTTCGACCAGTTCGATCTGTCCGCCGGGCAGTACCGATCCGACTTGCACCACGACGCTGACCACGCCGGTCTCGTCGCTGAGCCAGGGTCTGGCCAAGACGGTGACCGCGAATGCCGACGAGGACGGTTCGGGCACGGTGTCGGTGGGCGATACGCTGACCTATGCGGTCACGATGACCAACACCAGCACCACTTCGACCCTGCGTAACGTGGTGGTGAGCGACAACAAGATCACCCCGAGCAGCATCACCTGCGCCACGGTGGCGCCGGGTACGACCTGCGTGCTGAGCGGCACCTATGTGGTGACCGCGACCGATGCGAGCGCGGGTTCGATCGTCAACACCGCGACCGTCACCAGCCCGGTCTGCCCGACGGGCAGCACCGATCCTGGCTGCACCACGACGGTCACCACGCCGGTGCCGCCGCGTAGCCAAACCCTGGCCAAGGCGCTGACTGGCAATGCCGACGAAGACGGTTCGGGCACGGTGTCGGTGGGCGACACGCTGACTTACACGGTCACGATGACCAACACCAGCGCCAGCGGCAACCTGAGCAACGTGGTGGTGAGCGATAGCAAGATCACCCCGAGCACGATCACCTGCGCCACGGTGGCGCCGGGTGCGACCTGCGTGTTGACCGGCACCTATGTGGTGACGGCGGCGGATGCGACCGCAGGCAGCATCGTCAACATCGCAACCTCGACCAGCCCGGTCTGCCCGGTGGGCAGCACCGACCCGGCCTGCACCACGACGGTGACCACCCCGGTGGCGTCGCTGAGCCAGACTCTGGTCAAGGCGCTGACCGCCAATGCCGACGAGGACCGCTCGGGCACGGTGTCGCTGGGCGACACGCTGACCTATACGGTGACGGTGACCAACACCAGCACCGGCGGCAATCTGACCAATGTGGTGGTGAACGACAACAAGATCACCCCGAACAGCATCACCTGCGCCACGATGGCGCCGGGCGCGACCTGCGTGCTGACCGGCACCTATGTGGTGACGGCGGCCGATGTGACCGCCGGCAACATCGTCAACACCGCGACCTCGACCAGCCCGGTTTGTCCGGTGGGCAGTACCGGTCCGGCTTGCACGACCACGGTCAACACGCCGGTGATACCTGCCTCGGTGCGTTACGCGAAGGCGGCGAACACCGCCGGCCCGGTGGTCGTGGGCGACACGATCACCTACACCCTGACCACCACGATCAGCGGCGGCAAGACCCTGGGCGTGACCACGCTGACCGATACCCTCGGCACCGGCCTGGATTTCGTCGCGGTAACCAACGCCGCCGGCTACAACTGCAACGCAGCCAACCCGCTGGTGTGCACCTTGCCGGCCGGTACGGTGCCGGGCACCTACACGGTGAGCTATACCGCGAAGGTCAACGAACAGGCGTCGGAAACGGTCAACAACACCGTGCTCGGCGCCGGTACGGACAACCCGGCGTGCCAAGGCAGCTGCGCCACCAGCACTCCGGTGACGCTGACGCAGAGCCTGCGGGTGATCAAGCAAGCCTCGCCGCGCGACGTGAAGATCGGCGACCTGGTCCGCTACACGGTCACGGTCGAGAACACCGGTATCGTCGACGCGATCGATGCGACCCTGGTCGACACGCCGCCTGCAGGCTTCACCTTCGTCGACGGTTCGCTGTCGG
>NZ_JAHXYK010000010.1:0-222985 GCF_019970005.1 Lysobacter sp. ESA13C | reverse complement strand
CGTACTGGAAAGAGGCGCTGGCGGGAGCGCCGGGGCTGCTGGAGGTGCCGAGCGACCGACCGCGTCCTGCGCAGCAGGACTATGCGGGCGGCTTCGTGCGCTGCGAGCTGGATGCGGAACTGACGCGCGGCGTACGCGCCTTGAGCCAGCGGCACGGCACGACGTTGTTCATGACCTTGCTGGCGAGCTGGGCGGCGGTGCTGAGCCGGCTGTCGGGCCAGGACGAGGTGGTGATCGGCACGCCGACGGCGAACCGCGGTCAGCGCGAGATCGAAGGGCTGATCGGCTTCTTCGTCAACACGCTGGCGTTGCGCATCGAGGTGGGTGCAGCGGAGTCGGTGGGTTCGCTGCTGGCGCAGGTGAAGTCGCGGACGGTGCAGGCGCAGCAGCATCAGGACCTGCCGTTCGAACAGGTCGTGGAGTTGATGCGTCCGGAGCGCAGCCTGTCGCACAGCCCGCTGTTCCAGACCATGTTCGCGTGGGATAACGCCACGGACGATGCTGCGTTCGGGTTCGAGGGCCTGTCGGCCCAGTCGCTGTCGTCGGGCGAGCGCAGGCATGCAAAGTTCGACCTGACGCTGTCGTTGTCGGACGCAGGCGAGGTGATCGCCGGCGGCATCGAGTACGCGAGCGCGTTGTTCGATGCGACGACGATCGAACGTTATATCGAATGCTGGCGGACGCTGCTGCGCGAGATGGTGACCGATACGCAGCGTCCGGTGTCGGCGCTGAGGTTGCTGCCCGAGGCCGAGCGGCAACTGGTGGTGGAGACGTGGAACGCCACGGACGCGCCGTATCCGGTCGACCGGCTGGTGCACGAGTGGTTCGAGGCGCAGGCGGCGAAGACGCCGGACGCGATCGCGCTGGTGCAGGACGAAGCGAGCCTGACGTACGCGGAATTGAACGCCCAGGCCAATCGCCTGGCGCATTATCTGCGTTCGTTGGGGGTGCAGCCGGACGACCGGGTGGGCCTATGCGTCGAGCGCAGCCCGGGGATGGTGGTGGGGCTGCTGGCGGTGCTGAAGGCGGGCGGTGCGTATGTGCCGCTGGACCCGGGCTATCCGGCGGATCGGTTGGCGTACATGCTGGAGGACAGCGCGCCGGTGGCGGTACTGACGCAGCAGTCGCTGCAGACCTTGCTGGCATGGCCGGCGGGTATCCCGGTGCTGACGCTGGATGCGGATCGGGCGCCGTGGCAGGACGCGCCGGCAGACGATCCGGTCCGCGGGACGTTGTCGCCGCATCATCTGGCGTACGTGATCTACACGTCCGGCTCCACCGGCCAGCCCAAGGGCGTGATGGTGGAGCATCGCGGGCTGTGCAATCTGGCCCAGGCACAGATCGAACGGTTCGGGGTACGGCCGGACAGCCGCATCCTGCAGTGCGCATCGTTCAGCTTCGACGCATGCGTGTCGGAGATGGTGATGGCATGGGGCAGCGGCGCGCAACTGCGACTGCCTGTGGGCAATGCCGCGAGCCTGGTTGGCCCGGCGTTGAGCGAACTATTGGCACGCGCGCGCATCACCCATGTGACGTTGACGCCCCCTGTGCTCGGCGGTCTGCCCGAGGCTAGTCTCCCGGAATTGGAAACGATCGTCGTTGCCGGCGATGCGTTGCCGCAGGCGTTGGTCGATCGCTGGCCGCAACGACTGATGAATGCATACGGCCCGACGGAAGCGACGATATGTGCGACCACGTTCGACTGCCGCGAATCGCATACGAACGCGCCGCCGATCGGACGGCCGATCGCCAACGCGCGCGTATACATTCTAGATCCGTACGGCCAGCCGGTGCCGATCGGTGTGCCGGGTGAGCTGTACATCGGCGGCGTGGGTGTTGCGCGGGGTTATCTGAACCGGCCGGAGCTGACGGCGGAGCGCTTCGTGCGCGATCCGTTCAGTGCGGTCCCCGAGGCGCGGATGTATCGCTCGGGCGACTTGGGCCGCTGGCTGCCGGACGGTACGATCGAGTTCCTGGGTCGTAACGATTTCCAGGTGAAGGTGCGCGGCTTCCGGATCGAGCTGGGCGAGATCGAGTCACGGCTGGTGGCGCAGCCGGGGGTACGCGAGGCGGTGGTGCTGGCACGCGAGGACGTGCCGGGCGACAAGCGGCTGATCGCGTACTACCTGGCCGAAGAGGCGTTGAGCGCGCAGTCGCTGCGCACGGCGCTGCAGCAGGAACTGCCGGACTACATGGTGCCGGCGGCGTACGTGCACCTGGCGCAATGGCCGCTGACGCCGAGCGGCAAGCTGGATCGCAGCGCGCTGCCGGCGCCGGATGGGCAGGCGTATACGCAGCGTGCCTACGAGCCGCCGCAAGGCGAGGTCGAGACGACGCTGGCGTCGATCTGGTGTGAGTTGTTGCGGTTGGAGCAGGTCGGCCGATACGACAATTTCTTCGAGCTCGGTGGGCATTCGTTGTTGGCGGTGCAAGTGGTTAGCCGACTGGCGGGTGTAGGGATAAAGATCGCCCTGCTGGACCTGCTCGCGCAGCCGACTATCGAATCGGTAGCGAGGTGCGCGTCGTGCGTACCCACGCAGGTGTGGGACCGGAGCGACGTGGTCCGGATTCGTCCAGGCGGCGATGGGGCTCCGCTGTTTTTTATGCACGACGGCGCCGGTGCACTGGACTATGCCCATTTGATCGCAACGAAGCTGCTGGACGGTTTCCCCGTCTACGGGTTGCCTGTAGCGAGCGGCAAGCCACTAAAAACCGTCACGGGCATCGCCGCCCGAATGGTCGATACGATCCGCAGTGTCCAGCCGCACGGGCCGTATTTCCTGGCAGGATGGTCGTTTGGCGGCATGCTCGCTTACGAGGTCGCTTGCCAGTTGATCGGCGCGAATGAGCGGGTCGCGTACCTGGGACTCCTGGATACGTTCGTGAAGCCGGAACTCGTTGGCTTCCAGGGGGCCGCAGCCAGTGAAACGGACGACACGCTGGCGCTGTTCAAGGCTTATCTCGGTCCGCACCATACGGGACGGTCACCGCTGGCCACGCTCGGCACAGCGCTTCGTGGCGCACCGCTGGCGCACCTGCTCGCCGAATGCCGGCAGCATAACCTCGCGCCGGTCGCGCTAAGCCACCACGACGCGGAAGGGATTCGTGCATTGTTGGGTCGTCTTGCGGCCACCGAGGCGGCCATGCAGGACTACTGGGTGCCCGCTACTTCGATCGATGTCCATCTCTACAGCGCGTCGACCTCCAACGCGGATCCGTTGCGCGGCTGGGATAAGATTGTTCCCCGAGATCGGATTGTCTACCGTCCTGTGCCGGGCACTCATCACTCCATGATCGCAGCTCCGCATCTGGAGGACTTGGCATCGCGGCTTTCGCGCGACCTCCAGCATGCGTCCGATACGACGAGAAGTTCGGCGGGGGGGGAGCGGGAAACGGTCGTTCAGTTGCAGAGGTCTTCTCTCGACACTGTGCCTATCTGCTTCTTCCCAGGCGCCGGCGCCAGCGTGACCAGCTTCATCGACGTGGCCGGAAGCATCGACGCACGTGGCATATTCGGCATCCAGCCGCGCGGACTGGATGGGACGACGCTGCCGCATTCCTCAGTGGAAGCGGCTGCCGATTCAGCGGCCGAGACAATCCTGGCTCATTGCCGTAGTAGCAAAGTCCATCTGGTCGGTCACTCGTTCGGTGGTTGGATCGCGATCGAGGTCGCACGCCGGATCAGCGCCATGGGCATTCAGCCCGCATCCGTGACGATGCTGGATTCCAGCCCCCCAAACCCGGCCCAGGACAGGGAAGTGACGAGCGAAACGATCCTGGCGCGCTACATTCACTTGTTGGAACAGACAGCCGAGCGTTCGTTGGACCTAAGCGCTTCAGCGCTAGCAACCTGCGGGCCCGAAGCGAGGAAACATGCCCTGCATCGTGCGATGGTGGAGGCGGGACTACTGGGCCGGAACACGCCGGCTTCGTTGCTGGATGCGGCGCTGTCTGTCTTCGCCGCATGCGTTCGTACCTACTATGTACCGAGGACGCCGTACGACGGCGCCGTAAGGTTGATGCTGTTCGGCGAGAGCGCAGGCTTCAGCCCGGATCACGCACGCTCGATCATCCGTTGGAGGCGCTGGCTGCCGAATCTCAACGTCTCCATCGGATCGGGTAACCACATGACCGCACTCAAGCCTCCTAACGCCGAGCGGCTCGGGAGCTGGCTTCGCGAGCAGCTGACCGACGAGAGCCTGACGTTTGGCGCAGCATCGGTCGCGACGGCATGAAGCCGTCGTTCCTGTAATCCATCAATCGAATACATCCATGATCAAATTTCACGTCAAAGGAAATGCCGGCACTCTCGTGCTTGCAACCGTGCTGTCCGCGCTTAGCGCTGCGTCACTGCTCATGCTGTTGAGTCAGGTGGGTCGCATAGCCCGGGAAGGTCTCGGTACGGCGGCGGCCGCATTGCCCGCCATCGGTTCACTGCTCGCCATGATCGTCACGAGCTCCGCGGCGCAGATTACCCTCGCCCATCTCAGCGCGGCGGTCATCTCCGGCCTTCGCAGAGAGCTGTCAAGGCGATTCATCGCGCTCGACTACGACCGTTTCCTGGGGGTCGGGCCGCAGGCGCTGAGCTCCACGCTAGTAGCCGACGTGACGCGCGTGTCGACGCTGCTGATGCTGATTCCGGCGGTGACGTTCAATTTTCTGCTTGTCGCGTCCTGTCTCGTCTATTTGGCTGTGCTGGACCTGCCGCTTTTCGCGGTGCTGGTCTGCGCGCTAGCGGCGTCGGTGTTCACGACGGTCACGATCATGCGCCGGGCTAAGAACGTATTCCAGGCCGTACGCGAAGAGGAAGCCGAGCTGTTCGAGCACTTTCGCGCGATTGGCGACGGCAAGAAGGAGCTCGCTATGAGCGAGCCGAGGGCGACGCACTTCTGCAACGAAGTGCTTGAGCGCGGCGTGCAACGCAATCGGGATTTGCTGTTCCTCGCACACAAATGGTGGGGGTTGGGGCAATCGTGGTCGATGCTTGCGATGTTCACCACGGTGTTCATCGTCGTGCTCGCCGGCAGCTGGTGGTTGGAATCCGCCACGGCAGTGATGTCGACGTTCGTAGTCGTGCTGCTGTTCCTGATCGGGCCCCTCAATCTGCTGATCTTGGCGTCCCGCGACGTCTTCACCGGCATGGCAAGCGTGCGGCACATCGAACGGATGGTGGGGACCCTCGGCGATCCCGAGCCTGCGCGCTCTACCGCGGGCGCGCACGGTCGTTTCGTTGCGGGGCACTGGCGGTCGATCGCGCTGACCGGAATCGAGTACGAGTACCAAAAGGGCGTCGACGCGTTCCACCTCGGCCCGGTAAGCCTGTCGTTCGACCGAGGCGAGGTCGTGTTCCTCGTCGGCAGCAACGGCAGCGGAAAGTCCACAATGGGACTGTTGCTGTCCGGCCTGGTCCGACCCACTGTCGGCCATATCGAGGTCGACGGCATGCGGATCGAACAAGAAGATATGTCGGCATATAGAAGCATGTTCTCGGCGGTATTTTCTGATTTCCATCTATTCGAGGACGTGGTCGACCGGACCGGATATGCGCCGAGCGCCGTCGAGGTGAACGCGCTGCTACGCAGGCTCGGGCTCGACGGGAAGGTCACGCTCGCGGGTGGCGCGTTCTCGACGGTCAAGGTTTCACAGGGACAGCGCAAGCGTCTCGCGCTCGCGCAGGCCTTCGTCGACGATGGAGACATCTTCCTGTTCGACGAATGGGCGGCGGACCAGGATCAGCATTTCAGGCGGTACTTTTACACCGAGCTGATTCCCGATCTCAAGCGTCGGGGAAAGACAATTATTGCCATCACGCATGACGAGAATTACTTTTATCTTGCAGACCGGATAGTGCGTTTCGATGCGGGGCGCGCGTACGTTCCGGAGTGCCGCGAAGAATTCCTGTCTTGAATCCTTTTTACTTTCGGTTGCTTGGAGCATGGTGCAAAGCGCAAGGGGCGCATTACGAATGCCATCTGATGTGGCCGACGCTATCGTGGTTGTAGTTTTTCCGATCGGCCGCTTCGGGCCTGCGGCTGACGAGGGCGCTGTAGATGCGGCCGACCCCGGCTGATAGAAGGGAAGGGCGGCAAGTGGAGTTGCGCTTCTTGTGATCGGCGCCATACGCAAACACGAATTCATTAGGTCGACGGTATGCATGGTTTTTTTTCTCAGTTGGTGGTCGTGTTGCTCACCGCACGATTGTTGGCATTGCTGCTGCGCCGCCTAGGCCAGCCGACCGTCGTCGCGGAGATGGCTGCTGGATTTGTTCTCGGGCCGGCCGCGCTCGGCGCGATCTCGATGTCGGCAGTCGAGTGGCTCGTCTCTGCCAGGACCGCGCTTGACGTGCTGGGACAGATTGGGCTCACGCTCTTCATGTTCGTGGTGGGCGCAGAGCTCACCGGAGCGGGCATTAGTCGAGCGCGAACCGCGGGGGGCTTGGTTGCCATTTCTGCGGTTGCTGTTCCGGCGCTCCTGGCTCTGGCGCTGGCACCTTGGGTTTACGAATATGCACCGGCTGGCGTTGGCTTCTGGCAGTTCGCGTCTTTCTTCTGTCTCGCTATCGCCACTACCGCAGTGCCGGTCATGGCGCGTTTGCTGCAGGAACGCGGTGAACTCGGTTCGACGGAAGGCGCAGTCTCACTGTCCGCCGCCGCATTTGGCGACGTGCTCGTGTGGCTCGGGCTGCCTTTGATCGTTGGATTTTCCAAAGCGCCCCTGGACACAGGCGCGGCGCTCAAGAGCACGGGGGCGCTAGTTGCACTGGCTATAGTCGCTATCTATGGCGTTCGCCCGCTGCTTGCGGCCTGGTGGAGCCGCGTTCCAGTCGATGCACCGACTGCGATGGTGGTTGGGCCACCGCTCGTGTGCGGCGTGATCTTTGCCGCGAGCACGTCCGCGATCGGCTTTCACGCGGTGTTCGGTGCGTTTCTGGCGGGTCTATGCATGCCGCGCGACGCCGGCCTGTTGCACAAGTTGGATGCGGCCGTCACGCCTGTATCGACGCTGGTTCTAATGCCGTGCTTCTTCGCCTCGGCAGGACTCCAGACGC
Source organism: Lysobacter sp. ESA13C (assembly GCF_019970005.1). Lineage (NCBI taxonomy): Bacteria > Pseudomonadati > Pseudomonadota > Gammaproteobacteria > Lysobacterales > Lysobacteraceae > Lysobacter > Lysobacter sp. ESA13C. The sequence continues at coordinate 215,937 of NZ_JAHXYK010000010.1, read as the reverse complement.
TGCCCATCGCGTCGGTCGGTTTGGGCGCTTCGCTATTGGCGATCATTGTGGTTGCAGTTGTCGGCAAGTTGGTCGGCGGCGCGATCGGAATGCGTTTCGCCGGATATGGTTGGAGCGCCTCGGCTAAGGTTGGCGTGTTGATGAACATTCGCGGGATGATGGAACTGGTTGTGATTACTATTGGGTTCCAAGCCGGCCTGATCGGCGCCGACATGTTCACAGCGCTGTTCTTTATGGCAATCATCACCACTGCAATGGCTAGCCCGATGCTCGCTGCGGTATCCGCCTTGCAGGCTGCTGCCGGCGCGCGCGCAGCGCAGTCCGGCCGCGCGATTAAAGATCCGGCATGAGCAGTACGCGGCATTCTGACGTAGCGCGAAGTGCCGTGCGAGGGAACTCGCCCTTCGGCCTGCCAGCAATGAGTGACGCTCCGGGGATGGTACAGTCGCTGTCGTCGTGTACGCATCCGCGCTCGATCGCTTAGAAGCGGCGCACGACGAAGCCTTCGAGTCGCTCGATGCGGTGAGCGCACGGTGCGAGCGCTGCAAGTTCGCGCGCGATCGTTTTCGCTATGCATGTACGCGCCACGCGCTTGGCTGAATCTTGGCGGTGCAGGGCGACACGGCACCAGCGCTGCTGCACTTTGCAACTGGGTGCTGGAGCGACGAAATCACTTCAGGGCAGCGATTGGGTGTCGAATCGGAATGAAGTAGTTCTGTTGCTCGATGGAGTTAGATGGCTGCCCATGAGATGGAGGGGGGCGTAAGCAGTGTCTGACGGCCGGAGATGCTGCTTTGAGTCGCGCGCATAAAGTTCTTACTCTTAGGTGGCATCCGCCAGGGTGGCGGCCGTCAGAGGGCGTTTTAGCGGCTTCGACCTAACTTTATGCCGATGAGGAAGAAATCAACCTCCGTATCTGCCGCTTCGACACCCGCCCCGAAGACCAAAACGCGCCAGTCGGCACCACCCCCGGTTCTGGGAGCGGTGGGCGCGAGGATTCGGGGAATCAGGGTCGCGCGCGGGATTGGCCTACAGCATCCATATGGACCGAGCCCACATTGGGCTGCTGGCGAACGGGAAGCGCGCCGCGACCATTCCTACATTGGCTAGGCTTGCGGTCGCGTTGGGATGCCAAGTTGGCGATTTTTCCCAGATGTTGAAGAACTGGGAGATCTTCTGGGGGCCGATGGGATCGAACCGAAAATTCGACGTACTGATCGTTAGGTTGGCGCTATTTGGAAGACTTAGCGCGGCACCAGGCTGTAGCGCTTTAAGGCGGGTAAGCCGCGACCGGCGTGCGGCGGAAGGATACTTACCTTTACAGGGCGACGAACCGAGCATTTCCTAAGCCCCGATAGGCGCTAAGGGTTGTCGGCCAAGGAGATTCCGGGTTGTTCAGGCACGAAGTTTGGACCCTGGCCGCATAGCTCACGGCCGCCAGAGCGAGGCCAGTCAAGGCTCTCGTCCCGATTCGCTAACCTCATACCCTCATGTGCGCGTGCTCCCGGACGCCCCGTCGGACAAATCCCACCCCAAGCCGCGCCGGGTTCCGATGGCCGGGGAGGCCGCTATAATCCATCATCCCGGCCGTACCCCCGGCAATATGTAAGGAATCCCATGGCACGCGGCATCAACAAGGTCATCCTGGTCGGCAACCTCGGCAACGATCCTGAGACCAAATACACCCAGGGCGGCATGGCCGTGACCACCCTCAGCCTGGCCACCACCAGCGTCCGCAAGGACAAGGACGGCCAGACCCAGGAACGCACCGAGTGGCACCGGGTCAAGCTGTTCGGCAAGCTCGGCGAAATCGCCGGCGAATACCTGCGCAAGGGCCGCCAGGTCTACATCGAAGGCTCGATCCGCTACGACAAGTTCACCGGTCAGGACGGCGTCGAGAAGTACTTCACCGACATCATCGCCGACGAGATGCAGATGCTCGGCGGTGGCGATGCGGGCGGCGGTGGCGGCGAACGCCCCGCGCGCTCCTCCGGCGGCGGTGGCGAGCGTTCTGCGCGTCCGTCCGGCGGTGGTGGTGGTGGTGGTGGCGGTTACGGCGGCGGTCGCCAGGATTCCGCCCCGCGTCGCGAAGCGCCCCCGGCCAAATCGAACGACTTCGGCGACGATTTCGCGGACGACGACATTCCGTTCTGAGTCGGCGCGCTCGATCGCTTTAATCAAAAAACGGGAGGCTTCGGCCTCCCGTTTTTCTTTTTCCTGTGGCCTTAGGGGCAGGGCGCGGTGCTGCAGCGGACACCCTAAGGCCGGCTTGGGTGACCGCGTTGAACGGGCGGTCTGTACATAATGTGGAACTCCGCGCAGTGGGAGCGCCGCCCCCGAGAGTCAGGTCGACGGTTCTGATGGCAAAGCAGGCGCGTTGTCTCCCGGGGCGACGACTTCGCGTTAATGCTGTTTGACGAGCGTCTTCTGAGCAATCGAACTGCGCTTGCGCGCCGTCGGCTGGCGCGGATGCAGCGCGACATCCAGCGCTATTCCGACACGAAGCGCTGGCCGCGGTCGCCGCCGGCCTGAGCCCGGCGCAGATCGCCCAGGCCGACGCCTGGCCGCAGAACACCCTCAATGCAGGCTTCAAGGGGCGCTCCACCGACGGCACCACGCCGGGCTGGGAGGCCTATGATTTCCGAGCCGTGCGCCGCCGCGTCACTGCGGCGGGCCGACCCAGGCCAGCGGATCGAGCATCAGCCAGAAGCCTTCGGCGCCTTTTTCCGCCAGCACCGTCTGCGCGCCCAGGTCGCTGGCGCGTTCGCGGAACTCCAGCTCCAGCCCAGTCCAGGCTTCGACTTCGTCGTCGCCGTCGTCGTAGATCTGGCGCACCAGCAAATGCCCCGGCGCCTGCATCCGCCATTCGAACGGCAGCGCTTCCTGACCGAATGCCGGCGACCAGCTGTGCAGCACGCCGCGGCCGCCGTCGTGGAACTCGATGCGGTCGCCGGTCAAGCCGGCGGCGGTGCCGAGCGCCGATTGCCAGCGCCCGACCGGGCCGCGCAGCAGGATGTGCGATCGATGTTCTGCGTTCATGCCCTGCATCTTGCCGGAATAGGATCGGTATAGAATCGGCGTCGGGCCGCTGTCGGCCCGCGCCGTCAACCGCCGACCTCGATCGGTTTGCCTTCCACCACCAGCTCGTAGATGGTCTTGGTGATTTCCGAGCCGGCCATGTAGCCGAACGCGCCGGTCGCGAGCGTGCCGACGCCGTACGCGGCCCAGCCCCACGGGCCGGTGGTGTTGACCGGCGCGGCGACGGTAGCGAACGCGCCGCCGGCGGCGGCCGCGCCGGCCCAACCGCCGGCCACTTCGACCACGGTCTTGACCTTGTCCTCGGCGGTGTAGATCCGGTACGCGTCGGCGGCCACGCCGACCACGATCAGCACCCGTCCGCCGACCCGGAACGCGCCTTCGACCTTGCCGGCCCAGCCTTCGCGCGCAGCCAGGTCGTTGGCCGACTTGAGCACCTCCGGGTCGGCCTTCACGCCGTGGTTCTTGATCACGTCGAGCAGGCCTTGCGCGCCGCCCTGGACGCGTACGTTCTCGGGGCGGCTGGTCAGGGTGAACTCGCCGTTGGCCGAGCGCGAGAACATGCTGTCTTGCAGGCTGACCTTGCCGACGCCGCTTTCGGACTTGGCCACGGCTTCGCCGACCTCGGTCCACATCTGCCGCTCAGCCATCTTGCTGGCGCTGCGTTCGATGGTGTTCTGGTTGCGCTTGGACAGCGGCTCGTCGGGGCCCTTGCCGGCCTTCTCGCGCACCTGCTGCTCCACCGCTTCGGCAGCGGCGGCGTACTTGCGGTCGTAGATCTCCAGCAGCTCGCGCTCGCCGAACTGCAGCGGCGGCTTGCCGCTGGTGTTGGCGACTTCCACCGGCACCACCACGCTCTTGTCGTTGCCGACGCCGACGTGCGGATTGCCTTCGGTGACGAACCACGACACCGGGCCGACTTTGCCGAGGTCGGGACGGAACGGCGGCTTGCCCTCGGAAACGTTGCGCAGCATTTCGGCGGCGATTTCCGGAGTGACCGCGCCGTTGCCGGGCGCGCCGGCGCGGCTGCCGTCGGGCATGAACGGAATGCCGGCGGCGGCGCCGGTCGGCGCGTTCGGATCCAGGCTGGAGCGGTCCTGCGCGGCCAGCAGCTTCAGCAGGCCCGACTGCGCCGAGGTCGGCGCCAGTTCGATTTTGCCGTCGCGTGCGGCCGACAAGTCGATGGCCGGGCCCTGCTTTTGCGGATCGCCCGACGGCGCGTGCAGCGTGCCGTCGTCCAGCGCCGGCGCGCGGCGCGCGAACTCGGCGGCGGCCTGCGGCGACAGCCCGGCGTCGGCGGCCATCTGCCGGTAGCCCTTGTCGAGCACGCTGCGCTCGCTGTCGCCGGGAGCGACATCGACGGCGACGCCGTGCTGGGTGCCGATCGGCTTGGCCTGATCCAGGCGCTGCACGGTCTGCACCGCATTAGTCAAGGCGATCTGATCCATCGGCAGCAAGCGCGAGCCGATCGCGTCCTGCAGCTGCTGGCCCTGCTCGGGATGCTGGCGCGCATAGTCGGCGACCGCGTAGGCCATGCCTTCCACATCGGTACGACCGCAGTACTGGTGGGTCGAGACGATGCGGTCGGCTTCGGCCAGCACCGCAGCGTCGTAGCTGGAACCGGTGGTGGGCAGCGGAAAGATCGGCGGAGGTGCGACGGGACGGGTGGGGTCGGTCATGGACGGACGCGAGCGCGAGTGGGGTTTGCCGGAAACCTTAATGGGGGCTCGGGCGCCCGCAAGCTAGGAACGACCCTAGCGCCGCGGCGACGCCTGCGCGGCCGCGGCTTCGAGCCCGATCACTGCCGCACACGGCGTTTTTCGCCGTGACCGCGATCACGCCGATGCGTCGCAAATAATCCTGCGTCGTGCTTGCGCGGCCGGCGAGCAATGTCGTGACTCGGCTTGGCCTGGCAGCGGCGAGGGGGCTGGCTACACCGGCGAGGCATCTTGATCCGGGATATTTCTGGATAACCATGGGTAACCCTGGGGCATCAAAAGAGTTGGATTCAGGTTGCCCACGCTCCAGCCATCGAAACAGCCAAACTTTTCGGAGCTGATGCGTCCGCGGCGCCAACCCTCGGGGGGCAGGATGCGGCCTTGCAGGTTGTGCAGTTCGGTCACGGTTGCGGCTCGGCGATGATCAATTCGATGCTCAGTTGCTGCAGACCTTCGCGGTAGCGGTCGTCGATGCCGGCGTCGGCGATGATGGCGTGGACCTGGTTGAGGTGAGCGATGCGGTGCAGGCTGACGCGGCCGAACTTGGAGGCGTCGGTCAGCACCACGATGTGGTGCGCACGCTCGACCATGCGGTGGTTGAGGCGTGCTTAGGCTTCATCGTGGGTGGTCAGGCCGAACTGCAGATCCAGGCTGTCCACACCGAGCAACAAGGTGTCGAAGCTGTAGGCGTTGAGGCTGGCCTCGGCCTAGCTAGCCTGCAGCGACAACGATTGCTTGCGCAGCAGTCCGCGGGTGAGCTGCACGTCCAGGCCCGACGCATCGGCCAGTTCCCAGGCGATGTTCAAGCCGTTAGTCATCACCGTGACGATCACCGCATTTATCGGAAATGGACACCTTGACACGCGGGGCGTCGCGCACCACAGTCGGCAGCGTCCTATAGCGCTGCACATGCATGCAGCGCACTGCGCGGATCAGCAACTGACCGCACAACGATCGTCATTGTTCTCTGGGGGGAACGGCCGCGCCGCAACGGGTTTGCCGCGTGGCTCGAAAAGGTCGGCGCTTCCGCGCCCGCCTCCTTCCCTATCCACCAGGTATCTGGAGAACACACCTAATGAGCATCCGATTGACAGGAATCTTGCTGTCCGGCGTTTTGCTGGCGGCCGCGCTGTCGCCCGCGCACGCGCAGAGCGTCAGCTGCGCGGGGATCGCCGAATGGAATGCGGCCACCATCTATAACGCAGGCAGCAAGCTCGTCTATCAGGGGCGGCTGTACCAGGCGACTATGTCGATCTGGAATACACCGCCCACACATTGCCCCAGTTGCGGCTACTACCAGGATCTGGGTGCCTGCAGTGTTGGCGGCAACCCGCCGCCAACGGTCGCGTTGACCGCACCGGCGAACGGCGCGACCTTCACCGCAGGCGCCACCATCACCGCTACGGCGAATGCCGCCGATTCCAACGGCACCGTCGCCCAGGTGCAGTTCTTCCGTGGCAGCACCTCGCTGGGCATCGATACCACGTCCCCCTACAGCGCGATCTGGACCAATGCGGCCGCGGGCAGCTACGCGATCACTGCGGTCGCCACCGACAACGCGGGCGCCACCACTACGTCCTCAGCGGCCAACATCACCGTCAATACGAGCACGCCCGACACCACCGCACCCAGCGTGCCGGCCGGACTGGTCGCGACGTCGGTGACATCGTCCAGCATCAACCTGAGTTGGAACGCCTCCACCGACAACGCGGGCGGCAGCGGCATCGCCGGCTACGACGTCTACCGCAATGGCACGCTGGTCGGCTCGCCTGCCGGTACGTCCTTCAGCAACACCGGCTTGGCCGCATCCACGGCCTATACCTTCCGCGTGCGCGCCCGCGACAACGCCGGCAACGCCTCGGCGCAAGGCACGCAGATCAGCGCGACCACTGGCGCCGGCGGCGACAACAGCTTGCCGCGCCATGCGCTGGTGGGGTACTGGCACAACTTCAGCAATCCATCCGGCCCCACCTTCCCGATCAGCCAGGTCTCGAATGACTTCGACGTCATCGTGGTCGCCTTCGGCGACGATGCGGGCAACGGCGCCGTCAGCTTCACGGTCGATCCGGGCGCCGGAACCGAAGCGCAGTTCAGGGCCGACGTGGCCGCGGCGCGCGCGCGTGGCAAGAAGGTCGTGCTGTCGCTGGGCGGCCAGAACGGCACGGTGACCCTGAACAATGCGACGCAGGTCGCCAACTTCGTCAACAGCATGGAAGACCTGATCCGCTACTACGGTTTCGACGGCGTGGACATCGACTTGGAAAGCGGCGCGGGCGTCTACCACGGCGCGGCCGTGCAGACCAACCTCGTTACGGCCGTCAAGCAACTCAATGCGCGCATCGGTCCGTCGTTCTACCTGTCGATGGCGCCCGAGCACCCGTATGTCCAGGGCGGCTTTGCCGCGTACAGCGGGATCTGGGGCGCCTATCTGCCGATCATCGACGGACTGCGGCAGGAGCTGGACCTGATCCATGTGCAGTACTACAACAACGGCGCGCTGTATTCGCCGTACAGCCAGAACGGCTTGCCCGAGGGTTCGGTCGACATGCTGGTCGGTGCCAGCCTGATGCTGATCGAAGGGTTCAGGACCAACAACAACACCGGCGTCGTCTTCAACGGCCTGCGGCCGGACCAGGTGGCGTTCGGACTGCCCTCGGGGCCCTCCTCGGCCAACAGCGGGCTGGCGTCGCAGACCACGATCGCCAATGCCCTGAACTGCCTGACACGGCTGCAGAGTTGCGGAACCATTCGGCCCCAGCAGGCCTACCCCAGCTTCCGCGGCGTCATGACCTGGTCGATCAATTGGGACCGGCACGATGGTTTCATCTTCTCAAGGCCGGTGCGGGCGACCTTGAACACCTTGCCCTGACCGGCAGCGAAAAATCGGGGGCGGGCGACGCTTCGCCCGCCCTCCAACTTCTCTCTAACTCGGCGCCCTTGGTGGGCGCCGATTTTTTGTGTCGCCTCCCCGTAAACGCACTCCAGCCACAACCAGAGGTCTCTGTCTTCTTTTAAGACGATCCTCCCACGCCGGATTATTTGCGCGACCGCGCTCAGTTTTGCTCGCTCGCGAACCGCAATCGGTCGCCAAGTAATCAACTTCGCGCTGCCGCTGGAGACGCCCGCTTGAAACGCGAAGCAGTTGGGCGGCAGGGGAGCGATCAAGCCAGCCCGACAGCTCGCCCCGCAACCACCACCCGCACCACCCGCAACTGCGAATCCAGCACCACCAAGTCCGCGCAAGCGCCGGGCTCCAAGCGGCCGCGGTCGCTCAGGCCCAGGTAGTCGGCAGGGAAAGTCGAGACGCGATGCGCGGCGTCGGCGAGGTCCAGGCCGACTTCGACCAGGTTGCGTAGCGCCTGATCCATCGTGAGTGCGCTGCCGGCGAGCGAGCCGCTGGCGAGGCGCACGCAGCCGAGGCATTTGTGCACGCGTTGCGAGCCCAGTGCGTATTCGCCGTCGGGCATGCCGGTGGCGGCGGTGGCGTCGGTGACGGCGTACAGGCGCGGGATGGCGCGCACGGCGAGGCGGATGGCGCCGGGGTGCACGTGTTGCAGGTCGGGGATCAGTTCGGCGTATTCGGCATGGGCGAGGGCGGCCGCGGCGATGCCGGGTTTGTAGTGGTCGACGCCGGTCATGCCGTTGAACAGATGGGTGAAGCCGGCGGCGCCGGCGCGCAGTGCGGCCAGGCCTTCTTCGTAGGTGCCGGCGCTGTGGCCGATCTGGACGCGGATGCCGAGCGTGTTCAACAGCGGGATCAGTTCGGTGTGGCGGCCGATTTCCGGTGCCAGGGTCAGTACGCGGATCGGCGCCAGCGCGTGCAGGCGTTGCACGGATTCGAAGGTGGCTTCGACGGTCAGAGGCGGCTGCGCGCCGAGGCGCTGCGGGCTGATGAAGGGGCCTTCCAGGTGTACGCCGAGTATCTGCGCCGCGTCCGGGTCGGGTTCGGCGATGGCCGTGGCCAGGCCGCGCAGCGCGTGGACGATGTCGGCCTCGGCGGCGGTCATCGTGGTGCCCAGCAAGGCAGTGGTGCCGTGGCGCACGTGAGTGCGCGCGATGGTGCGCGCGGCGTCGCCGCCTTGCATCAGGTCGACGCCCGCGGCGCCGTGCACGTGCAGGTCGATGAAGCCGGGCAGGACGATGGCGTCGTCGCCGTCGTCGCCGTCGATGCCGCCGATCGCACCTGCTTCGACAGAGGCTTCTTCGATCGCCCGGATTTTGTGATCGAAGCTGATGCGTCCGCGGCGCCAACCCTCGGGGGTCAGGATGCGGCCTTGCAGGCTGTGCAGTTCGGTCACGGTTGCGGCTCGGCGATGATCAATTCGATACCCAGTTGCTGCAGGCCTTCGCGGTAGCGGTCGTCGATGCCGGCGTCGGTGATGATGGCGTGGACCTGGTTGAGGTGGGCGATGCGGTGCAGGCTGACGCGGCCGAACTTGGAAGCGTCGGTCAGTACCACGATGCGGCGCGCACGCTCGACCATGCGGTGGTTGAGGCGCGCTTCGGCTTCGTCGTGGGTGGTCAGGCCGAACTGCAGGTCCAGGCCGTCCACGCCGAGGAACAAGGTGTCGAAGCTGTAGGCGGTAAGGCTGGCCTCGGCCTGGCTGCCCTGCAGCGACAGCGATTGCTTGCGCAGCAGGCCGCCGGTGAGCAGCACGTCCACGCCGGGGGCGTTGGCCAGTTCCCAGGCGATGTTCAGGCCGTTGGTCATCACCGTGACGTCGCGATGGCCGCGCAGGTGGCGGGCCAGGGTCATGGTGGTGGAGCCGGAGTCGATGATGATGTTGTCGCCGGCCTGCACCAGCTGCGCGGCGCGTGCGCCGATGGATTCCTTCAGCGGCAGGTTCAGCGCGTCCTTCTCGTGGATGTCCTGTTCCTGCGGCGGCGTGCGCACCAGGTTGGCGCCGCCGTGGGTGCGGGTCGCCAGGCCCTGCGATTCGATATGACTGAGGTCGGCGCGGATGGTCACGGCCGACACGTCGAAGCGCTCGACCAACTCGGCCACCTGCACCGACCCGCGTTCGATCAGGCACTGCAGGATCTGCTGTCGGCGGGAGCGGGTATTGCGTATGGCCATCTCTCGATCCGCAGGAAAAAACCGAAGATTAGCCGTTCGCCGCAGCGACGGCGTTGGCGGGCGCGCGCTCGCCGACGGCACGCTCGCCGGCAGTGTTCGCCGAACAGGCGCGGGCGTATTCGTCCAGGCACAGGCCGATGCGGTGGCGGACCAGCGCTTCCGGAGTGTTCGCTAGGGTGCCGGCGCGCACCGCGCGGTATTGCTCGGGCAGGTATTGGCTGAGCAGGAACGCCGGCGGCGCATGCGCGCGCAGGTTGTCGAACAGGCGCTGCACGGCGGCGACCAGGGCCGGCTCGCCCCAGTAGTAGCGGCAGCGGTCGCTGAGCGCGTACAGGCGCAGCAGGTGCAAGTCACGTTCGTCGCCGTGATAGTGCTGTTGCCAGTGCTTCGGGTTGTCGAGCATGCAGCGCTCCAACACCTGCGGCAGCATCGAGCATTGCTCCGGCGGCAGCAGTTCGGCCTCGATCGCGGCCAGCGCGAACAGCGCCTCGCGGTAGGCGAAGGTGGCGGCCGGGCCGACCTTGAGGATGGCGAAGTGGTCGCGCACCAGCGCGTGCAGGCCGTCTTCGCGTTGGTAATCGGTGGAGTGCGCTTCGAACACGATGCGCGGCTGGCGTTCGAGGAAGTCGGCCAGGGCTTCGGCTGCGACCGGGTCGTAGTCGTGCACGCTGCTGTGGTCGAAGTCGACCCCGGGCTGCACCACCATCGCGATTACCCGCTCCCAGGCGATGGCCAAATCCGGTGCGGCGAAGGCCTGGCGATGAATGGCCAGCGTCTGTTCGGCCGCTTGCGGCGTGGTTACCGCGAGACCGCCTGCGAGCGAGGCTTCGCCACCGGGCACCGGCACTTCGGTACCGATCACGTACACCGGCGGCGGCAGGCCGTGTTCGGCGGCGGTGCGTTCGGCGATGCGCGCCAGTTCGGCCGAGCGCGCGGCGACGGTCGCATCCGGCAGCGGCGTGGGATCGTCGGCGCAGGACATGCTGCAGTCCAGATGGATCTTATGGAAGCCGGCGGCCACGTAGGCTTCGATGAGCACGCGCGCATGCGCCATCGCTTCCTCGGACGGGCGCTTCTGCCAGGCGTTGGGGCCGAGGTGGTCGCCGCCGAGCACCAGGCGGTCGGCCGGGAAGCCTTCTTCGCGCGCCAGTGCCAGCACGTAGTCGCGGTATTGCGGCGGGGTCATGCCGGTGTAGCCGCCGAACTGGTCGACCTGGTTCGAGGTCGCTTCGATCAGCAGCAAGGTGCCGTGACGATGGGCCACGTCCATGGCGGCGCGCAGCACCAGTTCGTTGCTGCAGCACACGCTGTACAGACCGACGTTGCGGCCCTTGCGGTGGGAGGCGATCAGCGATTGCACGGGCGACATGGGGTAACTCCAACGCGACTCGGGACGAGGCAGAACTCAGACGAGCCAGAACTTAGAAAAACCGGTACCCAGACAAACCGGCACTCAGACAAACCAGCACTCAAACAAACCAGCCCTCAGGCAAGCGAACTCAGGACAGCGCCGACGGCCAGGCGAGCAGGGCGGCGCCGCGGGCGCCGCCGGCATCGCCGAAGCGCGGCGGCACGATCGGCGGCACCTGCACTCCGATGAACAAATGCGCGGCGACCGCGGACGGCAGCACGTCGTACAGCGGGGCGTGCTGCGACAGGCCGCCGCCGAGCACGATCACGTGCGGATCCAGCGCCAGCACCAAGGCCGCCAGGCTGTGGCCGAGCAGGTCCAGATGGATGGCCAGCACTTCGCGCGCACGTGCATCGCCGGCTTCGGCCCGGGCGATTACCGCGCCGGCATCGACGGCCTCGCCACCGAAGTGGTGATGCAGTGCGACCAGGCCGCTGCCCGAGACATAGCGTTCGATACAGCCGCGCAGGCCGCAGGCGCAGTCGAGCACGGGCAGGCCGTGGCGCTGCAGCAGATGCGCCGGCACGCTCCAGTGGCCCCATTCGCCGGCCAGGCCGTTGAAACCGACCACCAGCCGGCCGTGCAGGCAATAACCGCCGCCGGCGCCGGTGCCGAGAATCGCGCCGAACATGCTCGGGTAACCCTCGGCGGCGCCGCCGTGGGCTTCGGATAAAGCGAAGCATTGCAGATCGTTGCCGAAGTGCAGCGGCCGGCGCAGCCGCGCTTGCAGGTCGGCGGCGACGCTTTCGCCGGTCAGCGCCGGTACGTTGGCGCTGAGTTGGCGGCCGCTGCGGCGGTCGCGCACGCCGGGCAGGGCGATGCCGATCGGAGTGTCGACGAGTCCGAGCTCGGCGTCGGCCGCGGCGATCAACGCTTCGAGTGCGGCCAGGAAACCGGCGTAATCGCCTTGCGGCGTGGCGATGCGCCGGCGATGGCGCACCTCCAGCGCGGCATCGCAGGCGACCAGTTCGATCTTGGTGCCGCCGATGTCGATGCCGTAGCAAATCGCGGGGACCGAAGTTTCAGCCATGGGCGCTTCAGCCATGGTGAATGGTGACGCCCTTGACCACCCGGTTGACGGTGCCGTCCGGGAAGGGATTGTCGGGGGTCAGGCCGAGCGAGGCCGAACGCTGCAGCGCGTACATCTGCGCGAACGTCAGCCACACCGGCGCCAGCCAGGTGTCGTCGAACGGCGGCACGCGCAAGCTGTGGTCGTCGTCGGCGCCGATGTCGGCATGCGGGCCGATCGCCAGCACTTGTCCGGCGATGCCGTCGCGGCGCAATTCGTCGAGCAGGTCCTGCTCGTAACGGCGCGCCAAGGCGTGGGCGCTGCGCACCACCACCACCAGGGTGTCGCCGTCGAGCGTGGATTTGGGGCCGTGGCGGAAGCCCAGCGGCGTGTTGGCCAAAGCGAGCACGCGGCCGGCGGTGAGTTCGAGCAGCTTCAGCGCGGCTTCGCGCGCCAGCGCTTCGAGCGGGCCGCTGGCCAGATAGATGACGCGGTTGAACGAGCGTTGCGCCAGCGCCGCGGCGGGCGCGTCCCATTGCGCCAGGCCCTCGTGCGCCAACGCGGCCAGTTGCGGCAGGCGCTCGATGCGCTGCGGCCAGGGCGCGGTGTCGAACACGCTCAGCGCCGTCAACAGCATGCAGCTCAGGCTGCTGGTCATGGCGAAGGCGCGGTCGCAACTGTCGGCCGGCATCAGCAGGGTGCAGGTGTCCTCGCGGCCGGCGCCGCGACGGGCCAGTTCGCCCTCGGGGTTGCAGGTGATGTCGAGAAAGCGCGCGTGCTCGACTTCGGCGCGCACCAGTTCGACCGCGGCCACGCTCTCCGGGCTGGAGCCGCTGCGGGCGAAGGACACCAGCAGGGTCGGGCGGTCGCGCTGCAGGTACAACGCCGGATGGGTGAGCAGGCTGGTGGTGTGCACGGCGCGCGTTTCGGCCGGCCACTGCGCGTTGATGCGGTCGGCGACCAGGTCGGCGATGAAGCCCGAGCTGCCGGCGCCGGTGAACAGCACGCGCTGGCGCGGATCGTTCAAGCAGTCGCCAAGAAAGGCTTGCACGCGTTCGCAGGCCTGCGCCAGATCCTCGGCCAGGCGATTCCACAGGGCCGGTTGCTGGGCGATCTCGGCGGCGGTGTCAGCTCCGCCCAGGCGCTGCCAGGCGGAGGAGTCGGAGAGCGGGGTGACGTCCATGGATGATTCCTGTTGAGCGAGGGCACGATCTGTGTTTTCTTTCGGAAAGTCAATTATCGAAAGTAAAACAAAAGAAATAGACCAAGTTCGTGTAGTGATCGGTGCCACGGAATCAAAACGAAAGATTCGGTTGTATTAGCTTTCGTTGCGGTATTAACAGGGGTTTTCGGCTAGTTTAGAAAGTATTGCATCGCACAAACTTTCGTTTTATAAAATAAATTCTTCCTTTTTTCTTTCAATTCATTGACAGCTTTCGAAAGCCTGCCCTAGAGTCGGCCGCAGCACATTTCGAAGCCCGCCGAGCGGGCCTGGGGGCAAGGTGGAATTCCGCGTGTGTCGTCCGCGACTGTCGATTGCGATCCTGGCTGCGCTGATGGCGTCGGCGTTGCCGGCCGCGGCCGAGCCCGTCGGCAACCTGCGCGCGGTCCGCGCCGGCACCGGCGCGACGCCGAGCTGGGAGCTGAGCACCGACACCGGCAGCCTGCTGCGCATCGAGGTGCTGGCCGACGACATCGTGCGCGTGCAGGCGGGGCGCCGCGGCAAGTTGGCGCCGGCCGGCGACAAGGCCGCGCCGATCGTGTTGCCGCAGCCGGCAGCCAAGATCGCCGCCAGCCTGGAAGAAGACGATGCCGAAGTGCGGGTGCGCACCGGCGCGCTGGTGCTGCATGTGCAGCGGCAACCGCTGAAGCTGCGGCTGGAGCGGATCGACGGCGAGCGCAGTACGCCGCTGTGGCAGGAATTGCAGCCGCTCGACCTGGACGCGGCGCAAAGCGTGCAAGTGCTGTCTTCGCAGGCCGACGAAGCCTTCTACGGCGGCGGTCAGCAGAACGGCCGCTATCAGTTCAAGGGCCGCGAGTTGGAAGTGTCTTACTCCGGCGGTTGGGAGGAGGGCGACCGCCCCAGCCCGGCGCCGATGCTGTTGAGCTCGCGCGGCTGGGGCATGTTGCGCAATACCTGGAGCGACGGCAGCTACGACCTGCGGCAACCCGATCAGACCACCTTGTTGCACCGCGAAGACCGCTTCGACGCTTATTACTTCGTCGGCGAGTTGCCGCGCTTGCTCGAGCGCTACACCCGTTTGACCGGCCGTCCCGGCCTGCTGGCGCGCTGGGCGCTGTCGTACGGCGACGCCGATTGCTACAACGATGGCGACAACGGCAAGAAGCCCGGCACCGTGCCGGAAGGCTGGCACGACGGCGCCACCGGCACCACGCCGGACGTGGTCGAAAGCGTGGCGCGCCAGTACCGCGAACACGACATGCCCGGCGGCTGGATCCTGCCGAACGACGGCTACGGCTGCGGCTACAAGCAATTGCCCGAAACGGTGAAGGGCCTGGCCAAGTACGGTTTCCGCACCGGCCTGTGGACCGAGAACGGCGTCGACAAGATCGCCTGGGAAGTCGGCACCGCCGGCAGCCGGGTGCAGAAGCTCGACGTGGCCTGGACCGGCAAGGGTTATCAATTCGCCATGGACGCCAATCAGTCGGCGTTCAACGGCATCCTGCACAACTCCGATTCGCGCCCGTTCCTGTGGACGGTGATGGGCTGGGCCGGCATCCAGCGTTATGCCGTGGCCTGGACCGGCGACCAGAGCGCGAGCTGGGACTACATCCGCTGGCACGTGCCGACCTTGATCGGCTCGGGCCTGTCGGGCATGGCCTATGCCACCGGCGACGTCGACGCGATCTTCGGCGGCAGCGCCGAGACTTACACCCGCGACCTGCAGTGGAAGGCCTTCACGCCGGTGCTGATGGGCATGTCGGGCTGGTCGTCGAATGCGCGCAAGCACCCGTGGTGGTTCGACGAGCCGTACCGCAGCATCAACCGCCATTACCTGAAATTGAAGATGCGCCTGACGCCGTACATGTACGGCCTGGCGCAGCAGGCCGCGCAGACCGGCGCACCGCCGGTGCGCGGGCTGATGTGGGATTACCCGCAGGACCCGCACGCGCAGGACGAGGCCTACAAGTATCAGTTCCTGCTCGGTCGCGACCTGTTGGTGGCGCCGGTCTACCGCAGCCAGGCCGCGAGTCGCGGTTGGCGGCGCGGCATCCATCTGCCGGCCGGGCGCTGGTTCGACTATTGGGACGGGCGCAGCGTGCAGGCCGACGCGGCCGGCCGCGATCTCGATCGCCAGGTCGACCTCGCCACCTTGCCGTTGTTTGTGCGCGCCGGTGCGATCCTGCCGATGTACCCGGCGATGCTGTTCGATGGCGAAAAGCCGCTCGACGAGGTCACCTTCGATCTGTACCCGCAGGGCGATTCGCAGTACGCGTTGTACGAAGACGACGGCAACACCCGTCGCCATGAGCAGGGCGAGTCGAGCACGCAACAGATAAAGATGACGGCGCCGGCGCAGGGCAGCGGCCCGGTGACGGTGCGCATCGACGCAGTGCAGGGGCAATACCAAGGGCAGTTGCCGCAGCGCCGCTACGCCTTGCGCGTGCTCAGCCGCCAGGCGCCGCGCGCGGTCTCGCTGGACGGCCGTGCGCTGCCGCAGCTGGCCGATGCCGCCGCGCTGCAAGCGGCGGCGGAGGGTTGGTATTTCGATGCGGCCGAGCGCAAGGGCAGCGTGCACGTGCGCAGCGCCGCCAGCGATATCCGCAAACCGCTCGAGTTCGCGCTGGACTTCGCCACCGCCGCGGCGCTCGCCGACGACGCCTTCCCGGCCGCGCCGGCGCAGGGCCGCGCGTTGCCGGCCGACGGCCTGCTGGTGGTCAATCGCCCGGCCGAAGAGCCCGGCCACGCGCTCGAAAACGCTTTCGACGACGATGCGAAAACGTGGTTTCGCAGCGTGCGCAACCAGGCCGTGCGCACCGGCGCGCACGAGTGGACCGTCGGTTTCGGCGAGCGCAAGTTGATCGACGGCATCGAGTTGGCGCCGCGCAACGACAAAAACTGGAAGCACGGCCAGGTGCGCGACTACGAGGTGTACCTGGGCGACAGCAACGGCGAGTGGGGCGAGCCGATCGCGCGCGGCCGTCTGCAGCTCAAGCAGGAGCTGCAACGCATCGACTTCCCGGCCCGCGCCGGCCGGCTGCTGCGCTTCCGCGTGCTCAGCGTGCAGAACCCCGAAGGCGACGGCGCCTCGGCCACCGATCCGATGGTCACCGCCGCCCAGGGCGGCGCGGCGCGCGCGGTCGACGCGCTGCAACCGCGCGATGTCGGCCCGATCGCGCTGTCGAGTTTCCACATCCTCGAACACCAGGAACCGGAGCGGCCGGCACAGCAACGCTATCTCTCCGAGCTGCCGTTGCCGGCCGCGCTGGCCGATCAGGTCCGCGCCGATCACGCCTTCCGCGGCGACGATGCGCTGCGCATGAACGGCTTGTTGTTCCGCCGCGGCCTCGGCGTCGGCCCGAGCAGCCGCATCGACTTGCGCCTGCAAGGGCAGTGGCGTCTGCTGCGCGCCGACCTCGGCATCGACGACGCTTGCCGCGCCGCCGGCGGCCTGCAATTCCAGGTCTGGGGCGACGGCCGCCTGCTCTACGACAGCGGCCTGGTGAAAGCGCCCGGCGTGGTCAAGCCGGAGCTGGATATCCGTGGCCTGTCGTCCTTGAGCCTGCGCACGCTGGGCGCGCAAGGCAGCCAACCCACCCAGGTCTGTGCGAACTGGGCCAACGCCGTGCTGATCGGCCAGGAGGGCGATAGCGCCAGCATCCTTCCGCCATGAACCAAGCGAACACGCGACACGTACACCGAACACCCGACGCATAACTTCGAACACGTAACGCCGAACACCGAACGCGTACACCGCTCCTCCCCCCGCTCCAACCGACTGCGGCCGTCAGGCCGCGGCCCGGGATCGCTGTTGCCTTTCGTCCGCCATCCGCGCCGCAGATCCGCCAGGAGAGTTCCGATGTTGCCCGCAAGCCGCCGCCCGCGCCGTCAACGCGCCAATCGCCCATCCCGCATCACCGCCACCCCGCTGTCGTTGGCCCTCGCCGCCGCGCTGCTGGGCCACGCTTCCTTCGCTGCCGCACAGGATGGCCAGAGCAGCACGAACGGCACCGACAGCGCCGACAAGACCACTGAGCTGTCCCGCATCGAAGTGACCGGCTCCAATATCCGTCGCCTGGACGTGGAAACCGCCTCGCCGGTGCAGGTCATCAGCAAGCAGGACATCGAGAACATGGGCGCGCGCACCTTGCTGCAGGTGCTCGACAACCTGCCGGCGGCGCGTCCGGCGCAGCAGGATTCGCGCTCCTTGTTCACCGGTTCGGATGGCGCTTCGCAGGCCAACCTGCGCGGCCTCGGCGCGCAGGGCACCTTGGTGCTGTTGAACGGTCGCCGCCTGTCGTACTACGGCGCGCCGGCCGGCTTCCAGACCCAGTTCGTCAACATCGACGCCATTCCCGCCGCGGCGATCGAGCGCATGGAGGTGCTGACCGACGGCGCCTCGGCCGTGTACGGCACCGACGCAGTGGCCGGCGTGATCAACGTGATCACCAAGCGCAACTACCAGGGCGCGGAAGTCAGCGTGACCACCGACAAATCCTCGCGCATCGATTCCTACGGCGAGCACCAGGCCAGCATCACCGCCGGCTTCGGCGACCTCGACAAGGATCGCTACAACGTCTACGCCTCGGTCAACCTGTATCGCCGCGATGCGATTCCGTTGAGCGACTTCTACGACAAGCGTCCCGACCAGTTCTACGTCAACAATCCCAACTATCTGAAGAACCTGCGCCTGGGCACCGGCAGCAAGCCGGGTGTGTTCAATCCCGGCAGTTACTTCGCCATCAACCCCAGGACCGGCGCGCGCGTGCAGGAACCCGCACCGGGCTGCAACAACGTGCTGACCGGCGAAGCCGCCGGCCCGCGTTGCATCTGGCAGACCTGGATGAACAACGAGATCGACGCGGGCGCCGAAACCGAGCGCATGACCGGTTACGTCAACGCTCATTTCCTGGTCGGCGAAAGCACCGAAGCCTTCGCCGAGCTGACCTACACCGACATCGACCTGCGCGCCAACGGCGGCACGCCGCGTTCGTTCGGCACCACCACCGGCAACCCGACCAGCTGGTTCTCGCGCAATACCGGCAATACGGTCAACCAGTTCCGCTATCCCTTCCTGGGGCCGAACAACGAATACAACCACGCCAGCCCCCAGCTCAAGGCGATCAACGGCGGGGTGGTGGGCCTGCAGTATCTGTTGCAGGATGTCGGCGACAACTACTTCGGCCAGCGCAACACCGACAAGAGCTACCGCGGGCTGTTCGGCCTGCGCGGCGCGATCGGCGACTGGAACTGGGAAACCGCGTTCGCCACCGCCGGTACGCACTCGGTTACCTACCAGACCATCAACGTCAACCTGGACGGCTTCCGTAAAGCCTTCGGCCCGTTCACCGTCGACCCGGGCACCGGCCGCGTGATCATCTCCGATCATCCGGCGTACAAGTTCGGCGAGATCAGCGAAGCCAACGCGGCCTTGCTGCGCGAGGCCTATCCGACCTTCGACATTCAGTCCTGGACTCGCCTGCATACCCTGGACGGCAAGATCGAAGGCCCGCTGTTCAACCTGCCGGCCGGCGAAATGCGTGCGGCGTTCGGCTTCAACATCAGCCGCGAGACCTTCTACACCCCGGGCAACGCAGACGCGGCCAACGGCCTGATCACCCAGCAGGGCGGTTCGTGGTTCGACGGCAAGCGCAACACCTATGCCTTGTTCGCCGAGACCGTAGCGCCGTTGACCGAGAAGTTGGAGCTCGACGCTGCGCTGCGCGTGGACAAGTACCCGAATTTCAGCGCCAACCTGGCGCCGAAGATCGGCTTGAAGTATCAGGTGCTGCCGCAGTTGTTGTTGCGTGGTACTTACTCGGAAGGCTTCCGCGCTCCTAGCCTGGCCGAGGCCGGTACCGGCGGCGTGTTCGCCCAGCTCGGAGGTTTCCGCGACGAGCTGCGCTGCGCTGAGACCAACGCGATCGCCAACCTGTTGCGCCAGTCGCGCCGCGGCGGCGATGTGGACCTGGGCAACTCGCTGCTCAATGCCGACTGCAGCCGCACCGTGGCGCGCATGACCCAGCCCAACCAGGACCTGGAGCCGGAGAAGGCCAAGATCGCCACCTTGGGCTTCGTGTTCGAGCCGCTCGACTGGCTGTCGGTGTCGGCCGATTACTGGTTCATCTATCGCCGCAACGAAATCGCCGCACCGGACTTCAGCAAGGAACAGGACATCGTGTCGATGGCCCGTTCGCCGATCACCGATTCCGACCGCGCCGCGCAAGCCGCGTTGGCGGCGATGTGCGCCGACCCGGCCAGTGGCGTGAGCTGTCCGGGCACCTTGCCGGGCTATAGCGCCGGCAACGTGGCCAGCGTCGTCGGCCAGTACAAGAACCGCGGCCGCACCCTGGTCGATGGCTTCGATATCGATGCCCGCAGCCGCTTCTCGCTGGGCGAGTGGGGCAGCCTGAACGTCGGCGTGGCCGCCACCATCGCGCGCCGCAAGGAGGCCTACCTCGACGACGAAAACGGCTGGTACTACGGCAACACCGTGGGCTATCACAGCAATCCGCGTTTGCGCGCCACCATAAACGCCGATTGGAACTACCGCCAGTTCACCACCAGCTTCTTCGTCAACTACGTCGGCCACACCAAGTGGGCCTGGGACCGCGTCGATGCCGAGGACAACAACCCGGAAACCTGTACCGCCGGGTTCCTGCCGGTGCCGGAAGCGCAGTGCGACGGTGTGCCGTCCTGGTGGACGGCTAACCTGAGCCTGGCCTGGCGTCCGACCGAGAAGCTCAACGTCGGTTTCACCGTCAAGAATCTGTTCGACCGTCAGCCGTTCTACGACCCGAACAGCTTCCTCGGCGACTCCAGCGACTACGCCACCATCCTCGGCCGCAGCTACAGCGTCACGGTCGGCTATAAGTTCTGACGAAACAGATCGCGCCGGCATTGCCGGCGCGATCTTCGTGGTACACCCGATCCCGATAGCCTTGTCGCCCTGAAACAGCTCCCAGCGGGCTGCTGCTTCAGGGCGGCATCGCTTTTAGGGCTTAGCGGGGTTTGCCGGGGACACTCATGGAATTTGCGCCAGGGTCGGTCGAGAACACGAACCGGCTCTCGTACTCGCCCTCGCTCAATTTCTTGGTGGTTTCCATAAAGCTGTAGGTCGGTGCGCCGGTGTCTTTGGCGAAGCGTTCGGACCAGGCGGTGTAGTCGTCGGCGGATTTCGTGCGCATCGAGCCGATGCACAGGCTCAGGCCGCAGGAGAAATCCCGCAGCACTGCCTTGTCGCCGAGGCCTCGCGAAATGGCGGCCTTGTAGTGAGCCGCCAGGTCGTGAGCCTCGGGGTTGTTCGCGGCGCCTTGATCGAACAGGCGGGCCGCTTGTTGAAATTGTTTGTCGGACTGCAGGAGCGTGGCGGCTCTTTCGGTAGCCAGCCCGCCATCGGCCAACAGCTTGCTTTCGGCAGGGAGGTAGGGCAACGGCGGAGGAGCGGATGGCGGTGCGCTTGCGGCAGCGGTGCCGCTCGTGCCGCTGGTGCCATCGGCCAAGGCCGGGGCGCTGTTGGCCTTGGTGGGATCTTTCGAGTCGGGCGCGACCTGCGCTGCCGGGACTTGGGAGGAGGGCGTTGGGGACTGGCTTGCCTTGTCGGAACAACCGACGAGCAACGTTGCCGCAAACACTACGAATGCCGGATGAAGTTTCACGGTCGACCTCTGGATGAGTGCCGGACTCCCAAGGGAGCCCGGCGGGATGCTTCACGTCAGGGTGTCGAACACCCCAGTGAAGTTATGGCTCACTCCGGCGGCAGGGTGGGTTCGATGGTCATCGATACCCGACCACCGCAACAATCGGTGACGCGATAGCCAGTGGAGGTCGTGGTCACGCTGCAGGTGTTCGTGCAGGTGTACTTGCGTCCATTGAGGATTACCGAATCCCCCGCGATTGCGGCCGTCGCGGCCGCGGCAATAAATCCGCCTACTAACATAGGACCGACGATCATCTTCGACTTCACTGTGCGCTCCTTGATACTGGTTTGATGGGCTGGCTTCTTGCCAGCCGCGGAACACTAGCAAGGGGCGATTTGGAGCGTCAATCCAAATACGTGTTTCTGCTTAGGCGGTAGAAAACGAAATTTAATTTGTCGCTATTGGCATAAAACGAAAGAAAAATTTGGTTGAACTGCGTCCGCTTCCCACAGATGATAGGCGCGAACGCTTCGTGTCCCGTCGGTACTGGCGTCAATAGGGAATTCCTTCTCGCTCATGAAGAGCTCCATACTTGTGACCGGCGGCGCCGGCTATGTTGGAAGTCACGTAGTACTTCAGTTGGTGGAAAGAGGCGAACGGGTCGTCGTCCTGGACGACCTGAGCACAGGCTTCGCCGATGCCGTCATCGGCTCCGAACTGGTGGTCGGCGATGTCGCCGACAGCCGCGGCGTCCTGCGCCTGTTGCGCGAGCGCCAGTTCGATACCGTCCTGCACCTGGCCGCCCGCACCGTCGTGTCGGAATCGGTCGCAGACCCGTTGCGCTACTACGCCGACAATGCCTGTGCGACCCGCAGCCTGCTGTCGTGCTGCGCACAGGCCGGCGTAGCCAATTTCGTATTCTCCTCGTCCGCGGCGGTGTACGGCATGCCCGCCTCGGGCATCGCCGACGAACAGATGCCGGCCGCTCCGCTCAATCCCTATGGCGCATCCAAGCTGATGGGCGAATGGATGCTGCGCGATCAGGCGGCCGCCAGTGGGCTGCGCTTTGCAGTGCTGCGCTATTTCAATGTCGCCGGAAGCGATCTGCGTGGGCGCATAGGCCCAAGCACCCGCAACGCGACCTTGCTGACCAAGGTCGCTTGTGAAGTCGCCACCGGCAAGCGCAAGCACCTTGCCATCTACGGCACCGATTTCGCGACCCCCGACGGCACCGGCGTCAGGGACTATATCCACGTCGACGATCTCGCACGCGCGCATCTCGACGCCTTGACCTACCTCAGGGGCGGCGGCGAATCGGTCGTGTTGAACTGCGGTTACGGGCGCGGCTATTCGGTTCGCGAGGTATTGCGCGCCGTCGAACGGGCCAATGGCGGCCCGATTCCGGTCGTCGACGCGCCGCGACGGCCAGGGGATGTGCCGCTGCTGATCGCGGATGCAACAAGAATCCGTCGTGTGCTCGGCTGGGTTCCGCGTTACGACGATATCGATGTGATCATCGGCAGCGCACTCGCGTGGGAACGTCGCATCGATGCAAGAACGCCTCGCCCGGTATCGGCCCGCGCACTTGAGGGAGCGGCAGCGCTGCGGCCGGACGCCCCTCGCGTCATGGCCCTGTAAGCATTACCGCGTCGTCGTAAACGACTGCCGTTAGCGAGCGTGGTCGCATGGCGATCGCTCGGCCGACGGTGGGTTCCTGATTCGAACCTGTAGAAACCAGAATATGGAAATCCAGAGAAAGATCTTCGTGCAAGTGCCGAGCTACCGCGACAGGCAGCTCATCCCGACATTGACGGATCTCGTGGAGAACGCGTCGGACCCCGGCGGGCTCCGCATCGTGGTTTGCTGGCAGCACGACAGCGACGAATCCCCGGACGACTTCATCGATTCCGGCTTCCGCCACTCGGGCAGCACCCGCAGGAACGGGCACCTCGTGCACCTGTTGGACAAGGACGGAGCGATCGTCGAAGTGATCGATGTCCACTTCCTCGACTCCAAAGGCTGCGGATGGGCGCGCAACGCGAGCCAGGGGCATTACGACGGCGAGCGCTACAACCTGCAGATAGATGCGCATCACCGCTTCGTCGAGCACTGGGATGCGGCCATGATCGACATGCTCGAGTCTTTGCGCGGCCGGTACGAGAAGCCGTTATTGACCGGCTATCCCCCGTCCTTCGACCCGGCCGTTTTCCCGGAGGGCCGGCAGAATCATGTCGGGCAAATGCTGGTCCGGAAGTTCTCCACCTTGGGGATCGTGAGCTATCGCGCGGCCAGGATGCCCGGCTGGGAGGAACGTACGGAACCGATGAGGGCGCGCTTCATGAGCGGCGGTTTCGTCTTCTCGGACGGCCGGTTCGTCGAGGAGGTCATGAACGATGCCGAACATTTCTTCTCGACCGAGGAAATCGTCATGGCGGTCAGGGCGTTTACCCACGGCTACGATTTCTTTCACCCGCATCGCCCCCTGCTGTGGCATCAGTACAACTCGGGGGCCAGGAAGGTGTGGGACGACCACACCGACGAACGGAAATCGAACGGCGAGATAGAAGGAAGCGCAACCGACCGGGCAATTCTGGCGCTGGAGCGATCTTTGTCGCTGCTGGGTATTTCCGAAGATCACGAGGCCGTCGATTTCGGCAGGTACGGTCTTGGACGACATCGTTCGGTTGAACAGTTCGAAAGATACGCGGGGCTGAGTTTCAGGCACCGGGGGATCAGGAGGGAGGCAGCGGAGCCCACCGAGCCCGATGAGTCTTGCTACGACCTCCCCGTCAACGAGTGGGAAGACGGCTTGATCTGCAAAAGAGTGTTCCGAGTGTGCATCAGCAACGCCCAGCCGCTTCCCGAGTCTGCAGATCTGGATTCGGTGGTGGTAGCCGCCTATGCGGCGGACGGATCGGAACTCGTAGCGCGCAGTTTGTCGGCGACTGAGCTGGAAGTTCTTGGCGCCCAAGGCTCTTTCGAATACATCGAGAAATTCGAGGCTTGCCCTTCGCGACTGCCTGCTCAGTACGATCTGCAGGCCACGAGCAAGTCGCCGGAGCTCAGTGGCGCATTTTCCATCATGGTGCATGAGCTTGGCGAAGACGCGGTGTCTGTCGCTCTTTGAGGTCGCAGCCGCCGATACAGCCCGACGCTGCGATGGCTACGAAGCATCGCAGTGGCGCCGCCGGCCCTTCCATCGCCGAAGGGAACTTCGCAGGCTTGGTTTCGAGGGTTGAGCATCGGGTCGCCGACAGTTCGGCGTCGTCACGTGCGGACGCAGGACCCGGGTCGTTGCCCTGGCCCTCCCGGAAGGGCGTGGCCAGGGGCGTGGCTTCCTCCGCTTGACATAGACAGACCTGTCTGTATATTTCCGGCCATGAAAACCGCCGAGCCGGTACCGCCCCCTCCGCGCGAGCGCATCCTCGCGGTCGCCTCGCAGCTGTTCTACGCGCACGGCATCCGTGCGGTGGGGATCGACACGATCATCGATCAGTCCGGCGTCGCCAAGGCCAGCTTCTACAAGCATTTCCCATCCAAGAACGATCTGGTCGCCGAAGTCCTGAGCCAACTCGGTGCGGCCTGGCGGCAATGGTTGGCCGATGCGGTCGATCGGCTGTCCGACGACCCCGGCGCGCGCCCTTTGGCGGTGTTCGACGCGCTGACCGAGCGCTTGAACAGCAGCGGTTTCCGCGGCTGCATCTTCATCAACTCGATCGTCGAACTGGCCGATCGCGACCACGCCGGTCATGCGGTCGCCCACGACCACAAGCAACAGGTCACCGCCTATCTCGAACGCCTGCTCGTGGACGCGCAGATACGCCCGGCCGGCGATCTGGCGAGCCAACTGATGATGCTGATCGACGGCGCGATCGTCACCGCGCTGCGTACCGGCTCGGCGGCGGCATCCTCGTCCGCCAAAGAAATCGCACGGATGCTGATCGAGCGGCGTCCGGCCAAACGACGCCGAAGCGCCTGACGCGTAAGCGCCGGTTGCATCGCATCGCCCCCACCTGTCGCCTCATTCGGATCAACGTCATGACCTCGTTGTTGAAGCGCTTTGTGTTACCGATCGTATTGTCCGCTGTGTTCTCGCAGGCCTCGGCGGCCGAGCCGGCCATCAAGCTTTACGCCATGGATTGCGGCCGCGCGCAATTCGCGGATCTCGCGCCGTTCGCCGATACCGGGGAGTACGACGGCCACCCCGGTACCCTGATGATGCCGTGCTTCCTGATTCGCCACCCGAAGGGCGACCTGCTGTGGGAGGCGGGCCTGGGCGATCGTTACGCCGAACCCCTGGGCGGGACTCAGCTTCCGCTTTACCGCGCCATAGTCGATACCCCGGTTGCGGCTCAGCTTCAGCAGTTGGAGCTGAGCTTCGACGACATCGACTACTTCGCTTTCTCGCACGGCCATGGCGACCATCTCGGCAATGCGAATGCATTGAAGCAGGCGACCTGGATCGTGAACCGCAAAGAGCTGGAATGGATCCAGTCCGTTCCGGCGCCGCCGCGCACCAACCTCAAGCTGATCGAAACCCAGGCACGGGCGGCCACGGTGCTTATCGACGGCGATCACGACGTGTTCGGCGACGGCAGCGTGCGTTTGCTGAAGGCGCCGGGCCACACGCCGGGGCACCAGGTGCTGCTGCTTCGGCTGCCGCGTTCGGGCCAGGTCCTGTTGACCGGCGATCTGTACCACTCGCACGAGAACCGCGCCGGGAAGCGCATGCCGGTGTTCAACGTGAGCCGTAGCGAGACGCTGGCGTCGATGGACCGCATCGAGCGCATCGTGAAAAACCAACGGGCCCGCGTAGTGATCCAGCATTCGATGGACGATTTCAACGCGCTGCCGGTTTTTCCGGCCTACCTGGACTAGCTGTGGGGCGGTCGGCGCGGTTTGCCCGCATCGCATAGGATCACTGAGAAAAGCCAGGAAGCGGGCTTCCTGCCTTTGTCTTGGGACGTGCTGTGCGGCGAGGCGGACTTAATGCTTGCTTAGTGCTTGCCTTCGGGCTCGACATAGTCCTTGCCATCGGCAGGCAGATAGAAGTCCGTGCCTTGGTCCACGATCCAGCCCAGGCCGTTCTTGGCTTCGAGGTTGAACGTGCCCATCGGCGTCTCGAACACCCCGAGCACGTACTGGTCGATCATGGTCTGGCTGATCGAGAAGCTGCTTTGGGTCGAGTTGAAGTCTTCGAACCGTCCGGACCAACGGATGATGTCGCCGTTGACTTCGACATTGTCGATGACGCCGTGCGCGGTCAGGCCGATGTTAGGCAGATAGACCTCGATATCGTCGCCGACCCCCTTGGACTCGACGACATAGGGGTCGTAGGCGACGAACTGGCGACCATCGGAAACTTGCTTGGCCGAGGGGCGAAAACTGCCCGCGATCACCTTGTCGGGGTCGGCCAATTGCAGGATGGCCTTCTTACCGAGTGCTGCCTGCAGTTTCGTCCGGTCCAGGGAGAAGGTGCTGCGCCTGGACACGAGGCGTTCGATATCGCCATCGCGGTGCGAGGCGGACGCGCCACCTTGCTCGGGCCCAGCGGTGCCGGGCGGGGCATAACTCGAGTCCTGCGGGCTGCCGTTCGCAGTCGACGGGTCCGCTCGGAAGTGCAGCAACAGGCCGACCGTCGCCGCGCCGGTCAGGACGAGCCCCATGATCAGAGCCTGGTTTCGTTGAACGTGCATGACTGTCCTCGCGATTGACCGACGGACCTGCCCGGCCGGCCCCGATGGCCGGCCGGGCAGGCGATGAACGCAATAGTCAGTAGAATTCCGAAACGAACTGGGAACGCTCATTCATCGCGCGCACCGCATCGATTTCGTTCTCGATGCCCATCGCGACACCATGGTCGGGCGTGTAGATGCGCGGATTCGAGTAATACGGAATCACGTTGTCGTTCATGATTTCCTTGGTCATGTGGTAGCCCTTGGCATAGGCCGTGGCGCCGTTGTTCTCGTTGGCATGGGCGATGCCCATGTTGTGGGCCAGCTCGTGGCGCATCACGGTAGTCCCGCATTCCAACGCGCCAATGCCGACCATAGCCTCGCGGCGCGTCGCCGTGACTACGCCGAGGCCGCACGATGCCGCGGTGGCGTTGTAGTAGTCCTCGTAGTAGAAGGCATCCGCGGAAAGTTGTTGGCGGGTGGCCAGAACCGTCTGGTCCGTTTGTGCCGCGTTGAGGGCGTCCGACAAGCTGGTTTCCGCGAGCTGATGCTTCAGGAAGCCGACCGACTTGACATAGAAGTTGACCTTGGAGTTCTCCAGCGCCTCGTTGGTCAGTCGCAGGCCTTCGATCAGCCGCATCTTTTCTCCCGACTCGCCGACCCGGGCCACGGCCCGGTCGGTGTAGGCCATCAGCATGGTGATGATGCGGGTGTCCTGCGTCCAGCGCCCGGCGCTGTCGCGGACGAATCGCACGATGTCGCCGGTGCTGACCGGCAGCGAGCCGAAGGTGGTGCTTTGCCCGGTGACATCGAAGCCGAACGTGGCGTCGCTTTTGACGATCACTTCGTCGCCGGGTTGCGCGTTGACCGGCAGCAACAGCTTCTGCGACCAGTTGCCGTTGAGCGCATTGAAACGCACCGTCGGAGTACGCATGTCCGGCAATTGGTCGCTGCCCAGACTATTGGGCGTATGTACGACATCCGGGCTCGACTGCAGCGCCCAGTGATTCTTTTCCTTGATGAAGATGAAGTCGTAGCGCGCACCCGGAAACAGCTTCAAGGTGCCGGTCGTACCCAGATTCTGGTTGCTGATGGTCGCCGACCAGGTGGCGTCGGAGGTGACGCCGATGCGGTCGCGATCGCCTGCGGTCGCCGGCAGGATGAGGCTCGGCGACCAGTTGCCGTTGGCGAACTTGACCTGGGTGTTCGGTACTGCCGGAGCGGCCATCTGCGCGCCGATGCTACCGGCGTTCAAGGTCGTAACCGGCGTCTTGACGCTGAACCAGCGCTGGAACTTGGTCTGATAGACAAATACGTACTGGTCGCCTCCGCGCAGGTTGAACGTGCTCGCGAACTGCAGGTTCTGCGAGCTGATCTTGCTGCCCCAGGTGGCGGTGGAGTTTACCGCAAGCACGCTGTTGTCCGGTGCGCTGGCGGGCAGGGTGACGGTCTGCGCCCAGTCGCCGTCGGCGATATCGAAGCGGGTGTACTTGCCGACTGCGGGTGAGGGGATGCTGCCGCTGCCACCGTTGGAGTTGGGCGTATAGCTCGGCGCCGTTACCACCCAGCGTTGTTTGGCCGCCTGATAGACGAAGGTGACGTGATCGTCCTTGTAGATCGTCATCGACGTCAGCGGGAAGTCGGTGTTGCTCGCAATCAGGTTGCTGGTCTTGGTGGTGCTCGAATGAATGGTGACGGTGGATTGATCGGCGGCGCTGTTCGACAGCGTCAGCGTGGAGGCCCAATCGTTCTTCGAGATATAGAAGTCGATGGACGGGTAGTCGCCCGGGATATCCCCGCCGCCGACGGCGCTGGGGCTGAGGTCGGTGGCGGCGGCGTTTATGGCGAACAGCATCGCGAACAAGCCGATACACAATCTCTTCATTTCATCGTTCTCCACTGCGGGGATTCCAGGGTGCCGGCCGGCGTTTCGCCATGCTGCGCGTGTTCCTGGTTCTGGTGCATCCGGCCTTCCTGCCATACATGCGTCCCGTTCCTTCGACGACTGCTTCGTGCGAGTTTCTGGCGTATCGGGTATGCGACCTGACCTTTGCTCTGCAAGTGATCGCATCCGATGGGCATGCGGACGTTTCCCCGCCAAGTTGATCCTCGATCCGCCAGGCGGCGAGCTGCCAGGCGGATCGAGCCGACGATCAGTAGTACTGCGAGACTTCCAGCGAGCGTTCGTTCAAGGCGCGGGCCGAATCGGTGACATCGGCGATGCCCATCGGCAGCCCCATCGCGACGTTGTAGTCGGAGGTGTACAGATTCGGGTTCGAGTAGTACGCGATGCCGTTACCGCCCATGATGTCCCCGATCAGGCTGTAGCCCTTGGCGTAAGGCGCCGAGCCTCCGGTCGAATCGTCGCCGTGGTTGAGGCCCATGTTGTGACCGAACTCATGGCGCATCACGGTGATCCCGCAGTTCAGGGATCCCGAACCGAGCATGTGTTCCTTCGAGGCGTTTACCCCGGCCAGGCCGCAGCCGTCTTCGGTGCCTTCGTAGTAGACCGCGTCGGCCGCCGATTGGGTGCGCATCGACGCCACTACGGAGTCCTTGAGCACGACATTGAGGATGTCGCCCAGGGTCTCGGCCTGGAACTGACGCTTGAGCAGGCCGACCGCCTTGACGTAGAAATCGACCTCAGAGTTCTCCAGCGCCTCGTTGGTCAGCCGCAGGCCTTCGAGCAGGCGCATCTGCGCCGCGACCTCGCCGAGCTGGGCGGCGGCTTCCTCGCTGTAGATCAACAGCATGGTGATGATGCGGGTGTCGAGCGCCCACGCGCCGGCCGCGGTGCGCACGAAGCGCAAGGTTTCGCCCTTGCGCACCGGCACGGTGCCGAAGGCGGTGTTCTCGCCGCTGACGCTGAAGTCCCAGCTGGCGTCGCTCTTGACCACCAAACAGTCGCCCGGCGAGGCATTGACCGGCAGGCGCAGCGACGCGGTCCAGTTGCCGTCCGCAGCGGTGTAGCGCGCCGACGGCGACTTCATGTCGGGCAGCTGCGAGCCGCCGAGACTATTGGCGGTGTAGGCGGTTTCCGGACTCGACTGCAGCACCCAGCGATTCTTCTCCTTGATGAAGATGAAGTCGTAGCGCGCGCCGGTATACAGCTTCAGCGAGCCGGCAGCCTCCAGATTCTGATTCGAAATGTTCGCCGTCCAAGTCGCGTCGGAGCTCAGACTGATGCGGTCGCGATCGCCTGCCGTGGCCGGCAGGCTGATTTCCGGAACCCAATTGCCGTTGCTGAAGTTGACCTTGGTGTACGGAACCACCGGAGCGGCCATTTGCGCTCCGACGGCGGCGGCGTTCAAGGCGAGCTCTGGAGTTTTGACGCTGACCCAACGTTGCAGGCTGGCGCGATAGACGAAGACGTACTGGTCGCCGGTGCGAATATTGAAGGTGCCGGCGAACATCACGTTCTGGGCATTGATCCGCGAAGTCCAGGTGGCAGTGGAAGCGATCGCGATGACGCTGCCATCGGGGGCGCTCGCCGGCAACGTGACCGCCTGCGCCCAATTGCCGTTGGCGAGATCGAAGCGGAGCAGCTTGCCGCTGGTATAGGCGGGAATGGCGCCGCTGCCGCCGTTGCTGTTCGGGCTGAGGCTGGGAGCGTTCATGCTCCACTGTTGTTTGGAGGCTTGGTAGACGAAGGACACTTCGTCGCCGGTATTCAAGGTCAATGAACTCAAGGGGTAATCGGTATTGCCTGTGATCAAGTTGCTCTTCATCGAGGCGGTGGTGTGGATGGCGACGGTCGATTGATCGGCTGCGTCGTTGGACAGGGTCAGCGTCGGCGCCCAGTCGCGATTCTTCATGTAGAAGTCGATCGCGGCGTAGTTGCCGGGAATATCGCCGCCGCCGATCGTATTCGGGCTGAGGTCGGTCGCATTGGCGTTGATACAGAACAGCATTGCCAACAGGCCGATGGATAGCTTTCTCATCGCATCATTCTCCGTTGCTGTGGTTCTGGCGCCCGTCCGGATAGGTCGGGCGGAAACATGGTGTTCGGCCGTATGCGCGATCGCGGGCCACCGGCGATGCCGGTGGCCCGCAAGGGCTGCCTCAGGTCACCATTCGTAACGCGCCGACAACTGCACGTAGCGCGGGGTCTGGAAGTTGGTGGTCTGGCCCCAGTTCGGGTTCGGCCCCCACAGCTCGAAGTAGTCGCCCGAGTTCAATGCAGGATCGGGACTGGGGATGTTCGGATCGTCTTCGACGCTGATCCTGCGATCGAAAGCCTCGTTCTGCTTCAGCGCCTTGTGGCGGTTGAACAGGTTGTAGACGTCCAATTGCAGGGTCAGCTTCTTGTCCGCCCAGTTCGGGATGTAGGCGACCTGGAAATCGAAGTTCCACCACCATGGAGTGCGTCCCATCTGGCCGCGCTGGCTCAGACGCACGCCGTAGTTGGTGTACTGGTGGACGTTGCCCGAGGTATCGGTCCAGCTGTCCTGGAACGGCCGATCGTGGCACCAATTGGTGCTCGGGGTTACCCAGCCGCCGTCGTGCGAGGCGATGATGTCTTCGGCCGAGTAGTAAGAGGGCACTTCGCCGTTGTGCACGTCCTGGTCGAAGGTGGGCAGGCGGCCGCGGCAACTGCGCGGCAAGCCCGACTGCACCGTCAGGTTGCCGCCCAAGCGCCATTCCTCGTTGAGGTTATAGCTGCCGAACACCTTCAAGGTATGCCGGCGATCGTTGGCCAGATCGCCATAGGAGCCTTCCTGCAGGCTCCGGTTGTTGAAGTCGATGCTGTGGGCGACGGCGCCGTCGACTTCGGTGGAGTTGGCATAGCCTTCGACGTTGCCGTAGCTGTGCGCCCAGGTGTAAGAGCCCTGGATGGACCACGTCGGGGTGCTTTTTTCCAGCATCAGCTCGATCGCGTTGTACTTGCGCTTGTAGCTGGGCAGATTGAAATAGCGCGCGGGCAGGGTGACATTGGTCAGCGGGCCATTGATGTCGCCGTCCAGATGCATGCCGATGGTGGCGTCTTTGTTCGGGTTGATGAAGATGCAGCTCGACTGGGTGCGCATGAAATCGGCGCGCGTCAGGCTCGAGCCGTTCTCTTCGGCCCAGGCCACGTACGGGGTGTAGGTGCAGTAGTTGTCGAAGCCGTTGTTGACTGCGCGACGGATGCCGCGCACGCCTACGGTCCAGTCGTTAGCCAGCGTCCATTGGGCACCGAGGATGAACTCGTCCTGGCTCATCGGCTCGAGTTCGGTGTCGGTGATCGTGCGCGGATCGGGCGGGCGGGGGCCGTTATAGGTATGGAACTGGCTGCCGACGGTCCCGTTGGTATTGACCGTCAGCGGAGCCGACAGGCCGACGGCCGCGCCGGTGGCCGGATCGATGCCTTGGTAGGTGTGGTAGGAGGCGACGAAGTCGGTGTAGTTGGACAGGGTGATCGCGAGCATGTTCGGGATCGGAATGAAATAGCGCCCGGCCGTGCCGTACACCTTGAAGCTCGAATCGCCGTTCATGTCCCAGGAGAAGCCCAGGCGCGGCGACCATTGGTTGTCGACCTTGATGAAGGTCGCGCCGCGCATGTTTTTGTTGTCGAAGGTTTCGCGCCGCAGGCCGCCGTACAGCAACAGGTTCTTGGTGACCTGCCAGTTGTCCTCCAGGTAGACCGCGGTATTGGTGGCGCTGAATCCGCCCGCGCCGGTCTCCATGCTGCGCAAGCGTACGTACTCGCCGCCGGGAGTGAACCCGGAAACGCCCAGTACTCGTCCGCCGGCATCGGCGGTGAGGTAGCGGTAGTAGGTGTTGTTGCCGCTGTATTGGGCGACGAGCGTATTGGACGAGTTCTTCTCGTAGTCGACGCCAAAGCGGACGGTATGGTCGTCGGTATGCCACTCGCCGTCGATCCGATAGCCATCGCGGATGTCTTTCTGTTTGACCGTGCCGTCGACGTAGGTCAGGTACAGAGGGTTCCAACAGCCTATGTATTTGATGCTGCCTTGATTCAACCCGCGCGAATCGTAGGCGCCTGGGCACTCGATGCCGCGCGGAAGTTGCTTGTCGAAGTCGCGGATGGAATCGAGTCGGCCTGCCTGTGCCGAGAGGATGAAGTCGTCGCCGAAGCGGCCGGTGTACTTGAGCAGGCCCATGCGCCCGCCGCCGCCGGTTTCCTTCTTCTGGAAGAACTCCAGATCGCGTCCGCTGCCGAAGGGGCGATCGGGATAGCCGTCTTCGTCGGCATCGATGCCGCGATAATCGCGTCTGCTGACGTCGCGGGGTGCGAAGACTCCGGTCAGTTCGAGGCTGTGGTCATCGTTGATGTTCCAGTCGAGCTTGACCACGCCTTGGGGGCTGGTATTGCGCGTGTGGGCGGCATCTCTGTAGCCATAGCTTTCGTCGATGTCGTAGCGCCCCTGCAACAGGGCGAAGAAGAACAGCTTGTCGCGGATGATCGGACCGCTTTGGTAGACGTTGTACTTGGTGCTCTCTGTTTCGTTGGCCGGATTGGAGTAGCTGAACCAGGGCATCGTTTCCTGGTCGCCGTTGCCGACGGCGGCGAGGTGCGGATCGCGCTGACGCAGATTGGGATTGCGCTCGCGCAGCCAGCGCGGTTCCCAGTACACGCTGGCACCGCCCTTCCAATCGTTGGTGCCGCGCTTGGTGACGACGCTGAGCACGCCGCCGAGCGAGCGGCCGAACTCGGCGCCGTAGCCGCCGGTCTTGACCTGGATTTCGCTGACCGCCTCGAAGGGCATGTCGAAGTACGACAACATGTCGCGCATGTTGGTGATGTCGAAACCATTGATGTAGTAGCCGTTCTCGGCCACCGAGGAGCCGCCGACCGAGACCAGGTTGCCGTAACCGGCATCGCCCTTGACCACGCTCGGCGCCAACAGCGCGACCGAACTGAGTTCGCGCGCTACCGGCAGCTTCAGCAGTTCCTTGGCGCTGATCACCGTGGTCGACTCGACCGACGAGACGTCGATCGGGTTGATCCTGGAACCGTTGACTACGACCCCGTCGAGATCGGTCGCCTGGCCCGGGGCAGCCGTCGATTTGGCGACGAAGCTGACATTCACGCCGGTGCCGACCGGTACGTGCACGTCGCGCTTGTCGCTGCCGGTGCTGACGCGGTAGTCGCCCGGCGGCAGCTGGCTGAAGGTGAAGCGCCCGTCGCCGCCGGCCTTGACGGTGCGTTTCGCGCCGGTGCCGACGTTCTCGATGCTGATGACGGCTTCGGGCGCGGCATGGCCGAAAATCGAGCCGATCGCGCTCTGGGCCATGACGGCACCGGAGAACAGGCTGGCGCTGAGGGCAAGACTGAGTACGGAGCGCATCAGTCGCGTGCTGGGAGTTCTGGCTGGCATCGGGTTTCTCTCTTATTCGTATGGAATCCGTCGCGGCGGTTCCGGGCGGCTGTGGAGCGCACTGGCCGCGCGCCGCGCGAAGTGCGGTGGATAAGCGGTCGTGAAACTCAGGTCGCGCGATAGGTCATGGCTGCCCCTTTCACCTGGTTGAAGACTCGCGACGTGCGCTGGTTGCGCGACTCGTCGAATGCTTGCTCTCGTGCCCGGATGGCCGGGGTGGTGCGCGCGGCACCGAGGAGCGCCGAGCAAGAACTGCGGCGCAGACCGCCGTGGGGGAGGGCGGTCGTCGAGCGGCTAGCGTTTTCGCGCGCCGGTCGATTCGGTTTCGCGGGGCGTCGGGGGCAGTCGACGCGGCGCCGGAGGGGTCCGCCCTCCGCTGTGCGGTAGCTGCGCGTCTTGCCGCGGCAGGGTGCTCGCCGCGTAGATGCGCATCGCTCGATCCTCGCTCGATGCGCTCGTGGCTGCGCCGGTAGCGTGGTAACGAGCGGGCCGGGTGTCGAAGCGCGGGCTGTCGATTGGCATCGGGAGAGAGGGACGATGCCAATCGAGCCCGCGAAAACAGGAGAGGGGCTTCGTCGAGGCCCGACTGGGGAGGCCGTAGCCGTGCCGGACGTAAATCGCTGCGGTACGGGACGCGAGGGGGACGGGTGAGGGCGTTGCGAACCGCAAGGCCCAGGCCCTGTCCGAGCGAGTTGCGCTTGGGACGCAGGCGGGCGGCTGCGCAGAGCGCAGCTGTCGCGGAGTTTCGGTGTGGTCCAGTTCGGCGTGATCCAGGAAAGCCAGCATCCCCATGCCCCTCGTGATGCAACCTTGTCCGCCCGGCGATCTCCCTGATCTCGAATCGGCCATCGCTGATGTCGATGCAGCGATGCGATTGCGTGTAGCGGACATTCGTGTCGTTGACGCGGAATGTAGCTAAATTTCCTGAGTATTTATTAGAATATTTTGATATATGTTTTGAATGACATTAGCGGATTGTGTAATGGTAATTAGGGCGGTATTTGACCAGATTGTATAATTAAATATATGTTTTATAAGAATTTAAATTCGATCATGTGTGCTTGTTGTGACAGTTAATTTCATAAGAAACTAAATAATTCAAGTGTGCTTATTGCATATTAGATCGAGGATAAAAAATCCATGTAAGAAAAAAACAAAATTAACAGGGCTGCCCATGGAACTCGCTCGGAGGTCGCGAGCCTGGCGAGGCAAGGGAGGGGGGCGTGCGCAGGCTTGGGCCGTTTACTGCCGCGCGCCATGGTTTTGTGGTCGTCGGTGATTGCCAAGCGTCACGATCGCAGCGTGCGCAAGGCCGCGATTAGGAAGCTGTAAGGCGTCTTAAGCGCCGGTTGCTTCAATTGCTGGCCCGGCCCCGATAGGCATTACAATCCCGCACTTGTCGAAACCTGCCGCGCAAGCTGGCGAACGCCGCGCCCAAGGCGCCGTTCCGGTGTTGCAGGCCACAAGCGCTCCGCGTGGCCGGTTCGATCTCAGTCGATCAATAAAGGAGTGTCCTGAGTGCCTACTTGGCTTGTGACCGGCGGCGCCGGATTTATTGGCGGTAACTTCGTTCTCGATGCGGTCCGCAAAGGGATCAAGGTCGTCAATCTCGACGCCCTCACCTATGCGGGCAATCTCGACACCCTGGGCAGCCTGGACGGCAACCCGAATCATGTGTTCGTCCAGGGCGACATCGGCGATGCCGCCCTGCTCAAGCGTCTGCTGGCCGAACACCGGCCGCAGGCGGTGGTCAATTTCGCCGCCGAAAGCCACGTCGACCGCTCGATCGAAGGTCCGGCGGCGTTCGTGCAGACCAATGTCGTCGGTACGCTGAGCCTGCTCGAGCAGGTGCGCGACTACTGGAAGCAACTCGATGCGCCGGCCCGCGACGCGTTCCGCTTCCTGCACGTGTCGACCGACGAGGTCTACGGCAGCCTCGGCGACACCGGCAAGTTCACCGAAACCACGCCGTATGCGCCGAACTCGCCGTACTCGGCCTCCAAGGCCGCTTCCGATCATCTGGTGCGGGCGTTCCACCACACCTACGGTCTGCCGGTGCTGACCACGAATTGCTCGAACAACTACGGGCAATTCCAGTTCCCCGAGAAACTCATCCCGCTGATCATCGCCAAGGCGCTGGCCGGCGAACCGTTGCCGGTCTATGGCGACGGCCTCAACGTCCGCGACTGGCTGTTCGTCGGCGATCATTGCGCCGCGATTTCGCGCGTGCTCGAAGCCGGCCGTATCGGCGAGACTTACAACGTCGGCGGCGATGCCGAGCGCGCGAACATCGTCGTGGTCAAGACCATCTGCGCGCTGCTCGACGAGCGTCGTCCGCTCGCCGACGGCCGTGCCCGCGAATCGTTGATCGCCTATGTCGCCGACCGCCCGGGCCACGATCGCCGTTACGCGATCGACGCCGACAAGCTCAAGGGCGAGCTCGGCTGGGCGCCCACGGTCACTTTCGAAGAGGGGATCGCCCGTACGGTCGATTGGTACCTCGACAACCAGGCCTGGGTGCAGCGCGTGCTCGACGGCAGCTATCGACTGGAACGCATCGGCCAGGCTTGAAGCGGCCGCTCAAGAGGAACCACGCATGAACCGTAAGGGCATCATCCTCGCCGGCGGCTCCGGCACGCGGCTGTATCCGATCACCCAGGGCATCAGCAAGCAGCTGCTGCCGGTCTACGACAAGCCGATGATCTACTACCCGCTCAGCGTGCTGATGCTGGCGGGGATTCGCGAAGTGCTGATCATCAATACGCCGCACGAGCAGGCTCTGTTCAAGACCCTGCTCGGCGACGGTTCGCGCTGGGGCATGCGTATCGAGTACGCGCAGCAGCCGAGTCCGGACGGACTGGCGCAGGCCTATCTGATCGGTCGCGAGTTCGTCGCCGGTCAGCCGAGCTGCTTGGTGCTCGGGGACAACATCTTCCACGGCCCCGGCCTGACCTCGATCCTCAAGCGCGCCGACCAGCGCCAGGAGGGCGCGACCGTGTTCGGTTACTGGGTCAGCGACCCGGAACGTTATGGCGTCGCCGAGTTCGATGGCGACGGCAGGGTGGTCGGCCTGGAAGAAAAGCCGCTCAAGCCTCGCTCGCACTATGCGGTGACGGGGCTGTATTTCTACGACGGCCGAGCCAGCGATTTCGCCGCGAGCCTGAAGCCTTCGGCGCGCGGCGAACTGGAGATCACCGATCTCAACCGGCTTTACCTCGAAGAGGGGTCGTTGCACCTGGAGCAACTGGGCCGGGGCTATGCCTGGCTCGACACGGGTACGCACCAGTCGCTGCTCGAAGCCTCCAATTTCATCGAAACCATCGAAGCCCGCCAGGGGCTGCGCATCTGCTGCCCTGAGGAAATCGCCTGGAACAATGGCTGGATCGACGCCGATCAACTGGCCGAGCTCGCTCGTCCCCTGGCTAAGAACGGCTATGGTCAATATCTGCTCGGCTTGGCCGAGCGTGGCTTCGTGCCGTAAAGGAACCGCTCTTGAAGATTATCGAAACCGATCTGCCCGGCTGCGTCGTCATCGAACCGCAGGTGTTCGGCGATGCCCGCGGGTTTTTCTACGAATCGTTCAACCAGGACAAGCTCGCGGCGGCCGGTCTGAACCCGCGCTTCGTCCAGGGCAATGTTTCCTCGTCCGCGCGCGGCGTGCTGCGCGGCCTGCATTACCAATGGCCCAACCCGCAAGGCAAGTACGTCTCGGTGATCGAGGGCGAGGTGTGGGACGTGGCGGTGGACATCCGCCGCGGTTCGCCGCACTTCGGGCGTTGGACCGCGGTCGTGTTGAGCGCCGAGAACAAGCGCCATTTCTGGATCCCGGAAGGCTTCGCGCACGGCTTCGCCGTGCTCAGCGAACGCGCAGTGTTCAGTTACCTGTGCACCAACACCTACGATGCGAAGGCCGATGCCGGCGTGCGTTGGGACGACCCGGACCTGGCGATCGATTGGCCGGTCGGTGATCCGTCCTTGTCGGCCAAGGACGCCGTTGCGCCCTTGCTCAAGGACGTTGCCGAAGACCGCCTGCCGGTCTACACGCCATGAGGGTGCTGTTGCTCGGTGGCGACGGTCAGGTCGGCCATGAACTGCGCCGCAGCCTTGCCGCTCTCGGCGAAGTGGTCGTTACGACCCGCAGCGGCCGGCTCGCGGTCGACGGCAGCGTCTGCGAGACCCTCGATCTGGCCCAGGCCGATGCGATCGAACCCCTGCTGCGCCGCGTGCGTCCCGACCATGTCGTCAACGCCACCGCCTATACCGCGGTGGACCGCGCCGAAAGCGAGCGCGAGCTCGCGTTCGCGGTCAATGCTCAGGCGCCGGCGCGGCTGGCCGAGCTCTGCTCGGCCGACGGCATCGGCCTGGTCCATTACTCCACCGACTATGTCTTCGACGGCAACGGCACGCGTCCGTATCTCGAAAGCGATCCGACCGGCCCGCTGAGCGTCTACGGCGAGAGCAAGCTGGCCGGCGAAGAGGCGATCCGCGCCAGCGGGGCCTCTCATCTGATCCTGCGTACGGCCTGGGTCTATGCCACTCACGGCCATAACTTCCTGCGCACCATGCTGCGCCTCGGTGCCGAGCGCGACGAATTGCGG
Source organism: Lysobacter sp. ESA13C (assembly GCF_019970005.1). NCBI lineage: Bacteria > Pseudomonadati > Pseudomonadota > Gammaproteobacteria > Lysobacterales > Lysobacteraceae > Lysobacter > Lysobacter sp. ESA13C. The sequence goes on along the minus strand of NZ_JAHXYK010000010.1, from coordinate 177,268 downwards.
GTGGTCGCCGACCAGCACGGCTCGCCGACGCCGGCCTGGTTGCTCGCCGATGCCGCGGCGACGGTGCTGGGCCAGGGCATCGTCGAATCCGGCGTGCGCCATATCGTGGCCGGCGGGCAGACCAGCTGGCACGGTTTCGCTGAAGCTATATTCGCCGAAGCCCAGGCCCGAGGCCTGATCGAGCGCCGCCCGCAGGTGCTGCCGATCACCACCGCCGACTACCCGACGCCCGCGCGGCGGCCGAACTATTCGGTGCTCGACACCAGCCGTCTGCAAGCCGAGTACGGTCTGTCGATTCCGCAGTGGCGCGACGCTCTCAAGACCACGCTCGACGCCGCCGCCTGAACCCGCGCGTCCGCGGCATCGCCACGCTTCCGTGGGCCACGCAGCACACTGCCGCGGCCCAATTGTGTGAGCGCCGTCGGCCTTCTATGATCGCTGCGTCGCGGACGCGACGGGCCGACGTTTCGCCGCGGGGATGGGCGAGGGCGGACCGGCAGGCCGGCTGAAGCCCGGCCTGCGAAGACGTAGGGAGTGCGCGGCTTGCGAGCGTTCCTCCATGACGGCAGTCCGCGCCGACCGGCGGCGGATGCCGCCGGCTTTCGAGGGAACCGTTCTCGAGGGAACCGTTCTCGGCGGAACCATTCATGGACTACAGGGGATCGCAATGAAGCATTGGGGAAGCGCGCTGTTGCTGGCGGGGCTGCTGGCTGCGCCGATCGTGGATGTCGGCGCCGCGGAAAACGCGGTGAGCGCAGGCGCCGCCGCTCGAGGAGCGGCCGTTCAAGGCGTCGATGTAGAAGCCTTCGTCAAACCGGATACCTTCACCGACGTCAAACTGTCGCCGACCGGCGAGTTCTACGCCGCCTCGGTGCCGATGGAGGACGAGACCGCGTTGGTGATCTTCAGTCGCGCCGACATGAAACGCACCGGCGTATTCCGGGTGGGCAAGAACAATCACGTCGACGATTTCTGGTGGGTCAGCCCGACCCGTGTGTTGATCGGCATGGCCCAGAAGCTGGGCTCGCGCGACGCGCCGATCCCCACCGGCGAACTGTTCGCGATCAACGCCAACGGCACCGGCGCCGACGTGCTGATCGGCTACCGCGTGCAGAGCCGCGGCGCCGGCACGCGCATCCAGCCGAAGAAGGTCGAGGACGTCGCCGGCTTTCTGGTCGACGATCTGCCGGCCGACGACAAGGGCGTGGTGATCTCGGTGCAGCAGTTCAGCGCCGACGCCTATACCCGTGCCGAGCGCCTGGACACGATCACCGGCCAGCGCAACCGGCTCGCGATCGCGCCGGTGCGCAATGCCCGTTACATGACCGACAACGCCGGCGTGGTCCGTTTCGCGCTCGGCTTCGGCACCGATCTGCGACGCAAGCTGTTCTACCGTGCGGATGAAAAAGCCGAGTGGGCTTTGCTGGGCTCGGATACGCAGGACGAGGTCATGGATCACCCGATCGGCTTCTCCGCCGACGACAGCGTCGCGTATTTCCAGAGCGAACAGACGCAGGGGCCGGACGCGATCGTCGCCTACGACCTCGCCACCCGCACCCGCAAGGAGGTCCTGCGCGACAAGACCGCCGATCCGGACCGCATCATCTATCGCAACAACACCCGCATCCCGGTCGGCGTGTTCTTCGCCGACGGCAAGCCGCGCACGGTGTTCTTCGACAACGCCTCGCCGGAGGCGCGCCAGTACCGCAGCCTGGAGGCGGCGTTCCCCGGCGATGCGGTGCGCATCACCTCGCAGAGCGCCGACGGCCAGCTGGCCCTGGTCCAGGTCTGGAACGATCGCAGCCCCGGCGATCTGTTCTTGTTCGACAAGGCCAACAAGCATGCCGCGCACGTACTGAGCCGCCGTTCCTGGTTCGACCCGGCCACGCGTGCGCCGGTGCGCGCGGTCAACCTGCGCGCGCGCGACGGCCTGCCCTTGTCGGGCCTGCTGACCACGCCGAAGGACAGCAGCGGCAAGTCCCTGCCGCTAGTGGTCATGCCGCACGGCGGTCCGTTCGGCATCCAGGATGCCTGGCGTTTCGACGACGACTCGCAGTTGCTCGCCGATGCCGGCTATGCGGTGCTGCAGTTGAACTATCGCGGCTCCGGCGGCTACGGCCGCGCTTTCCTCGAAGCCGGCAAGCGCGAGTGGGGCGGCAAGATGCAGGACGACGTCACCGACGCGACGCGTTGGGCGATCGAGCAGGGCATCGCCGACCCTTCGCGTATCTGCCTGTACGGCGCGAGCTACGGCGCCTACGCCTCGCTGATGGGCGTGGCGAAGGAGCCGGCGTTGTATCGCTGCGCCGCCGGTTATGTCGGCGTGTACGACCTGCCGATGATGCACACCACCGGCGACATCCAGCGCCGCGGTTCCGGCGAGGCCTATCTGCGCAGTTGGCTCGGCTCGCCGGAAGCGCTCGACAAGGTGTCGCCGACGCGTCTGGCCGACCGCATCAAGGTGCCGGTGTTCCTCGCCGCCGGCGGCGAAGACGAGCGTGCGCCGATCGTGCACAGCGAAAAGATGGAGAAGGCCTTGCGCCAGGCCGGCGCGCCGGTCGAGACGCTGTACTACAAGACCGAGGGCCACGGTTTCTACCGCGAAGAACACCAGCGCGAGTACTACACGCGGTTGCTGGCGTTCCTGTCGAAGTCGCTGGGAGGCCGTGTGGCGGCGGCGCCGAAGGCGGCAGCGCCGGCGCAGGGCAAGTAAAGGCGAGAAGTGAGTGGGGAGAAGTGAGGAGTGAGTAAGGGCCGTCGCCGCTGTCCTGCTCGCTTTTCGCCCCAGTCGCCAGCAGGTAGTAAAAGGCGAGAAGTGAGTGGGGAGAAGTGAGGAGTGAGCAAGGGCCGTCGCCGCTGTCCTGCTCGCTTTTCGCGCCAGTCGCCAGCAGGTAGTAAAAGGCGAGAAGTGAGTGGGGAGAAGTGAGGAGTGAGCAAGGGCTGTCGCCGCTGTCCTGCTCGCTTTTCGCGCCAGTCACCAGCGGGTAGTAAAAAGCGAGAAGTGAGTGGGGAGAAGTGAGGAGTGAGCAAGGGCCGTCGCCGCTGTCCTGCTCGCTTTTCGCGCCAGTCACCAGCAGGTAGTAACGAGTAAGCGTTGCAACTCGCTTCTCACTCCTCCCTTCTCACTCCTAAAACCTCACTCCTAAAACCTCACTCCTCGTTACCCAGCTCCTGCCCGCCTCACTTCACCCCGTGCATCCAGCGCCGCAACAGCGGCGACAGCAGCAGGAACAGCACGCCCGAGCCGATGCCGAGCCACATCAGCATCGAGAACAGTTCGGCGTAGTTGGCCGAAGCCGAGGCCATGTCGATCGCGCCGCCTTCCGGGATCTCGACCGAGGCGATCTTGGCGAACTGCGCGGCCAGCACTTCCGAGAACGCGGTGGCCAACCAGAACGCGCCCATCATCAGCCCGACCACGCGCGCCACCGAGAGCTGGGTCACTGCCGACAGGCCGATCGGCGACAGGCACATCTCGCCGACTTCGAGGATGAAATACGCGGCGACCAGATACCACACGCTGGCCATCTCGCCGCTGCCCGACACTTTCGCCGCGGCCATCAACGGTAGGAACGACAGGCCGGCGAAGATCAGACCGAGCGACATCGTCACCGGCTTGCTGGGGTTGCGCCCGCGCCGCGCCAGCCACGGCCACAGCCACGAGAACAGCGGCGCCAGCACCACGATGAAGAAGGCGCCGAGATAGGTCAGCGAGCCGGCGGTCTGCGGCACCAGCACCACGTCGTGTGCGGTCGCCAGCGCCAGGCCGAGCGCGAGCAGGCCGACCAGGAGCTTGGCCAGTCCGTCGCGGCCACGGTCGCTGGCCATCAGCGCCGCGACCATCAGCGGCGGGCTGAGCGCCATCGAGAACGCCGACCAGGGCAGGGTCGGTGCGTACCCGCCGACGGCGAGGCCGAACATGTCCTTGGTCATCAGGCGGTCGTTGAAGGTCACCCAGGAGCCGTAGGTCTGCTCGTACAGGGTGAAGAAGATCAGCACCGCGAAGATCAGCACCACCAGGGCCAGCATCTGTTGGCGCTCGACCGCGCTGCACTGGCGCGCGATGAAGCCGAAGAACCAGACCAGGAACACCAGCAGGGTCGCCAGCATGATCGCCAGCGCCGCGGTGAAGCTGAGGCTGCCGAGGCTCAGGGTGATCTTCGAGGCGACCTGGATCGTGCCCCACATCACCAGCACGCCCAGGGCGGTGCCGAGATAGATCCACACTTCGCGCGAGAACGGGCCGACGCGCTCGCGCAGGCGCGACGGGGCGCCGGGTTCGGCATGACCGCGCAGATAGCGCTGGCCCCACAGGAACATCAACAGCCCGGCGACCATGCCGACGCCGGCGGCGCCGAAGCCGTACTTCCAGCCATAGGTCTCGCCGAGGAAGGCGCAGATCAGGGCCGAGAACAGCGCGCCGACGTTGATGCCGGCATAGAACAGGGTAAAGCCGGAGTCTCGGCGCGGGTCGTTCTGCTCGTAGAGTTTGCCGACGATGGTCGAGATGTTCGGTTTGAGAAAGCCGACGCCGCTGATGATCAGCGCGAGCGACAAATAGAACACCTGCAAGGCGGTCTCGTCGCGCACCGCCACGCCGTTCACCATCTTGGCGGCGTGGCCCTCGTAGGCCATGCCCAGGTGGCCGAGCACCAGCAACACGCCGCCGAGCACGACCGCCTTGCGCATGCCGAGGTAGCGGTCGGCGAGCAGGCCGCCGATCACCGGCACCGCGTACACCAGCCCGCCGTAGGCGCCGATCAGGTCGTAGCCGGCGTCGTCGCCGAACAGGTGGTACTTCAGCAGATACAGCAACAGCAGCGCCTTCATTCCGTAAAACGAGAAGCGCTCCCACATTTCGGTGAAAAAGCAGACGTACAGGCCCTTGGGATGGCCGAGGAAGTCGTCGTTGCGCGGTGCGACCGGCGCCGGGTTCGAAATACTGCTTGCGGGCACGAGCGGATTCCCTTCGGACCAGGAGCGGGCCGGGAGGCGGGAGTATAGGGCGGGGCAGGTGGTCGAGGCCCGGGGCGGGGCGTGAAGGGGAGGCGGCGCGGGAAAGAGATTCGATGGGGCCGCTGCCCTCATCCAGCCCTGCGGGTCACCTTCTCCCGTGAACGGGAGAAGGGACAGCCTTCGATGCGGTCTGTTTCGAGTCCCTGCACTCGCCCACGTAACGGTTGCTCTCACGCTCCTGCTTGCGCTCCCTCTCCCGCTTGCGGCGACCGCAGGCAGTGCAAGGCTGAGAGGGCTGGGGTGAGGGCCGCTCGCTCCTGTTCGCGGCCACCAGCGAGTCCTTGTCCCGACCATCCAACCCCTTTCCCGCAGAAACCCGGGGAATTCCGCCCTCGCCGCCCTCGGTCGCGGCTTTTTGCCCAATCCCGCTTTTTGCCGCACTGCACTTTTACAGGGGCCGGCGGCGGATGCGATCATCGGCGGATTGCGTGGCGCCCGGTCCTTGCCGGCCGGCTCCGCACATACGCTGCCGCACTTGAACGATCACCCGCGATGGAGACGCCGATGGCCTCGTCCGCTACGCCCCAATTAACCTTCCGAGCCGTCCTGCTATCCGTCTTCCTGGCGGTGATCCTGGCAGCAGCCAATGCCTACCTGGGCCTGTTCGCCGGCCTGACCATCGCCACCGCGATCCCGGCCGCCGTCATCTCGATGGGCGTGCTGCGCCTGCTCGGCGGCGGCACGATCCTGGAGAACAACATCGTCCAGACCGGCGCCTCGGCCGGTTCCTCGATCGCCGCCGGCGTGATCTTCACGATCCCGGCGCTGGTGATCCTGGGTTACTGGCAGGACTTCCGTTATTCCTGGGTGCTGGCGATCGCCGGCCTCGGCGGCCTGCTCGGCGTGCTGTTCTCGGTGCCGCTGCGCCGCTCGATGATCGTCGAAGACCCGCTGCCGTTCCCGGAAGGCAAGGCCGCGGCCGAAGTGCTCAAGGCCGGCGAGAACCCGGGCCCGGGCCTGAAGATTCTCGCCCTGGCCGGCGGCATCGGCGCGCTGGTCAAGGTCGCCGCCGAGAGCGGCATGCGCCTGATCCCGGACAACGCCATCGTCTCCGGCTGGATGGGCAAGTACCTGGGCTTCATGGGCACCAACCTGTCGCCGGCGCTGCTCGGCGTGGGCTACATCGTCGGCCTTAACGTCGGCATCGTGGTGGTGTCCGGCAGCATCCTGTCGTGGCAGTTCGCGATTCCGATCTACCACATGTTCTTCCTCGGCTCCGACCCGGAACTGGCCGCGCGCATCGCCGACGGCAGCGCCGAGCAGATCGGCCGCGCCATCTGGTCGGCCAAGGTGCGTTACCTCGGCGTCGGCACCATGCTGATCGGCGGCGTCTGGACTTTGTTCTCGCTGCGCAAGTCGCTGATGTCGGGCGTCAAGAGCGGCCTGGCCGCGGCACGCAAGGGCAGCGGCGGCGTGGTCGCCGAGACCGATCGCGACCTGCCGATGAAGTGGATGCTGATCGCCCTGGTCGCGTTCGTGATGCCGCTGTTGCTGTTGTACCAGGCCATCGTCGGCAACTGGTTCGTCAGCGTGCCGATGACCATCATCATGATCGTCGCCGGCTTTTTGTTCGTATCGGTATCGGCCTACCTGGCCGGCCTGATCGGCTCGTCCAACAACCCGGTGTCGGGCATCACCATCTCGACCATCCTGTTCGCTTCGGCGGTGCTGGTGCTGATGCTCGGCCGCGACTCGCCGATCGGCGCCGTCGCCGCGATCATGATCGGCGCGGTGGTGTGCTGCGCCGCGGCGGTCGGCGGCGACAACCTGCAGGACCTCAAGGCCGGCTACATCGTCGGCGCGACGCCATGGAAACAGCAGCTGATGCTCGGCATCGGCACGTTCTCGTGTGCGTTGATCATGGCGCCGGTGCTGAACCTGCTCGCCGCCGCCTACGGCATCGGCGCGCCGACCGCGGAGCATCCCAACTCGCTGGCGGCGCCGCAGGCGACCTTGATGGCCTCGGTCGCCAAGGGCATGTTCGGCGGCGAACTGCCGTGGACGATGATCGGAATCGGCGCCGCCATCGGCGCGCTCATCATCGCCTTCGACGAATGGCTGAAGTCGCGCAAGGCCAAGTTCCGCGTGCCGGTGCTGGCCGCGGCGATCGGCATTTACCTGCCGCTGGAACTGATGGTGCCGATCTTCCTCGGCGGCCTGCTGTCGCACATCGTCGGCCGTCGCCGCGGCCTGACCGCGAATAGCGACGAAGCCGAGGTCGACCGCGTGCACCGTCCCGGCACCTTGTTCGCCGCCGGCCTGATCACCGGCGAGGCGCTGATGGGCATCGCCATCGCGTTCCCGATCGTGATCAGCAAGCGCGCCGACGTGCTGGCCCTGCCGGAACGCTTCCACTTCGGCGCCGGCATCGGCCTGCTGGTGCTGGCGGTGGTGGTGTGGCTGTTCTACCGCAGCAGCCGCAACGCGCCGGTGCCGCAAGCCTGATCCGATTCGACGGCCCGGCGCTCAGCCGGGCCGTTCGTCTTCAATCCCTCGCCGATCGCTGCGCATCCGCTCGATCGGCCGATCCGTTAACGCAAGAGGTTTCGCCATGACGCCACGCCACGCACTCCTGCCGATGGCCCTGCTGCTGGCCTGCGCATCCGCGCCGGCTTTCTCGCTCACGCCGCCGCTGCCGCGCGGCCTGGAAGTCCGCGATCTGGCGACGATGGACCGCGTGTCCTCGCCGACCTTGTCGGCCGACGGCCGTCTGTTGGTGTTCGCCCAGCGCAGCGTCGACTTCGCCGCCAACAAGTCCTCGACCTCGTTGTGGATCGAAGACCTGTTCGCGCGCGATGCGGCGCCGCCGAAGCGGCTCACCCCGGAAGGCTGGAACGTCAATTCGCCGTCGTTTTCGCAGGACGGCAAGCTGGTGTATTTCCTCAGCGCCAAGAGCGGCAGCAACCAGCTGTATTCGATCGACTGGGCCGGCCGGGGCGCGCCCAAGCAGCTGACCGCGTTCGACGGCGACGTCGGCGGTTACCAGATCTCGCCCGACGGCAAGCGCGTGGCGTTCAACGCCGAAACCTATGCCGAGTGCGCGGCCGACCTGGCCTGCACCAAGAAGAAGCTCGACGCGGCCGAGAAGAACAAGGCCAGCGGCATGGTCTTCGACCGCATGTTCATCCGCCACTGGGACGCCTGGAACGATGGCCGCCTCAACCGTCTGTTCGTGACCGAGCTGCCGGCCGCCGGCAAGACCGTCGCCACCGCCAAGCTGGTCGGCGCCGACGTGATCGGCGACGTGCCCTCGCGTCCGTTCGGCGACAGCAGCGAATACACCTGGTCGCCCGACGGTCGGTCGCTGGTGTTCAGCGCGCGCAAGGCCGACGCCAAGGAACCGTGGTCGACCAATTTCGATCTTTACCTCGTCGCCGCCGACGGCAGCGGCGCGGCCAAGAACCTGACCGCGTCCAACCCCGCCTGGGACACGGGCGCGGTGTTCGCCGCCGACGGCAAGACGCTCTATTACCGTGCGATGAAGCGTCCGGGCTTCGAGGCCGACCGCTTCGGCCTGTTCGCGCTCGACCTGGCCAGCGGCAAAGCGCGCGAGATCGCGCCGGACTGGGACCGTTCGGCCGAGAACATCGTGCTGTCGGCCGACGGCAAGACGATTTATACCTTGGCCCAGGACGTCGGCCAGTTGCCCCTGTTCGGCGTCGACATCGCCAGCGGCAAGCCGACCCGTTTGATCGGCGACGGCAGCCTCGGCTCGCCGCAGCTGGCCGGCAAGACCTTCGCCTTCACCCGCAACAGCCTCAAGAGCGGCGATCAGATTTTCGTCGGCGGTCTCGACGGCGCACCCGAGCGCGCGATCACCCCAAGCGCCAGCCAACGCCTGCCGGGCGTGCGTTTCGGCGAGTACGAGCAGTTCGACTTCAAGGGCTGGAACGGCGACACCGTGCACGGCTACGTGGTCAAGCCGTGGAACTACCAGGAGGGCCAGAAGTATCCGGTCGCGTTCCTGATCCACGGCGGCCCGCAGGGCAGCTTCGGCGACGGTTGGAGCTATCGCTGGAACCCGCAGACCTATGCAGGCCAGGGCTATGCGGTGGTGATGATCGACTTCCATGGTTCCACCGGTTACGGCCAGGCCTTCACCGATGCGATCAGCGAGCATTGGGGCGACCGCCCGCTCGAAGACCTGCAGAAGGGTTGGGCGGCGGCGCAGAAGAAATACGGCTTCCTCAACGGCGACAAGGCTTGCGCGCTCGGCGCCTCGTACGGCGGCTTCATGGTCAACTGGATCGCCGGCAACTGGCAGCAGCCGTGGAAGTGCCTGGTCAGCCACGACGGCGTGTTCGACCAGCGCATGATGGGTTACGCGACCGAAGAGCTGTGGTTCACCGAGTGGGAGCAGGGCGGCACGCCGTACGACGTACCGAAGAACTACGAGAAGTTCAACCCGGTCAACCACGTCAAGGACTGGAAGGTTCCGATGCTGGTGATCCACGGTCAGCTCGATTACCGCATTCCGGTCGAGCAGGGCATCGGCGTGTTCACCGCATTGCAGCGCCAGGGCATCGAGTCGAAGTTCCTGTACTTCCCGAACGAAAACCACTGGGTGCTCAAGCCGCAGAACAGCGTGCAGTGGCACGACACCGTCAACGGCTGGCTGAAGCAGCACATCGGCGAGTAAACGCCGCTCCGAATGCCTAGGCATCAGTGCCCCTTTGAAAAAAGGGCAAGGGGATTTGCTCCTCGCTCTCAGAGCGAAGCAAATCCCCCGCGCGCCGATTGCCGAATCGACATCGAACAACGCAACGCGCAGCCCCCTTTGTCAAAGGGGGCGACGTTATCGTCGCCTGCAACTCGGGGCTTGGCGATGATGCGGTCGTGGTCGTAGCAATGGCAGTGGTCGCAGCCCCGACAACGGCAACCGCAACAGCAACAGCAGCCCAGCAACAACAGCAACTTTGCCTTAGCTGTTCCCCCCTTTGAAAAAGGGGGGCAGGGGGGATTTGCCGTTCCGACACCCAAGACGAATCCCGCCCGCCGATTCGCCGCCCGGGCTTCTTTATCGCAGCGCTGAGTCGTTCTCCTGAATGGCGTTTCTTCCAGATGGGAGGTGACGACCGCGGTCCCTCTCCACGCGCAAGCCCGTTGTCATCCCGCACCGGCGGCCCTTGCTCCGATCCCGCATCCGAAGTAAAAGCGAGGACGTTTTACCGCTCGCTCATCCCTGGGGAACACCGGCATGCCAGAAACCGCCCGCACGGCGCTCATCAGCAACGACATCGTCGTCCTCGGCCTGATTGCGGCGACGCTCGGGCTGGTGTTCTGGACGTCTTCGCGCGAGACCGGGCTGTGGAAGAAGTTCTACACCTACGTGCCGGCCCTGCTGCTGTGTTACTTCATCCCCGGGATCTACAACACCATCGGCCTGGTCGACGGCGCGAATACCAAGCTCTACAACCCGGTCGCCAGCCGCGTGCTGCTGCCGGCGGCGTTGGTGCTGCTGACCTTGACCATCGACCTCAAGGGCGTTTTGAAGCTCGGGCCGAAGTTGCTGGTGATGTATGCGGTTTCGTCGCTCAGCGTGATGATCGGCGCGATCGCGGCTTTCCTGCTGATGCGCGCGGTGCATCCGGAAACCGTGGCCGGCGATACCTGGGGCGGCATGGCCGCGCTGGCCGGCAGTTGGATCGGCGGCGGCGCCAACATGCTGGCGATGAAGGAGATCTTCCAGGTCGACGCGACCACCTTCGGCCAGTTCGCGGTGGTCGACGTCGGCGTCGGCTATGTCTGGATGGCGGTGCTGATCTTCCTGGCCAGTCGCGCCCAGGCCATCGATGCGCGCAGCGGCGCCGATACCCGCGGCATCGAGGAGCTCAAGCAGCGCATCGAACAGTTCCAGGCCCAGCATCAACGCGTCGCCAGCCTCAGCGACCTGGCGATGATCATCGGCATCGCCTTCGGCGTGGTCGGGCTCGCGCACGCCATCGCGACGCCGCTGTCGGGCTGGTTCGCGGCCAACGTGTCCTGGGCCAAGACGGTCAGCCTGCACGAGCCCTTCTTCTGGGTCGTGGCGATTTCCACCTTCGCCGGCCTGGCGCTGAGCTTCACCCGCGCGCGCACGCTGGAAGGCGCGGGCGCCTCGAAGATCGGCAGCCTGCTGCTGTATTTCCTGATCGCCTGCATCGGCCTGCAGATGGACATCCTGGCGCTGCTCGACCGGCCCTGGTTGTTCGCGCTGGGCCTGATCTGGATCTCGATCCACATCGTGCTGCTGTGGACGGTTGGGCGCCTGTTGCGCGTGCCGTTCTTCTATTTCGCGATCGGCTCGCAAAGCAACATCGGCGGCCCGGCCTCGGCACCGGTCGTCGCCTCGGCCTTCCATCCCTCGCTGGCACCGGTCGGCGCCCTGTTGGGCACCCTGGGCTACGCGACCGGCACCGGCCTGGCCTATATCGTCGGCATCACCCTGCGTTCGCTGGCGGGCGCTGCGCCGGCTTGAGGCGAGGGCGGCCGCAGCGCCGGCAACCATCATCGTTGCCGTTGCCGTTGCCGTGAAGATTTTGCCGTGGCCGTGGCCGTGGCCGTGGCTGTTGCTGTGCGTCGCCTCGCACTAGCGAAGGCGATAGAAGACCCGGAGGGCGGCGCGCAGGGATGCGCGCCGTTTTTCATCGGGACAGGGATGTCCCGTATGAAAAATCCCGGCGTATGCATCGCTCGTGCGGGCTTGTGATTCAAAACAAAAGCATTTTTCTTTGGTGACTTTCTTTTGTTGCTTTAGACAAAAGAAAGTTACCCGCCGCTTTAGTGGCGGAAGCTTTTGGCGTTTGATCTTGCTTCGCAAGAAGCCACAAGCCATAAGCCACAAGCAAGTGCAAAGCTTCCGTCCGCTACGCGGCCGGGTTACTTTCTTTTGCTAAGCCCAAAAGAAAGGTAACCAAAGAAAAGGGCTCTCCTTGCAAGGGCACAGGCCACGAGCGCGATGCTAGCGCCGGGATTTTTCGATAGGACATCCTTGTCCTATCGAAAAACGGCGCACGTCCTGTGCGCCGCCCTCCGGGTCTCCACTTGACCGGCAAAGCAAGAGCCGCAGCCACGGCCAAAGCCAAAGCCAAAGCCAAAGCCAAAGCCGAAGCCAAAGCCAAAGCCAAAGCCAAAACCCATGAATATAGGCGGAGACGGCGAAAGATCTGCGCCGGCCAGATAAGCGGTCACAGTTTGCGATCGCAGAAAGTCCCTGTGAGGAGGCGTCTATTCTGCCTGCGAAGCGCCAGCTGCCATGCGGCGAAACCCCCAAAGAAAAGGCCGCCCGAAGGCGGCCTCTCGTTCTCGCGGAACCCGATCAACAACACCCGAACCGCCCACCCCCGTAACGCGCCTCCTGGCGCTCGCGGAAGAAGGTCGCGTAGTCCGGGATCGGCCGCTCGGGATGTTTTTCCATCAGGTGGCGGACATAGTTGTCGTAATCCGGCACCCCGCAGCACAGCCGCGCGGTCTGCACCAGGCGATGCCAGGTGCGCTTGTAGAGCTGGTACTGGCTGGCGGGAACGAGCGCGGTACCCATCACACGTTCGCCATTTCGTGCGGCTTCAAGGCCACGTACGGGGATTCGCGGTCGCTGCGTTCGGGGTTCGCGCGCGCCTTGGCGATCGCGCGCAGCGAGTACACCAGCACGCTGAACACCACGAACAGGAACAAGCCGGTCAGCACCGTGTTGACGTAGCTGTTGAGCATGATCTGCTGCATCTGCTCGATGCTCTTCGCCGGGGCGACCACTTCGCCCTTGGCGATCGCGGCCTGGTACTTGTGCGCCTGGGCGAGGAAACCGACCGCGGGGTTGTCGTCGAAGATCTTGATCAGGCCGGCCGCACTGGTGCAGATCAGCAGCCAGATCGTCGGCACGATCGTCACCCAGGCATAGCGGTCGCGCTTCATCTTGAACAAAGCCACCGTGCATAGCATCAGCGCGATGCCGGCGAGCATCTGGTTGGCGATGCCGAACAGCGGCCACAAGGTGTTGATGCCGCCGAGCGGATCGACCACGCCTTGGTAGAGGAAGTAGCCCCACAAGGCGACGCAGCCGCCGGTGGCGAGCAGGTTCGGGCCCCAGGCTTCGGTGCGGCGCAACGCCGGCACGAAGCTGCCGAGCAGGTCCTGCAGCATGAAGCGTCCGGCGCGGGTGCCGGCATCGACCGCGGTGAGGATGAACAAGGCTTCGAACAGGATCGCGAAGTGATACCAGAACGCCATCGTGTTCTCGCCCGGCAACACGTTGTGCAGGATCTGGGCGATGCCGACCGCGAGCGTCGGCGCGCCGCCGGCGCGGGCGAGGATGGTGTTTTCGCCGATGTCCTTGGCGGTGCTCTGCAGCATCTCCGGGGTGACCGAGAAACCCCAGCTCGAGATCGTCGCCGACACCGCGTGCACGTCGCTGCCGACCAGGGCCGCGGGGCTGTTCATGGCGAAGTACACGCCCGGTTCGATCACCGAAGCCGCGACCAGGGCCATGATCGCGACGAAGGATTCCATCAGCATGCCGCCGTAGCCGATGTAGCGCATATGCGATTCATTGGCGAGCAGCTTGGGCGTGGTGCCCGAGGAGATCAGCGCATGGAAGCCCGACACCGCGCCGCAGGCGATGGTGATGAACAGGAACGGGAACAGGCCGCCTTTCCAGACCGGGCCGGTGCCGTCGGTGAACTGGGTCAGCGCCGGCATGCGCAGGTCGGGCATCACGACGACGATGCCGATCGCCAGCGCGATGATGGTGCCGATCTTGAGGAAGGTGGACAGGTAGTCGCGCGGCGCCAGCACCAGCCACACCGGCAGCACCGCAGCAACGAAGCCGTAGCCGATCAGCATCCAGGTGATCTGGGTGCCGGTGAAGGTGAAGGCCGGGCCCCACACCGGATCGGCGGCGACCTTGCCGCCGTACCAGATCGCCGCGAGCAGCAGGATCAGGCCGACCACCGAGATTTCGCCGATCTTGCCCGGGCGGATGTAGCGCATGTACACGCCCATCATCACCGCGATGGGCAGGGTCGCCATAACCGTGAACATGCCCCAAGGGCTTTCCGCGAGCGCCTTGACCACGATCATCGCCAGCACCGCGAGGATGATGATCATGATCAGGAAGGCGCCGAACAGGGCGATGGTGCCGGGGATGCGGCCCATCTCCTCGCGCACCAGGTCGCCGAGCGAGCGGCCGTTGCGGCGGCTGGACACGAACAGGACCATGAAGTCCTGCACCGCGCCGGCCAGCACCACGCCGACGATCAGCCACAGCAATCCGGGCAGGTAGCCCATCTGCGCGGCGAGTACCGGGCCGACCAGCGGACCGGCGCCGGCGATGGCGGCGAAATGGTGGCCGAACAACACGTGCTTGTTGGTCGGGACGTAGTCGAGGCCGTCGTTGTTGATGATCGCGGGCGTGGCCCGGGTCGGGTCGAGCCGCATCACCTTCTCGGCGATGAACAGGGAGTAGTAGCGGTAGGCGACCAGATAGATCGATACCGCCGCGACCACGATCCACAACGCATTGATGTGTTCGCCGCGCCGCAGCGCGATGGTGCCGAGGCAGAACGCCCCGAGGACTGCGAGGGCCGCCCAGCCCAGTTTGCCGAGACCACCTTTCATGACGACCCTCCCAGATTGAACTCAGGCAGCGTCGCCCCTGGGTCGGCGCGGGTCAATGCGCAGTGCCGCAATAGCGGCTGATACTTTGGTCTTAGGGTCGCGGTTCGGGCGACTGGAAATACGGATTCTGGCGCTTGGGGCGGTGGCTACGCGGTGAGCGATCTTGGCGATGGCGGAGCGGTGTAGAGCAAATCCCCCGGCACCGCCGGTCTGATCGGACCTCCGAGCGCCGCAGGCGCCAGCCCCCTTTGTCAAAGGGGGCGAGTTGTCGATGGCTGAGGCGGTGATCTGGTCGAGGCAGCGTCGTGGCTGTTGCTGTCGCTGCTGAGTCGATGCCGCTGCCGCCTTTGCTGTTCCCCCCTTTGGAAAGGGGGGCAGGGGGGATTTGCTCTTGACGCCCCTACAACCACTTCGCGCGTTTGAAGCCGATATACAGCACCAGGCAGATCGCGATCACCGAGCCGATCAATACCGCATAGCTCCATTGCCCCGGCAACTCGGGCATGTGCACGAAGTTCATGCCGTACCAGCTCGCGATCAGGGTCGGGGCGGCGAGCAGGGCGGCCCAGGCGCCGAGGCGCTTGACCACTTCGCCCTGGCGCACGGTCACCAGCGACAGGTTGACGCTGACCGCGGCGGTCAGCATTTCGCGCAAGGTGTCGGTGGTCTCGTTGATGCGCACGGCGTGGTCGAGCACGTCGCGGAAGTACAACTGGATCTCTTCGTCGACCAGGCCGCCGCGCGAACGCGCGAGCTGGCCGAGGATGTCCTGCAAGGGCGACACCGCCATGCGCAGGCGGGTCAGTTCGCGCTTGAGGTCGTACAGCTCCTGCACGGTCTCCTTGCGGAAATCCTCGGCGAAGATGTCCTTCTCGAGCTCGTTGAGCTCCTGGGTGAAGCCTTCGACGATCGGCATGAAGTTGTCGACGACGCTGTCGAACACCGCGTACAGCGCCGCACCGGGGCCGTGTTCCAGCAAGTCGGGCTCGCGTTCGATGCGCGCGCGCGCGCTCTTGTAGCTGATCGAAGCGCCGTGGCGCACGGTCACCAGATAACGCGGGCCGACGAACATGTGCGTCTCGCCGAAGCGGATGCGGTTGTCGATCTTCTGCGCGGTGTGAATGGCGATGAACAGCGAGTTGCCGTAGGACTCGATCTTCGGCCGCTGATGGGCGTTGTGCGCGTCCTCGACGGCGAGGTCGTGCAGGCAGAACTCTTCCTGCAGTTTGTCGAGGATGCCTTCGTCGGGCTCGTACAGGCCGACCCAGACGAAGCTGCCGTCGTCGACGGCCAGCACGTCGCTGATGGCGTCCAGGCCGATGTCGCGGCGGGTGCCGTCGCGGCTGTAGGTCGCGCAGTTGATGACGCATTGGGGCAGGGTGGGATCGCTCATGGCCCGAATCCTGCCCGCGCAAGACGGCTGCGGCAAGCCGTCATGCCAGGCGCAATCGGGCGGCTTTACGGAACCCGGCCCACAGCCCGACCTGGATCGGCAGCCACAGCGCGATCCAGTGGGCGTTGCGTTGCGGATACACCGGCAGCCAGTACAGGAACAAGGCCGCCAGCGCGCACAACGCGACCAGGCCGGTCAGCCAGACGAACACCGGGCCGGTCTCGCGGCCGCGCAGCGCGCGCCAGCCGCCGAACCACAGCAGCAGGCAGAGCGGGTTGAACAGCAACAGGTTGCGGTTGGCCCAGATGTAGTTGTGGCCGGTGTCGACCCAGGCGTACAGCAGGACCGCGCCGACCAGGCCGAGCACCGCCCACAGCGGCAACGCCGCGACCGCGAGTACGCGCGGGCTGCGCTCGCCGATCCAGGCCAGCGCCGCGGCGATCGCCAGGCCGGCCAGGGCCCAGGGCCACCACGGCAGCGGCTGGTCCTTGGGCTCGGGCGAGATTTTGTGCGGCAGCAGCGGCCGTTCTTCCTGGACCAGGGGCTGGCCTTGCAGGTTCTTGACCTCGCGCAGCGCCGCCGCGAGCCGGCTCGGGACGTAGGACTCGGCCCACACCGGCACCGGTTTGTCGGTTTCCGGGCCCATCATCACGTCGAGCACCAGCCACATCCACGGTTCCGGCGCCGACAAGCGCAGCGCTTCGCTGCGGAAGCTGCTGCCGTGCGAGCGGCCTTCGGTCTGGCGGCGCAGTTCGCCGCCGAGCACTTTGTCGATGGCGTCGCGCACGCGCGTGGCGCAGTTGTCGTCGAAGTACTGATAACGGTAGTAGGCGTTCTCGGGCAAGGCGTTGACGCGCAGCGCCTCGGCCAGCTCGCGCGCCTGCTTCGGGGTGAGGTTCAGCCACTGCACCGACACGCCGCGGCCTTCCTGTGCGTACTGCGCCATGTCGTCGTCGAACGGCAGGGCCAACAGGCGATAGCGCATGTCGTTGCGGATGAAGCGTGGGACGAAGTCCGATTCGGTCGGATCGAAGTAGCCGAAGTTGTACGAGATCGCCCGGCCGCTGGCGGGGTCGAGGACGACCAACGCGTCATGGCCGAAACGCGACCAGAACTCTTCGCCGGGCTGCATCGTGACCATGCCGACACGCGGCGTGGCGGTGGTCGTTGCGGTGGTGTCGGCGGGCTGCGGCGCGGCCGCCAGCGTGCCGGTCGGTGCGGCGAAGGCGATGCTGTGGAGCAGGAGCAGGCTGGCGAGGGCGAACGACCGGACGAATCGGAAAGTGGAGGTCACAGGCGACAGGGTCCGGCGAGGCGAATAGCGGCCATTGTAAACAGCCACGGCGACAGGGTTCGCCCGGAGCTCTAACCGATGAGCCGCTCCGCAGTCAGGTCGGCGGCTGCGGATCGGTGCCAGGCTCCGCATGGCTGCAACGCCCCCGGCCGGCCATTCCGCCTGGTGTGGTGCGGGGGACGTAGTGGCTCAAGGGGCCATGGCGGCCCGGACAGGCCGCCTCTTCGCGGGCCACGTCTTCGGGGCGCACGAGCTTGCCGTGCGCCGCCCAGGCGGTCACAGGCTGCCGAGCACGCCGACGTGGAAGGCATGCACGCGCCGCGCATCGGCGCTGGCCACGCGGAACACGAAACGGTCGAGGGTGAGTTCTTCGCCGGCCTCGGGCAGGTGCCCGATCGCCGCGGTGACCAGGCCGCCGATGGTGTCGTACTCGTCGTCGTCGAAATCGGCGCCGAAGCGTTCGTTGAAGTCGTCGATCGGGGTCAGCGCGTCGACCACGTACTGGCCGTCGGCCTGGGCCGCGATCAGCGCGTTCGGGTCTTCGGCATCGTCGTGCTCGTCGTCGATCTCGCCGACGATCTGCTCCAGCACGTCCTCGATGGTCAACAGGCCGGCGACGCCGCCGTGTTCGTCGATCACGATGGCCATGTGGTTGCGCGATTGGCGGAACTCGCGCAACAGCACGTCCAGGCGTTTGGATTCGGGAATCAACACCGCCGGACGCAGCAACTCGTGGATCGTGCCGGGGCCGTTGTCGGCGACCACGCCGCGCAACAGGTCTTTCGCCAGCAGGATGCCGAGGATCTCGTCTTTGTCTTCGCCGTGCACGGGAAAGCGCGAGTGGCCGGACTCGACCACCATCTTCATCAGGTCGAGGAATTTCGCCTCGGCCGGCAGCGCGATCATCTGCGAGCGCGGGATCATCACGTCGCCGACGGTGAGGTCGGAGACCGCGATGGCGCCTTCCATCATGTGCAGGGTGTCGGCGGCGATCAGACCGTCGGATTGCGCATCGCGCAGCAACTCGACCAGATCTTCGCGGGAGCTGGGTTCGCCCGACAGCGCGGAACTGATGCGGTCGAGCCAGGAACGCCGTTTCTCGGGGATTTCCGGCGCGTGGGTGCTACTACTGTCGTCCTCGGACATTCGACTCTTGAACTGTGGCCCTCGGGGGGAGGGCTGTGCCGCAAGTCTAACCCGGAAGGTCGGCATGGGGCGGTCAAGGCGCCGTTCGGCCCCTGGTAGCGGGCTGCCGGTCGCGCTTTGTAGCAATCCTGCAACAGGGGCGGCGACCGCCGCGAATGCGCGCGAGATGGCCGCCGTTCGGCGCCGAAGCGGGCTTTGCGCGGGCTCCGGCGTGGCCGCTCAGCCATCCCGGCAACTGCGTACCTGGGCGGTGGACGCCTGCCCCAGGTGGAAGCGGCCGGCATTGGACAGCACGACCGTTCCGGCCGGATCGGCCTGCGCCGAGCACAGGGTGAAGGTCAGGTTGGTGCCGGCGATGTCGCCGTCGGGTTGGAACACGATGCGCGTGCGGCCCAAGGTGCTGTGCAGGCGGAGGTCGCCGCCGAGCGCCGGCCGGCGTTGGATCAAGGTGTCGCGGGCGGTGAATTTGCGGTCGCCGTCGACATCGGCGAACACCAGCCAGCCGCGGCTCCAATCCGGGCGCCCGCTGCAACCGCCCTGGGCCGGTGCGGGGCACATCACGGTCGCGCTGCCGGCCGCCACCGCGAGGCGATTGGCGACCAGGAAACTGTCGACCAGGGCCATGCGGGTGTGGCCGATGCGCACTCGCGCGACCGCGTTGAGCAAGGCCGGCATCGCCACGCCGATCAACAAGAACACGATGGCCAAGGCGGCCACCACTTCCAGCAACGAGATTCCTTTCATCCGACGCATACCAGGCTCCTTCCTGCGATGTGGGCAGTCTGGGCCGAGGCGCGAGGACGGCGCATAGGAAATGCGCCCGCGCCGGAGTGGGGATTCGTCGGTGAGGGAGCTAGGACGCCATCGGGCCCGGCAGGCCCGCATCAGGGCGAATCCGTCGATACCGAGCGGGCTTCCCGGCGTTTGCCTGCAGCGATGCAGTGCCGCCGGCACGGTGTCGGAATCGGCCGACAGCGCCCTGGGGATTATGCCGACACTGGCGGAACCTCAGTCCGAACTCGCACCGTCGCGTCCGCGCCGTGCAGTTCGCAGCGTCAGTCTTCGATGTACGGGTCGGCGATGCCGAGGCTGGCGAGGATCTCGCGTTCGAGTTGTTCCATGCACTCGGCTTCGCGTTCGTCCTCGTGGTCCCAACCCAGCAGGTGCAAGGTGCCGTGCACGGTCAAGTGGGCGTAGTGATCGTTGAGCGCTTTCTTCTGTTCGCGGGCCTCGCGTGCGACGACCGGCGCGCAGATCACCAGGTCGCCGAGCAGCGGCAGGCGCACGCCTTCGGGCAGGCCCTCGGGCATGTCGGCCGGGAAACTCAGCACGTTGGTGGCGTAGTCGCGGCCGCGGTAATGGCGGTTGAGCGAGCGGCCTTCCTTGTTGTCGACCACCCGGATCGCCAGGTCGGCCTCGCGGATGCGGCCTTCCAGCGCCGCGGCGACCCATTTACGGAAGCTGTTCGCCGCCGGCAGGCCCTTGCGCGGCACGCCGTAGTTGATCGAGACATCGAGACGGATCGGACCTTTGGTCATTGCGGCGGTTCACTGTTCGGCGGTTCGTGGTTTGCAGCCTGCGCTTCGCGGTGGCTGGTCGATAGCGCAGGCCGAAGCGCGGTCCTGCGATAGCGCGATCCTCCGATCGCGTGGGCGCGGCCGGGGCCGCGCCGGGTCAAACGCCCGGCCCGGTCTCCACGTCCTTGGCGTCGCGCGCGTCGTAGGCGCTGACGATGCGCGCGACCAACGGGTGACGGACCACGTCCTTGGCCTCGAAGAAGGTGAAGCTGATGCCGTTGACGTTGCGCAACACGTCGAGCGCGTCGCGCAGGCCCGACTTCTGGTGCTTGGGCAGATCGATCTGGGTCAGGTCGCCGGTGACCACCGCGGTGCTGCCGTAGCCGATGCGGGTCAGGAACATCTTCATCTGTTCGATGGTGGTGTTCTGGGCTTCGTCGAGGATCACATAGGCATCGTTGAGCGTGCGGCCACGCATATACGCCAAGGGCGCGATCTCGATCACGTTGCGTTCGAGCAGCTTGACCACTTTCTCCACGCCGAGCATTTCGTACAGCGCGTCGTACAGCGGGCGCAGATAGGGGTCGACCTTCTGGGTGAGATCGCCGGGCAGGAAGCCGAGCTTCTCGCCGGCCTCGACCGCCGGGCGCACCAGGATCAGACGCTGCACCCGCGTCTCGTTGAGCGCTTCGACCGCGCTGGCGACGGCGAGGAAGGTCTTGCCGGTGCCGGCCGGGCCGATGCCGAAGTTGATGTCGTGAGTGGCGATCGCGTGCAGGTATTTGGCCTGGTTGGCGCCGCGGCCGCGGATGGTGCCGCGCTTGACCCGGATCGCGACTTCCTGCGGTTCGATGTCGTCGGCCACGACCTGGTCGGCGCCGGTTTCGGTCAGGGCCAGGTGAATCGCGGCTTCGTCGAGGGTTTCCGCGGCGGAGTCCTTCCACAGATTACGCAACAAGCGTTCGGTCTGGCCGACCGCCGCGGCCGGGCCGTCGATGCGGAACACGTTGCCGCGGTTGGCGATCTCGACGCCCAGGCGCAGTTCGATCATGCGCAGATGGCCGTTGAAAGGCCCGCTCAGATTCGCCAGGCGTTCGCTGTCGACGGGGTCGAGGGTGAATTCGGAAACGGTGCGTGCGGACATAGAGGAAGCGTAAGAAGTTCGCGTGATGATGACGCGTCGAGGCCTTACAGCTTGCGCCTGTCGGAACGTTTTCGCAAAGCCGCGGGGTGGCTCGAGGGCGGCCCGGATGAACGCCGCCGCTGCTGCACCGGCCTTGCGTGGCCGGCAGTGCGAGTGGCGAGATTCATGGGCGGCAGCCTCGCTTGGGGGCGTTGCTGTGGGCTCGGCGTGCGGGCGCAGCGATGCTCGCTCGGCCGTGCCGAATCAGCCGGCCCGGATCAGCCGGTCCGGTTCAGTCGGTACGGTTCAGTCACGCGGCAGGCTGCCTTCGCGCCAGGCCCGCCATACGCGCAGCGCGCCCATCAGGGTCAGCAGGATCGAGCCGATCAACCACAGCAGGGTGATCGCGTCGGCGTCGAACACGCCGCTGCGGTAGGCGCGCATCAGCGAGCGCACCAGGCCGAGCACTCCGAGGCCGAGGAACCAGAAGCCGACCGCGCCGCGCGAGATCAAGCTGGGCTTGGGTTGGGGGTCGGGCATGTCGTGTCCTCGTGAATGCGAAAAGATGCAGCGGCCGCAGGTTTACTGCGGCTGCAACAGCGGGGCCGCGCCAGGACGCCACAAGGGTACGCCGGCCAGCAAGAGACCGATGGTCGCGGTGACGAGGCCGCCGGCGATGTCCCAGGCGTAATGCTGGCCGGTGCTGATCACGCTCGGTGCGAGCGCGATCAGCGTCAGCCAGATCCACGGCCGTGCCCGCGGGTATTGCAGGCCCGCGCCGACCGCGACCACGGCCGGGATGGTGATGTGCCCGGACGGGAAGCAGTTGTTGACGTCGTCGAGCGCATACAGGCAGTGCCAGGCGAATGCGGTGAACGGGTCCATCTCTTCGGGCAGGCCCGAGCGCAGCATCCGCGTCGGCCAGGCCAGCCAGATCGCGGCGTTGAGCGACATCGCGATGGCGTACGCGCGCAGGGTAGCGAGCAGCAGGCTGCGCTCGCGGATCGACAGCAACAGCGCCGGGCCGGTGAACAGCAGCAGCCAGTACGGCCAGATCGTCCAGGCCTGCCAGCCGATCCACTCGTCGATGAAGGTCAGCGGCAACAGCCGCGGCTCGCGCAGCGGATAGGTGTTGATGGCGAGGTAGAACACGGTGGCGATGGTCATGGTCGCCAGGACCATGGCGATGCGTCGCGGCAAGGGCACCTCGGTCGAGGTCGCGGCGGTCGTGTCGATGGAGGCGGCAGTCATGCGGACGGGGTCATCGGTGGGGAGGCTCGCGCTGAAGTCATCGTTGCGCTCGCGGCGGATGGGCATGGGCGGAGATCCGTCCATGTGGCTGCGGTGTGCAGGATCGTCGATACCGGGCCTGGATGGCCAGTAGCTAGGCTAGGGCCGTGTCGTCGCAGGTGTCGCCGGCTCGGCAGGGCCGGTCGGTTCTATCGGAGAACCGGGCCCAGGGGCCATACTGAGGTGGATTCGTAGCCACGATACGACCGAATGCCATGACGACGACGCTATGACGACGAAGCTCGGCGCAGCCCGATCGCAGCGCTCGTGGACAGTTCGCATGGGCAGGGACGCATGACGACGCAACGCATCGTGGTCACTGGCGCGACCGGTTTCGTCGGCGGCGCGCTCGCCCGCCATCTGGTCGCGACGCGCCCCTGGACCCAGGTCGTCGGCCTCGGTCGCGACCCCGCGCGCGGCCGCGCGCTGCAGGCGCAGGGCATCGAGTTCGTCGCCATCGACCTGACCGACGAGGCCGCGGTGCATCGCGCCTTGCGCGGCGCCGACATCGTCGTGCACTCGGCGGCCTTGTCGAGCCCGTGGGGACGGCGCGCCGATTTCGTCGCCGCCAACATCGACGCCACCGATCACGTCGTCGCCGCCTGCATCGCGCGCCAGGTGCGGCGGCTCGTGCATATCTCCACGCCCGGCATCTATCACGATGGCCACCCGCATCTGGACATCCGCGAAGACCATCCCTTGCCGGCGCAGGCGGTCAACGACTACGTCGCGACCAAGCTGATCGCCGAGCGGCGGGTGTTCGAGCGCTGCGCGGCCGGCGGCGTGTCCGCGCTGGCCTTGCGGCCGCGGGCGATTTTCGGCCCTGGCGACACTGCGATCCTGCCGCGCCTGGCGCAGGCGCTGCGCAGCGGCCGGCTGCGCCGGATCGGCCATGAGGACTGCCGGGTGGATCTGACGTACATCGACAACGTCGTCGACGCGATCGTGTCGGCGATCGATGCCTCCTGGCGATTGAACGGCCGCGTCTACAACATCAGCAACGGCGAACCGGTCGCGATCTGGGGCGTCATCGACCGGCTCGCCGACGCTTTGTCGTTGCCGCGGCCCAGACGGCGCATGTCCAAGTCGTTGGCGCTTGCCGTGGCAAGCGGCGTGGAAGCCTGGTATCGCCGCTTCAGTCCCGATCGCGAGCCGCCGCTGCTGCGTTACGGCATCGAATTGCTCAGTGTCGACATGACCCTCGACATCGGCCGCGCCCGCAGCGAGCTGGGCTATCGGCCGCGCGTGACGATGGAAGACGCGCTGGCGAAAACCCTCGGCGAACTCGCGCGAGCGCAGGTGCGACGGTGAGCGGCGAGGTCACGCTGACGCTCGGCGTGTCCGGGCACAGCTGCGCCGACCCGCGTCATCTCGGTTTCGACGCCGGTGCGGCGATGAGCTTCCCGGCCGGCTGGGCCTTGATCGAGCACCCGCTGCAGGGCGCGATCCTGTTCGACTGCGGCTACGGCCCGCAGGCGCGCCTGGCGATGCGGCGCGGCCTGCGTTGGCTTTATCGCCGCGTCATTCACGCCTGCTCGGCGCCGCATACCGACGCGGCGGCCTTGCTGCAGCGGCGTGGGCTGGCTCGCGATGAAGTGCGCATGGTCGTGCTGAGTCATTTCCATCCCGATCACATCGGCGGGCTCGGCCAGTTCCCGCAGGCGCGTTTCGTCGCTCATGCCGATGCCTGGCGGCAAGTCGAGGACTCGGGCTGGTTCGGCCTGCTGCATGCGCAGATCTGGAAGGAACTGCTGCCGGCGGATTTCGTCGCCCGCCTGCAGTTGCTCGACGAACGCGGCCGGCGCGGGCTCGACGGCGACTTGGCGACGCTCGGCGGAGAAGGCTGGGATCTGTTCGGCGACGGCAGCCTGTTCGCGTTGCCCTTGCCGGGGCATGCGCGCGGCCAGATCGGCTTGGCGCTGCGTACCCATGACGGCGAGCGGGCGATCCTCGCTGCCGATGCGTTCTGGCGCCGCGAGCAACTCGATCTTGGTCGGGACTTGCCGTGGCTGACGCGGCTGCTGGTGATGGACGATGCGAGCGCCTACCGCGACACCTTGCGGAGGCTGACGCGCTTCCGCGATACCCATCCGGGGGCCTGGTTGATCCCGGCGCATTGCGCGCAGACGCTGGCGGAGTGGCGGCGGCGCCATCCGTCGGCGGTGTTGGAGGCGGAGGCGGGCGAGCGGGGCGGTTGAGACTAGCCTCTTGTGGGTCGCCCTGCGGGGCTAAAGTTGCATCGCGAGTTCGGAACTGCGCCAAGCTCGCCGTTGCCGTTGCCGTTGCCGTTGCCGTTGCCGTTGCCGTAGCAGTGGCTGTTGCTGTGCGCAGCTTCGCACTAGCGAAGGCAATCGAAGACCCGAAGGGCGGCCTGCATGGATGCAGGCCGTTTTTCATCGGGACAGGGATGTCCCGTATGAAAAATCCCCGCGTTGGCATCGATCGTGCGGGCCTGTGATTCAAAGAAAAGCATTTTTCTTTGGTTACCTTTCTTTTGTTGCTTTAGACAAAAGAAAGTAACCCGCCGCTTTAGTGGCGGAAGCTTTTGGCGTTTGATCCTGCTTCTTGAGATACCACAGCGAGAGCAAAGCTTCCGTCCGCTAACGCGGCCGGGTTACTTTCTTTTGCTAAGCCCAAAAGAAAGCTAACCAAAGAAAAGGGCTCTCCTTGCAAGGGCACAGGCCACGAGTGCGATGCTCGCGCCGGGATTTTCCGATAAGACGTCCCTGTCTTATCGGAAAACGCCGCACGTCCTGTGCGGCGCCCTCCGGGTCTCCACTTGACCGGCAAAGCGGCAAAGCAGATCAAAATCTCGGCAACGGCAACGGCAACGGCAACGGCTCTACATGCCGCGCAGCGGTCTGTGCCGCGGCGCCAATGACCAATCCCGGGGCAAACCTTGGCTGCGAGCACGTAACGTCGGTCAGTCGCGGCTCGCGCCGCCCCCTAAATAGGCGGCGCGATGGCGTTCGGACGACGACCGTCGGTCGGCTCGGGCTTGCGAACTAATTAATTGTTGAATTAAATATGGCGCATGGACACTGCGCCCCCCACTAAACCGCCTGCCAAGCGCGCGGCCAAAGCTGCCGCCAAGCCTGCCGCCAAGCCGCGCTCTGCCGGCCGACCTGCCGCGAACAAGCGCGCACCGGGCCGGCCGGCTGCCGCCGACAACCCCGATCTGCGCGCGCGCCTGCTCGACGCGGCGATCGTCTGCTACGCCCGCCAGGGCATCGCCGCGACTTCGCTGCGCGCCATCGCCAGCGAGGCCGGGGTCAATCCGGCCCTGCTGCATTACTACTTCGGCGACAAGGAGCAGTTGCAGGAGGCGGTCAGCAACGAACGCCTGCTGCCGGTGTTCCTGAGCCTGCGCGACAACCTGACCCGCGAGCCCGGCGACGTCATGGATCTGATCGCGGGTTTCGTCCACGGCATCGGCCAAGTCATCGCCGCGCATCCGTGGCTGCCGTCGCTGTGGGTGCGCGAGGTGCTGTGCGAGGGCGGGGCGCTGCGCGAGAGCCTGCTGCTGCAGAAGATCGGCCCGCTGGTGCCGCAGATGATGGCGCGGCGTTTCGCCGAGGCCCAGCAGCGCGGGCAGATCAATGCCGACCTGGACCCGCGCCTGCTGATGGTGAGCCTGGTCGGCTTGACCCTGTTCCCGGCCGCGAGCGCACCGATCTGGCGGCGCTTGTTCGACGCCGACGATCTCGATCTCGACACCCAGCGCCGTCATGCGTTGGCCTTGCTCGACCGCGGCCTCACTCCCTGATTGCGAGAACCCTGCGATGGATACGATCAAGCACGCACTCAGGCCGCACGCAGGTCCGTTCGCGCTCGCTCTGCTGTGCATCGCCCTGGCGGCCTGCAAGGAAGAGCCGGCGCAGGCGCTCGGCACCCTGGAATGGGACCGGGTGACTTTGCCGGCACCGGCGGCGGAGAAAGTCGTGCGCATCGACGTGCGCGAAGGCCAGCGGGTCAAGGCCGGTACGCGCGTGTTGCAACTCGAACTCGACCGCGGCCGTTCGCAGTTGAGCGCGGCGCAGGCGCAGGCGCGGCAATCGGCCGATGCGCTGGCCGAGCTCGAAGCGGGGCCGCGCAGCGAAACCATTGCCCAGGCGCGCGCCACCCTCGCCGCCGCCCAGGCCCAGGCCGCCGATGCGGCCGCGTACTACGCCCGTGTGCAGCCGCTCGGCCGCCAGCGCCTGATCGCCGCGGCCGAGGTCGATCGCGCGCGCGCCGCAGCCGGCAATGCGCAGGCGCAGGTGCGCGCCGCGCAGGCCGCCTTGCTGGAACTCGAACACGGCACCCGCCGCGAGCGCATCGCCCAAGGCCGGGCTGCATTGGCCGCGGCGCAGGCCCAGGCCGAGGTGCAGGCGGTCAACGTCGGCAAGCTCGACGTGGTCGCGCCGCGCGACGGCGTCATCGACAGCCTGCCGTACAAGCTCGGCGACCAGGCCCCAATCGGTTCGCCGTTGGCGGTGATGCTGGTCGGCGAGCGGCCGTATGCGCGCGTCTACGTACCCGAACCGATCCGGCAGGATGTGCGGGTGGGGCAGAGCGCACGCGTCTTCATCGACGGCCGCGAACAAAAATGGAACGGCCGCGTGCGGATGATCCGCAGCGAACCGAGCTTCACCCCGTATTACGCTCTGACCGGCGAGGACGCGGCCCGTTTGAGTTATCTGGCCGAAGTCGAGGTCATCGACACCAAGGCCGCGCAATTGCCGGCCGGGTTGCCGGTGCGGGTCGAGTTCGGGCCATGAGCGATGACTTGCCCGCCGCTGCGATGACGGCCACGCCGCCCGGCGGCGACCCCGATGGCGAGACCGCCGTCATCAAGGCACGCGGCATGAGCAAGCACTTCGGCCAGTTGCGCGCGGTCGACCGCGTCGACCTGACCGTGCCGCGCGCCTGCGTCTATGGCTTCCTCGGTCCGAACGGCTCGGGCAAGTCGACCACCATCCGGATGCTGTGCGGACTGCTCACGCCGACTGCTGGCGATATCGAAGTGCTGGGCCTGAAGATTCCGCAACAGGCCGAAGCGCTGCGTCGGCGCATCGGCTACATGACCCAGAAGTTCTCTCTGTTCGAGGACCTCAGCGTGCGCGAGAATCTGGAGTTCCTCGCCGCCGTGCAGGACATTCCCAAGGCGCCGGCGCGCCGACGTGTCGACGAGTTGATCGAGCAATACCATTTCGGCGATCGCCAGAAGCAACTCGCCGGCACGATGAGCGGAGGCCAGAAACAGCGCCTCGCACTGGCCGGCGCGGTGATCCACGAGCCCGAATTGTTGTTTCTCGACGAGCCGACCAGTGCGGTCGACCCCGAGTCGCGCCGGGATTTCTGGGAGAAGTTGTTCGAGTTGGCCGACGCCGGCACGACCTTGCTCGTGTCCACGCACTACATGGACGAGGCCGAACGTTGCCATCGCCTGGCGATTCTCGACCGCGGCGTGCTGGTCGCCGACGGCACTCCGGCGGAACTGACCGGCGCGCTCGCCGGGCGCGCGGTCGAGGTGCGCGCGGCGCAGCCGCGCAAGGCTCAGCGCGTGCTGGTGGAGGTGCCCGGCGTGCTCAGCGTGGCCCAGATCGGCAACAGCCTGCGGGTGCTGCTGGAACGCGCCGACCGCGCCGAATACGGTCTCGCCGAGGCCTTGCGCGCGGCCGGGCTCGACGCCGAGGTCGACCAGGCCGCGGCCAATCTCGAGGACGTGTTCGTCGCCGCCACGCGCGGCCGCGAAACCGCGCCGGCGAATACGGAGCAGGCCTCATGAAACTGCGTCGGCTGTGGGCGATCGTGCTCAAGGAAATCCGCCAGCTGCGCCGCGACCGCATCACCCTGGCGATGATCGTGGTGATTCCGGTCGGCCAATTGGTGCTGTTCGGTTATGCGATCAACATGAACCCGCGCGGGCTCAACGCCGCCATCGCCGACCAATCGCAGACCGCCGCTTCGCGCGCCCTGGTCATGGACATGGTCGCTACCGGTGTAATCGAGCCGGTCGCCGATGCCGACACGCCGCAGCAATTGATGGAGATGCTGCGGCGCGGCCAGGTCAGCGTGGGGGTCAGCATTCCCGCCGATTTCGAGCGCCGCCGCATCGACGGCCGCGAAGCGGTGCAGGTGCTGGTCGACGGCAGCGACACCGTGGTGCAGAGCGCGGCGGTGCAACTGGCGCAGATGCCGATCGACAGCACGGTGGCGGCGCCGCGCAAGGTCGCTCCGATCAGCGTGGTCGCGTTCTACAACCCGGAGCGGCGCTCGCCGGTCAACATCGTGCCCGGCCTGATCGGCGTGATCCTGACCATGACCATGGTGATGTTCACCTCGGTGGCGATCGTGCGCGAACGCGAGCGCGGCAATATGGAGCTGTTGATCACCACGCCGGTCAGCCGCACCGAGCTGATGATCGGCAAGGTCCTGCCGTACGCGGTGATCGGCCTGGTCCAGACCACGGTGGTGATCCTGCTGGGCCTGTGGCTGTTCGACGTGCCGATCAAGGGCAGCGTGCTCGACGTCTACCTGGCCGCGATCCTGCTGATCCTGGCCAACCTGACCTTGGGCCTGATGATCTCGACCAAGGCCGGTTCGCAATTCCAGGCCATGCAGATGACCGTGTTCATTCTGCTGCCATCGATCCTGCTGTCGGGCTTCATGTTTCCGTACGCGGGCATGCCGAAGGTCGCGCAATGGCTGGCCGAGGTGCTGCCGATGACGCATTTCCTGCGCCTGATCCGCGGAGTGATGCTGCGTGGCGCGAGTCTGTGGGAGCTGTGGCAGGACGTGTTGTATCTGTCGGTCTTCATCGTGGTGATGATGACGGCGGCGGTGGCGAGATTCAGCAAGCGGCTGGACTAAGGAATCGGTGGGGATTGGCTTCGATGTCTTTGCGGGGTAACCCAGTCCAGCCCAGTCCGTGCCGAGCCCGAGCCTAGCCGGCTCCGGCTGCTGGCTGCCGGGCCGCGCTGGTGCCGCCACGTCGCTGTTGTCGATGTGTAGGAGCGGCGTGAGCCGCGACCAAGGGATGCGCAGAAGTCGCATGGCCGCCGTCATCGCTCTAAGCCTTGATCTGTCGCAGGGTAGGAGCGGCGCGAGCCGCGACCGCGAATCTACGGCCGCCGGCGCGTGGCGATAGTGGCGGCGTGGTCGCGGCTTGTGACCGAAGGAAATCCAGTGGTACGCCGCTCCTACCCCTCGAACTCTGATACCTGCGGGATTGTTGCTGTTGCTGTTGCTGTGCGCCGTGTCTCACCAGCGAAGGCAACAGGATACCCGGAGGGCGGCCTGCATGGATGCGCGCCGTTTTTCATCGGGATAGGGATGTCCCGTATGAAAAAGCCCCGCGTCTGCACCGCGCGTGCGGGCCTGTGATTCAAAGAAAAGCATTTTTCTTTGGTTACCTTTGACCGAAGGGAATCCAGGCGGACTTTTGTTGCTTATGACAAAAGAAAGTAACCCGCCACTTTAGTGGCGGAAGCTCTTGGCGTTTGATCTTGCTTGAGAGAAGCGCCGCGAGACCATCGCAGCGCGGTCGCGGCTTGCGCCGCTCCTACCCTGACGGGCTGCGGCCGCCATCGGCGCGAGATTGATGCGTTGCGGTCGCGGCTTACGCCCCTCCTACAGTGGAAGAGTTCACGATGCTTCCTTCTTCGAGCAAGAGCAAAGCTTCCGTCCGCTCACGCGGCCGGGTTACTTTCTTTTGCTAAGCCCAAAAGTCCGTCTGGATTCCCTTCGGTCAAAGGTAACCAAAGAAAAGGGCTTTCCTTGCAAGGGCACAGGCCACGAGTGCGGTGCCCGCGCCGGGATTTTTCGATAAGACGTCCCTGTCTTATCGAAAAACGCCGCACGTCCTGTGCGGCGCCCTCCGGGTCTCCACTTGACCGGCAAAGCAGCAAAGCAGATCAAAATCACGGCAACGGCAACGGCAACGGCAGCTAGGGGCGACCGACCCGGTCCCGCGCGGCAAACCGTGACTTGAGCCTCAGGCCCTTGCGCCGAACACCCGATTTCTCGCACATTCTCCGCTTCGGTCCGGGCCGGGGAACGCGATGCGCCGTCTGCGATATCTGATTCCGAGCTTGTGCGCAGTCTTGTCGCTGCCGACGGCCGCCGCCGAGGTCAGCGTCCTCACCGCAGCGCGCATTCATACCCTCGATCCTACGCAGCCGAGCGCCGAGGCGATGGCCTACGACGGGCAGGGCAAGATCCTCGCCGTCGGCGGCCGCGCCGAGTTGCTGCGACGGTATCCGCGGGCGCAACGGGTCGACGCCGGCGAGGCGACGGTGATTCCGGGCTTGATCGACTCGCACGCGCACATGCTCGAGCTCGGCTTGAACAAGCTCGGCGCCGACTTGGTCGGCACTCGCAGCAAGCAGGAGGTGCTGCAACGCTTGCGCGATCACGCCAAGCGATTGGCGCCCGGGCAATGGCTGATCGGCGCCGGCTGGGATCAGAACGATTGGCCCGATGCCGGGTTCCCGAGCGCGGCCGACCTCGATGCCGAGTTCCCCGATCGCCCGGTCTGGCTGCAGCGTATCGACGGCCATGCCGGCTGGGGCAACAGCGCGGCGATGCGGGCGATCGCGCGCGATCTGTCCGGCGACTGGCAACCCGAGGGCGGCAAGATCCTGCGCGACGCGCAGGGCCGGCCCAACGGCATCTTTATCGACGATGCGATGGCCTTGGTCGAGTCGTCGCGCCCGCCGTTCGACGCGGCGACGGCCGAGCGCGCTCTGGTCCTGGCGATGCAGGAGGCCGTGGCCCATGGCCTGACCGGCGTCCACGACGCCGGCGTCAATCTCGAACAGCTGCGCGGCTACCAGAGCCTGGCCGAACGCGGCGCGTTGCCGCTGCGCATCACCGCCTTTGCTGCCGGCGACGGCGACGCTCTCGAACATCTGTGCCGCGATGGGCTGTACCGGCATCCTGGTGGCCACCTGCGCATGCGCGGGGTCAAGCTTTATGCCGACGGCGCGCTCGGTAGTCGTGGCGCGGCGATGCTCGAGGATTACAGCGACGAGGCCGGCAACCGCGGTCTGTTGCGGATGACGCCGCCGGCGATGGCGAAGGCGATGGCGAAGGCCAAGCGTTGCGGCGTGCAGGTCGCGACTCACGGCATCGGCGACCGCGGCAATCGCCAGGTGTTGGACCTGTATGAGCAGGCCTTGGGCAGCGACGCCCAGGGCAGCGATCATCGCTGGCGCATCGAGCATGCGCAGATTCTCGCGCCGCAGGATCTGCCGCGCCTGGCCGCGCTGCGGGTGATCGCGGCGATGCAGCCGACCCATGCCACCAGCGACATGCCCTGGGCCGAGGACCGCATCGGCCCACAGCGCATCGCCGGCGCTTATGCCTGGCGGCAGCTGCGCGACAGCGGCGCGCGCCTGGCCCTGGGCTCCGACTTTCCGGTCGAAGCGGTCGATCCTCGCCTCGGCCTGTACGCCGCGACCACCCGCAGCGATGGCGCCGGCCTGCCGCTCGGCGGCTGGCATCCGCAAGAAAAACTGACCGCGTTCGAGGCCCTGCGCGGCTTCACCCTTGATGCCGCCTATGCCGGCTTCGCCGAAACCGAAGTCGGCAGCCTCGCGGTCGGCAAGCGCGCCGACTTCGTCGTGCTCAAGCAGGATCCGCTCGCGATCGATCCGCGCGAGTTGCGCACCTTGACGGTGCTGGCGACCCATGTCGACGGCAAGCCGGTGTGGCGTGCCGAGCGATCCGCGCCGTGACGGCTTCCCGTTGCCGCTGCGAGTACGCGCCGAGCGCTTGATGGTGCCGCCGTCCGCGTGCGGCTCCGCGCCGCGATCACGCAACGCCGATGACGATTGTAGCGGACTCGTAATTTCGTGATTGTCAATCCGGATTTCGCCGCGACTCCAATTGAAAACGAGCTATCGATCAAACTTTATAGTCTGCGCCGACCCTAGCATCGCTCCCGAATAGCCAGCCTCGGGGGCCTGCAATGAAATCGACACTTCTGCGCGCAGCGCGGATGGGCGCATCGTCGCGCCTGTTGCTAGCGTTGGGAATCTTGATCGCCCTGCGCGGCGTCACGCCGACGCCCGACTACGGCGGGCCGTATCCCGGCGCCCCGGATCCGCTGCTGCTGCGCGCCGATCGCGGTGCGATCGGCGCCGCGCCCGCGGCGCGGTTCGCCGACATTCCCGCCACCGACGGCGAAGCCGCGCGCTTCCTCGCCCAAGCCACGTTCGGGCCGACCCGCGAAGACATCGACCGTCTCAAGCAGATCGGTTACACCGCCTGGATCAACGAGCAGATCGGGTTCCCGGCGTCTTCGCAACTGACGTTCCTCAAGAACGCCCGCGTGCGCAGGCCCGACGACTTCAGCCGCGATTGGCGGCTGGACGCGTGGTTCGTCAACGCCGTGGGCGGCAAAGACCCGATCAAGCCGACCCTGATCGTGCACCGCGACCAACTGCGCCAGCGGGTGGCGTTCGCGCTCAGCCAGATCATGGTGGTGTCGGATGCGACTTCCGATCCGCTTTACCACGCGTCGTACGGGATGAGCCACTACTACGACACCTTGGCCCGCGACGCGTTCGGCAATTACCGCACCTTGCTCGAGGACGTGACGCTGCATCCGGTGATGGGCATCTATCTGTCGATGCTGCAGAACCGCAAGCCCGATCCGGTCAACAACATCCGTCCCGACGAGAACTTCGCGCGCGAAGTGATGCAGCTGTTCAGCGTCGGTCTGGTCCAGCTCAAGCAGGACGGAACGCCGCTGCTCGACGCAGCGCAGAATCCGATCCCGACTTATGGCCAGGACACCGTAAGGGGTTTCGCCCACGTGTTCACCGGCTGGACCTTCAAGGGCTGTCAAGCCGAAGGCTCGTTCGATTGCTATTTCTATGAGGTCGACGCGCCGGCCTGGGTGTCGCCGATGGAAAACCATGCGGCCTATCACGCCTCGGCGCAAGAGAAGCAGTTGCTGCTGTATCCGGGCGTGAGTCTGCCGGGCGGCAAGCTCGCCGGCGGCGGCAGCGGTCGCGGCGATCTGAGTGCGGCGCTGGACAATATCTTCAACCATCCCAACGTCGGGCCGTTCATCGGCAAGCAGTTGATTCAGCGGCTGGTGACCAGCAACCCCAGCCCGGCCTACGTCGGCCGGGTCGCCGCGGCGTTCGACAACAACGGCCAGGGCGTGCGCGGCGATTTGCGCGCGGTGGTCAGCGCGATCCTGCTCGATCCCGAAGCGCGCGATCCGGCCGCGCAGCCGGCGCATTTCGGCAAGGTGCGCGAGCCGATCCTGCGCCTGACCCATCTGTGGCGCGCGCTCAAGGGCAAGTCCAAGAGCGGGCACACCGAAGAGTTCTGGAGCGTCGACAACTACCTCGGCCAGGTGCCGATGTATGCGCCGTCGGTGTTCAACTTCTTCAGCCCGCGCTACAGCCCCAACGGCGAGCCGCAGAGCTTGGGGCTGGTGGCGCCGGAATTGCAATTGGCGACCGACTACATGATGCCGGCCAACGAAAGCTATCTGATGAGGAAGATCTTCGAGGCCTATATCGGCAATCCGGAAGGCATCGGCAACGACGAGGTGGCGATCGACCTCAGCGCGGAGATCGCGCTGGCGAACAACATTCCCGCGTTGATCGCGCGTTACGACGCGCTGTTCCTGTCCGGGCAGATGACCGAGCAGATGAAGCAAGTGCTGACCGAGCGGCTGAGCGGCATGCCGGCCAATACCACTGCGGCCAAGCGCCTGCGGGTGCAGGAGGCGCTGTACGTGATCGTCAATTCGCCCGATTACATCGTGCAGAAGTAAGCAGGAATACGGAGAGAGCATCCATGAAACGTCGGCAATTCCTGACCAACACGATCTGCGCCGCGCTCGGCGGCGCCGGCCTGTATTCCGCGCTCGGCAACCTGCGTCTGGCGCAGGCGGCCGCCAACGCCTATGGGCCATCGCGCTTCGACGATTACAAGGCCCTGGTCTGCGTGTTCTTGTTCGGCGGCAACGATTCGTTGAACATGATCGTGCCGCGCGACGACGGTCATTACCAGCAGTACCGGACCGCGCGCGCGACCCTGGCGCTCGAACAGAACCGACTGTTGCCCTTGGTCGCGCAAGCCGGCGGCGGCGCTTCGGACGGCGCCGAGTACGGTTTGCAGGCCTGCACCACCGATGATGACCTGGTCGGCATGGGCGGCCTGCAAGGCTTGTTCAACAATGGGCAGGCGGCGGTGCTGGGCAATGTCGGCACCCTGATCCGGCCGACCAGCAAGGCCGAATACCTCAATCAATCCGTGCAATTGCCGCCGCAGTTGTTCTCGCACAACGACCAGCAACAGTACTGGCAGGTCTCGCGTACGGGCGAGGGCCGCGGCTACGGTTGGGCCGGGCATATCGCCGACCTGCTGCGCGACGCCAATCCCGACGCCTTCATTCCGATGTCGGTGTCGTTGAACTTCGAAAGCATCCTGCAGCGCGCGAGCCAATCCAGCCAGTACGTGATCGGCAACGACGGTCCGCGCCAGTTCAGCCGGTTCGAGTGGGACGAAGACAGCCGCCGGGCCTTTCTGCAGTTGATGGCGCCGGGCGCGCAGTCGCACGTGTTCGGGCGCAGTTACGCCGGCGCGTTCCGCCGCGCGAGGGAGAACGCCTCGGCGGTGGCGATGGCGCTGGACGCCTCCGCGCCGTTGCAGACCGCATTTCCCGAGTCCGACCTGGGCAACCAGTTGCGGATGGTGGCGCGGCTGATCAAGGTGCGCGAGGTGCTGGGGCTGAAGCGGCAGGTGTTTTTCGTGTCGATGAGCGGATTCGACCACCACGACAGCCTGCTCGGCGATCAGCCGGGCCTGCTGGCGCGGCTGTCGCAGGCGATGACCGCTTTCCACGCGGCCACCGGCGAACTCGGCGTGGCCGACAAGGTCACCGCGTTCACCGCCTCGGATTTCGGCCGCACCTTGTCGTCCAACGGCGACGGCTCCGATCACGGCTGGGGCGGCCATCACTTCATCGTCGGCGGCGCGGTGCGCGGCGGGCGATTCTTCGGCGCCATGCCGACCCTGATCAACGGCGGCGACGACGACGCCGGTTGGGGCCAGATCATTCCGACCACCTCGGTGGATCAGTACGGGGCGACCTTGGCGCGCTGGTTCGGGGTGGGCGACAGCGAGTTGGATTTGATCTTCCCGAATTTGGGCAACTTCAACTCGCGCAATCTCGGGTTTATGGCGTAGCTAGCCGGCGCGGCGTGCGCAGTCGCACGCCGCCGACCGTTTGCCAGGCGATGGCGGTAAGAGCGTGCTGCGCTTTGCCGGGCGGAGCCGGATGTCGGCGGGGGAGTGCTTTCGGCGTCCTCGCTCCGGCACCTCGTTTCCGCGAAGGCGGGCATCGGGAGACCTGGAGCGTTCTCGCACGGAAGGCCCTGGATTCCCGCCTTCGCGGGAATGACGGTAGGCAGGGACGCGGCGAGGCGGCACGCCAAGTGCGCGACCAGGCGGCACAGCGCGGGAAGGGCGCGATGAGGGAGTCAGAGCGCGATCAGAGGGAGATAAGCAAGGCGCGCGCCGCGTCAGCGCTGCAGCCCGCCACCGCTCTTACGATTCCCGATTCCCCATTCCCCATTCCCCATTCCCCATTCCCGCTTCAACCCATCCGGCTTTCAACCCATCCCCGCCTCACAACGGCCGATACATCACGAACACGTCGACCAGGCCCAGCGAGACGTGGCGGAAGGCGTTGGGCACGCGGCCGACGATCTCGAAGCCGTGCTTGAGCCACAGGTGCACGGCGGCGGCGTTGCTGCTGACCACGTAGTTGAACTGCATCGCCGCGAAACCGGCCTCGCGCGCCTGCTCGAGCGAATGCGCGCACAGCGCCGAGCCGACGCCCTGGCCCCAGGCGCGCTCGGCGACCATGTAGCTGGCGTTGGCGACGTGGTCGCCGCGGCCGGACTGGTTCGGGCCTAGCTTGTAACAGCCCAGGGTCTCGCCGTCGGCCTCGGCGATGAAGGTGCGGTAGGGCGGCGAGGTCCACATCTCCTGGGCGCGCTCCATCGAGAGCTCGGCCGGGTAGTTGTAGCTTTCGCCGCGCGCGAGCACCTCGCGGAAGATCGGCCAGACCCGCTCGAATTCGTCGGCGGCCAGTTCTCGGATGATGAAGTCGCGGTCCATGCGGGCTCCGTTGCGGGGATCAGGCGGCGGCGCGGCCGTCGTCGACGACGACCCGACCGCGCAGTGAATTGGCCATGGCTTCGGTGATCAACACGTCGACGAAGCCGCCGATCAGGCGGGCCGGCGCGGCGAAGTTCACCGAGCGCATGTTCTCGGTCTTGCCGGTCAGTTCGTTCGGGTCGCGGCGCGAGGGGCCTTCGACCAGCACGCGCTGGACGCTGCCGACCATGGACTCGGAAATGCGCATGGCGTTGGCGTTGACCGCGGCCTGCAGGCGCGACAGGCGCGCGTGCTTCTCGGCGTCGCCGACGCTGTCTTCGAGATCGGCCGCGGGGGTGCCGGGGCGGCGCGAGTAGATGAAGGAGAAGGACTGGTCGAAGCCGACGTCCTCGATCAGCTTCATGGTTTTCTCGAAGTCGGCCTCGGTCTCGCCGGGGAAACCGACGATGAAGTCCGAGGAGACCGAGATGTCCGGGCGCACCGCGCGCAGCTTGCGGATCTTCTGCTTGAACTCGAGCGCGGTGTAGCCGCGCTTCATCGCCGCGAGGATGCGGTCGCTGCCGGCCTGCACCGGCAGGTGCAGGTAGTTGGCCAGCTGCGGGACGTCGCGGTAGGCCTCGATCAGCGAGTCGCTGAACTCCAGCGGATGCGAGGTGGTGAAGCGGATGCGGTCGATGCCGTCGATTTCGGCGATGGTGCGGATCAGCAGGCCGAGGTCGGCGACTTCGGGCTCCGCGCCGTCTTGGCCGGCCTCGCTCTCGCCGGCGATCGGCCCGCGATAGGCGTTGACGTTCTGGCCGAGCAGGTTGATCTCGCGCACGCCCTGGGCGGCGAGTTGCGCCACTTCGACCAGCACGTCCTCGAACGGGCGGCTGACTTCTTCGCCGCGGGTATAGGGCACCACGCAGAACGAGCAGTACTTGCTGCAGCCCTCCATGATCGA
This sequence comes from Lysobacter sp. ESA13C, assembly GCF_019970005.1. Lineage (NCBI taxonomy): Bacteria > Pseudomonadati > Pseudomonadota > Gammaproteobacteria > Lysobacterales > Lysobacteraceae > Lysobacter > Lysobacter sp. ESA13C. The sequence continues at coordinate 139,819 of NZ_JAHXYK010000010.1, read as the reverse complement.
GACGAAGGCGCTCGGGCCTTCGGCGCGCGGCTCGGGCAGGCGGTCGAACTTCTCGATCTCGGGGAAGCTGATGTCGACCTGGGGCAGGCCGGTCTCGCGCTTGGCGCGGATCATCTCGGGCAGGCGGTGCAGGGTCTGCGGGCCGAACACCAGGTCGACATAGGGGGCGCGCTTGACGATGGCCGCGCCTTCCTGCGAAGCGACGCAGCCGCCGACGCCGATGATGACCGGGCGGCCGCCCTGCTTGTGCTGCTTCCAGCGGCCGAGCCGGCTGAACACCTTTTCTTGGGCCTTCTCGCGGATCGAGCAGGTATTGATCAGGATGACGTCGGCTTCGCTTACGTCCTGGGTCAGTTCGAGGCCGTCGCTGGCGGCGAGCACGTCGGCCATCTTGGCCGAGTCGTACTCGTTCATCTGGCAACCGTGGGTCTCGATGAACAGCTTTTTTGCGCCCGACGCGCCGGTGGCGGGCGGGGAAGCGGAGCCGGCGGCCGGAGCCGTGGGCAGGGGGTGCAGGTCGGTCATGGGTAGTCCGGGTCCGGGAAGGGCGGCGGTTAATCCGCGCCGGAAGGGGCGCCAGTTTAGCCCCAAGCCAGCTCTCGCGGGCCCGAGCCGGGCCGGGCGTCACGTTTCTGTATCAAGTACTTGGCAGCGCAAGCGCGGCAGAGGACACTCCCGCCCATGAGGGGGAGCTCGCTGCTGCTGGGGACCGTTTGCCTGCTGGCCATTGCGCCGGCCGTGGCCGGTACCGTTTACCGCTGCGAAAGCGCCTCGGGCGAGCGCAGCTACGTCAGCAAGAAGGTCAAGGGCGCGAGCTGCGTGGTCGCCGGCCAGTACATCAACCGTCCCAACCGCCCGCGCAACCCGACCCCGGTGTCGTATGCGCCGCCGGCGATGGGCTCGGTCGGCTCGGGCAGCGCGACCTCGGCCCCGGCCTCTATCCATAACAACCCCCCGGCCACCTACAGCGGCGCGGCTGCGACCATGGCTGCGGCCGGGCTCAGGCCGGCCGCGTTCGCACCGGGTACGGCCGCGTCGGGCCAGGCCACGCCGGGCCAGACCGGGTCCAACGCCATTGCCCCGGTGGTCGCGGTGCCGGCAGCCCCGCAGGCGGCGCCGACCCGGTTGGTGCAGGGGCAGGTCTATTCCTATATCAAGGACGGCGTACGCCACTACACGAGCAAGCGGCCCAAGGGCCTGGCCAACGTCTCGGCGGTGCGGACCATCCGTTACAGCTTCATCGAGAGCTGCTTCGCCTGCGCGGCGCGGCCCGGCGTCAACTTCGGCACCCTGCGCCTGAACACCGAGGCGTTCTCGGCCGAAATCGCCGCGGCAGCGCGCCAACACGGGGTCGAAGAAGCGATCGTGCGCGCGATCATCCACGCCGAATCGGCCTACAACCCCAACGCCATGTCGCGGGTCGGTGCGCAGGGGCTGATGCAGCTGATGCCGGCGACCGCGCGCCGGTTCGGGGTCGGCAACGCCTTCGACGCCGGCCAGAACATCCAGGGCGGCGTGCAGTACCTGGCCTGGCTGCTCAAGCGCTTCAACGGCAACCTGACCCTGGCCGCGGCCGGCTACAACGCCGGCGAGGGCGCAGTCGACAAGTACAAGGGCGTGCCGCCCTACAGCGAGACCCAGCGTTACGTACAGCGCGTGGCGGTGCTCGCCGAACGCTACCGCTCGGCATCGACCGTCGCCCGCTGACCAGCGCGCGCCGATCGTTCGGCGCACTCCGACTCTTCCCGATTCATCCGTCCGACGGCGGTGGCCTTGCCGTGCTCCGCGCTGGCGCCTGCTTCGGCCGGTGTCGGGCGCAGGGCGGTGCAGTGTCGGAACCGCACCGATTTCAGGCCTTTTCCCGGCCTGGGGCGCGCCGGCAAGGTCTTGACGCCGGCGTTCGGCGCCTCCGGGCGTGCGCTGATCCTCGTTCCGCGGTCATGGCGGATTGTCGGGCGCTTAACGCTTCCGCTACACTTCCCCGTCTTTTGAGCCGCCAGCCTTCCGCCAGTGGTATGTGGTCGCCTTTGGCGCCAGACGGTGCGGCGTAACTTCGAATTGCAGCTTTGCGGAGTGCCGGATGGCCAACCAAGGGGTCAACGATCCTATCAACACGGGCCGACGTCGGTTCCTGACGGCGACCACAGCAGTGGTCGGTGCCGTGGGCGCCGGCTTTGCCGCGGTGCCTTTCATCAAGTCCTGGAACCCCAGCGCGCGCGCCAAGCTCGCCGGCGCTCCGGTGACTGCCGATATCAGCGCCCTCACCGAAGGCCAGCGCCTGGTCATGGAATGGCGCGGTCAGCCGATCTGGATCGTCAAGCGCTCCAAGGCCATTCTCGACATCCTGCCGACCCTCGACGGGCGTCTGCGCGATCCCAAGTCCGAGAACGTCGACCAGCAGCCGGCGTACGTGCGCGAGAAGAGCCCGGAACTGCGCTCGCTCAAGCCCGAGATCTCGGTGCTCGTGGGCCTGTGCACGCACCTGGGCTGCTCGCCGGAAATGAAGGCCGAGATCCGGCCCGAGGCGTTCGACCCGGAGTGGAAGGGCGGCTACTTCTGCCCCTGCCACAAGTCGCGTTTCGACATGGCCGGTCGCGTGTTCGAGGGCGTGCCGGCCCCGACCAACCTGCTGGTGCCTCCGCACTACTACGAAAACGACAACACCATCGTCATCGGTGTTGATCCGAAGGGAGCGGCGTAAGTCATGTCCAACGTCATTACCCGCACCGCCAACAACGTCTTCGATTGGGTCACCGCTCGCGCGCCCGGCATGATGCCGTTCTATCGCAAGCACATGACCGAGTACTACGCGCCGAAGAACTTCAACCTCTGGTACTACTTCGGTTCGCTCGCGCTGCTGGTGCTGGTCAACCAGATCGTCACCGGCATCTTCCTGACGATGCACTTCAAGCCGTCCGCGGCCGAAGCGTTCTCGTCGGTCGAATACATCATGCGCGACGTGGAGTGGGGCTGGCTGATCCGCTACATGCACAGCACCGGCGCCTCGCTGTTCTTCATCGTCGTCTACCTGCACATGTTCCGCGGCCTGCTGTACGGCTCGTACCAGAAGCCGCGCGAGCTGGTGTGGATCCTCGGCATGCTGATCTACCTGGTGCTGATGGCCGAAGCCTTCATGGGCTACGTGCTGCCGTGGGGCCAGATGTCGTTCTGGGGCGCCAAGGTCATCATCTCGCTGTTCGGCGCGATCCCGGTGATCGGCAACGGCCTGACCGAGTGGATCATGGGCGACTACCTGCCCGGCGACGCCACCCTCAACCGCTTCTTCGCGCTGCACGTGATCGCGCTGCCGCTGGTGCTGTTGCTGCTGGTCGTGCTGCACCTTGGCGCGCTGCACGAAGTGGGTTCCAACAACCCCGACGGCGTCGACATCAAGAAGGGCCCCAAGGGCAACCGCTGGGATGCCAGCAAGCCGCTCGACAGCATCCCGTTCCACCCGTACTACACGGTCAAGGATCTGGTGGGCGTCGGCTTCTTCCTGATCATCGCCGCGTTCATCATCTTCTTCGCCCCGGCGTTCGGCGGCTGGTTCCTCGAGCACGACAACTTCAGCGAAGCCAATCGACTGGTGACGCCGGAGCACATCAAGCCGGTCTGGTACTACACCCCGTACTACGCCATGTTGCGCGTGATCCCGCATAAGCTTTCGGGCGTGCTGGTGATGTTCGGCGCGATCGCGGTGCTGTTCCTGGTGCCGTGGCTGGACCGCAGCAAGGTCAAGTCGGTGCGCTTCCGCGGCTGGATGAGCAAGCTCGCGCTTGCGGTGCTGGCGGTCTGCTTCCTGTGGCTCGGCAAGATCGGCGCCGGCCCGGGTACCGACCCGGTCGAGACCATCATCGGCCGCGTGCTGACCTTCCTGTACTTCGCCTTCTTCATCACCATGCCGCTGTGGACCAAGCTCGACAAGACCAAGCCGGTGCCGGAACGGGTGAAGATGCATGACTAACCTGAGCTCGATTGATCACAGCCGGCCCTTCCATAAGATGCGTATCGTGAAGAAGCTCGCCACCTTTGCCGCCGGCCTGCTCGTGTCGGCGACCGCCTTCGCCTCCGGCGGCGGCGACCTGATGCAGTCGGGTACCGACCTCAACGACCGCGCGTCGTTGCAGCGCGGCGCCCAGCTGTACATGAACTACTGCTCGGGCTGTCATTCGCTGAAGTACCTGCGCTACTCGCGCATCGCCGAGGACCTGGGCCTGACCGAAGCGGAGGTCATGAACAACCTCAACTTCACCGGCGCCAAGTTCGGCGAGCAGATCCAGGTCAACATGACCGCCGAACACGCCAACCAGTGGTTCGGCAAGATGCCGCCGGACCTCAGCGTGATCTCGCGCGTGCGCGGCAGCGACTGGATCTACACCTATCTCAACTCGTTCTACCTCGACGAGAGCCGTCCGCTGGGCTGGAACAACAAGTTGTTCCCGAACGCCTCGATGCCGAACCCGCTGTGGGAACTGCAGGGTCTGCAGCATGCGGAGTACGGCGAACTCGACAAGGCCACCGGCGAGCGTCCGGTGCACGCCCTCAAGATCGCGCAGCCCGGCAAGCTCGACGCCGAAGGCTTCAAGACGGCGGCGCGCGATATCACCACATTCCTCGAGTACGCCGGCGAACCGGCCGCGCTCAAGCGCCAGAGTCTGGGCGTTTGGGTGATCCTGTTCCTGGCGTTGTTCACGTTGATCGCGTATCTGTTGAAGACCGAGTACTGGCGCGACGTGGAACATTGATCCGATCCCCGCAGGGAGGCCCGCGCCGCTAAGGCGCGGGCTAGCGCACGACGACGGCAGGAGCCGGCGTCGCCGCGCATGGGGTAGGGGGCAGGCTCGAGGCCGTGACGACTTTCCACAGCGGGTGGAGGGCGTCTTGCGACCGGCGGATTCCGGTCGCTGGAGAGGTCGATGATGGCGGCGAGCCCCCGTATGCGTAATGCCCTGACTCTGTTTTCGTCCACCGACTGCGTGCTGTGCCATCGGGTCCGGCTGGTGCTGGCGGCGAAAGGCGTCACCTACGACCTGATACCGGTCGATCCGCAGAATCCGCCCGAAGACCTCGTCGACCTCAACCCGTATCACTCCGTCCCGACCCTGGTCGAGCGCGACCTGGTCCTGTACGCGGCCAGCGTGGTCAGCGAATACCTCGACGAGCGCTATCCGCACCCGCCGCTGATGCCGGTCGACCCGCTGTCGCGGGCGCGCCTGCGCCTGGCGATGCTGCGCCTGGAACACGACTGGGTGCCGCAGGTCCAGGCCATCCAGATGGGCAACAAGGCCCAGGCCGAAGCCGCGCGTAAGCGCCTCAAGGAACTGCTGACCGCCTCGGTGCCGCTGTTCAAGGCCAGCAAGTTCTTCCTGAACCCCGAAATGAGCCTGGCCGATTGCGCCATGGCGCCGATCATCTGGCGCCTGCCCTCGCTCGACGTGCCCATGCCGAAGGACGGCAAGGCGATCGAGGACTACGGCAACCGCATCTTCCGCAACCCCGGTTTCACCCGCAGCCTGACCGACCAGGAACGCAAGCTGCGCGACATGCCGACCTGAGCTGGGGCCGGGCGGCCGGGCCGCGTCGGCGCGGCCGCACCGGGGACGCGACGGACGGGGCCGTAATCGCACGGGACGGCCTCGTCGTTCACGTCGTCATGACGCTAAAATGTGCGTATGACCGAAAGCAGTGCTCCGATGACCAGCCACCGCCCCTACCTGTTGCGGGCGCTGTACGAGTGGATCGCCGATAACGGCATGACCCCGCATCTGCTCGTCGACGCCACGCGTCCGTCGGTGCAGGTGCCGGCGCATGCGGTCAAGGACGGCAAGATCGTCCTCAACGTCGCCGCCCGCGCGGTCTCGCATCTGGAAATGGGCAACGACCTGATCCGCTTCAGCGCGCGCTTCGGCGGCGTCAGCCATCCGGTATCGGTGCCGGTCGGTGCGGTGCTGGCGATCTATGCGCGCGAAACCGGGCAGGGCATGGCCTTGCCGGAAGACGTGGGCATGGAAGAGTCGGCGCTCGACGAAGGCCATGACGAGATCGACTCGGCGCCGCCGATGTTGAGTTCGGTGCCGAACGACCCGGCGCCGGAGGGCGACGACGATGGCGGCCCGCAGACGCCAAGCCCGCGTCGCGGCGGACATCTGCGCATCGTCAAGTAAGCGCTGGTCGGCGTTGTTTCGCCTGCGCTAGCCGCGCCGGATCTTGGCGGCGCGATTTTGGCGGCGCGGCCGCGGCTTGCGCCGTTCTTGATCAGGCCTGCGTAACCCTTTGTAGGAGCGGCGTGAGCCGCGACCGCGAAGCTTCGCCTTGCGGTGCTACGTCCTGGTCTGCATCGCGACGGGAGCATCGGTTTGTTGGATGGGTACGCCGGCTATCGCATCGGCGCGGTCGCGGCTTGCGCCGCTCCTACCCTTGAAGCCAAGCCGCCCCTGGGCCACGTCGCTCAATGCAACTGCGTCGGCGCCCGCGTCACCGGGCCGCTGAAGGCGATCAGCCGTTCGCCGCGCAGGATCAGGCGGCCGACGTGGCGATCTTCGCCGTCGATCGAATAGTCGAAGCGGAAGGTGCGCTCGAACCCGAGCCAGCCGCTCTCGTGGCGGATCAGCTTCAGGCCGATCGCGTGCACGCTCTGGTCCAGCCACTGCACGCCGGCCTTGAGGCAGGCGTCGCGCCCGACCGTCTCGGCGCGTTCGGCGGCGGCGCGGCCGGCGCTCCAGAACGAGAACGCGGCGGCGCCGAAGATCATCAACAAGATCAAGGTAGGCATGACAGGGTTCTGGCGACGGTCGGGCGCAAAGCCAAGGGGGTCAACCCGGCGGCGGCCCGAGTTTCAACGAAAGATCGATGGCGCGCACATGTTTGGTCAGCGCGCCGATGGAAATGCAGTCGACGCCGTCCTCGGCGATCGCGCGCAGGCCGGCCAGGTCGACGCCGCCGGAGACTTCCAGCGGGATGCGTCCATCGAACGGAGCGGCGCGGGCGATGCGCACGGCTTCGCGCCGGGTCGGCGCGTCGAAGTCGTCGATCAGGATGCGGTCGCAGCCGGCGCCGAGCGCTTCGCGCAATTGCTCCAGCGATTCGACTTCGACGATCAGCGGCAGTTGCGGATGCTTGGCGCGGGCGCCTGCGATCGCGGCGCTGATCGAGCCGGCCGCGCGGACGTGGTTTTCCTTGAGCATGACCGTGTCGTACAGGCCGATACGGTGGTTGACCCCGCCGCCGACACGCACCGCGTACTTCTGCGCCAGGCGCAGCCCGGGCAGAGTCTTGCGGGTGTCGAGGATGCGCGTGCCGGTGCCGCGCACCGCCTCGACGTAGCTCGCGGTGACCGTGGCCGTGCCCGACAGGGTCTGCATGAAATTGAGCGAGGCGCGTTCGGCGCTGACCAGGGCGCGGGCGCGGCCGTGCAGCAGGGCGAGCACGGTGCCTTTGCTCACGCGCTCGCCTTCGGCCACGCGCCAGTCGATACGCACGTCCGGGTCGAGGGCGCGATGGCAGGCCTCGAACCAGGGGCGGCCGCAGACGACGGCGTCTTCCTTGCACAGCAGATAGGCACTGTCGGCGATGTCGGGCAGCAGGTCGGCGGTGACGTCGCCGCTGCCGAGGTCCTCGGCCAGCGCGTCGGCGACATCGGCCTCGATCTCGGCGGCCGGCGGAGGGCTCAGGTCGCGGGCGGGCGCGTTCATGCGGCCGGGAAGCCTTCGACCTGGGCCGTGGCGAGGGCGTTTTCGGCGTCGAGCAGCGGAATGCCGTCGTCGACGATGTAGACGATCTTGCGGTCGCGGGTCACCAGGGCCTCGCGCAGGGGCTCGGACTGGGCGTCGCCGCTGCCGCGGACGATGCCGCCGGCGCCGATGGCAGCGTTCAGGGCCTGCAGGCCGCGGCTCTCGAGGGGGAACAGGGGTTGGCGCGTGGAGGGGCAGACGAGCAGGTCGAGCAGTTTGCGATCCATACGGTGCGGTGCCGATACGACGGGACAGGGCGTTAGAATACGTCTTTGCGCCAAGGCACGCCCCATGTCTCCAGCTTCCGCAACGCCCGTCACCCCTCCTGCGCTCGTCGGCATCGTCATGGGCTCGCGCTCTGACTGGGAAACGATGCAACACGCTGCCGCCAAGCTGGAAGCGCTCGGCGTTCCGCACGAGGTCCGGGTGGTCTCGGCGCACCGCACGCCCGACGTGCTGTTCGAATATGCCGACACGGCGGCGGCGCGCGGTCTGCGCGCGATCATCGCCGGCGCCGGCGGCGCGGCGCATCTGCCGGGCATGCTGGCGGCCAAGACCGCGGTGCCGGTGCTCGGCGTGCCGGTGCAGTCCAAGGCCCTCAACGGCATGGATTCGCTGCTCTCGATCGTGCAGATGCCGGCCGGCATTCCGGTGGCGACCTTCGCCATCGGCAACGCCGGCGCCGCCAATGCGGCCTTGTTCGCCGCGGCGCTGCTGTCGGCGGAGTACCCGGCGATCGGCGCGGCGCTGACCGCGTTCCGCGCCCGTCAGACCGACGAGGTGCTCGCCAACGACGATCCGCGCCAATGACCACCGTCGGTATTCTCGGAGGTGGGCAACTGGCCCGCATGCTCGCGCTTTCCGGCGCGCCCCTGGGGCTGCGTTTCCTGGTGCTCGACAGCGCCGCCGATGCCTGCGCCGGCCAGTTCGCGCCGATGGTGGTCGGCGACTACACCGACCAGGCCGCGCTCGACGAATTCGCCTCGAAGATCGACGTCGCCACGTTCGATTTCGAGAACGTGCCGGCCGAGTCCGCGCACTGGCTGGCCGAACGCAGGCCGGTGTTCCCGAGCCCGCGCGCGCTGGCCGTGGCCCAGGACCGCCTGGCCGAAAAGACCCTGTTTCGCGAACTCGATATCCCGGTGCCGGATTTCGCCGCGATCGATACCCGCGCCGCGCTCAACGAGGCGATCGCGACCATCGGCACGCCGTGCATCCTCAAGACCCGGCGCCTTGGTTACGACGGCAAGGGCCAGTTCCGGATCAAGACGCCGGCCGATGCCGACGCCGCCTGGGCCGCGCTCGGCCCGCAGGCCGACAAGGTCGGCCTGATCCTCGAAGGTTTCGTGCGTTTCGAGCGCGAGTTGTCGGTGGTCGCGGTGCGCGGCCGCGACGGCGAGTTCCGCTCCTGGCCGATCACCGAAAACTGGCATGTCGACGGCGTGCTGTCGGCCAGCCTGGCGCCGGCGCGCACCGACGAGGCGCTCGCCGCGACCGCGATTTCGTATGCGCGCAAGCTCGCCGAGGCGCTGGATTACGTCGGTGTGTTCGCGCTGGAGTTGTTCTGCCGCGACGGCGTGCTGCTGGCCAACGAACTGGCGCCGCGCGTGCACAACTCCGGGCACTGGACCATTGAAGGCAGCGAGACCTCGCAGTTCCAGAACCATCTGCGTGCCGTGCTCGGTCTGCCCTTGGGCGATACGCGCATGCTCGGCGTGGCCTGCATGCTCAACTGGATCGGCGCCATGCCCGATGCCGGGCCGGTGCTGAGCGAGGCCGGCGGGCATTGGCACGATTACGGCAAGTCTTCGCGCGAGGGCCGCAAGGTCGGCCACGCGACGCTGCGCGCCGACAGCGCCGGCGAACTCGCCCTGGCCCTGCAGCGGGTCGGCGAGCGTTTGCAGCGACAGGACCAGGTCGCGCCGGTGATCGAGCGGCTGGGGTGATCCCCTTGGCTTGCGCTGGTCCGGCCTGAGCGGGCCAACGAAAACGGCCGGGTTTCCCCGGCCGACGGGTCAATGAAAAACGGCCGGGTTTCCCCGGCCGTTTGGTATTGCGATGAGGCTTGCGCTTACTTCAGGTTGGAAGCGACGAAGTCCCAGTTGACCAGGTTCCAGAACGCCTCGACGTACTTCGGACGGGCGTTGCGGTAGTCGATGTAGTAGGCGTGTTCCCAGACGTCGCAGGTCAGCAGGGCGGTGTCTTCGCCGGTCAGCGGGGTCGCCGCGTTGGGCGTGCTGACCAGGGCGAGCGAGCCGTCCGGACGCTGCACCAGCCAGCCCCAGCCCGAGCCGAAGGTGCCGACGGCGGTCTTGGTGAACTCTTCCTTGAACTTGGCGAAGTCGCCGAAGGCCTTGTTGATCAGCTCGGCCAGCTTGCCGGTCGGCTCGCCGCCACCCTTGGGCGACAGGCAGTTCCAGTAGAAGGTGTGGTTCCAGATCTGCGCGGCGTTGTTGAACATGCCGCCCTGCGACTTCTTGATGATCTCTTCCAGCGACAGCGCGGCGAACTCGGTGCCCTCGATCATCTTGTTGAGATTGTCGACGTAGGCCTTGTGGTGCTTGCCGTAGTGGAAGTCGATGGTCTCGGCGGAGATGGTGGGCTCGAGCGCGGTGCGGTCGTAGGGCAGGGCGGGCAATTCGATGGCCATTGGCGGGCTCCTTGCAGAATTCGGGGGGCTGGCTAGCAGGGACGCCGCAGGCGGCAGTCCGTTCCGGGCATGAAACCATTCCCGGACGGACGCGTCGGCGGCGCCATGTAGGCTTACAATTCATATTCTATCCCCACGTTTCGTTGCTGAACCGTCAAAGTCGGCAACAAACCATCGCAGGAGCAGTACCCATGTCCGTTATGGAACGGATCCAGGCCGAAGTCGAAGCCCACCCGATCGTGTTGTTCATGAAGGGCACCGCGCAGTTCCCGATGTGCGGTTTTTCCAGCCGTGCCGTGCAGGCGCTCAAGGCCGCCGGCGCGACCACGCTGCATACGGTCAATGTGCTGGAAGACCCGGAAGTGCGCGCGAATCTGCCGCGTTACTCGAACTGGCCGACCTTCCCGCAGCTCTTCATCCACGGCGAGCTGATCGGCGGTTGCGACATCACCATGGAGCTGTACGAGTCCGGCGAGCTGGCGCGCATGATCAGCGAGACCCAGGCGCAGTGAGTTCGACGGCAGCCACGACGGCGACGACGCAGCAGGCCCTGGCCGGCCGCGTCGTCCTGGTGACCGGGGCGGCCGGCGGACTCGGCGCGGCCGCGGCCGCCGCCTGCGCGAGCGCCGGCGCGACCCTGGTCCTGCTCGGGCGCAAGCTGCCGAAGTTGAACCGGGTCTACGACGCGGTCGCCCAACTCGGCCCGGAGCCGCTGCTGTATCCGCTCGACCTGGAAGGCGCGCAGCCCGACGACTACGCCGAAATGGCCGCGCGCATCGAAAGCGAGCTCGGCCGCCTCGACGGGGTGCTGCATTGCGCCGCTGATTTCCCCGGCCTGACGCCGCTGGCGCAGACCGACCCGGCCGCGTTCGCGCGCGCCGTGCACGTCAATCTCACCGCGCCGTGGTGGCTGTCGCAGGCCTGCCTGCCGCTGATGGCCAAGTCGGCCGATGCGGCGCTGGTGTTCGCGCTCGACGACCCGCAGCGCGTCGGCCAGGCTTATTGGGGCGGCTACGGCGCGGCCCAGCACGGCCTGGCGGCACTGGTCGGCATGTTGCACGCCGAACTGGTCAATTCGAGTATCCGCGTAGCCGGCCTGCGTCCCGGACCGATGCGCACCGGCCTGCGTTCGCGCGCCTATGTCGAAGACAGCGACCGCAGTGCCCGCGATCCCGCGGCCTATGCCTCGGCCTGCGTGACCTTGCTGGCGCCCGAAGGCGCCGTGCATCGCGGCCAGGTCTGGGCGCCGACCCCATGACGGCCAACCGCCCATGACGATTGCCTCGGCCGCGCTGCTGCTGTTCATCATTCTCGACCCGCTCGGGAACATCCCGGTGTTCCTGAGCCTGCTGCGCGGCCTGCCGCCCAAGCGCCAGCGGATCGTGCTTGCGCGCGAGCTGCTGATCGCGCTCGGCGTGCTGATGCTGTTCCTGTGGGGCGGCAAGTACGCCCTGGACCTGATGCACCTGCGCCAGGAGTCGGTCTCGATCGCCGGCGGCATCGTCCTGTTCCTGATCGGCATCCGCATGATCTTCCCGCCGCCGGAAGGGCTGATGGGCGAGCTGCCCGACGGCGAGCCCTTCATCGTGCCGATGGCGATCCCGTTGGTGGCCGGCCCCTCGGGCATGGCCGCGGTCATGTTGATGGGCAGCAACGACCCCTCGCGCCTGACCGACTGGAGCCTGGCCCTGCTGATCGCCTGGGGCGCGACCGCGGCGATCCTGTTCTCGGCCACCTTGTTGTACAAGCTGCTCGGCCGCCGCGCCCTGATCGCGATCGAGCGACTGATGGGCATGCTGCTGGTCGCGATCTCGGTGCAGATGGTCCTCGACGGCCTGGGCACCTACCTGCAGATCTCGCCGCCCTGAGGGGCTGGGAGTGAGTGGGGAGGAGTGAGCAGTGAGTGGCTCGGCTCCGTTTCAAGGCTGTCCCGGACCTCAGCAGGCTGAGCCCTGGGGCTACCGCCTTCTCCCTGGCTCTTCACTTCTCACTTCTCACTCCTGCTTTGTCGGACGTGCCCGTTCAGCTTTGACTGCAGTCACCGTGTGACAAGCCATGAACGGCGTCACGTCTCTGTCACACCTCCCCCCTAGCCTGTTAAACTGCTGTTAACCCAGCGGCCACGCGCCGTCCGGGTAGGGGCTAGCCAATCCAACTTAGAGCACGGCAGCGGCGCAGAGCCGCGCCTGCCCAACTCCGCCACGCATTCCACATCCCGAGGTCACCGTAATGACTCATCCGAACCGCGTCCGGTTGTCCAAGCTCACGCTTGGCCTGCTTGCCGTTCTCGCCACTGCGCCGGTCTTCGCGCAGAGCACTTCCGCAGGCCTCGCCGGCCGCGTCCTCGGCGCCGACGGCCAGCCGGTCGCGGGTGCCGAAGTCACCATCACCCACTCCGAGTCGGGCACGGTCAGCCGCGCCACGACCGGCGCCGACGGCCGCTACAACGCGCGCGGTCTGCGCGTCGGCGGTCCGTACACGGTCGTCATCAACAAGGAAGGCTCCGGCACCGCCAGCCAGGACGGCGTGTTCCTGAATCTGGACAAGGTCAACGAAGTCGACGTCGCACTGAACAACCAGGTCACCACCCTGGATGCCGTGCAGGCCGTCGCCGCCCTCGGTTCGGAAGTGTTCTCGTCCAACAAGATGGGCGCCGGCTCGATCCTCACCCGCGATCAGCTGGAGTCGATGCCGACCATCAACCGCAACCTGCAGGACTTCGTCCGCCTCGACCCGCGCGTCGTCGTCACCGACAAGTCGCGCAACGAGATCTCGGTCGGCGGCCAGAACCCGCGCTACAACGTGATCCGCGTCGACGGCATCAGCACCAACGACTCCTTCGGCCTTGGCGGCAACGGCCTGCCGACCCCGCGCCAGCCGTTCTCGATGGACGTGATCGACGAAGTGGCGGTCGACGTCGCCAACTACGACGTGACCATCTCCGGCGGCACCGGCGGCGTGATCAACGCCGTGACCAAGTCGGGCACCAACGAATTCCACGGTTCGATCTACGGCGTCTACCGCGACAACGACTGGTCGGGCAAGAACCAGAACGACGTGCGTCCGCAGTTGTTCGACAGCGAAAGCACCTTCGGCGCCACCTTCGGCGGCCCGCTGGTCAAGGACAAGCTGTTCTTCTTCGCCAACTACGAGAAGTACACCGGTAAGGAAGTATTCACCGGCAACTCCAGCTTCGGTCCTGCGGGCTCCGGCGCCAACAACATCGTCAACATCACCCAGGCGCAGATCGACGAGGTGATCTCGGCCTCGAAGAGCCTGTACGGCTTCGACCCGGGCAGCCTGGCACTGCCGGCGCTGGACACCGATACCGAAGAGTACGGCATCAAGTTCGACTGGAACATCAGCGACAAGCACCGCGCCAACTTCCGCTACGCCAAGAGCGAGCAGAGCACCGCGTTCCTGCAGGGCTTCGGCACCAACTCGTTGGCGCTGAACTCGTATCACTACGTCAACGACTTCGAGTTCAAGACCTACACCGCGCAGCTGTTCAGCGACTGGACCGACGTCTTCTCGACCGAAGCCAAGGTCTCGTACCGCGACTACTCGGCCGTGCGCAGCCCGCGCTTCGACCTGCCGGCCATCGCCATCCGTTTCGGCAGCAACACGCTGAACCTGGGTACCGAAGAGAACACCCACGTCAACGTCCTCGAGACCAAGACCTGGAACGGTTTCTTCGCCGGTAACCTGTTCCTCGGCGACCACACCGTCAAGTTCGGCGCCGACTACGAGTCGAACGAGGTCTACAACCTGTTCGGCCGTCGCGTGAACGGCGTCTACACCTTCAACAGCGTCGCCGATTACAAGGCCCGTCGTTCCAGCCGCTACCAGCTGTTCTACCCGCGCGGCGGCGACCTCGACAACATGGCCGCGACCTTCACTCAGAAGAACGTCGGCGTGTTCCTGCAGGACACCTGGGCGGTCAACGACAAGTTGAGCCTGACCTTCGGCCTGCGCTACGACCGCGCCATCGTCGACGACCGCCCGGTCTTCAACCCGGCGGCTTCGGCGTTGTTCGGCACCCGCAACGACAACAACATCGACGGCACCGACCTGATCGCGCCGCGCTTCGGCTTCAACTACACCTTCGACAGCGAGCGTCCGACCCAGCTGCGCGGCGGCATCGGCCTGTTCCGCGGCGGCACCCCGACCGTGTGGCTGGCCAACCCGTACTCGAACAACGGCGTGTCGTACACCGACTACGTGTTCACCAACGGCATCAATGATTTCAGCCCGAACCCGGACGCCCAGCTGGGCCTGGTCAACGCCGCCGGCGGCGCCGCCGGCGCGACCCAGTCGGTCGACTTCATCGAAAAGGACATGAGCCTGCCGTCGGTATGGAAGGCCAACCTGGCGTTCGATACCGAACTGCCGTGGTACGGCATCGTCGCCGCCGCCGAAGCGGTGGTGACCTCGGTCAACGACGCGCTGTACTACCAGCAGCTCAACCTGGGCGGCGTCACCAAGGTCGGCCAGGACGGCCGCAACATCTATTGGGACGCGAACGGCCTGGCCGCGGCCAGCTGGAACGCCGACGGCACCGCCTGCCTGCGCGAAACCGGCCTGAACGGTTCGGCCTGCACCAACAGCCGCACCAATGCCCGCGCGCGGCGTGCGACGGCTTATAACGACGCGATCATCGCCCGCCAGACCGGCAAGGGCGAAAGCCAGCAGTTCACCCTGTCGTTGAACAAGCCGTTCAACAACAGCGACTGGAGCTGGAGCGTCGCCTACACCTACACGCATGCCGACGAAGTCAGCCCGCTGACCAGCTCGACCTCAAGCTCGCAGCTCGGCAACGTCGCCGTGTTCCAGGCCAACGAAGAAGTCAGCGCGCGTTCCAGCTACGAAGTCCGCGACCGCTTCACCGCTTCGCTGAACTGGAAGCACGCCTTCTTCGGCGACAACAACACCATCGTCTCGCTGTTCTACGAAGGCCGTTCGGGTCGTCCGTACAGCTATGCGTTCGACAACGACGCCAACGGCGACGGCCGCTTCAACGACCTGATGTACATCCCGAAGGGCCCGGGCGACGTACTGTTCCGCAATGCCGCCGAAGAGGCAGCGTTCTGGCAGTTCTACAACAGCGACGAGTACCTGCGCAGCCACGGCGGCCAGGTCGCCCAGCGCAACGCAGTGCGCGGCAAGTGGGTCAACCAGTTCGACCTGCACATCGCCCAGGAATTCCCGGGCTTCTGGGAAGGCCACAAGGCCGAGCTCGCGCTCGACATCCTCAACGTCGGCAACCTGTTGAACAAGGATTGGGGACAGATCGAAGAGGTCGCGTTCCCGGGTATGCGCGGTATCGTCGATTACGGCGGTATCGACCCGGCGACCGGCAAGTACATCTACCGCTTCACCAAGCCCGATCCGGAACAGATCTACGACGAGAAGGGCATCTCGCGCTGGGCGGCTCAGCTGAGCTTCCACTACCGCTTCTGATTCTTGCGGTATCTGGCGACAACGGAAACGGCCGGGGGCGACCCCGGCCGTTTCCCTTTTGTGGGGCCGCAGCATTCGCGGCCGGACAGGGTGGGGCGGCACGGCCGCGGACCGGTCCGGCGGACGGGGCGGCCGCCGCAGCCCGACCCCGAACTGCTAGAGTCCTTTCCCACTAATCGATGAAAAAAGCAGAGAAAAACGCAATGACCGCAACCCCCATAGCGGCCGTCCTGCCGACGGTCAACGCCCGCATCTATCCCAAGGGCGGGCTCGATGTCCTGTCCCGCGACGAGGTCGCGCGCCTGCGCGACGCCTCCACCGGCATGCACGACCTGCTGCGCCGTTGCGCCCTGGCGGTGCTGACCAGCGGCAGCGCCTCCGACGATCCGCGCGCCGCGCGTGAGCTGTATCCCGATTTCGATATCGAAGTGCACCAGCAGGACCGCGGCGTGCGCATCGACCTGCGCCATGCGCCGGCGATGGCCTTCGTCGACGGCGAGATCATCCGCGGCGTCGCCGAACTGCTGTTCGCCGTGGTCCGCGACCTGGCCTATACCGCCATGGAGCTCGACAAGGGCGGTGGCCGCGACCTCGACAGCAGCGACGGCCTCACCGACTCGGTGTTCGGCCTGCTGCGCAACGCGCGCATCCTGCACCCGGCCGACCCTAACCTGGTCGTGTGCTGGGGCGGCCACTCGATCTCGCGCGACGAATACATCTACACCAAGCAAGTCGGCTACGAGCTTGGCCTGCGCGGCCTGGATATCTGCACCGGCTGCGGCCCGGGCGCGATGAAGGGGCCGATGAAGGGCGCCACCATCGCCCACGCCAAGCAGCGCAAGCGCCGCGTGCGCTACATCGGCATCACCGAGCCGGGCATCATCGCCGCCGAGTCGCCGAACCCGATCGTCAACCACCTGGTGATCATGCCGGACATCGAGAAGCGCCTGGAGGCCTTCGTCCGCATGGGCCACGGCATCATCGTGTTCCCGGGCGGCGTCGGCACGGCCGAGGAAATCCTGTACCTGCTGGGCATCCTGCTGCGCGAGGAAAACGCCGAGCTGCCGTTCCCGCTGATCCTGACCGGCCCGACCGCCTCGGCCCCGTATTTCGAGCAGATCGACCGTTTCCTGCGCCTGACCCTGGGCGAGGCGGCGACCTCGCGCTACGAGATCATCGTCGGCGACCCCGAGCGCGTGGCCAAGCGCATGGCCGCCGGCATCCGCCGGGTCCGCGAGAACCGCATCGAGCACAAGGATTCGTTCTTCTTCAACTGGTCGATCGACATCCCGCTGACCTTCCAGAAGCCGTTCATTCCGACCCACGAGGCGATGGCGGCGCTGGACCTGCACCACGGCCGCAAGCCGCACGAACTGGCGGCCGACTTGCGCAGGGCGTTTTCGGGCATCGTCGCCGGCAACGTCAAGGAGGACGGCATGCGCCGCATCGAGGAATTCGGCCCGTTCGAGATCCACGGCGACCACGACATGATGCAGTCGCTGGATGCCTTGCTGCGGGCTTTCGTCGAGCAGCGCCGGATGAAGATCGCCGGTGAATACCGCCCCTGCTACCGCGTCGTAACCTGAGTTAATTTCGCTCCGAAGTGTTGACGAAGGGCGGGGCATTGAGCATCATATGCAGCCCCGCCCGAATAGCTCAGCCGGTTAGAGCACTTGACTGTTAATCAGGGGGTCGTTGGTTCGAGTCCAACTTCGGGCGCCAAATACCGGAAGGCCTCGCAGAAATGCGAGGCCTTTTTTGTTGGTTCGCTTCCTGTGCGGTTCTCCAGGAAAGTCCGGCGTTCAGCGAGTCTGTCGACGAATGCGCCGAAGCTCGGCTCGCAAGTCATCTTGCGACGATCGCGTCGGATTGGGCGCGGATTCGACGCGTATGCCCCGATGCCTGAGCATGCGATAGACGGCGGAGTGCAGTGTCGCTTCGCCCGTGGGCGGATGCGCTCGGCAAACCGCGCGGTAGCCCGGAAGGAGTCGCCGACCGCTCCGGATGCCGGTCGCCCGAAGGGATGAGGCAGGGGCCGCTGTGTCGGCCGACCCTAGGGACCCAGCCGCCACACCGTCCCGAAGCGCTGGCCGAGCCGCCCGGCCCGGCTCGGCCCGTCCGGATTTCGCGCATCGGCTGCCGGGAAGCCGCTTGCGGCGTGACGCAGGTCGGGATATTTCCAGCCCCGAAACCACTGGCCAACCCAGCCCGACCGCTCGTCGGTAGTGTGCCATTTGGGGCCAGGAGCCGCTGTTAGCATCCCTCATGTCCTCTGGGGAAGAGAACCGCTCATGCCAATGCGTCGGGCTGCCGGCTTCACACTGATCGAGCTCATGGTCACGATCGGGATCGCTGCGATCCTGTTGGCCCTGGCGCTGCCTACGTTTACCGAATCGATCCGCTCCAACCGCGTGTCGACGGCGACCAACCAGATGCTGGCGACGATCAATCTTGCCCGCGCGGAGGCCGTGCGCAGCAAAAGCCAGTCCTGGGTTTGCCCGAGCAATACGGCCAGAACCGACTGCGGTACGAACTGGGCCGAAGGCATGTTGGTGTGGACCGACGAAAACGGCGATGGCGCGCGGACTGCTGCCGAAGTCAAACGGGTGATCGAGCCGCAGGAAGGAATCGCTCTCAGCATGGGCACCATCAGCGCGATCGGTTTCGACGACCGCGGGCGCGCCGTCGAAAAGACGCCGACCGGCGTCGTCGTCGCCAACTTCAACTTCTCAATGAAGGCGTCCACCTGCAAGGCCGGCGCCGGCAACGTCCGAGCCTTCGACATCAACCGTATCGGCCGCGTTAGCGTGACTAGGGAGAACTGCCCATGAGCCGTCGACTTTCCCGTGGCGCGACGTCCCTGAGAACGCAACGCGGTCTCAGCCTGATCGAGGTGCTGATGGCCGTGCTGGTGCTCGGGCTGGGGCTGCTCGGCCTCGCGATGCTGCAGACGACCAACCTGCGTCTGTCGCAGAGCGCCAACCAGCGCACCATCGCTACCAACCTGTCCAGCGATCTGCTCGACGACATTCGTTCGAACCGCCTGCTGGCGGCCAAGTACTCCGGCACCTATTTGGCCTCGTCGGCGGCCGCGAACGCGAGTTGCGCGAGGATCGACAAGGTCACGCCGGACGACCGCAAAGCGGCGTTCACCTGCCGGATGCGCGAAGCCCTGGGCGAGAGCGGCAAGGCGGTAGTCGAGGTCAAGCCCGACAAGACCGTCAGCATCGTAATCACCTGGGACGATGACAAGCGTTGGAGAGTCGGCGCCGAGGGAACCGAATTCGAGATGAGGAGCGCGCTGTGAGCCGTCGACCGCAACTGGGTTTGTCGCTGATCGAGCTGATGGTGGCTTTGTTGTTGAGCGGTGTGCTGATGCTCGGCCTGGTGGAAATATTTTCGGCTTCCCGCGCCTCTTACCAGATGGCGCAAGGGCTCGCCCGCGCCCAGGAGAGTTCGCGCTTCGCGATCGATGCCTTGCAGCGCGACGCGCGCATGAGCGGTCACTTCGGCTGCGTATCCGACCAGGCCCATTTCTATGCCGGCAACGGCATGTTCGGGGAACTGTTCCTGGGCAATCGGAACAACTATGCGGACATCCCCGTCGATCGGCTGCCGCTGCGCTTCGATTACTCGGTGCGCGGGTATGAAGCCCGCAACACCGGGCCCGCGGATACCTTGAACCTATCGGCAAAGCCGGTCAAAGGCGCCGCCGGCGATTGGGTGCCGGCCGTAGAAAGCCAGTTCTTCGGCGCCTTGAACCCGGTGCCGATCCGCGGCAGCGACATCCTCGTGCTGCGCTTCCTGTCGCCGGAAAGCGCCGAAGTCACCGGCTTCACCACCGGCAATCCAGCGACGATCCGGGTCAATCCGACGCAGTGGGGCGTGCTGACGCGGGGCGTGGATAACCCGGGCTTGTTCGGCATCGCCGATTGCCGCTCGGTCGTGATGTTCCAGGCCAATGCGATCGCCGACGTCGGCGGCGCCAAGGTCGTGACCGTACGCACCGCCGGCGTCAATCAGATCGGTTTCGACGGTTCGGATACGTTCGCTTCGGGTCAGGCGCGCCTGTACCGCGCTGAGACGCTCGTCTACTACGTCGGACTGAAGGTTCGACCCGGCGGTGTGGAAGAGCCGACCTTGTACCGGGCGCGTTTCAACGCAGCTCCCGGCACCGCAGCGGTGACGTTGATCGGCGGTATCGCCGAAGAAGTCGTCGAAAGCGTCGAGAACATGCAGTTGCTGTTCGCGCAGGACATGGTCAGCGACCCGACGCAGCCGCCGACCGGCGTCATCGACGGTATCCGCACGGCGGCGGCCCTGCTGCCGACCAACGACAGCACCGGCGGCTGGCAGCGCGTCGGTGGCATGCAGGTAGGCCTGTTGATCCGTAGCACCGATGCTGCCTCGGCGCAGCAACGTACGGCCGCGCCGCGTTCGCTCGGGACCCAGCTGACATTGCCGGACGACCAGCGCTACCGCTCCGTGTACGAAACCAATATCGCCTTGCGCAACCGGCTGTACGGAAATTGAGGCCCGCCATGAATACGATCCGTACTCGTCCGTTCGCCGCTCCCCGCGCTCAGCGGGGCGCGGTGCTGTACGTCGCCCTGATCATGCTGATCCTGTTGGCGTTGCTCGGCATTACCGCGATGCAGGTGACCGGTTTGCAGGAACGCATGACCGGCAGCTACCGTTCGACCAACATGGCGTTCCAGAACGCCGAGGGACGTGCGCGCGGTAAGGAAAGTGACCTGAGGCGCCAAGTCCAGAGCGCGGGTACCGAGTCCATTGACCTGGATGAATCGGTTTGCACCACTGGCTTCGATCCCTCGGCTTGGGCCGAGAAGCTCAAGTACGCCAACCCGTTGCCGGCCAAGCTCAGCTATACCCGCCGCATCGACGAATGCGTTTCCGGCGGCGGCATCGGCATGGGCACCGCGCCGGTCAGCGAGAACACCAATCTGATCTTCCAGGTCACGGCCTACGCCGTGGACCGCGGCGCGAACCCGGGTTCGGACGCCGTCATCGACACCATTTTCGTGCCCTGAGGGTATCGCCATGACTTCCCCGCGCGTCTACATCGCCGTTCCGCTCGTGTTGGCCCTCGCCGGCACCGGCTACTGGCTCTACAACGCCAACGCCATTCAGGCCGGCGGTTCGCTGGCGCAGGTGCCGCTGAATTCCAGCGTCACCGTGCCGCCCGCGTTCGTCATGGCGGTCGACAACTCCGGTTCGATGACCTTCCAGACCCTGTTCCCGGGACAGGATGGCGCAGCCTTCTGGGACTACGGTTCCAGGGCCACCAATGGCTACTTCACCGGCACCGGCGCCAGTGCGCGTCTACGCGTCGCCAACGAGATCGAATACGCCAACGGTCAGCCGACCAATGGCGACATGAACGGGTACCACCACACCATTCCGTCCCGAGGGTATCGCATCGACGGCAATCGCCGGGCGATCGCGCCGATCGACAACTTCGGCTTCGCCCGTTCGCCGGACCTCAATCCCGCTTACTTCAATCCGCTGGTGACTTACTCGCCATGGAAGCGACCCAATGCTTCCAACGAGATCGTCGATTATCCGCAGGCGAGCGTCACGGCGACCCGGGTTGATCCCGACGACGGCGCTCGTACCATCAATCTGGCATCCAACTGGCGTTCCAACGCAACCCGCGAAGAGCATTTCCTGGTTCCGCAGGGTGCGATCCTGCCGCAAGGAACCGTGTATCAGACTTACGACGACGGCGGCTGCGGCGGACTGAGCGGCGGCGGTTGGAATACGTTGGGTTCCGCCCGGACCCTGACCACGGCCTGCGAGGTGGCGATCGAGTACTACCCCGCGACGGTCTACCTCAAGTCTGCTACGGCGGGAGCTGCATGGGGCTATACCGCGACGCCCACCACTGCTACGAACGCCTGCGGTAGCGGTTGCAATCTGTACAAATACGAAATCAAGTCGGCCAACTTCGCCGCAGGCGCGTACGCTCCGGCGATCCAGAACTTCGCCAATTGGTTCAGTTTCTACGGCAATCGCAACCGCGCGATGAAAGCCGCTCTGACCTTGTCGCTCGAGCGCACCGAGAAGATGCGCGTCGGCATGTTCACGATCAATCCGACCAGCTACACCGACGTAACGATGCGGGATATGTCCGTGGCGGCCGATAAGGCGGCGCTCTACAACGAGAAGCTGCTGACTCTGAACGCTTCTGGCGGCACCCCCAACCGCTTCGCCGTCGAGCACATCGGCAAGCAGTTCCTGCGCACCGACGCGGGTGCCCCGGTGAAGTTCGCCTGTCAGATCAACGCCGGCATGCTGTTCACCGACGGCTACAGCAACGGCGGCGGTCCCAATGTCGGCTCGCACGATGCGGACATGCCGGCGCCGCTCGCCGATGGGCACCCCAATACGCTGGCCGACACCGCCGCGCTGTATTACAAGACCACACTGCGTAGCGACCTGGGTTTGGGCAAGGTGCCTGTGCCGGAAGCCTGCAAGACCACGCCGAACGACCCCAAGCTGGATTGCCGCGCCGATCCGCATATGAATTTCTACGGCGTGACCCTGGGCGCGCGCGGCGACATCTACGGCGTTACCTACAATCCGGTCACCAATACGCCGGACCCTTACACGCCGGCTGGCTATCCGGCTTGGCGCGCTTTCCAGAACGATGCGCCCAGCACGGTCGACGAGATCTGGCACGCGACCATGAACGCGCGTGGCAAATACATCAACGCCTCGACGCCGGCCGACATCACCTCGGCGATGCGCGAGATCCTGGCCTCGGTCGGCGGCGGCGCGACCCCCTCGGGAACCATCGGCCTGACCGGCGCCCGCGTCGGCACGAACACCCTGTCGGTCGAGCCGATCTACGAGTCGGCCAACAACGGCACCGACTGGTTCAGCCGGCTTACCGCCTACACTGCGACCCATAACCCGGTCGCTGGCACCATCACGTTCGCCCAGAAATGGGAGGCGGCGTCCCAATTGACGGATGCGGGACGCGCGGTCCGGTTCGGCAAGACCACGGCCGGTAGCGTCAAGCCCACCGTAGGCGACTTCACCGCCACCGCACTGGGCTCGACCGACACTGCGGTGCTCGCGGCGCTGTGCAGCGATGCGTTGCAGAACTGTGCCGGTAAGTTCAACCGCATCGACGGCGGCGTCACCGGCGCCGAGGCGGTGGCCTACCTGCGCGGCAGCCGTGCTCACGACGGCGGCAAGCTGCGCAAGCGCACCACCTTGCTCGGCGACATCGTCAATTCGAGTCCCATTCTCTCGTCCAAGGGCGACGACTACGGTTATCGCGGCCTGCGCAGCGCCGACGGCGTGACCCCGGACGTGCTGAACTACGCCAACTACCTCGACAGCAAGCGCACCAGCCGCAAGACCTTCGTCTACGTCGGTGCGAACGACGGCATGTTCCACGCCTTCGATGGCGACACCGGCAAGGAGCAGTTCGCCTATATCCCGGCGACCTCGGTGGGTCATATGGGCAATCTGCTGTTCCCGTATCGCGCCGGCGACCGCAACGACCAAGTGTTCCAGCACCGCTACTATGTCGACGGCCAGGTCACGGTGTCCGACGCGCATAACGGTAGCGCTTGGAAGACTGTGCTCGCGGCCAGCGTCGGTGCCGGCGGGCGGGGCGTGTTCGCGCTCGACGTGACCGAGCAGTCGACATTGAACGTGCTGTGGGAGGTCAACGACCTGTCCGGCGATGCCAATGGGGCCAAGGACATCGGCAGCGTGCTGGGCAAGATCGCCATCGTTCCAGTCAAGGAAGCTGGCGGCGCGATCAAGTGGAAGGCGATCTTCGGCAACGGCTACGACAGCGTGAACGGCAAGGCCGTGCTGTTCCTGGTCGACGTCGCCGATGGCAAAGTCACCCGCATCACCGCTCAGGAAACCACCGGCACCCTGCCGACGCGGACCAAGAACGGTCTTGGCAACGTAGTGGTGATCGACCGTTACCAGGGCACCAGCACCACCCAGGTCCGCGACGGCTTCGCCGACACGGTCTATGCCGGCGACCTCAACGGCGCGGTGTGGAAGTTCGACCTGCGCGACAACAGCGTGGGATTCGGTGGCCAGCCGCTGTTCGTCGCTCGCTACAACGACAACTACAGCCTGCGCCAGCCGATCCTCGGCGGGTTGGAGGCGACCACGGTCGGCAACGACGTAATGGTCCTGTTCGGTACCGGCAGTTTCTCCTTCACCGACGACCCCGGCGACAAGGCGATGCAGAGCGTGTACGGCATCATCGACAGGGGCGCGGTGGTCGCCGGGCGCAACGAGCTGCAGCCCCAGTACATCAAGGAAGAACGCGATACCACCGGGGCCGTGCTGCGCTTCGTCACCGGCGATCGCCTGAACGCGACCAAGAAGGGTTGGTACATCAATCTGGGCGTGGATGCGGGGGCGAACGGCAACCCGGTCGCGACCGGCGAGCGCTTCATCGGCAAGCCTCGTCTGCAGAACGGCATCCTGTTCTTCCCGACCTACGACCCGAATAGCACCGACGGTTGTTCGACCGACGGTAACAACTGGCTGTATGGTCTGGATGCGCTCAGCGGCGCCGGCGGCATGTCGAATGCACGCATCGGCTCGGCCACGGGTAACCGCTTCGGCGAAGGGGTGGGCGCGGTCAAGCTCAAGCGCCAGGGCAGTGGCACCGGCACCGCGCCGGTCACGGAAGTAAGCGTGGCGGCGACCGGAGCATCCGACATCCTGCCTGTCACTGCGACCGACGAGGAGATCGCCAAGGCGGTCGCGGCCAAGTGCTCGGTGATGGTCCAGACTTCCGGCTCGCAGCCGATCTATCTGCCCAGGCCGTGCGGACGCCAGTCCTGGCGCCAGATTCGATAAACAGGAGCGGACATGAAGCAGCAGTTTGCGAAAGCGGCGGTACGCGTCCAGCGGGGTTTCACCTTGTTGGAACTCATGGTCGTCGTGGCCATCATCGGCATCCTGGTCGGCATCGCTGTGCCGACCTACCAGGACAGCGTGCGCAAGAGCCGTCGAGGCCAAGCCAAAGCGGACCTGGCCGAGGCCGCTCAGGCGATGGAGCGTTTCTATACGATGCGCAACACGTATGTGGGAGCGGATTTGGCCACCATCGGCGCGCCGACCAAGTCGCCTCAGGTCGGCGATACCGCCCATTACACGATCTCGTTGAACGGGGCGCCCACCGCGAGCACGTTCAGCTTGCAGGCGGTGCCGAGCGCCAGCACCGGCCAAAGCAAGGACAAATGCGGCACGCTGGGCATCACCAACACCGGGGTGAAAACACCGAACGACGCTTCACTGAAGGAGTGTTGGAACCTCAACTGATCCGCGATCGGTGAACGAAGGCCCGCTCCCTGAGCGGGCCTTCGCGTTAAGAGGGTCGACTTCACGGCCCGGTCTCACCCGCTGCGACCGACTTGGCTAAACTGGACGACTCGCAACGCTCGGGTCGCACGATGGACGACAGTCAGCAGTCCCCCGGTTTCCAGCTGGTCGCGCCTTATTCGCCCGCGGGCGATCAGCCGCAGGCCATCGAGCGCCTGATCCAGGGGTTCGACAACGGCCTGGCCCAGCAGACCCTGCTCGGCGTGACCGGCTCGGGCAAGACCTATACGGTCGCCAACGTGATCCAGGCGGTGCAGAAGCCGACCCTGGTCATGGCCCCGAACAAGACCCTCGCCGCGCAGCTGTACGGCGAGTTCAAGGCGTTCTTTCCGCACAACGCGGTCGAGTACTTCGTCAGCTACTACGATTACTACCAGCCCGAGGCCTACGTGCCCTCGAGCGACACCTTCATCGAGAAGGACAGCTCGGTCAACGAGCACATCGAGCAGATGCGCCTGTCGGCGACCAAGGCCCTGCTCGAGCGGCGCGACGCGATCATCGTCTGCACCGTGTCGGCGATCTACGGCCTCGGCGACCCGAACGAATACTTCCGCATGGTCCTGCACATGGTCCGTGGCGAGCGTATCGACCAGCGCGAGCTGATCCGTCGCCTCACCGAAATGCAGTACACCCGCAACGACACCGAGCTGCGCCGTGCGACCTACCGCGTGCGCGGCGAGGTCATCGACGTGCACCCGGCCGAAAGCGACTCGGAGGCCCTGCGGGTCGAGCTGTTCGACGGCGAGATCGAGAACCTGACCCTGTTCGACCCGCTGACCGGCGAAACCTTGAGCAAGGTCCCGCGGTACACGATCTATCCCGGCTCGCATTACGTGACGACGCGGCGCACGGTGCTCGATGCGATCGAAACGATCAAGGACGAGCTGCGCGAACGGCTGGAGCTGCTCTACGCCCAGAACCGGTTGGTCGAAGCCCAGCGCTTGGCCCAGCGCACCCAGTTCGACCTGGAGATGCTGGCCGAGGTCGGCTATTGCAACGGCATCGAGAACTACTCGCGGCACTTGAGCGGGCACATGCCGGGCGAACCGCCGCCGTGCCTGTTCGATTATCTGCCGCCGGACGCCCTGCTGGTCATCGACGAATCCCACGTGACCATTCCGCAGATCGGCGCCATGTACAAAGGCGACCGCTCGCGCAAGGAAACCCTGGTCGAATTCGGTTTCCGCCTGCCGTCGGCGCTCGACAACCGGCCCTTGAAGTTCGAAGAGTGGGAAGGCCGCTCGCCGCGCTCGATTTTCGTCTCGGCGACACCGGGGCCGTACGAGCTGCGCAAGTCGGAAGGGCAGGTGACCGAACTGGTCGTGCGCCCGACCGGCTTGATCGATCCCCAGGTCGAGATCCGCCCGGTCGCGACCCAGGTCGACGACGTGCTCGGCGAGATTCGCGAGCGGGTCGCGATGGGCGACCGCGTGCTGATCACCACCCTGACCAAGCGCATGTCGGAGAACCTCACCGAGTATCTCGCCGAGCACGGGGTCAAGGTGCGCTACCTGCATTCGGATATCGACACCGTCGAGCGCGTCGAGATCATCCGCGACCTGCGCCTGGGCAAGTTCGACGTGCTGGTCGGCATCAACCTGCTGCGCGAGGGCTTGGACATGCCCGAGGTATCGCTGGTAGCGATCCTCGACGCCGACAAGGAAGGCTTCCTGCGTTCGGCCGGTTCGCTGATCCAGACCATCGGCCGCGCCGCGCGCAACCTGCGCGGCAAGGCGATCCTGTACGCCGATCGCGTCACCAACTCGATGCAGAAGGCGATCGAGGAGACCGACCGCCGTCGCCACAAGCAGGTCGAGTACAACACCGAGCACGGCATCACCCCCAAGTCGGTCAGCAAGACCATCGTCGACGTCATGGAAGGCGCGCGCGTCGATCCGGACGGCCTCAAAGCCCGCGGCAAGGGGCGCAAGGTCGCCGACGAGGCCGCCGATTACGCCGCGCTCAGCCCGTCCCAGTTCGCCGCCCGGATCAAGGCCCTGGAGCAGCAGATGTACCAGCACGCCCGCGATCTGGAGTTCGAGGAGGCCGCGGCGGTGCGCGACCAGTTGCGCCGGCTCAAGGACGCGGGGTTCGCCGCCTGACACGGCGAGTTTTCGGGCCGGCCGAGGCGGTCGCCGATGCCGGTGTCGCCGAGATGTAAAAAACGGTTGTCCGCCGTCTCGCGCTGGGCTACACTGCGCGCCCCTCGCCGGGGAGTTTGCAGCAGGTTTCAGGCAAGACGGCGACGGGCGGTTAGCTCAGCGGTAGAGCACTACCTTGACATGGTAGGGGTCACAGGTTCGAACCCTGTACCGCCCACCAATTCGGTGACGAAAGGCCCGGCGCAAGCCGGGCCTTTCTGTTTTCCGGCGGCGGAGTTCTGGGTCGGCGCGGAGGCTGCGCGCATTGACTTGTCCTCACTCGTCCCCAACTATTACGGTCATCACGCGGCATCCGATCGCGTGCCGAACCCGAGGTGGCCCGCGCGAACCGCCGGCCTAGCGTGCGACATGGACACTACCCGCGCCCATCGCTGAATCGCCCGAGGCCCCGCAGATGCAGGCGCCTTCGTGGCGCTTTTTTCTTGCCGCCGGCTTGTCGGCGTCTCCATCGGCGTTTTCGCCGGCGCTGCCCGAGCCGGGTTTGCCCGTCGGGCGATTCGACCGGTTTCGCCGCTCCCCGCTGTTTGTTTCGCACCGACTCCCGATTCCGGGTCGCTGCCGCCGCCGCAGATCCGCCCTCGCAAGGGGCGCTGCCGGCCGGGGCGGTCACTCACCAACGCTCGAGCCTACGAAGACCCCGCCATGATCGCCATTACGCTCCCCGACGGCAGCCGCCGCGAATTCGAACATCCCGTGTCCGTCATGGACGTCGCCGCCTCGATCGGCGCCGGCCTGGCCAAGGCCACCGTGGCCGGCGAGGTCGACGGCAAGTTGGTCGACGCCAGCGACCGCATCGATCACGACGCCAAGCTGCGCATCATCACCCCCAAGGACCCCGAAGGCGTCGAGATCATCCGCCATTCCTGCGCCCACCTGGTCGGGCACGCGGTCAAGCAGTTGTACCCGACCGCCAAGATGGTGATCGGCCCGGTCATCGACGAAGGCTTCTATTACGACATCTGGTACGAGCGCCCGTTCACGCCCGAGGACCTGGCCGCGATCGAGCAGCGCATGGTCCAGCTGATCGACAAGGACTACGACGTGATCAAGAAGGTCACGCCGCGCGAGGAGGTCATCTCGGTGTTCCAGTCGCGCGGCGAGGACTACAAGCTGCGGCTGGTCGAGGACATGCCCGACGAGCAGGCGATGGGCCTGTACTACCACGAGGAATACGTCGACATGTGCCGCGGCCCGCACGTGCCGAACACGCGTTTCCTCAAGGCCTTCAAGCTCACCCGCATCTCCGGCGCGTACTGGCGCGGCGACTCCAAGAACGAGCAGCTGCAGCGCGTCTACGGCACCGCCTGGGCCGACAAGAAGCAGCTGGCGGCGTATATCCAGCGCATCGAGGAAGCCGAAAAGCGCGACCACCGCCGCATCGGCAAGCAGCAGGACCTGTTCCACCTGCAGGAAGAGGCGCCGGGCCTGGTGTTCTGGCACCCGAAGGGCTGGTCGATCTGGCAGGTCGTCGAGCAGTACATGCGCCGCGTCTACCGCGACAGCGGCTACGGCGAAGTGCGTTGCCCGCAGATCCTCGACGTGTCGCTGTGGCAGAAGTCCGGCCACTGGGACAACTACAAGGAGAACATGTTCTTCACCGAGTCGGAGAAGCGCACCTACGCGGTCAAGCCGATGAACTGCCCGGGCCACGTCCAGGTGTTCAACCAGGGCCTGCACAGCTACCGCGACCTGCCGATCCGCTACGGCGAGTTCGGCTCCTGCCATCGCAACGAGCCCTCCGGCGCGCTGCACGGCATCCTGCGCGTGCGCGGCTTCACCCAGGACGACGGCCACGTGTTCTGCCTGGAAGACCAGATCGAGTCCGAGGTCACCGCGTTCCACCGCCAGGCCCTGGCGGTGTACGGCGATTTCGGCTTCGAGGACATCCAGATCAAGATCGCCCTGCGCCCGGACTCGCGCCTGGGCGACGACGCCACCTGGGACAAGGCCGAGGCGGCCCTGCGCAGCGCCCTGGGCGCCTGCGGGGTCGAATGGCAGGAACTGCCGGGCGAGGGCGCCTTCTACGGCCCCAAGATCGAGTATCACCTCAAGGACGCGATCGGCCGGACCTGGCAGCTGGGCACGATGCAGGTCGACTTCATGATGCCGGGCCGGCTGGGCGCGGAATACGTCGACGAGAACAGCCAGCGCCGCACCCCGGTCATGCTGCACCGGGCCATCGTCGGTTCGATGGAGCGTTTCATCGGCATCCTGATCGAGCACCACGCCGGCCAGTTCCCGGCCTGGCTGGCCCCGGTTCAGGCCACCGTGATGAACATCACCGACGCCCAGGCCGATTATGTGGACGAAGTCCGGAAACTCCTTGCAAATCAAGGGTTCCGGGTCCAGTCCGATTTGCGGAACGAAAAGATCGGCTATAAGATTCGCGAGCACACGCTGCAGCGCGTGCCGTACCTGCTTGTGGCCGGCGACCGCGAGAAGGACAATGGCATGATTGCGGTGCGTACGCGGGGTGGGGAGGACCTGGGGACGATGACCGTCGCCGAGTTCGCTTCGCGTTTGAACGGCGAGAACGTCGGCTAACCGCGCGCAGCTCGTACAGATCCCGTCCCGGTCCGAGCCCGGGACGGCCCGATGCGCAAACAGCGTATCCACTTTGGAGATTGCAACAATCAGTACCCCCGAGAAGCCGAATCGTAAGAACAACGAGATCCGCGTACCGCGCGTACGCGTGATCGGCAGCGATGGCGAAATGATCGGCGTGCTTACGCGCGACGAAGCCTTGCGCATGGCCGAGGACGAGGCGCTGGATCTTGTCGAGATTCAGCCGAATGCCGATCCGCCGGTCTGCCGCATCATGGACTTCGGCAAGTACAAGTTCGAACTGCAGAAGAAGGCCAATGCGGCCAAAAAGAAGCAGAAGCAGGTCGAAATCAAGGAACTCAAGTTCCGTCCGGTGACCGACGAAGGCGACTACCAGATCAAGCTGCGCAACATGCGCCGTTTTCTGGAAGAGGGCGACAAGGTCAAGGTCAACATCCGTTTCCGTGGCCGCGAGATGAGCCATCAGGAACTCGGTCGCGAGATGGCGGCCCGGATCGAGGCCGACCTGGGCGAGGACATCGTCGTCGAGTCGCGTCCGCGACTGGAAGGGCGGCAGATGGTCATGATGATCGCGCCGAAGAAAAAGCAGTAAGCCTGCACAGGGCCGCGAAAGCGGCCCTTCTTCGTAGCGCCGCGAACCGGCGCTGCGAACCGTGTCGATCGCCCCCGCACAGCGGCTGCGGCGCTCGCCGCACGACGGCCTGCATCGACGGCCGCATCGAAGATCGGGCCGCGGGCCGGCGCGGAGGTTTCGCGCATTCGGCTCTGGTCGGGCCCCGTCCCGGCCCTGTGGCCAGGCATCGCCGGCCTGCCGGCGCGGCCGCGAACCAAGCCTCGTAAGCCGCTGATTTGCGTAAGCTTCCGGCCTCGCGCATACTATGCGGCCCGGTTCGCCGGGGTTGTTGTATGCAGCATCACGGACCTGTCGTAGATTCGTTTCAGATCAACGACTTACAAGCCGGCAAGGGCAGGACGGAAAGAGTGGCCAGCGCATTGCGCGCATCGGTGCCACCGCCCAGGCCAGTGACATAAACCTCCGAAAGGACATCGCAATGCCCAAGATCAAGACCAATCGGGCGGCAGCCAAGCGCTTCCGGAAGACCGCTTCCGGCAAGTACAAGTGCGGCCACGCCAACAAGAGCCACATCCTCACCAAGAAAGCGACCAAGCGTAAGCGCAACCTGCGGCAGACGAACCACGTTCGTGCCGAGGACGCTGGCCGTCTGGACCGCATGCTTCCGTATTTGTGAGGAGAATAGAAAATGGCACGAGTTAAGCGTGGTGTAACGGCACGAGCCCGTCACAAGAAAATCCTGAAGCAGGCCAAGGGCTACTACAACGCCCGCCGCAAGGTCTTCCGCGTCGCCAAGCAGGCGGTTACGAAGGCTCTGCAGTACGCCTACATCGGTCGTAAGCAGAAGAAGCGCAATTTCCGTTCGCTGTGGATCACCCGCATCAATGCGGCGGCCCGCATCAACGGCTTGAGCTACAGCCGTTTCATCAACGGCATGCTGAAGGCCGGCATCACCCTCGACCGTAAGGTGCTGGCGGACATCGCCGTGCACGACGCGAAGGGTTTTGCGGCGCTGGCCGAAAAGGCGAAGAGCGCGCTCGCGGCGTAACCTGCTTCATTCCCCGTCCGAGCCGAGTGCCGATGCACGAGGTTCGCGGCGTGGGCACAAGGTTAAGGCATGGGGAAGGGCGCAAGTCCTTCCCCATTGTCGTTTCTGGGCCCCGTTCCCAGGCCCTGCTTTCGGATCCATCGTCGGATTCCGCGGCGGGTTTCCGGCGGGGTCGTTCGATCCGGCCGCTGCCGCGGTTTGTTCGCGGCAACGGCAGGCTGCAGTACCGCTCGTCGCTCGGTCAAAGCCGAATCCATCCGTTCTTGCGGTCGCCGCGCTTCGGTTCCCGACAGCGCCACCGCCAGCGGGGTCCGGTTGTTCGCCGCAGCGACGGTCCGAGGACGATGCCCGGCGACATCCGCGTCGGGCGCTAAGAGATTGGAAAGGCGATGAGTGGAATCGAAGCACTGACCCGACAGGCGCTGGACGAGATCGCCGCGGCGGCGTCTTCCGATGCGATCGAAGCGCTGCGCGTTTCGCTGCTCGGCAAGTCCGGCAGCGTCACCGCCCAGCTCAAGCAGCTCGGCACCCTGCCGGCCGAAGAACGCAAGGCTGCCGGCGAAGCGATCAACAAGGCGCGCGACGCGCTGACCGCCGCGTTAGGCGAGCGCAAGATCGCGCTCGACGATGCCGCGCTGGATGCGCGGCTGGCGTCGGAAACCATCGACGTGACCCTGCCCGGCGTCGACGCCGCGCGCGGCGGCCTGCACCCGGTCAGCCGCACCATGGAGCGCATGGCGGACATCTTCGGCCGCCTGGGCTTCGAGCTCGCCGACGGCCCCGAGATCGAGGACGACTGGCACAACTTCGAAGCGCTGAATTTCCCGCCGCACCATCCCGCGCGGGCGATGCACGACACCTTCTATTTCGCACCCGACGAGGCCGGCGTCGCGCGCCTGTTGCGCACCCATACCTCGGGCATGCAGGTGCGCTACATGCTGCAGAACAAACCGCCGCTGCGCATGATCGCGCTCGGCAAGGTGTATCGCAGCGACAGCGACCAGACCCACACGCCGATGTTCCACCAGTGCGAAGGCCTGTTGATCGACGAGCACTCCAGCTTCGCCGACCTCAAGGGCACCCTGGCCGAATTCGTGCGCGCGTTTTTCGAGCGCGATTTCGAGATGCGCTTCCGCCCGAGCTATTTCCCCTTCACCGAGCCCTCGGCCGAAGTCGACATCGCCTGGCAGCAGCCCGACGGCAGCACCCGCTGGCTGGAAGTGCTGGGCTGCGGCATGGTCCATCCGAACGTGCTGCGCAATGTCGGCATCGACCCGGAGCGCTACACCGGCTATGCCTTCGGCATGGGCGTGGAGCGCCTGACCATGCTGCGCTACGGCGTCGACGACCTGCGCAGTTTCTTCGAGAACGATGTCAGGTTTCTCAAGCAGTTTGCTTGAGAAACCGGGATTCGGGATTGGGGATTTGGGATTCGAAAAGCCGATCCCTCCCGCCCGAGCCCCAGCTCCTGATTTTCCGAATCTCGAATCCCCAATCTCAAATCCCGGCCTCCCATGAAATTCTCCGAAAACTGGCTGCGCCAGCATGTGCCGACCACCGCCACGCGTGAGCAGCTCGCTGCGACGTTGACCGCGATCGGCCTCGAAGTCGAAGAAGTCGTCGCCCTGGGCGAATCGCTGGACGGCGTGGTCGTCGCCCGCATCGTCAGCGCCGAGAAGCATCCCGAAGCCGACCGCCTGCAGGTCTGCCAGGTCGATACCGGCCACGGCACCGTGCAGATCGTCTGCGGCGCGCCCAATGCGCGCGCCGGCCTGATCGCGCCCTTGGCCACGGTGGGCGCCTCGCTGCCCGGCGGCCTGGCGATCAAAGCGGCCAAGCTGCGCGGCGTCGAGTCCTTCGGCATGTTGTGTTCGGCCAAGGAGCTCGGTGTCGACCCGGATGCTTCGGGCCTGCTCGAACTGCCGTCCGACGCCCCGGTCGGCACGCCGCTGGCGCATTACCTCGCGCTGCCCGATGCCAGCATCGAGATCAAGCTGACCCCGAACCGCGCCGACTGCTTCAGCGTGCGCGGCATCGCTTACGACGTCGCCGCGGCCACCAGCAGTGCGGTGAGCCTGCTGGAGATCGCGCCGATCGAGCCCGCCATCGCCGCGAGCCTGCAGGTCGAGCTCGACGCCGGCGCCGACGTGCCGCGCTATTGCGGCCGCGTGATCGAAGGCCTCGACGCGACCACGCCGACCCCGGTGTGGATGGCCGAGCGCCTGCGCCGCAGCGGCGTGCGTCCGGTCTCGCTGCTGGTCGACGTCACCCAGTACGTGATGCTCGAAATCGGCCAGCCCATGCACGCCTTCGACCGCGACACCCTGCAGGGGCCGGTCGGCGTGCGCCATGCGCGCGCCGGCGAGACCACCCAGTTGCTCAACGGCCAGACCGTGAGCCTCGACGAGTCGTTCCTGGCGATCACCGACGGCAGCGGCGACGCGCAGCGCGTGATCGCCCTCGGCGGCATCATGGGCGGCTTCGACAGCCGGGTCACCGATGCGACCCGCAACGTGTTCCTGGAGGCCGCGCATTTCGCCCCGGCCGCGATCATCGGCCGCGGCCGCAAGCTCGGCCTGCACACCGATGCCGGCCACCGTTTCGAGCGCGGCGTCGATCCCGAGTTGCCGCGCATCGCCATCGAGTACGCGACCCGTCTGATCCTCGACATCGCCGGAGGCACCCCGGGGCCGCTGAGCGAGTCGGCGTTGCCGGAGCATCTGCCGCATCCGCAACCGGTCAGGCTGCGACGCGCGCGCCTGGCGCGTGTGCTCGGCCTGACCGTCGCCGACGCCGAAGTCGAGCGCATCCTCGGTGCGCTCGGCCTGACCGTCGAAGCCAGCGACGACGGCTGGCGGGTGACACCGCCGAGCCGACGTTTCGATATCGCGATCGAGGAAGACCTGATCGAGGAAATCGCCCGCATCCACGGTTACGACCGGATCCCGACCACCTTGCCGGCCGGTTCCGCGCGCCTGGTCGCTCCGAGCGAGACCCGCGTCGATGCCGCGACCGTGCGCCGCCAGTTGGCTGCGCGCGAGTATCTGGAAGCGGTCAACTACGCCTTCGTCGACGCCGCCTGGCTGGCGCTGTGGCAGGCCGGCGAGGGCGCGGTGCCGCTGGCCAACCCGCTCAGCGCCGAACTCGGCGTGATGCGCACCCTGCTGCTGCCGGGGCTGGTCGCGGCCCTGGCCCGCAACGCCTCGCGCCAGCAGGCGCGCGTGCGCCTGTTCGAGCTCGGCAACGTGTTCCGCGCCAACCCTGCGGCCGCGCCGCTCGAGACCCAGCGCATCGCCGCGGCGGTCTGCGGCGACGTCCAGGCTGAGCAATGGGGTGCCTCCGCGCGTCCGGTCGGTTTCCACGACCTGCGCGGCGACCTCGACAGCCTGGCCGCCGCCGCCGGTGCGCGCCTGGACTACCGTCCGTCGCAACAGGCCTGGGCCCATCCGGGCCGCTCGGCCGATGTCTACCGGGTCGAGGGCGGCGTCGAGCGCCGCCTGGGCTGGATCGGCCAGCTGCATCCGCGTCTGCTCAAGGCGCTGGACCTCGACCAGGACGTGGTCGCGTTCGAGCTGGACCTGGCGCCGCTGGTCGAGCGCGCCATCCCCAGGGCCGCGGCGTTGTCCAAGTACCCTTCGGTGCGCCGCGATCGGGCCTTCATCGTCGCCGAATCGGTTGCGTGGTCGGCCATCCAGGCCACCGTTCAGGCGGCCGCCGGCCCCAGCCTGCGCGAGCTGGTCCTGTTCGACCGCTACCAGGGCAAGGGCGTGGAAACCGGATTCAAGAGTCTCGCTATGGGCTTGATTCTGCAGGATGAATCGCGCACCCTGACCGATCGGGATGTGGACGCGGTCGTGGCCGAAGTGACGGCAGCGGTGGAACGCGAACACGGCGCCCGGTTGCGCACGTGAGTACTCGCGAGGCGTGTGGCGATTGCGGCCCCGGTCCCAGCCCGGGCGTCGCGCAGAGGACAAAATGGCACTAACGAAAGCGGAAATGGCGGAGCGGTTGTTCGACGAAGTCGGGCTGAACAAGCGCGAGGCCAAGGAGTTCGTCGACGCATTCTTCGATGCGTTGCGCGAGGCTCTGGAGCAGGGACGGCAGGTCAAGCTGTCGGGCTTCGGCAATTTCGATCTGCGCCGCAAGAACCAGCGGCCCGGTCGCAACCCGAAGACCGGCGAGGAGATCCCGATTTCGGCGCGTACGGTGGTGACCTTCCGTCCGGGCCAGAAACTGAAGGAACGCGTCGAAGCGTACAGCGGAGGCGAGCATGCTTGACCCGGGCAGTAACCGAGAACTTCCGCCGATCCCGGCGAAGCGCTACTTCACCATCGGCGAAGTCAGCGAGCTGTGCGACGTCAAGCCGCACGTGCTGCGTTACTGGGAGACCGAGTTTCCCACGCTCAATCCGGTCAAGCGCCGCGGCAACCGCCGCTACTACCAGCGCCACGAGGTGCTGATGGTGCGCCAGATCCGCGGCCTGCTGTACGAGCAGGGCTATACGATCGGCGGCGCGCGCCTGCGCCTGGAAGGCGACTCGGCGAAGGACGAATCGGCGCTGAGCTCGCAGATCGTCAAGCAAGTGCGTATGGAGCTGGAAGAAGTCCTGCAACTGCTGCGCCGCTGAAGGGCCGCCGGGATTCGGGCATCGGGAGTGGGGGATCGGACGCGGCACCGCAGTCCATCGATTCTCCACTCCCGATTCCCCATTGCCGGCGGCAACGGCTATACTTGCCGCCCGTTCGCAAGAGCGGATTTCGCGAGAACGGATTTCGCGGGAAAAGATCTAGCAACACGTCGGGGCGTAGCGCAGCCTGGTAGCGCATCTGCCTGGGGGGCAGAGGGTCGTCGGTTCAAATCCGGCCGTCCCGACCATTTATCGTTGCGATTCAGCAGTTTGGGTGTGAGTGAATTTCGCCTCCACCCTATTTCCACCCTATCCCCACCCTAACGTTCGAGCACGAGACCGACGTCGACCTCGGTCCACGGTTGTTCGTGGTCTTCGAGATAGACACGCGTCATGTCCACGTCTGAGTGGGCAAGCAGTGCCTGCACTTGCTCCTCGCTCCAGCCGCGTTGCTGGCGCAGCAGCGCCGCGCCGAGGCTGCGAATTTCGTGGAAGCTCGGCGCGTGCTTGCCCTTGACGCCGACCATGTCGCGCGCTTCCTGGAACCCGCGCGTGATTTGATCGGGCATAAGCTGGGTGTGGTGCTCGCGCCCCTCGGCGCGCTTCTGCTTAGCCGTCGTGCGTTCCGGCAGCTTGTGCACGATGAATGGCGACAGCACGTTGTCGCGTGCGCGCGCCACCAGCTCATCGCCGGATTTGCCGAGGCGGATTTTCAGTCGCACGCCGGTCGAGCCTTCAGTCTTGCCGGGCACGATCCACAGGAAGCCGTCGCGGTACTCGGCGAACTTGGCGTATGACACATCCTCGCGGCGCAGAAGGGTAAGCAGCGACAAGTCCATCGCGACTTGCAGCCATGCCGGCGCGACATTCCAGACCTTGGTGTAAAGCTCGTACGTGAGTCGCTGGCGCTGGCGCTTGTGGTCGTAGCGGCGCGTTACCAATGCCGGGTTGTTCTCGAGCCAACCCTCCTCGACACCGCAGGTCAAAATCCAGCCCAGTACGAGCCGGAACTGTTGCCGCGATCGCGTTGACTCGGTCACCGTCCGAATGAAGCTCGCGCAGTCCTGCACGGTCAGCGTCGCGAGGTCGCGATCGCCGAAGCCGTTCTTGATCCGGTTGATGACGCTGTTGTAGTTCTCAGCGGTCTTCGGCGCCCAGTTCCGGGCCGGCATATCGTCGGTCTTGAACACGACGATCGCGTCGGCAACCGTCTTCCCTGGATCCAAGACCCGCGCGGCCAGGTCGGCCCCCTGGACTAACAGGGCGTTGAGCTTCCGCGCGGCGGCGAAGGCCTTGGCCTTGTCCTTCCCCATCCAGGTCTCTTTCTTCGTCACCGGGTGCCGGTACTTGAACCCGTCCCGGTTCGGGTAGAGGTTGTCCGGCCAGCCGGCCCGGCTCTTGGATCTGGCGCGTCCCATCATGTCAGGCTACCCCCTGCAGTACCCGCTCGACGAGGGCGTCGCCGTCCGCTAGCCAGGCGTGTTCGTCGACGTACCAAGTCCCGCCGACCTTGCGGCCGGGAACCTGCCCGGTCGCGAGCCAGCGCCGCAGCGTGGCTTCTGACGGCTGGCTTGCGTCATCGAAATACCGCTCGGCCCAGTCCTTCGGGGCGATCAATTTCATGGGGTTACGCCCAGGTTGAGGAGGTCGATCGCGTCGACGTCGTTGCGGAGTTCCCATCGCGCGCGCCGCAGGCCCTCGGCGATCTGGCTACGGCTGTCGGTGTGCTTGGCCTCGACGATGGCCGGGATGATGCGGCGCGTG
This sequence comes from Lysobacter sp. ESA13C, assembly GCF_019970005.1. Lineage (NCBI taxonomy): Bacteria > Pseudomonadati > Pseudomonadota > Gammaproteobacteria > Lysobacterales > Lysobacteraceae > Lysobacter > Lysobacter sp. ESA13C. The sequence continues at coordinate 101,846 of NZ_JAHXYK010000010.1, read as the reverse complement.
GTCTCGGAGCGGCGGAACAGGCGCCAATGCGTGCGGCCGCGGTCAGGGTCAGGCAACCGCGACCAGGCGAAGCGCCGGCCCTTTGCCGGCTCGCGCCGGTCCGTGGTGTGCCGGGTCTTCATGTGGACCGCCTTTGTCGCCGCGCAGCCTGACGCGCGCGCCAAGGCCGCAACCGACGGCACCGTTCCTCGGCCTCTCGGCTGCACTGGCCGTTGCGGCAGTCGTTGTGACCAGGGCCGCCGGGATCGCCGTAGTCGTACTCACCGCAGCGGGTGCAGCGGTAAACGGCCTGGCTGCACGCATCCGCATCGTGGGGGCACCGGCGGCCGCCATCGGTATCCCAGTCGTGGGCGGCATCGCAGTAGTTGCCGCCGGCCAGATTCACCGCCTCGGCGACGAGGTGCTGTAAGGGCTTCGGGATCATGAGTCCACCCGCTTGAACTCGACGACCCACACCCAGGAGTTCGCGTCCCATTCGCCGCCGGTGCTGGTCCACAGGGACCTGAAGCTGCTCCTGGTGCTGTGCTGGTCGCGGACGCTGAAGCCGCTGCCGCCGCTGTAGTCCCGCCAGGCGTTGCCCCCGACGGTGGCGAAGCACTCGATACCTTCGGCGATGCAGTCCTCAGCGCTGATGTCCTGCAGCCGCTCGACGCGCACGCCGGTGACCTCCAGCGTGATGCGCGAGAACGCGCGCAGCATGAACATCGAAGGGCGGTATTTACCCGCGAACGGCGGCATGGCCAGGTCGTCCGGGTAGGTTTGGCGGCCGCCCATGTCGCGCCAGCCGCCGGCCTCGTACAGCACGGTGATGCCCCGTCCATCGGCGCGCGGCCAGAGATCGCGCGGCGGTTTCTTATCGTGCGGCTTGCCGACACGCCAGGGCTCGCGCACCCACAGTCGGTCGCCGGCCACACCGTAGGGGCAATGCAGCGCGGTGTCGCCGGCTTCACCATGGCCGTGATCTAGCCACTGCCCGTCGAAAAAGACGGCCCCCTTGGGTTGTGGCTTCACCAAGCGCCGAGTCTGCGTCTTCGTGCCGTCGAGCACGGCGCGCACCATCGCCGGTAGGAAAGGTATCGGGCGCTCTTTCATGCGGCTTTCGCCTCCCGCGCGTAGAAGCGGATCAGATCGGCAGCGTTGGCGGCGATCAACGCTTCGGCTTCGGCGGGACAAACGCTGTTCCCGATGAGCTTGACCTGGTCTGTTTTGGTGATCGCTTTCCAGTACAGCGCGCCGGTCGTTTCGTCCTCGAACAAGCCGCGCTCGATGATGTAGTCGTCCGGGAAGCCCTGCGCGCGCGCCAGTTCGCGCGGGATCAGCATTCGCAGCGTCACGTCGACCATGACGTAGTCGCCGAGCAGCACAAGATCGGCCGGCTGCGGGAAGTGCTCGGGCAAATATTCGTGCAGGAAGGCGGCGACCTGTCTTGCGCGCGCTCGGAGTTCCGGCGGCAGCACGTCGGCCGAGACCTGCACGACCTGGACGAGGCCTAGGCGATCCTTCGTCGGGACCGTGTGCATCGGGTCGGATGCGTCTTGCCACTGGCCGCCCTGGCTGTAGAACTTGACGAAATACGCCGCGACGAGTTGCTGATGGCTGCCCGAGGCGCAGACGGTGGAAGCCGGCGCGCGCAGCTCGCGGCCATCGCCGTCGTAATACCCGCCGTTCGCCTGTTCCAGGAATGCGGAAACGAGCGCTTGCTCGCCGCGGTGCGCGCCAGTGACGGCGCGGAACGGCTCGTTGCCGTCGTGCCCAGTTCGTTCGCCCTGGTGCGTCAGCGGCGTGACGTGCGCCGCCACAAGGCCGTAACGCACGGCGCCAGCGAGTGCGGTCTGCGCGGGGTCGTCGAGCGCGCCGCCGACGGCGTTCTGCCCGAATGCGGTCAGGTGCGCGGAGACAACGCCGAGCGCGTGCGCGGCGCCGGCCGGGCGTGCCATGTCGCCGCCGGCGGTGATCGTCGGCAGTGGAGCGTTGCCGGGCGTCCCGGCACTAGTGCCCCTGAATTTAGCGACGTGGGCGACTGCGATCGCCTGGCCGCCGCTTCCCGTTGCGGTGTTCATCGGTCCCCGCGGCGCGATCGTGCCGTCGCCCCAGCGCTGCGCGGCGCCGGGCCTGCCCTCACCGTGCGCCAAGTTGACCAGCGTCGCAGCACCGAGAGCATGATGCGTTCCTTGGGCCATGATCGTCGTCGCCGGCGCGGCCGCGCTTCCGGCGCTCAGATGGGCGTCGCTGGTGCCGCGAAGACTCGCGACTACCGGGGCCGCCAGTGCGAACGCGCCGCCCATGGGATACGCCGTCACCGTGCGCGAAGACTCGCTGACCGGGTAAGAGCGATCGCCGCGGCCGTAGTGCTGGATCGGGACAATAAACGGCTCGGGCGCGCTGAACACATGCCGCCACAGTCCTTTTGCGATTCGGCGCATTGTGTTCGACTTCAGCGGCCGCTTCGGCGATTGCTTGAGGCGGTGAGCGCATTTGAACGCCTTCGCTTCCGTCGGGTCCGCGAAGATTGAGCACGCGGGCAGACCGAAATCGATGCACTCGGCGGCAGTCCGCCAGGGCTTCAGCTTTCCGGCGCGCACGCCGACGGAGTCAGGCTTCCCGTATGTGGCCGCTGGCCAGACGATAGGACGCCCATCGCGGCGGGCGATGATGTAAAGCCGCTTACGGATGGTCGGTGCGCCGGCATCGGCCGCGACGCGTTCGCGCCACTCGACGCGGTAGCCGAGCTTTTCTAGGTCTCGAACCCATTTGCGGAATGTGGAGCCCTTGCGGACCTTGCAGGGGCTGCCGTCCTTGAGTAACGGCCCCCAATCGGCGAATTCTTCGACGTTTTCAAGGTGGATCAGGCGTGGTTTGCAGATCGCGGCCCACTTGACCACGACCCAGGCCAGGCCGCGGATCTTCTTCGATCGCGGCTTGCCGCCCTTCGCTTTGGAGTGGTGGCGGCAATCCGGCGATGCCCACAACACACCGACGGGTCGGCCGCGGGTTGCGTGCAGCGGGTCAATCTCGAAAACGTCGCAGGTGAAATGCTCGGTCTTCGGGTGGTTCGCGCGGTGAACAGCGATCGCGACCGGATTGTGATTCACAGCGACATCAGGCTCGCGATACGCGCGTCCGATGCCGAGCGAGGCGCCGCCGCCGCCGGCGAACAGATCCACGACGAGTTCGCGGTCGAACGGTAAAGCGAGGGAGTGCGAGCCATCAGCCATCGTTGCGGCCCTCCACCCCTTCGGCGACGCGCTCGTCAGCGACCAAGTCATCGTGACGCGGGCCGCACAGCACGACGTCATCGGCGCCGCAGTGCCTCATGACCTGGCGCCACACGCCGTCGAGGGTGCGGCGGTGCACGTTCTGCAGGGGGCGGTTCGCAACTTGGGCATTCCAGCGGCCGACCGCCCAGCTCAAGACCTCGGGCAAGCCCGGTTGCGAGGCCTTCATGCGCTCGATCTCGGCGGCCATCTTCTCGAACTGCGCGATGCCGTTGCGCGGCTCGCCAATCTCGCGGAACTGGCCGCGGATGTAAGGCTTGCCTTCGAGCGCACCATTCGCGCGCGCCTCGATCCAACGGATGCGGACGGTCTGCGAGCGGCTTTGGTGAGCGGTGCGCGCAATGTGGTCGAGCGCGTCCCGCAGCATGCTGATTTCAGCGTCCCGGGCGTCAGGCGAAGCGGCGAGCGCCGCCATGCTGTTGTTTGTGTTGTTAGCCATGGTTTCCACCTGAGTTATCGAGGCGGCGGGCGCGCGGTTGGTGCCGGCGGCGCCCGCAGCTCATCAAGCGGCCTGGGCCGCGGCGATCATCGCGTCGATGCGCGGGATCAGATCGGCGGGGTTGAGCGTCGCCAGCTCGCGCCACCACTGGAGCGTCGACACGCGCACCGCGGCATGACCGGCGGGGAGCGCGGCGGCACGGCCGTCGCGGTAGTTCTTCGCCGCGGCGTCGGTCAAGTCGCCGGCGGTCAGTTCTCCGCGGGCCAGGCCCTGGTGCCTGGTGATGAAGTGGTTCGCGCTACCCGGGTCGACGTCGAACACGCCGTAGCCGAGCACTCGGTCGCCTTCGATGGGGACGATGGTCTGCAGTGCGCAAGCGAAGGTCTTGCACAGCGGGCCGCGGTACTGCTCGCCGCTTTCGCGCTCATAAATGATCGCGATGCCGGTGGTGGGTTCGTTCGACATGGGGCGCCCTCCTGGGGCTTGGTCTAGGTGGTGGCCGACGGCATCCGCTGGAGGGAGGTCGAGAGGGCGGCATCGCCGCCGGCCACCGTGGGGAACTACCGGCCGCGCAGGCGGCGCGAATCAGGCCGCGGCCGCGGCGTCCTGGTGGTCGAGGGTGTCGCCGCCGGCCTGGTCGGGGTCTTCGATGTCGGCCTGCTGCGGAGCGGCGCCCGGCGGTTCCAGGGTCAGCAGCACCGATTGACGACTGAGGAAGTGCATCGAGCCGGAGTCCTCGGGCGACATTTCCAGCACGCGGGCATGGAAAGTCAGTTCCAGCGAACCGCCGTCGAGCGCCTTGAACACGAAGCCGGACAGCGTCACGTCGTCGAAGATCAGCGGCTCCGACAGCCCGAGCTCGGTCGCGATCGAGAGGTAATAGCCGGTGAACTTCTCGCGCAGGCGCAGCGGTTCGAGCATCGGGTGCGCGAGAGCGGTCAGCCCGTCTTCCGGCGCCGGGATCAATTCGGCCTGGTCCGGCGCGTCCTTGTCGCGGGTCACCGCCCGCGCGTTGGCCTTGCTGTAGAGGAAGGTGCGGTAGTCCGGGCCGAACTCGTCGAGGACGGTGTTCGGCACGATCATCTTCAGCTTCAGATCGCCGGCCGGGACGAAGTCATTCTTGCCGCGCTTCTCGGCGGTGGCGTTGTAGTGGACGCAGGTCGCGGGCTGCTTGTGGGAATTGAACATCGGGATTGCTCCTCGGGGTGAAGCGAAAAGGCTCGGTGCCCGGCGCGCTGCGCGGTTCACGGTTCCGGCGGCGGCGCCGGGCAACGAGGGGGGAACTGGTTACTGCTGGTCGAGTTCCAGAGCGTCGCGGCGCTGCTCGTAGTGGGCGACGAGGTCGGCGTGCTCCTCGGTCGGCAGCTCGCGGACCAGATCGAAGGCGTCGTTGAGCTGGTCGACGGTTTCGGCATCGTTCATCGCGGCGCGCACGCCTTCGGCCGACAGCTCGGGCAGGTCGTCGTCGCTGGTGCCCGGCTCAGCCTCGATCACCTTGCCGGTGAGCTGGGCTTCGAGCTGGCGCAGGTTGCTGTGATCGGTTCGGGGCAGCACTTCGGCGCCGACGGTCTGCACGTGGCCGACGATGTCCTCGACCTCGTCCGCGGTGTGGATGCCCATGGAGACCTCCGGCGCGTAAACGCGAGCCCAGAAGGTCGCGGCGCGGTACATGAACATCTGCTCCGGCATCGTCTTCCACTTGCTGCCGGCCTTGCCGTGCCAGCCCTCGGCCTTGACCATCGCCCAGGTGATCCAGGAGCCGATGCATTCCTCGCCGGTCTTCGCGTCCTTGGCGTAGGCGCGAACGGCATAGCTATCCTTCGTGGCGTCGTCGCCGCCGCGCGTCTCGAACCGCAGCGGGGTGAAGCGCTTGCAGGCGTTGACCGTGGCGATCAGAAAGGAAGCCGACCAGGACGGGCGGCCGTGCACGATGTAGAGGTTCTGCATGACCATCAGGTCGTTCGCGCCGATGCGGTTCGCGACTTCCATCGCGATGAGCACGTTGGGAACGTTGTTCTGGTAGTCCTTCGGGACCAGCGTCGACTTCGAGTAGGCCTGAGCCTTGCGCTGCGCCAGCACGAAGGCGGTCTCGCCGGCGGTCATCGCGCGCGCGGTTTCGGTGGTGGTCGGGGTGTGGGCAACGACAGCGTTCATGGTCAGTCCTTCAGCGCCCACGCGGGCAGAGAGAGTTCGGTGATGCCCGGCGCGTGGCCGGGCCAGGTGTCGGTATCGAGGCAGTGCCGCAGGGTCTGCAGTCCACGGGCGCGCAACTCGTAGCCGCGCAACTCGGCAGCGGCGTCGATCTGGTAAACGGCGACCAGGTAGGGAGGTTCCTTTTCCTGGGCGACGATCAGGAAGTTGGGCACAGCCTCGCCGCATGCGATCGCGCCTTCGATGTAGTGCGCGTGCTGCAGGTGGTAGCCGTAGCGATCCACGGACCTGGCGAAAGCGGCTGGGCCGGCGTCGTCGGTGGACTTGAGGTCGGCGACCAGCTCCGCCGGCCGAAACCAGTCGTGACGCGCCTTGCACTCGACGCTGGTTTCGGGATCCGTCCAGCGCATGGTCACCTCGGCATGCCCCTCGGCAAAGATGCCGGCGGCCAGCGGGTGGCGACTGAGCGCGGCGTGCATCGCCTCGATCCGCTCGGAATCGTCAGCGCTCAAAAACAGCATTCCGGGGTGCTGATCCAGCCACGCATCGCGGCGGCCGCGGCTCGTGCTGCTGCGCATATCGCCGAATGCCGGCATGACCGCGTAGGTTCGGGCGTACACCTCGGGCTGAAGCACGCGGCAGTGATACGCCCGGCCGAACAGCAGCGACGGCGTATCGGCCTCGGCCGCTGCATCGAGCCAGGCGCGGTAGTGCGCCGGGGTCTTCTCGCGCAGCATCTTGAGGACGGTCGCGGAGGCGACCCCCAGCTCGCGCCGGTGGTACTCGGCCTCGGGCACGTCCATCAGGACGCGGCCGGTAGCCTGCTGCTCGGCCAGGCGCGCGCTCATTCCTGCGAGGCCTCGGCGCTGGCGTCGATGACCTTCACGCCCTTGTCGAGCAGTTCGACCAGTTCGTGCTGCGACGAAACCCGCGCGGCATAGCGGTGGCGAACCACCGCGGCGATCGCTTGCGACTTCGTGCTGGCCTCCACCAGTTGCGGAGCGCAGTCGGCGACGCTGCTGTCGGTGACGGTGTAGATGCGGGTGCTCATCGGGTGCTGCTCCTTCGTGGGTGATCAGAGTTCGGGCTTGCGGCAAGCGCTCAGCACGAACGCGAGGGCGGTGATCAGTCCAGCGAGCGCAGCCAGCAGACCGAGCACGTACGGGTGCGGGAACCACAGCGCGAAGCCGAGGCCGGCCATCAGCAGCCACGCGCATGCGTAGGCGAGGTAGTCCCGCCAGGTCATCGGCAGCGACAGCTCGACGCCGTCGCGGGGGTTCGGTTCGATCTGGGCGGTCATGACTTGGCCCTCGCGCGACGTGCCAGGGACCGCACTGCGTCGGAGTAGCGCCGCGCCGATTCGTAGAGCGACCTCGCGTCGTTGCTGTCGGCGTAGGCCTCGCGGTCGTGCCGACCGTAGTTGTAGGCGACGCGCAGCAGCTCCGCAGAACAGTGCTCGACGTGGGCGATTGCGGCATTCAACTTTTGGGCGTTGTTCATGAGCGGGCTTCCTTGGCGAATGCGGTCAGGACGCAGCGAGGGCGCTGCTCCGCGTACTGGCGCAGGTCTTTGCGGGCTGCGGCGACGTCGAGTCCGTAGGGGAGGCCCAGTTCGGCGATGCGCGCGTCGCTCAGCGCGTCGACGACGGCCAGGGCTTCGCTGATCAGGCCGCGGCTCTGCCGCGCGCGGGATTCGTGGGTGCGGGTCATGGCGGCGTACCGAAGCGGGCAAGGGCGGCGGCGCGGCGGCTCTCTGCTAGATCAATGCGGGCCAGCGCAGCGTCAATTGCGTCTTGGGAATCCAACTCGTCCCGGCTCAGGTCGCCATGGGCGTCCCATGCCGAATCAAACTCCCGATCCGCCTCGACAAGCTCGGCCACGGCGGCGATTGCGGCATTGCCCTGCTCGTCGAGGGTGATCAGCACCAAGGAATCGATGCAGTCTCGATTTCTCCAGCGATCGACACTGGCTCTTTCGACGTCGCGGCGCAGCACGGCCAGCACATCCACTCGCTCAGACATGGCGGGGCTCCTGGGCGAGGGTAATCAAACCTGCGTCATGCAAGAGCGCGGCGGCGTCTGCGGCACCTTCCGGCGCTCGGTCGATTTCGTTATTGGCGTATGCGTCTTGCGCCCAGGACAGCACCGTCTCGGACGGCACGTTACGGCGATCCGGCCACACCACCGCCAGCACATCCACCTTGCTCGCGGGGGCGCTCATGCGGCACCTCGCGCTTCGATCATCGCGTCGGCGATCGCGTAGCAGTCCCGGGCCATGCCGGTGCGGACTTCGGAGGGCTCGACGCCCTGCGGCAGGGAGGCAATGAAGCCCGCCAGCGCATGACCCGCGAAGTAGTCGCGGAGGGACATGCCCGGGTCGAAGTCCGGGAGACCGATGCCGATGCGTCCGGAGGCGTCTACCGAGGGCACGATGGGAAAGGCGGGCGTGTTCATGCCGTCACCGCCTGCGCCAGGATCAGCGCGCGCGCGGCCTGCGCCGTCGCGATCAGTTGGTCGATCTGCGGCACCGTCAGGGTGAGCGCGATGGTCGCCTCGCTGGTGTTGATCCAGATCGCGAGGTCGTCGTCCAGCAGGCGCGAACGCACCGCGTAGTCTTCGCCGCGGATGAAAACGGAAGTGCTCATGCAGCGCGCTCCAGCGCCGACGCCGGCGCGAGGTCAGAAGGGAGGGGAGAGGGGGCCATCGCCCGGGCACGGAGCCGGCGGTACTCGCCCAGCGCGTGCGCGCCAAGGAAGCTCCGGTACTCGTTCGACGGATCCCGGCGCAGGCTCAGCGCGTCCGCTCGCTGGCGGCGCAGCTGGTCGAGGAGGTCCAGGCGGGGAGACATCACCGCACCGCCCGCACGACGTAACGCACCGCGCCGTAGGCCAGGTCGAGACGGTCAGCCGCACGGTTGGCACCATCCCGCGTCGTGTACACGCGGCCGACCCGGCTCTGCGTCCTCACGTCGATCACTTCGTAACGGTTCATGGCTGGCTCCGCGTGGCCCGGATTTGGGCGACGCCTATAGTCAACCATGGTGGACATACTGCAGTCAACCAAAGTGGACTTTGAGCCGACGAACGGTCAGCCGACTAGCGGCGGATCAGGCTTTGGGCTTGCGGCGCCAGCTCGGCCAGTTGATCCGGCCGGCGTAGTAGAAGGTGCCGTAGACGGTGAAGGCCGACAGGATCACGGTCAGTGCCTGGGCCACGATGCGGGGGAGGTGGAGCACGCCGCGGAGCAGCCAGTGCCAGCCGTACACGACGCCCCAGCCGAAGTAGATGATCGCGGCAAACGCCACGAAGGCGAGGGCGGCGAGGGCCGCCATCGCGGGGAGAAAAACAATCGCCTCGAAGATCTCGCGTTTTGTGGCCATGGCCTATTTGGCGCGCAACTTCACGACGTCCGCAACTGCCCCGTCCCTGGCTTTGCGAATTACCAACTCGTAAGTCTCATCCACCCAGTTGAGTGGAACCCTTTGCGCCGGGAGGCTTGACTGGTTGAACTCGATAACCTTTTGCCGTGCGCGCGATCGAGCAGAGTTCCCTAGATTAGAGCACTCGTGCAACGCGGCAGTTGCTATTTCTGTTGCAGTTGATTCGACGCCACTGGCGAATTTCGCAGCTGCATCGTGGACACAGGCGAAGTACTGGCCATATTCCGATGCCAGTACGTTCAAATCGAGTTCCCGTGCAGGGGCTGCCTGGCCATTTGACAGCGCCATCAGAAAGAGAAGCTGCAAAGCCATGTGCCTGCCTCAGTTAAAAAGGAAATGTAGCAGCCAGTAAATTGGCCATATCTCAGATAGAAACAAGTTCACTGGAAAGAAGATCACCCAGTTCCACCAATTGATCTTTGGCCAGTCGCTAATCATCAAATACACCAGCGTGGCAATTGACGCCAACTGGTAGCCCCAAATCAAAATCAAACCCCCTATGGCGGACGACTTGGATTCTCGCTCCATGACGAACTCTCCTTGAGCAGTCCTGCTTCGTGAAGACTTATCCCTTCGGCCAAGCACTCTCTCGCTCGATCCATTTTTTCGTGCAGCTCGACGACCTCGTAATCACCGAGTTTTGCCAAGCACCCGCGTCCGCGCACAGCGTCGTTGTAAATCTCGCGGAAACCGCAGCCCGCGTACATATACATCAACTGCCAAATCATTCGTTCGTGCATGCGTCGATTGATGTAATCCAACGCTGGGGGTGGCTCGGGTTCCGGCTCCGGCACGGCCGCCACGATCGACAGCCGAGGCTGTCTAGCCGGCTGCTTTTCTCCGAACTGTTTTTCCAGGGAGGCCAGCAACTGGCCCTTTAGCTTCTCGTCCATTCCTCGCCTCGCGCGCTGCGGCTAGTTCCGCGATCTTCGCGCCGAGTTCGATCTGGTCGCTGGTCGAGGGCTGGCCCTCGATCCGGTCGAGTTGCTCCAGCACCGCCATGAACAGCTCCGCATCGCCCTCGGTGGTCAGGTCGACCGTCGCCCCCCGACGGCGTCTGAAATCAGCGACGACCTGGGCGGCGTCCATGACCCTACGAATCGTGAGTCGCTGAGACTGAGAAATCGGGCTTCCGTCTTGTGCGGATGGTGCGTCGGTCTCGTTTGGGTCGCCACGGCCAGTCAGAAGCCACCTGGTGCTCACCCCAAGGCGCCGAGCGATCGGCTCGACCGTCTTGGCCTCAGGGCTTTGGGTGGCGCCGCTCTCGATGGCTGAGATCGCCTGCTTGCTGACGCCCGCTGCGGCGCCGAGTTCGCCCTGGGTCAGGCCGGCCGCCTTGCGCCGGTTCTTCAATCGGTGGCCGATGGTTTCCATGTAAAGCATTGTTGACGACCGCCCGTCAGCTATCGTTGACAAGCCATGGTCAACCATGGTGGACTTCTCAGCCATGGACATGACCAAGACCGCTGTGAAGTCCGCCCTCGGGCTGGATACCGACGCCGAGCTTGCTCGGTTCTTCGACACCACGCGCCAGGCCGTCGACAAGTGGCCCGACGAAAAGCCGATCCCGATGGGTCGCCAGTGGGAACTGCGCGCGCGCCGTCCGGACATCTTCAGCACCGACGAGCTGGTCGAGCTCGATGGGGCAGAGCGGCAAAAAACAGGCTGAAAGCACGGGCTCGGCTCCTACGGGGTCGGGCCATTTTTTCGCTCATTTCGCTTTGGCAACGGTAGGCAACAGATGGCAACCGATGGCAACCAAAAGTCACTTCCGCTCGCGTTTGGTGCTGCAAATACAGCGCCTAAGGACGCGCCGGCCCGGGTGTTGCGCCTGATCGAAACCGAGGCCCAGGCCTTGGCGGTATCGATCAGGGCGGGGCACCACAAGCTCGAATACATCGCCGCGGTGACGGGCAAGTCGAAGGCCTATATCTCGCGCCTGCAGACGGGCCGCCGGCCGATCCCGCGAAAGCTGGTAGACGTCCTCTGCGCCGCTACCGGGTCCAACCTCCTGCGCCAGTTCCTGGACCTGCAGGCCGCGCTCGATCGCCGTGACGCCTGCCAGGTCTCGCACTTGGCCGGCCTGCTGAGGGCCGCGTGATGCGCTACGAGACCCTGCCCGAGCTCGACTTCGTCCTGACGCCCCAGGAGCGCACCGGCGCCGATATGGCGCGCCTGCACCTCGAGGCGCACCGGCGCCGCCTCAACGAGCGGGACGCTCGGCAACGCCAGCAGGAGCCGCGCCAGGACGCGCGGTTAGGGGAGGAGGCCACCTCGTGACCCAGCCCCTGGTCCCAGGCAACGTCGACCTGCGCGACTTCCCGTACATGCCGCTGGACGTCGTGCGCCTGCGCGACAGTGAGCTCGCCACGACTTCCAGCGGCGAAGGATTCCGGTGCGCGGTGCTCCTCTGGTGTGCGGCCTGGCACCAACTTCCTGCGGCTTCGCTCCCGGATGACGACCGTTTGTTGTCGCAGTACGCCGGTTTTGGTCGCTCGATCAAAGAATGGCGCAAGCACAAGGCCGAAGCGCTTTACGGCTGGGAATTGTGCGCCGACGGCCGTCTTTACCACCCGACAGTCGCCGAAAAAGCCCTCGAAGCCTGGGCCCAACGCCTGCAACAGCGGTGGCGTACCGAGTGCGCTCGGATCAAGAAAGCCGCGCAGCGTAACGATCTTGCCGCTGTATACCCGACCTTCGAGCAGTGGGAAGACCACTTCAACGCGACCGGCTCTGAGCAGTGGCGTCCCGATTCTGTCCCCGGACCTGTCCCCAGGGACAACGAAGCCGAGTCCCCAGGGACACAGGGGGCGTGTCCCGATTCTGTCCCCGGGGAAACGGCATCCAAGGGAAGGGAAGGGAAGGGAAGGGATCTATCAAGAGCTGATGGTTTAACCACACACCCGCCTGCGGCGGCTGTCTCGGTCGAGCCCCCCATCGAGCACTACGGCCAGTTCGAGGGGCACTCCCAGCCCACAGCCGCACCGAACCCGGCCGCGCCGCACGCCATTGCCCTGCGCAAGCTTGGCATCGCCGTCACCGCCTCGAACCCCGACCTCGTCGCCTACGTCCAGGCCGGCGGCGACGTCCAGCGCCTCGTCGAGCTCGCCGACCTGCCCGACATGCGCGGCAAGCCCGCCGCCTACCTGATCCGCACCGGCCGCCGGCAGCTCGCCGAAGGCGCCAAGCCCATCACCGGGAGCCCCCATGAAGCCCATCAGCCAGCTCGTCGACTCAGCGCTGCCGACCGTGTCGCAGCGAACATCCAGCACGCTGTCGAGCAGCGAGCCCGCACCGACGCCGACACGATCGACGTCGAGTTCAGCGATGTCCCGAGCTGAGTACATCTGGGCGCACATGGCGTCGCGTTTCGGGCACACCTGGACGTCGCAGTTCGGCGACTCGCCTGACGGCATCGCCGGTCGCGCTTGGAACGAAGACCTCGCTGGGCTGACTCGTGCGCAGCTCAACGCCGGCATCGACGCGGTGAAGTTCGAAGCAGCCGAGTTCCCGCCGAGCGCGCCGCGCTTCCGCGCCATGTGCTTCGGCATCCCGTCGTTCTCGCTCGTGAACAGCGAGCTGCTGACGAAGCTCAATGCTCAGCGCACGCCGTTCGCTCGCCTCGTGTGGCGCTACATCGACGGCTATTCGCATCGGCACGCGACCTCGAAGGAAGCGGAGAAGATGCGCCGTGCAGCTTACGAGCTCGCCGCTCAGCACGTCATGCGAGGCGAAGCGTTCCTCGACGAGCCCGTCGCTGAGATCGAGCACCAGCCCGAGCCGAAACCGCAGGGCATCCCCAAGACCCGCGAGGAGCGCATCGAGCACATGCGCAAGGTCCTGGGCGAGCAGTTCAACGAGGAAGCCGCGCTGCGTGAGGTGCGGGTATGACCACCGAGCCGAGGCCGAACCTCACCGACGACGACGTGATCAACCTGCTCGTCGCTGGCTGCAACGCGCACGAGATCGCGACCTACGCGGGCGTATCCGCCGCAACGGCCTGGTCGATGATCTCGCACGCTCATCGCGCCTACAGCGCGCCACAGCCGCGCCGGGAGCTGAGCCTGTGAACTGGGCCTTCTCCCCGGCGACGCCGACCGAGCCAGGCCTGTACGTCACCACGACGCTCTCCGAAGGCTCGAAGCCGCAGCTCATCCGCTGGCATGCGAAGTCAGACCGCTGGCGCCTCGGTGCACGCGTCGAAAAAGTCGACGCCTTCCTCGGCCCGATCACGCTGCCCAGCAGCAGCCCCGAGCACGCCAGCGTCAACCACCTGTTCAACGAGCCCGCCTCGCATTCCCCTTCACGGGGGTATGGCCAGGAACGAGGCGGGCTCACCCATCCGCCGGCATCGCGCACGCGCGCGTTTGGCACCAGGAGCAAGCGATGAGCGACGCAACCTATCGCAAGGAACGCATCGAGCGGCTGCTCCACGAACTGCGCTACGAAGTGGAGCGCGGGATGATGGAGGGCGAGATTGAGGAAACGCTGCTATTCGCGTTCATCGTTCCGATCGGCAAGTCGCTGGCCGGTGGTGTCGTGCGGTGTGAGTTTCGCACCAGGCCTACACACTTCGCGCTCTTTGGCCCGCAGAGCAAGCCGGGGCTGCAGGTGATCGATGGCGGTAAATCATGATCACCCTGACCCTGCCGTACCCGATCAGCGCGAACCGCTACTGGGCGACGACGGCCATCCGCGGCCGCGCGATGACCTACGTGACCAAGGACGCGAAGGTGTTCAAGGCAGAGGTCGGCAAAGTGGCGCGCGCGGCGGGCGTGCGAGAGCCGCTGACCGGCCGCGTCGCTGTGACGATCCGCCTGTATCCGCAGCGGCCGCAGGACTGGGCGAAGCGCGCACAGCGTGCGCCGGACACGTGGGACGACGACGTGCGCTGCATCGACCTGGGCAACGCGGAGAAAGTCCTCAGCGACGCGCTGAACGGCATCGCCTGGGTCGACGACAAGCAACTGCGCCGCATCGAGCTGATCCGCTGCGAACCCGACGAGCATGGAGCCCGCGTCGAAGTCGACATCGAGCCCCTTCGCGGTCAGCCGATCGCGCTGGAGCTGTTCGCGCAGGCGGGATGAGCACCGTCTACCGCCGCAGCAACGAGCCACGGACCGACTGGTTCCGCGTGCTGACCGACCTCAATCGCAGCGGGTTGGGGAATCGAGCGGTCGCTCGTCGGCTGAAGGTGCCGAAGACCCGCATCCTCGGGTGGAAGACCGACGATCACGAGCCGCGGCACAGCGACGGCGAGCGCCTGATCGCGCTGTGGGTCGAGGTGACCGGACACGCCCGCGAAGACGTCCCGATCCGCATGCCCTACGCCTGGTCGGGCTAAACGGTCGGGAAACCGACCGGGGCCCGCCGACACACTCCGGCCGCAACCGATCACCAACCCTCGGAGCTCCCATGTCCCGTCCCAACGCCGCCACCGTCCGTCGCCCCGGCGCCAACGCCGCCACCGTCGACGATCAGGCCGAAGTGCAGGCCGAGCCCACCGGTGTCGCCGCGGCGGCCGAGTCCGCGACCGTCGAGGGCACCATCGATCCGCACGCCATCGAGCAGCCCCGTTTCGATCCGGAACAGGGCTGGGTCTGCCCGGCGCCGAAGACCGGCACCGGCGCGAAGGCCTGATCCCCGTGTGCAAGCCCAAGGCCCCGAAGGTGCCGGCCGTCGTCCAGCGTGACCCGGTGGCCGAGCAGGCCGCCGCGGACGCGAAGTCGCAGAGCGAGGCCAACCTCGAAATCTCCGCGCGCCGCAAGAAGCTGCGCAGCTCCAGCCTGTTCACTGTGGGCCAAGCCGGCGTCGTTAACGGACCCGCGTACTCGGCCTATTCGGCCGCCTCCGGCGTCAGCAAGTCGAACAACCTGGGCGGCACCTGATGGCCGAGGCCGCCGCACTGATCCGCCGTCTGGGCTCGCTGAAGTCGCAGCGTGAGCCCCTCGAGCGCATCTACCGCGATTGCATGCTGTTCGTCGACCCGTACCGGGCGGACGGCTGGCAGGGCTCGGCGATGACCGGCGAGCAGGCCCAGCAGCAGCAGGCGTTGCTCACCGACAGCACCGGCCCCGACAGCTACCGCATGCTGGCCGCGAGCGTGAAGCAGGGCGTCACGCCTTCGAACTCGCGCTGGTTCGGCATGGAGGTCGGACACGACACGGACGAGGAGCGCCAGTGGCTGGACCTCTCCGCCGAGACGCTCTGGGAGAACATCCACAACAGCAACTACGACGCCGAGAGCTTCGAGGCTGCGCTCGACCTGGTCGGCGCCGGCTGGTTCGTGATGCTCATCGACGAGGACGCCGAGCGCGGTGGGCTGGTATTCACCAGCTACCCGCTGAGCGAGTGCTATGTCGCCAGCTCGCGTGCTGACGGCCGTCCCGACACCCTCTACCGCTCGTTCCGGATCTCGGCCGAGCAGGCGGTCAACGACTACGGCGCCGAGGCCGTCAGCGAGCAGGTCCGCAAGCTCGCCGCCGACCGCCCCGATGAGCTGGTCGAGTTCCTGCAGGCGATCTACCCGCGCTCGGGACTCAACCACCGGCAGGACAAGCGCCTGGCCAAGAACCTCTCGTTCGCCTCCTGCCATGTCGAGTGCGCGACGCAGCGCACCGTGCGCGAGTCGGGCTTCCACGAATGCCCGTTCATCGCGCCGCGCTGGAAGCGGATTCAGGCGAACAGCGCCTACGGCATCGGCCCGATCGCGGTCGCGCTGCCCGACATCAAGACCCTGAACATGCTGGTCCGCTACGAGCTCGACGCCGCGGCGCTGGCCACCTCCGGCATGTGGATCGCCGAGGACGACGGCGTGCTCAATCCGCGCACGGTCAAGGTCGGACCGAAGAAGGTCATCGTCGCCAACAGCGTCGACAGCATGAAGCCGCTGATGACCGGTGCCGACTTCAACGTCACCTTCTCGATCAAGGGCGACCTTCAGCGCTCGATCCGTAAGGTGATGATGTCCGACCAGTTGGAGCCGAAGGACGGCCCGGCCATGACGGCGACCGAGGTGCACGTCCGCGTGAACCTGATCCGCCAACTGCTCGGGCCGGTCTACGGCCGCCTGCAGGCGGAGTGGCTGCAGCCCATGATCGAGCGTTGCTTCGGCCTGGCCTTCCGCGCTGGCGTGTTCACCCCGCCGCCCGAATCCCTCCAGAACCGCGACTACTTCGTCACCTACGTTTCGCCGATGGCGCGCGCGCAGAAGCTCGAAGACGTCTCGGCCATGGACCGCTACGAGGTCTCGCTGGCCAACAGCGCCGCCTCGCTGGCCCAGATCGACCCGCAGCGGGCAATCGCCATCCTCGACAACTACGACTTCGACGTCGCTGCCCGCAAGCGCGCTGAGCTGCTGGGCGTGCCGCAAGACGCGGTCCCGACCTCCAAGATCATCGCCAAGGTCCGCCAGCTCCGCGAGCAGGCCACGCAGGCCGCCCAGCAGCAGGCTGTGCTGCAGCAGGCCGCCACCTCCGCGGCCGACGCCGCCGGCAAGAAGATGGGTGAAACGGCCGCCGCATGAGTTCGAAGCCGCTCGAACCGATCGACTACCAGCGCGTCTTCGAAGGCGACCCCGTCGGCGTCCGCATCCTCGAAGACCTGGTCTCCCGATACGGCACCAACCCCTACGTGAAGGGCGGGCTCGAAGCCCAGCGGGAGACGGACTTCCGGGCCGGACGGCTCGAAGTCGTGAACTTCATCCTTCGCAAGATCAACCAGGCCAACGGAGCCCACGACGATGGACACGAACCCGAATGACGGCGCTGGCGCCGGTACTGCTGCTCCCCCTGCTGCTGGCACTCCTGGCGCACCGGCAGACGCGGCAACCGGCGGCAGCGCGTTTTCCGCAGTCGCGCCGCCGGCGCAAGGTGACTCGGCCGCGCCTCCCGCGACCCCGGCGCCGATCCATGAGCGAATCCCCGAGAAGTACCGGGTCGCCAAGGAAGACGGCACCTTCGATCTCGAAGCCAGCACCGCGAAGATGCTCGACGGCCATGCCGCGCTCGAAAAGCGCCTCGGCACCGGCGAAGCACCGCCGAAGGACGCCGACAGCTACGACCCGAAGGTCGACGGCTTCGACATGGAAGCCCTGAAGCAGGACCCCGACTACCAGAAATTCCTCAAGGGCGCGCACGGCGCCGGCCTCACGAACAAGCAGGTCGAGTACGTGCTGAGCCAGTACGCGAGCTCGGCCGCCTTGGCCCAGGTCGACAGCACCGCGCTGAGCGCCGAGGCCTTCAAGGCCGAAATGGTCGGCAACCACTGGAAGGGCGCCGGCGAGTACGAAGAGAACATGTCCCAGGCGATGAAGGCGATCCGTGCCTACGAGCCGGACATCACGGCCGAGGAGATCAGCGGGCTGCCGAATCACCCGATCGTCGCGAAGATCCTGGCCGCTGTCGGCCGTGAAACTGCCGAAGACCGGGCGGTGCGGGTGAACCCGATGAGCGCGGCGGACTTCGACACGCAGCTCGCTTCGCTGCACGCCAGCCCGGCCTACATGGACGCCATGCACCCCGAGCACAGCAAGGTCATCAAGCAGATCGAGGGCCTGTTCCAGAAACGCTACCCGACGCCTTAAAGCGCGACGCCTCGTCAGCGCGCATAGCCCCGCCCAGTGCGGGGCTTTTTTGTGCTCGCGGAAATGGTCGGGAATCCGACCCCCAGCCCCGCCCAACCTGCGCCGCATCGGCCTGGTGTGGCAGCCAGATACCCGAATCAGCCCGCGCCGCCGCGCGAACAACGGGCCCGCAAGGACACCCCGGAACGGCACTGCAGACCACATCGCAACCAATCCGGAGCCTCTTATGAGCAACCAAATCACCGAAGCATTCGTCCAGCAGTTCGGGACGACCTTCAACCAAGTCGCGCAGCAGATGCAGTCGCGCTTGCGCAGCACGGTTCGCGTCGAGTCCGGCATCGTCGGCGAGTCCAAGTCGGTCAACCGCCTGGGCAAGCGCAGCATGCAGCGCCGCACGACCCGCCACGGCGACACGCCGCTGAACGAACAGCCGCACAGCACCCGCTACGTCGACCTGTTCGACTACGAAGACGGCGACATGATCGACTCGCAGGACAAGCTGCGGCTGTTGATCGACCCGACCAGCGACTACCTCAAGGCCATGGTCTCGGCCGCGAACCGCGCGCAGGACCTGGAAATCATCACCTGCCTGGGCGCGGCCGCTCGCTCGAAGACCGGCGGCAACATCGCCCTGCCGGCGTCGCAGAAGATCGCGGTCGGCGGCACCGGCCTGACGAAGGCCAAGATCATCCAGACCAAGAAGATGTTTCGCCAGAACGAGGCGGACGAAGAAAACGGCCAGGAGCTGACCTTCGTCTACAGCGCCCAAATGATGTCGGACGTCCTGTCCGATACCACGCTGACCTCGGCGGACTTCCTCGCGGTGCAGATGCTCCAGGAGGGCACGCTCAAAGGTAAGTGGATGGGCTTCAACTGGGTCCCGTCCGAGTTGCTGCCGAAGATCTCGACCACCCGCTACGGCTACGCCTACGCGAAGACCGGCGTCGTATTCGGCATCGGCCAGGAGATCGTCACTCAGGTCGGCATCGACCCGGGCAAGTCGTTCAACGCCCGCGTCTACATCAAGGAATCCATCGGCGCGGTCCGCGTCGAGGAAGAGAAGGTCGTCGAAGTCGCCTGCAACGAACCGTAACCGCTCAGTGCCCGGGAAACCGGGCGCTGTCTTCGCCAATAGCCCCAGGAGGGCAAGACCATGGCAGTAGTCAACACCAAGGCGACCGCGGTTACGAATGCCGACGCCGCGCCGAGCCAGTCCTTTTCGTCCACCAAGATCGCGGGCGGCCGCATCAAGGAAGCCGTCGGCTTCGTCGCCGCCCTCAACGGCGACAGCATCGCCTCGACGTATCGCTTCGCCCGAGTGCATTCGAGCTGGCGCCCGTCTCGTGTGCTGCTGTCGAGCGATGCGATCACCAGCGGTGCCGCCGACATCGGCATCTGCGAAACCGCAGCCAACGGCGGCGCTGCCGTCGACGCCGACCTGTTCGCCTCGGCTGCCTCGATCGCCGCAGCCCAGGTCAACGTCGACGTCACCCACGAGTCCGGCGTCATCACCCTGGTCAAGGTCGAGCAACCGCTGTGGCAGCTCCTCGGCCTGACCAGCGACCCGGGCAAGTGGTACGACCTGACCGCGACTCTCACCGCGGCCACCACTGCCGCCGGCACCGTCGCGCTCAAGTTCCAGTACCTCGACGGCAACTGATGCGTGAGCGCCGCGGTCTGCTGCTCACGCGGGAACAACTCCGGGGGCCGAGTGCCCCCGGTTTCCTATTGAGGGCGCCCGATGTCTACGGCGGTACAAATCTGCTCCAACGCACTGCTGATGCTCGGCGACAAGCCGATCAACTCGCTCTCGGAGGATCCGAATCAGGCTACATCGGACCGCGAACTGGCGGCGGCGAACTTGTATCCGCAGGTGAGGAACGCGACCTTGCGCGCGCACCCTTGGAACTGCGCGACGAAGCGGGTCGTTCTGTCCCCCGATAGCCAAACCCCAGCGTTCGACTGGGCCTATCAATTCCTGCTCCCTGGCGACTGGCTGCGTACGCTCGGCGTAAGCGAAGGCGGCTGTCGAATCGACTTCCGAGCTGAGTCCGGCCGCATCCTGGCCGACTCGTCGTCGCTCGAACTGCTCTACATCTACCGCAACGAGAACCCGGCGACCTGGGATTCGCTGCTCGTCGATGCGGTGACGACCGCCATGGCCGCGCGCCTGGCTATTCCAGTCACCAACGACCGCGCCAAGAAGGTCGAAATGGAGGGCGCGCTGCTGCGGCTCCTCCAGCAGGCACGCGGCGTCGACGGCCAGGATTCGCCCCCCGAGGAGTTCGGCGACTCTCCGTTCCTGCTGGCCCGCTTCTAATGGCCAAGGTCAATCTCATCCAGACCAACTTCACCGCCGGCGAGCTATCGCCGCGCATGGTGGGTCGTGTCGAGGTGGTGCGCTACAACAACGGTGCGAAGAAGCTGCGCAACTGCATGGTGTTCGTGCACGGCGGCGCGGTTCGCCGGCCGGGCCTGATGTTCGCCGGACTGGTGCGGGACAGCGACTTTCGCTCCCGCCTGATCCCGTACATCTTCAGCGTCACCCAGGCCTACCAGTTGGAGTTCAGCAACGGTGCGATCCGCGTGTGGACGGCCGCTGGCCTGCGCATCGAGAGCAGCCCGGGCGTCCCGCTGGAGATCGGCGTGCCCTACAACGACGCCCAGATTCACGAGATTGACTTCGTCCAGCGCGGCGACACGATGTTCCTGTTCCACCCGGAATGGCCCATCTACCGCGTTCAGCGCTTTGCCGACGACGACTGGCGCGTGCACCCTGCGCCGTTCACGACCGAACCGTTCGACGAGGTCGGGGACCGCTTCACCACCACGCTCACGCTGTCGGCGACCACGGTGGGCGCCGGCCGGACCTTCACTGCCGCCGTGCCCGTCTTCGTCGCAGCGGACGTCGGCCGCGACATTGAGGCCGGCGGCGGCATCGCCACGATCACCGGCTTCACCAGCTCGACCGTGGTGGTCGGCACGATCACCTATCCGTTCCGCTCGACCGTTGTGCCTTCGTTCGAATGGCTGATCACCGGCAGTCCGCAGTCGACGGTGACGCCGTCGGCGGACGGCCCGGTGGGCACGATCATCACCCTGACCGCGGACATCGATACCTGGCGCGGCACAGACCCTGGCAAGCATGTCGTCATCGACGGCGGCCTCGTGCGCATCACCGGCGTCACGAACGCCTTGGTAGCGAACGCGGAGGTCCGCACGAAGCTGGGCTCGGCGGTGGCGGCTATCCCGAATTCCTGGGCGCTGTGCCGCAGCATGTGGGGGTCCGAGTTCGGCTACCCGCGCACCGGCGCAATCATCCAGCAGCGGCTCTGGGCGGCGGGTTCGCCTGGGTTCCCCCAATCGGCTTGGATGTCGCGGCTCGCGGACTACTACGACTTCGAGATCGGCACCGAGGCCGACAGCGCCTTCGAGACCCGGGTCGACTCCGACCAGGCCAACCCAATCCGGCACCTCGCCGCGATCCGCAAGCTCATCGTCCTGAGCTATGGCGCCGAGTTTACGATCGGCGCGGCCGGCGACGGCGGTATCAAGCCGGGCAACATCGACGCGGACCCGCAGACGGCGTTCGGCTGCAACGAGGCGGCGCCGGTGCGCGCGGGCAGCGAGCTGCTGTTTGCCAACCAGTCCGGCCGCAAGATCCGGGCGCTGTCGCCGGACCGCTTCAACACCGACCAGTTCGCGTCCCCGGACATCGCGGTACTCGCCGAGCACATCACCGAAAGCGGCGTGGTCGACATGGACCACCAGGCGGACCCGGAGAGCTTCGTGTTCGCGGTCCTGGCCAACGGCCAGTTCGCGGTCTGCACCCTCGACCGCGACAACGACGTCGTTGCCTGGACGAGCCACGACACCGACGGCTTCATCGAGTCCGTCTCGGTCATCCCCTACAACAAGACGCAGGTCGTCTGGGCCACGGTGAAGCGCATCATCGACGGTGCCGAGCAGCGCAGCGTCGAGATCTTCACCTGGGACCTGTACATGGACTGCGCGCTGCGGGTGACCGACCCGACGCCGTTCGACACCCTGTCGGGGCTGGATCACCTGGAGGGCAAGACGGTCGTCGTGCGGGCCGATGGGATCACCCAGGCCGACAAGGTTGTGGTCGGTGGCTCGATCTCCCTCGGCCGAGACGCCAACAGCGTCGACGTCGGCCTGCCGTTCGTGCCCGAGGTCGAGCTGATGACCCCCGAGGTGGCGTCGCCGTCGGGCAGCTCGCAGGGCCTGCAGATGCGCACCAACAAGGTGACCCTGCTGGTCAGCGAGACCATCGGCGCCCGGGTCAATGGCCGCGATGTCCCGTTCCGCAACTACGGCGCGAACGTCCTCGATGTCCCGCCGGAGCCGTACACCGGCCCGAAGGGCGTCGAGTTGCTGGGCTGGGAGCGGGGCACGTCCGACATCACGATCACCCAGCCGCGGCCGGAGCCGTTCCATCTGCTCGCGGTCATCCGCGAGTTCGAGGCCAACCTGTGAGCGCGCTGACCTTCCACCCGCCGACGCCGGCGCGCCTGGATTACATCGCCGAACGCCTGCGTGCGGCCGACCGCGTCGAGCTTGCCGTTACCGCGCCGGGCCGCGCTGTTGCCGAGGTGCTGCACGACAGCGTGCTGTCTTCGCGCTGGTCCATCGTTGCCGAGGTCGACGGCGTCGCCTCGATCGCTTACGGCGTGGCGCCGACGGCCGACCCGCTGATCGGCTCGCCCTGGCTGCTGGCCACCGACGACCTGCGCAAGGTCCGCCGCGAGTTCATCGAACGCTGCCGCGGCGAGGTCCGCCTGATGCAGCAAAAGTTCCTGGTGCTGACCAACGAGGTCCACCGCGACAACGCGCTCTCGATCCGCTGGCTCGAATGGCTCGGCTTCACCATCGACCGGGCGCGCCCGGTGGGCCCCAACGGGGAAATGTTCGTGTTTTGGAAGGGGAATGCCCGCCATGTGTGAGCCGACCACAATTGCCCTGGCCGTCACCGCGGTCGTGGGCGCCTACAGCGCCTACACCGCGTACGAGGGCGGGAAGAACCAGGCGAAGATCGCCGACTACCAGGCGGCGCAGACCGAGGCCGATGCGAAGGCCGAGGCCGGCGCGGCGCAGGTCGAATCCGACCGCATCCGCAAGCGCGGCCGGCAAGCGGCAGCGGAGGCCAACGTAGCCATCGCGGCCAGCGGCCAGCAGCTTGGCTCGGCCGGCTCCCTCGCGATCAATCGCGAGATCTACCGCGGCGCCGAAGAGGACGCGTACTTCGCCCTGATCGGCGGCCGCGACCGCGCCACGCGTCTTAACGCGCAGGGCCAGCTCACGCGCGAGGGCGGGAAGATGGCAAAGAGCGCGGGCAAGAGCAGCGCCTTCGCCCAGCTCCTGCAGACCGGCGCATCGACCTATTCCGGCTGGAAGCGCGCCGGCAGCCCCACGCCGCAGACTCGTTTCGGCCCCGGCACCATCTGAGGACCCACCATGGCGCGCATCCCGCATATCGGCGGCACGCAATCGACGTTCGGCCAGCGCGGGCCGGATCGGCCCAGCCAGTTCAACCCGAGCGTGCCGAACCCCGGCATGGGCGTGGCCGGCCTGCAGCAGGTCGCCGGCACCATCGGCCAGATCGCGCAGCAGCAGTTGGATGACAACGAGGCCCTGGCCCGCGCCAAGGCCTCGAATGCGTTGCTGGACCACGAACTGCAGGTGAAGCAGCGCGCCGAGGACCTCCAACAGCGCATCAGCAGCGGTGACCTGGATTGGCGGCAGGCCGAGGTCGAGGCGAAGACCGCGTTCGACGAGATCGAGACGCCCAAGATTGCCGGCCTCGGCCCGGCCGACGTCGAGCGTATGCAGGGCGGGTTCACCCGCAATAAGGCCGGTGGCGCGTCCGCCATCCGCAACGTTGCCGAGAGCGCGCGCCGAACCGAGTTCCGCGGCCAGTTCGATACCGCTCTCGACTCTCTGGGCAAGCTGGCCGGCGCGACCGGGGCCGACATCGAGAAGATCAACGCCCAGGCCGAGGCGTTCGCGCCGATCGCGCGTCAGGCGGGTGTCGAGAGCAGCGCCGTGCAGGCGAAGATCCAGGCCTTCAAGGACCGCAACTGGACGAACCAGGCCATCGGGCGTGCCATCGGCGCGCGCGACAGCATGGAGGCGCTGGCCCAACTCAAGCACGACCTCACCGCCGAGGACGGGTACTACACAGGCAAGCTCGACACCGACAAGCGCAACGCGATCCTGTCGCAGGTCGACACCTCGATGACGCGGATCGAGGCGAAGGCCCAGCACCAGGCCGACCGTCGTGACGCGATAGCTCTGCGCGCGGTGACCCAGTTCCAGGCCCAGGCCTCCTCGGGCGTGCAGGCGCCGCTCGAAACTATGGCGCAGTGGGCTGAGGCGGTGAAGGGCACGCAGTACGAGGCCGAGTTCCAGGACATGCTCAAGGGCGAGGCCGAGGTGCAGGCAGTGCTCAACCAGCCACCGACCGCCCAGCGCGCCTACCTGCAGCAGCTCGAGGTGCGCCAGCGCCAGCAGGGCGCGACCATGGCCCAGCAGGGCAACCTCAAGCGCCTGACCACCGCGGTCGAGACCAATCTGCGGCAGCTCAAGGACTCGCCCTTGGAGTTCTTCGCCAACCGCACCGGGCAGGCCGTACCGCAGCTCGACATCCAGGCCCTCGCCAGCGGCGACGCGCAGGCGCTGCGCACGCAGATCGCCGAGCGCATGACGACGCTCGCGGCAGTGCGCAAGCAGTTCGGCCCGGAGACCGGCAACGCGCCGTTGCTCCCGGCGGAGGCCGCCTCGCTGTCGGCCTGGCTGACCAAGGCCACGCCGGTGATGGCGACGCGCCTGTTCGGCACGCTGTCCCAGGCCATCGCCGACCCGGCTGCCTACAGCGCGGCGATGCAGCAGATCGCGCCGGACTCGCCGGTGCGGGCCTTTGCCGGCATGGTCTACGCCGAGCAGCGGTCGACCACGCTGGAGCCGGGCGGCATCTTCAGCGGCGCCGTCAAAGCCAGCAGCGGCGACATCGCCCAGACCCTGCTCGAAGGTGAGGCGCTGCTCAACAAGTCCAAGGGCGATAAGGCAGCGGATGGGAAGGGGGCTGCGTTCCCGATGCCGACGCCGAAGGACATGGCCGCCGAGTTCGAGGTCGCCGTCGGCGCTGCGTTCCGGGGCCGGCCTGGCGCCGCCGACGCGGCATCGCAGGCGGTCCGCGCCTACTACGCTGGCAAGGCGGCGAAGGACGGAGACCTGTCCGGCGAGCTGGACTCGAAGCGCATGCGCGAGGCGGTCCGCGCGGTGCTTGGCGAACCGGTCGACGTGAACGGCGCCGACGTGTTCGCCCCCTGGGGGATGGACGAGGACACCTTCGTCGACAAGCTGGAGCTGTCCTGGGCCGAGACCGCGAAGGCACTGCCGGCCGGTGCGTCTACCGACTTCGACGACTACACCCTGATGCAGCGCGGCAACAACGCCTACTACCTCGTCGGCGCCGGCGGCCAGTTCCTCACCGGCAAAGACGGCCAGCCGCTCCAGCTGAAGGTCTCGAAATGAGCGGGATCTTCGACCTCGACACCGAGGGCGCGCAGGCACTCGACGAGCAGGCCCGGCTCAATCCGTTCGACCCGTCGAAGCTGCCGCCGACCGCATGGGCGGGCTCGGCCGAGGCGGTCAAAGGTCTGCTGAGGCCGTCAGCTGGCGCCGGCCGCGCGCTACTCATGGCCGCTGCACCGTTCGCCCAGGCTGTCGACGAAGCGTCGCAGATCGGCTCGGACATCGCCGACGTGGCCGAGGTGTTCCGCAACCCATTCCATCGGCCGAGCGCGACCGCGCCGACGACCGCCGCCCAGGACGCCTACTTCAGCAACGTGGTCGACGACGTCGGCTCGAACGCGGTCGACGCTTGGACGGCCGACGCGCAGACGATGGGCACCGCGGCGAAAGCGCTGAACATGGGCACGAGCGTCGCTGGCGCGATCCCCCAGATGATCGGCATGCCGTCGGTGTTCCTCGGCTCCTCGGCGCTCGATCCCTCCACCGACCTGGTCCGCCAAGGCGTCGACGCGGAAACGGCCGCCGCGGTCGGCGGGGTGAACTTCGCTGTGAATGCCATCGGCATGCGCATCCCGGCGGCGTTCGGATCGACGCTGACTGCCCGGGTGTTGAGCGGCGGCGGCGCGAACCTCGCTATGGGCGCCGCCGCCGACAAAGCCTCATCCGAGGTACTGGAAGCCGGCGGCTACGAGCAGGCTTCGAAGTCCTTCGACGTGGCCGACCCGTATGCCCGTGGCCTGGACCTGCTGATGGGGGCGGCCTTCGGGTGGAAGGCCCACATCGACGCGCCGAAGGTTCTATCACCCAGTCAGCGCGACGCGGTACTGGTCGCGAACAACCAGGACCACCAGGCCCGGCGCAGCTTGCCGGGTCAGCCCGTTTCGGCCGGTGTTGAGCGCGCGCACCGAAATGCCCTCGATGAGGCGATGGCACAGGTCCTCGCCGGCGACCGGGTCGATGTCTCGGCTCAGATTCGTGCGGAGGACTTCACGCTTCGCCCTGAGTTCGCCGCGCAGCTCACCGGCGCTACAACGGGAGCGGTCGCGGCTAGTGCCGCTCCTGGCGCTTCCTACGTCGATTACCGCCGCGCGCTCGAATCCGGCGGGAACCCGAACGCGCGCAACCCGGAGAGCAGCGCGACCGGCGCGGACCAGTTCACCTCCGACACCTGGCGCAAGACGGTGGCCAAGGCTAAGCCGGCGTGGGCCGAGGGGCTGACGGATGAGCAACTGCTCGCCGCGCGGATCGACCCGGCCAAGTCGGGCGAAATGGCGCTGGCCTTGGACGCAGAGAACACCGCCGCGCTCAAGGCGGCCGGGCAAGAGGTCACCCATCACACCCTCTACGCCGCGCACCACTTCGGCGCGAGCAAAGGTGTGAAGTTCGCCAAGGCCGCCGGCGACACCGCGATGGCCGACATCCTGACTGCCCAGCAGTTGAAGGCGAACGAGTACCTGCGCGGCAAGACCAAGGCGGAAGCGATCGCCAGTTGGGACGAGCGCGCGCGCAAGGCCGGCGTCGAGGTGGCTGAAGTGCCGCGCGCCGCCGATCCGATGGTCGCGGACCAGCCGCTGCCCGAGTTGCCGCCGCTGACCGCGCTGGAGGCAAGCCAGATCGTCGACACGCGCCTGGCCGCGCTGGACGAACGCGCCGGCACCGGCCGCCTCAGCCGCGAGGAGTTCGCCGCGCTGCGTGAGGAAGATGCCGACCTGGTCGCGGTGCTCCGCGATCAGGAGCAGCAGCAGGCCACCGGCACTCTGCCGGCGCCGGGCTCGCGCCTGACGCAGGCCGAAATCAAGTTCGTCGACCAGCGCCGCGCCGAGATCAAGCTGGCGCTCGAAGGCGACCGCGCCGCCGCCGGCTATCAGCGCGCCGCCGAGAACCTGCGTGGCCGCCTGGAGAAGCTACCCGACCGGGATGCGGCCTTCATCGACTTCGCCCGCAGCCTGCGCGAGCCGGTGTCCCAGCCGCGCGCCAGCCGTGGCCGCGGGGCCGATGCCCGGACCATCGAGCGCGCGCGCGCGACCCTGGACAAGCTGGACGCAGAGCCAGGCCGGGCGGCGGACGTCGGCGGTCTGCAGGTCGAGCGGGTACCCGAGGGCTACCGGGTGGCCGACACCCGCAGCGCCGCCAAGATCCCCGAAGGCAGCGCCCCGGTCGCCGCGCGCAGCGGCCAGGTTATGGACCGCGCCGGCGTCGAGTCGCTGCTACAGGACGTGATGGCCGACCGTTCGTCGACGACGGCCGAGAGTTCGCTGCAATCCGCCTACGAGGTCGCGGCCGAGGCGCCGAACGCCGCGGTGCTGGACGGCTTCGACGCCGATGGCAACCCGCGCTACCGCCCGATGTCCGAGGTGCTGGCCGAGATCGAGGCCGAGCGACAGAAGGCCGCCAACGATGCCGAGGCCTTCCCAGCTGCGGTCAACTGTTTCCTGCGGAGGGGCGGCGATGCGGCCTGAGTGCGTTCTCGAAGTAGCCGCGGCCATTGGCCGCACCCCCACGAAGGCCGAGGTCGAGCAGTTCGAGGGCGGCCTGTTGTCACAGATGCGCGAGCTGGCGCGGAGCGACCGCGCTCAGTGGCAGGCGATGACTGGGCAGCAGCGCCTTCAGGCCGCCGCCGAAATGGCCCAGCGCGCCGCGCTCGAAGCCGCCGACAAGCAGGCCCAGCGCCGCGCGTCGAACCTGCTGGCCCAGGTCCGAGAAACCGACCGGATGTCGGCGCGCGCGAAGACCCTGGCCGCCCGCGGCGTGAAGAATCCCCACCATGCCGCGCTGTTCGAGCGCTTTCGCCAGATCGACGACTACGTCGCCGGCGTGCGCAACGAGGCCCTGTCGAACCTGATCGACGCGGTTCATGCGGTATCGCCGAAGTTCCTCGGCCTGATCGACGACCCAGCTGCGGTGCGCAGTTTCGCGCGCGCGGTGATGGACGGCGTCGCCGATACCCCGGAAATGGGCAAGGCCGCCAAGGCCTACACCGACGCCCTCGAAGGAATGCGCGAACGTAGCAACGCCGCCGGTACCGACATCGGCAAACTCGACTACGGCTATCTGCCGCAGCCGCACGACGTCGGGCGCGTGGCGCGCGCTGGCGCCGAGACCTGGGCGCGCGAGATCCTGCCGCGCCTGGACCGCGACCGTTACGTGTCCGCCGACGGCAACCTCATGGGCGACGACGAACTGCTCGACGTCCTGCGCGGGGCTTGGGAATCGATCGCCACGGAAGGCCGCAACCAGATGGTGCCGGGCAAGTCCGGCGGCGGCTCGCGCGCCTCTGCGCACGACGACAAGCACCGCGCGATTCACTTCAAGGACGCCGACAGCTACCTCGACTACCTCGGCCAGTACGGCCGCGGCTCGATGATGTCGGCGATCCATGGCCACGTCGGCCAGATGGCGAAGTCCATCGGCCTCATGGAGGAATTCGGCGCCAACCCGAACAGCACGTATCGGCTACTCAAAGACACGGCGCAGAAGCTGGACGACGCAGCCGGCGTGCACGAGCAGTTCGCAACGACCGACATGGTCTGGGACACGCTCAATGGGACGACCGCGCAGCCGGTGAGCGCCGGCCTGGCCCAGTTCTTCCAGGGCGTGCGCAACTTCACCACGGCGGCCAAGCTGCAAGGCGTCATGCTCTCGGCAATCACCGACGTGCCGCTTCAGTGGATCGTCGCGAAATCGTCCGGTGTGCCGCTCGGCAAGGCCTTGGCCAGCCCATTCTCCGGTCTCGGCGGGAAGAAGCAGGCGATCGCACACGAGCTTGCCCTCGGTGTCGACGAGATTGCCGGCGAAATGGCGCGTTGGCACCAGGACAATCTCGCCCAGGGCTGGACCGCGAAGCTCGCGAACACCACGATGCGCTTGACCCTCGTCGAGGGCTGGACGAACTCGTTGCGCCGCGGTTTCTCGCTGACGCTGTCCGGCTCTCTGGAACGCCAGCGGCACACAGCTTGGTCTGCGCTCGACGAGGCCAGCAAGCGCCGGTTCGAGGCTGCTGGCGTTACCGAAGGCGACTGGATGATCTGGCAGAAGGCTGCCGCGACCGACGTTGGCGAGTCGAAGCTGCTGACGAAGGACGGCATCCGCAGCGTCGCCGATGTCTCCGAAGCCGACCGGAATCGAGCCACCGCCCGTCTGCTCGGCTACATCGATCAGGAAGCGCGTACCGCGGTCCTTGCGCCGGACGTCATGACCCGGGCCATGGTGCAGCAGGGCACGCGCGCCGGCACCTGGGGCGGCGAGGTGCTGCGCTCGGTGATGCTGTTCAAGTCGTTCCCGCTGAGCATCGTGTTCAAGCACCTGCGCCGCCTGGAGAACATCCCGACCACGCAGGGCAAGACGGCCTACAGCGTGAGCATGCTGACCGCGCTGACCGCCTTCGGCGCGATCGCAATGTCGCTGAAGGACCTGGCCGCCGGCAAGGATCCGCGTGATCCGACAACCTCGAAGTTCTGGACCGCGGCATTCCTGCAGGGCGGCGGCGCCGGTATCTTCGGCGACATCCTTTACACCGGCATGGGTGGCAACGCGCGCGGCGGGCAAGCCAACTGGACAAGCCTGGCCGGGCCGGTTTTCGGCACCGCGATGGACTTCGCCGACCTGACGCTCGGCAACGCGTACCGGGCGGCAGAAGGGAAGAAGACCGACGTCGGCGCCGATGCAGTGCGCTTCGCGCGCGGCAACACGCCCCTGGTCAACCTCTGGTACCTACGCGCCGCGGTCGACCACATGGTTTTGCACGACCTGCAGGAGCAGGTGAGCCCCGGCTACTTGCGGCGGATGCGAAAGCGCTCGCGCAAGGAGTGGGGGCAGGATTTCTGGTGGGCGCCGGGCGAGACGCTGCCCGATCGAGCGCCCGATGTCGGAAGCGACGGGAGCTGACCATGCGCGATGACCAATACCTACGGATGCAGGCCCTGGAGGAAAAGCTCACCGAGCAGTTCCTCACCGAGGCCGATCCGGTGAACTGGAGCGGCGACGGCGTGCTGCCCAAGCACATGACCCAGGACGAGCGAGGCGACCGTTACTGGTGCAAGAAGAACGCGGTCGCGACGATCAGCCTGACGATCCGCATCGGCTCGCTGCTGGGGATGATCCAGCGCCGCGGCGAGACGACGCCAGCCGACGGCGACCCCGCGGCGGAAGGTGAGGGGTTGCTCGATGCCGAGATCGCCGATGCCGAGCGCGAGGCGAAGAAGATGTTGACCCGACTGAGCCGCCGCGGCGGGGCCAAGGTGCCGTCGCCCGATGAGCCGTAACGTCGATTTCCTGACGTTCTTCCACATGTGGGCGAAGGTCCAGGGCTGGGCAGTGCCCGACCTGCACGGCCGGATTTGCCTCTGGCTGGAGCAGTGCGATGACCCCGAGCGGGTGCTGATGGTATTCCGCGGCGCGGCGAAGTCGACGATCTACGCGGTCTACAAGGCCTGGAAGCTGTTCCGCAACCGGGCGCACCGCTCGCTCGTTTGGTCGGCCGACAATGAGACCGCCGGCATGCTCACCGCGGACACGATCAACGTCCTGCGCAACCACCCTCTGTGCCGCGGCATGCTGCCGCCAAAGCCTGGCGCAAAGCGGTTCTGGGTCGTCGGCAACCGCGACGCTCGCAACTCCAGCATGCGCGCGGTCGGCGTGACTTCGAACGCGACCGGCGCCCGCGCCGACGACGTCGACTTCGACGACATCGAAGTCCCCGGCAACATCGAGACTCCCGAGGCGCGGCTCAAGCTGCGTCAGCGCATTAGCGAGTCCACGCACATCGCGGTGCCTGGCGCGCAGAAGACCATGATCGGCACCCCGCACACCCACGACTCCATCTATCCGGAGCGGATCGCAGCCGGCGCGGCGGTGCTTAAGATCGCCTTGTTCGAGCAGGCGAAGCGCTATACGGACACGAGCAAGAAGCTCCGGTACCCCATCGACTTCGAGCCCGGCCCGGATGGGCTGTACGTTTTCACCGGCATTCACAAGGGCGCGCGGCTGCTGGTCGAGAACGTCGACTACCGGCTTGTCCGTGGCGAGGTCATCTTCGAGCAGCCGCCGGCCGCGGTGATCGACATCTATGCGAACTGCGCCTGGCCGGAGCGATTTGACCGCACCGAGCTGGAGCGCCGCCGCAAGGAGACCCGCACCCTCAACGCCTGGGACTCTCAGTACATGCTCGAAGCCAAGCCCATCGAAGAGGTCCGGCTCGACCCAGAGCGGATCACCCCCTACGACTGCGAGATCGACATTCGCTTCGTCAAC
Organism: Lysobacter sp. ESA13C; assembly: GCF_019970005.1. Lineage (NCBI taxonomy): Bacteria > Pseudomonadati > Pseudomonadota > Gammaproteobacteria > Lysobacterales > Lysobacteraceae > Lysobacter > Lysobacter sp. ESA13C. The sequence continues at coordinate 70,157 of NZ_JAHXYK010000010.1, read as the reverse complement.
AACGTCGTCAGCATGTGGCTCGGCGACGTCAAGATCGTGGCCGCTGCGCTGCGCTGGGACCCGTCCAGTGGGAAGGTCAAATCCGACGTCTCGGCTGCCTGCCTGGTTGTCCAAGACGAGGAGGGGCGCCGCTACGCGCACCGGATGATCAAGCTCACTGGCGAGGTCGCCGAGTTCGACGACAGCGGCAAGAAGATCATCGGCGGCCAGGTCTACCAGCTGTGCGACCTGATCCATCAGTTCCAGGTGCCGCGGGTGACCATCGAGAACAACGGGATCGGTGGATTCGCGCCGGCCGTAATGAAGGCTGCGCTGAAGCAGCGCCGGTTGCAGTGCGGCGTCTCCGAGAAGCCAAGCACTTCGAACAAGAACCGCCGGATGCTGGAGAGCCTCGAACCACTGCTCATGACCCGCGGCATGCTGTGGGCGCACGTCTCCGTGCTCGACGCCGACGACGGCCTTTGGGACCAGATGAAGCAGTGGAACCCGGCTGTATCCGACCACCAGGACGACGACTACATCGACGCCCTCGCCGCGGCCTGCGTGGAAGTGCCCGAGCGCGTCGGCAAACTGGTCGGGAATCCGACCCCGCACCAGCAACAGGATTGGCGCCCATCAGCAGGCGCGTTTGAGGTCACCTTCGAGCGTTGAGCCTGCGCCAACCGGGGGCACCCCATGGCCGGCTTCTACCTCTCCAAGCGCTCGAAGGACAACTTGCAGGGCGTGCACCCGGACCTGGTCAGGGTCGTCGAGCGCGCCATTCAGCTGACCAAGGTCGACTTCGTCGTCACCGAAGGTCTGCGCTCCCTCGCGCGCCAGCGCCAGCTCAAGGACGCGGGAGCCTCGAAGACCCTGCGCAGCCGCCACATCACCGGCCACGCCGTGGACTTGGCCGCGATCGTCGGCAAGGACATTCGCTGGGACTGGCCGCTGTATCCGCAGCTCGCCGCAGCCATGAAGCAGGCCGCCCGTGAACTCGGCGTCCCGCTGGAGTGGGGCGGGGATTGGAAGTCCTTCAAGGACGGTCCGCACTTCCAGTTGCCCTTCGCCGAGTACCCGGGGTGACCGTGCAAGCCGAACAACACGACGGCCAGCTCCGGTTCCGACTTGGGCCGGTTGAGCGAGCGCTGGTAGGCATCGCTGCCGCCGCGCTCGTGTCCGTTGGCTATTGGGCGGCCAGCACGGTTACAGGCCGGTTGGACGACCAGGGCAAAGCGATCGCCGAGCTGTCGAAGCAGCAGGCCGTGACCAACAACAGCCTGACCACGATCAGCGCGCAGCTCGCCAACGTGCCGGCGCTAACCAGCGACGTCGCCGAACTGAAGGTGCGCGTCGACCGCCACGACGAAGACCTGCGCGAGCTGCGCGGGACGAGGGGTCTCAAATGAAGCTGATCGAGAACTGGCGCGAAGGCTGGCGATTCTGGAGCACGTGGGCGTTCGCCCTGCTGGTGGCGGCCCCTGAAGCCTATCCGGCGCTCCAGGCGCTCGGGCTGCTCGAACCCGGCGCGCTGCCGGCGCCGTTCGCCTGGGCTGTGCGCGGCATCGCTGCTGCCGGCTTCGTGGCTCGCTTCATCTGCCAGAACAAGCCGAAGGACAAGTCATGAGCCCGATCACCGTAGCCAAGTGGGGTGGGGCGGCTGGCGTCGTCCTCGCTCTGTTGTTGCTCGGCCGCGGCTGTGGCGTCCGCAGCGCCGAGGCTGCGCACAAGGCCGAACTCGCAACGAAGAACACGGCGCTCACCCAGGCTGGCGATGCGCTCGATCGCTCGCATCGGGCGCTGACCTCGGCGGCATACGCATTGAAAGTCGTCACCGACGAGGCCGACGCCGCCGTCGAGCGCGCTTCCGAGAAGCAGCGCCAAGCCGAATTCGCGAAGGAACGCGCCCTGATGGCCGCTGCGGATTACCGCAAGCGTCTGGGGGTGATCTCGTCCGAGATCGACCGAGCCAAGGCCGACCCGGACTGCAAACGTCTGCTGGAGGCAACGTCATGCGCCGCTATTCAATGATCCTGGTCCTCGGCCTGGCCGGATGCCAGACCTCGCCGCCGTCGGAACCTGTGCTGCCGGCGGTAGTCCGCGTGCCGGTCCCGACGTATGTCGCTGTCCCGGCAGAGCTGACTCGCGACTGCGACGAGGTGGTGAAACAGGGGAACACCTACGGGGAGGCCGTTCGTCTGGCCAATTCCAGAAAGGCCGCGCTCGACGAGTGCACGGCCCGTATGCGCGAGATCCGCGCCCTTCAGCCGCCGGACAAAAAGCCATGACCGTACCTTCCCAGGAACCGATCAACGTCTCGATCGCGAACGGCGTCACCGACGTCTTCCCCTACGATTTCCGCATCCTCGCGGCCGGACACCTCAACGTGCGGGTGGATGGCGTCGAGCGGACGCTCAACGTCCATTACACGGTCGATGGCGTTGGCAATAACAACGGTGGAAACGTGACGTTCCTACCTGGCTTCCGGCCGGCGGCGAGCGCCACGGTCGTGCGCCAGCGCTTGATGCCCTACGAGCGCAGCGACGACTTCCAGTTCTCCGGCGATATTCGCTCGACCGAAGTCAACATCAACTACGACTCGGCGGTGATGCAGATCCAGCAGTTGGCAGCCGCGATCGGGCTGACCATGCGTCTGCCGCCGGAGTCCTACGGCGTGGTCAATCTGGAGCTGCCGGCGTCGGACCCGCTGAAGGTGCTGACCTGGGCCGCGGATGGTTCGCGCATCGAGAACGGCGACCCGGTTGGCGGCGGCGACCTGTTGCTGCGCAGCGACCTGGCCGCGGACGACCCCGGCAAGGGCGCAGACCTGGTGGTGTTCGCTCAGGTAGCTGCCGGCGCGGTGCCCCGATCCCTCGGCGACAAGGTCGCGGAGACCGTGAGCATCCTGGACTTCGGCGGCAGCGACGACGACACGACCGACAACAGCGGGCCCTTCATAGCCGCGAGGGCCGCCGTCGCAGCGAACGGCACCGTTCGGTTCCCAAGGATGGCGGCCGCGGGCATCTACTACTTCGCCAGTGACCCGGATCTGTCCGGCGTCACGATCGATGCGGACCCGTCCGTGTCGTTCCGCGGCCCCTTCGCGCTCTACTCCGGCATCAAGGTCGCGCGCGCGGTGCCGGTCCGCGTGACCACGCAGAACTACAACTACCGGCTGACGCCAGAGAACAGCAAGGACTTCGCCCAGAAGTCGCTCTACCTCGGCGATGGCGACATCGACCACTCGACCACCTCCGAGGTCAACGTCTCGGCCGCTCCGGTGGTGCACGAGAAGGTCAACTTCAAGGTGAGCGACTCCTGGGTCGATGCCTCCGCGGACAAGACCGCGGTCGCCGATCAGGTCGCCTGGAACAGCATCGGCGTCGACGGCGTCATGCGCGCGACGTTCGCCACGATCCGCCCCGGCGACGAGATCACGGTGGCTTTCTCGGCGACGGGAGCATACCGGCGCGCCGCGCTGATCCGCACCACGGCCGGCTACTACTACGTCTACGCGGATGGCGCGGCGGCGGCGCCGCACTTCGGCGGCAAGCTCCTGGCGCAGGCGGCGACCGATTCGGCCTTTACCTACAACGGTTACGACAAGGCCCAGTACTACCCGGAAAACGGCTACTGGACCATTCGCATCATTGACCGGAACCGGTTCTCGGTGCTGTTCAACGGCGTCGAGGTGACCAACGTCCAGACGGTCGCCGGCGAGATCACCGACGCCGGCTTCGGCGTGCAGGGACTGACCGGGAGCTCGACCTATTTCGTCAACGGCTGGACGCGCTGGCGCGACAAGCCGGCAGGCGGGAAGCTCGGGATCACCGCGCTCTTGGTCGGCGACTCGATGACCGCAGACATTCACAGCGGCTGGCCGACGGCGTTCCGCGAGGCGCTGGAGTACAGCTTCGGCATTCGGGTCAACGCCATCACGAACCAGGCCGTCTCGGGCGCCAACTCCACGACCCAGCTTGCGACGCTGACCGCAAACGGTACCCAGGGGGCGTCCCACATCCTGATCTGCATCGGCACGAACGACATTCAGTTCGGCGGATCGGCCGCCACGCTGATCTCGAACATCGACGCGATGCTGACCATCTGCGCGGCCAACTTCGCGACCCCGATCGTATGGATCCCGCCGATCTGGTACAGCCAGGCCGACGCCGGCGGCGACGGCCAGGCCACCGTAGGGGTCGGGCTCGGCGCCGACCACCGGGCCCGGATCATGCGCCTCTGCGCGCTGCGGGGGGTCAAGTGCGTCGACATGCCGCAGTACACCGGCGCAGCCTTGGCCTCCTACCTGGGCTCCAGCGTCCTCGACTCCCTACTGCGCGACAACATCCACCCGACCTCGGCGGGCTACCGCGCGATCGGCTGGACGCTCGCTCGAGCCTTGGCCGGCGCCTACGTCCCCAAGCCCCGCCGTGACCGCGTCCAAACCGCCCTGGTCGCCACCTACGCCAATGGCTGGGCTGCCGGCGCCGAGCCGCCGTACGTGGCCGTGAGCAACGAGGGGACCGTGTCCTTCTCCGGTTACCTGGCGCCCGGCACCCTGACGGACGGGACCACGATCTTGACCCTGCCGAAGCACCTCCGGCCCAACGTGGTCGGCCGCTTCCTGTGCCCGAACAGCAATGCCGCGCCCGCGACGATCAACGTCAACCCCAACGGGACGATGGTCATCTACAACGCTGCGGGCGCGACCTTCGTTGCCCTCGACACGATCCGGTACGAGTCGGGGGGCTGATCTCAGCCACTGAGACCGCCGGCGCTACGATGCCGGGGTGGTCTCCCTCCCGCCCGGCCTGATCCCTCCCGACGTCGCGTCCTTGCCGGCGCTGCCGCCTCGGTTCGCCTGGTGCCTGCCACACGTCAAGCAGCACCGCCGAGCGACGCCGAGCGGGCGGCACATCGTCGTGCTCGGGTATCCGATGTTCGTTGCCGCGGTGTCGGAGGGGGTAGGACGATGGGTGACCAACATCGGCACCCACCGCCGGCTCTTTAGCCACAGGCTCTACCGGGAGTTCGGCACCCGCGAGGCGGCGCTGCGCTATGTGGCGGCCTGGGCGACTAAGTATGCCAACCGGATATTGGATGAAGTGGAGGCCATGCGGCGCGGCTAAATAGCCCGGCGTGCTCCACCCTATCGGCTCGTAAGCTATTGATCGCACAAGAGCGAAATGATCGGTTTTTCGGCCCCGGTTTGGGGCCTGTTTTCGATGCAGATCATGCGGTTAGGCGCGTGTGGCGCACTGCCTGGGGGGCAGAGGGTCGTCGGTTCAAATCCGGCCGTCCCGACCACTAGATTCTAAAGACCGGCTGCCTCACGCAGGGCGCGCGGTCCTCCATCCCAGCGGGATGGACGCTGCCGATATTCATCGGCGTTCGAGGCCAAGGCCTTTCCCAGACTCAACGTCCTGCCGGGTAACGATGCCGGAGCTATCGCATGTCCGCGCTTCGCCGTATGGCGAATGCGGCCGAGCGCACGCGTTTTGTGCCGGGGTATGGGCGGGTGACGGTCGAGCCTGGGTTGAACTCCTGGCCAGCCGCCCTTCGAGCGGGTTCCCTACGCGTCGCAGGACTCGCGCACGAGGCAGGCGCTGGGAGGTCGGCTTCTGTCCCTCGTGGGCGAGCAGCGCTTTTGCGACCAACAGGCGGCCTGCCTGGACCGGGTCTTGGCGGACGGTCGAGAGTGTGGGGCGGGTGTAGGTGGAGATCTCGACGTCGTCGTAGCCGACCACCGCCACATCCTCGGGAATGCGCAGGCCGTGGCGCTTCAGCCTGCGCATCGCGCCGATCGCGAGCATGTCGCTGGCGGCATTGGCCGGCATCGAGCGAGCGCGCCGCCGGCCGGGCGCGGTGTGCCGGGCATGCTGGGTCAGGCTGATCATCATCAGGCGGGTTTCGGCATTCACGCGCGCGCCGCCGTTCGAAGTGCGCGAAACCGTCGAAATCGAAACATCGGCCTTCTTGGCGATGTCTTCCAGGCGCAATTTCTTGTCCCCTGGCGCGGCATCGTCGGAGTGATTCAAGGACGGAGTCTGCGGCGCGGAGAGGGCAGCGCGGCGGTTCGACGGCAGCGATCGCAGTCCGGCGACTGCGTTGTACCGCGCCCACGAACGAAGCGACGGGCCGTGGCCGCATTCGTGCGTCCGTCGGCGGCGTCAAAGTGTGTGTTTGCGCAAGCGGATTGTGCGCTTGCAGCAATTCGCCGCCGTGTGCCGGTGAGCGTAGCCGTCCTTTGCCCGACAAGCTCCGGCCGTTGTGGCAGCGGATGCAAGCACGAGTGCGCCCGCATCCGCCGCAGATGCCGGGCCCCGATTCGACGCTAGCGCGAATTGCCAGACGGACCACGACTGGGGGCCAAACGTTTGATTCGGCATAAGAAACTAAGGGCGATGCGGGATTCCTGCAGCGCTGTGCTGCTGCGCGAGCGCGGATCGATCTTGGCCAGTCTCGGCCGTTACGAATGCAATCGCATGGTTTCTCGCGGGTCGGCGCATCGATCTAAGGAATGTGCTTAGTTTTAAGGTGTTTTGTCATGGAAGGACACACTGGTTTGCAGCAATTGCATGGCACAAATTTTCTGCACTAGTGTCCGCTATGACAGCGCTGTCATGTCGGCGGCGGGAGGTGACACCGATGAGCGAGACACCGAAGTTGGCGGCCTTGGCCGCTGCCTGCCTGCTGGGCATCGCATCCATGAGTCAGCGGGCGCACGCGCAGAACGCGCCCGTCGAGGCCGCTGCCGGCAAAGCGACCGAACCGAATGCGGTTCCGGAGGTCACCGACCTGGACAGGATCGAAGTGGTCGGTATCCGCGGCAGCCTGGAGCGTTCGTCCGATCGCAAGAAGGAAGAAAAATCCATCAGCGACACGATCAGCGCCGAAGACGTCGGCAAGTTTCCCGACGCCAACATCGCCGATGCGCTGCAACGCGTGACCGGCGTGCAGATCACCCGCACCTCCGGCGGCGAGGGCCGTTTCGTTTCGATCCGCGGCTTGAACAGTCAGTTCAACCTGACCACCTTCAACGGCCGCGTCCTCGCCACCGACAACGCCGGCCGCGATTTCAGCTTCGACGTGATGCCGGCGGAAGCCTTGAGCCGGGTGACGGTATACAAGTCGCCGACCGCATCGCAGATCGAGGGCAGCATCGGCGGCCTGGTCGAGCTGTCGACCTTCGACCCGATGTCGCGGCCTGGGCGGCATTTCAACGGCTCTTTCAGCGGGCTGTACGACGAGGCCTCGTCGGAGACGACCCCGCGCCTGGGTTTCGTCGCCAGCAACACCTTCAAGGACAACACCGTCGGCGTCTTCGGCGGGCTGTACTACTACAAGCGCAAGTGGCGCTCGGACACGTTCGAGAGTTTCGCGCGCAGCACCGAGACCACCGATTCCAACGGCGACGGCGTGCGCGACGACCGGAGCGACGGGCGCGGCGCGTTCCCCGGCATCATTTCCTATCAGGTCAAGACCGGAGAGCGCGAGCGCCTGAGCTGGGTCGGCGGGCTGACCTGGGAGCCGAACGACCGCCTGAAGAGCACCGTCGATGCGTTCTACTCGCGCTACGACACGCCCGAGACCAGTTACTCCTACAACGTCAATTTCTACAGCAACGACGGTTGGGGACGCTTCGCCAATGCGACCCTGGCGCCGTGGAACGGCGGCGGCGTCAATCGCTATCTGATCACTTCCTTCGATCTCGACAACACCCCGCTCGAGATCGGCACCGACAGCAAGGAGCGCAAGGTCGACCTGTACCAGCTGGGCTGGAACACCCGCTTCCATGCGACCGACAAGTTGACCGCCGTGTTCGACCTGGCCTATTCGGTCGCGGATCGCCCGAACAGCGGCAAGAGCTATTTCACCGTCGCCGGCGTCAACGGCGGCCGCTATCGTTACGAGGCGACCAGCCCGGTGCCGAGCGTGACTTGCGTATTGCCGGACGGGCGCAGTTGCCTGGACGTCAGCAACGACGAAATCGGCCTGCACTTCATGGAGCCGAAGGGCGAGTCGACCCGCGACGAGGCGTTCTCGACGCGTGTGGATCTCGACTACACCACTTATTTCGGCGATGTGATGGCGGTCCTGGAAGGCGGCTTGTTCTACTCGAGCCGGCAGAAGGACAAGCAGTACTACGCTTCGCCGAGCGGCTGCGGTTATTGCGGCTTCGGCGATACCCTCGGCGAAGCCGGTATCGACGCCGTCGTGCCGTTCCCGGACGGCGGATACCGCGCCGGCCTGGTGGGCGGGCGCAACCGGTGGCCGGCCCTGGACGCGAACGCCTTGTTCGCGGCGGCGATCAAGTTGCGAGGGCAGGACTACTTCAACGCGACCATCGCCCCGCGCTTGCAGCAGCGTTCGTCGTCGCAGATCGAAGAGGATCAATACGGTACCTATCTGCAGGCCAATTTCAGCGGCGACCGCTGGGACGGCAACGTCGGCGTGCGTTATGTGCGTACCGACCTGGTCTCGAAGGGGCATACCCAGGAACTGCTGGCCTTGGTGCCGATCCCGAACAGCACCAACTACACGCCGACCTTCTCGGACGTGCGCCCGGTCGACGTCGATCACAACTACGACGACTGGCTGCCGTCGGCCAATTTCACTTATCGCTTCAACGACCACCTGCAATTGCGCGCCGCCGCTTCCCGCGCCATCACCCGGCCGACCTTCCTGCAACTCGGCGTGGACGTGAACTACGAGATCAACAGCTATCCGCCGCGGGTGACCCGCAACGGGAACCCGAAGCTGGAGGCGATCCGCTCCGATGCCTTCGACCTCTCGCTGGAGTGGTACGGCGACGAGGGCGCGGCGGCTTCGGTCGCGGCGTTCTACAAGAACATCGACGGCTTCATCACCTCCGGCCTGTTCCCGGAAACGATCCTGGGCCAGACCTTCCAGGTGACCGCGCCGCTCAACGGCGACACGGCCAAGCTCAAGGGCCTGGAAGCGGCCTACCAGTACATGTTCCCCAGCGGTTTCGGCGGGCAGATCAACTACACCTACGTCGACAGCAAGGCCGAGGTGACGATCAACGGCGCGCGCAAGACCACCACGCTGGACGGCGTGTCGAGGAATACCCTCAACCTGCAGGCCATCTACGAGAAGGGGCCGATCGCGGCACGGCTGTCGTACTCGTACCGCGACAAGTACGTCGCCTGCTCGGTGTGCGGGCCGGTCAACACGCCGGCCACCACCGCCGCCTCGGGCTTCCTGGACTTCAGCGGCAGCTATCAGTTCAATGATGCGGTCACCGCTTTCCTGCAGATCTACAACATCACCGAGGAAGAGGAGCACACCTACGCGATGGACAAGCGCTTTACCACCTTCTACGAGCCCTATGCGCGGCGTTTCGAGCTGGGCGTGCGAGTTGCCTTTTGACCGTCGAGTGGAGTTTTCCGATGAAAATCGTGTTCGTTTCATCCTGGCGGCAGCGTTGCGCGATGGCGGCTGCGCTGTCGTTGTTTGGAGGCTTGTTGGCGCCCTTCGAGCCCGCGCGCGCAGCGACCGTCGCCGAGGCGCAATCGCCCGACGGCAGTCTGAAGGTCAGCGTCGTCGTCGAAGACGAGGGCAAACTCAGTTATCGCGTCGATCGCAAGGGTGTCGCGTTGATCGGCGACTCGCGTCTGGGCATGTTGCTCGGCAGCGGGCGTCTGGAGCGGAACCTCGCCTTCGTGAGTAAAAGCACGAGCCCGCACGACGACACCTGGGAGCAGCCCTGGGGCGAGCGTCAGTTCGTGCGCAACCGCTACAACGAACTGCGCGTCGCGATCGGCGAAACCCTGGGGGCGAAACGCAGGTTCGATGTGGTTTTCCGCTTGTACGAAGACGGCCTGGGGTTTCGTTACGAGTTCCCCGAGCAGGGGCCGGAGCCGGTCGTGATCGAGGAAGAGCTGACCGAGTTCAACCTGGCCCATGAAGGCACGGCCTGGTGGATCCCTGCGGGCGAATGGAATCGCGAGGAATACCTGTATCGCCGCACGCCCATCGAGGCGATCGGCTTCGCCCAGACACCGGTCACGGCGAAGTTGGCCGACGGAACCCATGTCTCGATCCACGAGGCGGCCCTGGTCGACTACTCGGGCATGAACCTGGTGCGGGTGGACGGTCGCCGGCTCAAGAGCGTGCTGACACCGGGCGAAGGTGTGGGCAAAGTCGTGCGCCTGGCCCCGTTCCATACCCCGTGGCGTACGCTGCAGGTGGCCGACGATGCCGGTGGCCTGGCGATGTCGAGCCTGATCCTCAACCTCAACGAGCCGAACAAGCTCGGCGACGTGTCCTGGTTCAAGCCGATGAAGTACGCCGGGGTCTGGTGGGAGATGCATCTCGACAGCAAGACCTGGTCCTCCGGGCCGCGCCATGGCGCGACCGACGAGAACGTGATCCGCCATATCGATTTCGCCGCGAAGAACGGCTTCAAGGGCGTGCTGGTGGAAGGTTGGAATCTGGGCTGGGACGGGCACTGGTTCGGCGACGGCGGCGAGTTCGATTTCAGCCGTTCCTATCCCGACTTCGATCTGCCCAAGCTCAGCGCGTACGCGAAGTCCAAGGGTGTGCAGCTGATCGGCCATCACGAAACCGCCGGCAACGTCGCCCGTTACGAATCGCAGTTGGAGGCGGCGCTGGCCTTGTATCAGCGCATGGGCGTGAACGCGGTCAAGACCGGTTATGTCGCCGATGCCGGCGATATCCAGCTGCGCGGCGCCGACGGCAAGCTGCGTCGCGCCTGGCACGAAGGCCAGGACATGGCGCGCCATCATCTGAAGGTCGTATCGGAAGCGGCCAGGCACCGGATCGCCATCAACGCGCACGAGCCGATCAAGAGCACCGGCCTGCGCAGGACCTACCCAAACTGGATTTCCAACGAGGGCGCGCGCGGCATGGAGTACAACGCCTGGGGCAAGCCGCCGAATCCCCCCGAGCACGAAGCCAATCTGGTGTTTACCCGGCTGCTCGCCGGGCCGATGGATTTCACCCCGGGCATCCTCAGCCTGACCGGCGCCAAGGGCATGCCGATCCAGAGCACCCTGGCCAAGCAACTGGCGCTGTACGTCGTGCTGTACAGCCCGATCCAGATGGTGCCGGACTTGCCCGAGCACTATGAGCGTTATCCGGAGGCGTTCCAGTTCATCAAGGACGTGGCGGTGGATTGGTCGGATACGCGCGTGCTCAACGGCGAAGTAGGCGACTACGCGACCGTGGCGCGCAAGCAACGCGGAGGCGACGACTGGTTCCTCGGCAGCATTTCCGACGAGAACGCACGGACCTTGAAGGTGCCGCTGGATTTCCTCGACGCCGGCAAGACCTATCGCGCCGAGATCTACCGCGACGGCGCCGATGCCGACTGGAAGGGCGAGCGTTTTTCGTTTGCGCGCGAGAGCCGGGACGTGCGTCGGGGCGAGGTGCTGTCGATCCGCTTGGCGCCGGGCGGAGGGCAGGCCATCCGTTTTACACCGGCCGGCGGGCGCTGATGACTCCGAATATCCTGCTGGCCGATATCGGTGGAACCAATGCCCGATTCGCGCTGTGCGATGCGGACCGATCGACGACGGTTCGGCTCGACAGCGTGCGCGATTACGCGGTCGGCGATTTCCCTTCGCTCGGCCACGCGGCCCAGCACTATCTGGCGCAAGTCGAGGCGAGCGCCGGCAGCGGCGTGTTCGCGGTCGCCGGCCGCGTCGCCGGGCAGGAAGCGCGCATCACCAACCATCCCTGGGTGATTTCCACCGAACGCACCCGGGCGATGCTGGGCTTCGAGCGTTTGTCGTTGATCAACGATTTCACCGCGCAGGCGATGGCGATCCGGTTGTTCCAGCCCGAGGACGTGGTCAGCGTCGGTGGTGCCGATTGGCGGCCCGACGAGCCGCGACAGGCGCGCAACTACGCCGTGCTCGGGCCGGGCACCGGGCTCGGCGTGGGTGGGTTGATCGTGCGCGAGGGATGCTGTCACCCGCTCGAGACCGAAGGCGGCCACATCAGCTTCGCGCCGGGAACGCCGGAGGAAATCCAGATCCTCAAATATCTGTCTAAGGAGTTCGGTCGGGTGTCGAACGAAAGGCTGATCTCGGGCCCGGGCCTGGTCAACATTCATCGCGCCCTGAGCCAGATCGCCAAGACCGATCCCGGTCCGCTGCAGCCGTGCGACATCACCGCGATGGCGGCCGAGGGCGATGCGCGCTGTCTGCGCGCAATCGACATCTTCTGCGCGTTGTTCGGCGCCGTTGCCGGCGACCTGGTGCTGACCCTGGGCGCCTGGGACGGCGTGTTCCTGGCCGGAGGGCTGGTGCCGAAGATGCTGCACTCGTTGCAACGCTCCGGGTTCAGGCAACGCTTCGAGCACAAGGGGCGCTTCTCGCCGGTCATGGCGGCCGTGCCGGTGCTGGCGATCACCCACCCGCATGCCGGCTTGCTCGGTGCGGCGAGTTACGCCCGCCATGCGCTGCCGGACGAGTATCGGGCGGCGAGTTAGGCGGACGGGCGCGGAACGAGCCGCATCGCCGCGCGCGAGCGATAATGCAGGCCGTCGCGATTCGCCGGCGCGGTTGTGCAGAGGGCCGAATGCCTGTCGCTTATCTCCGTAACCTGACCGGCAAGGAACGCCGTCCGGGCGCCGACCGCCACCTCGCGTATTACCTGGCCTTCGTCGCCGGCGCGGTCAACGCCGGCGGTTTTCTGGCGGTGAAGCAATACACCTCGCACATGTCCGGCATTTTGTCGGCGATGGCCGACGACCTCGCGCTCGGCAGTCTGGGGTTGATGCTCGACGGGCTCGGCGCCTTGCTGTCTTTCCTCGCCGGCGCCGCGTGTTCGGCAATCCTGATCAATTGGGCACGCCGACGCCGGCTACACAGTGAGTTCGCTCTGCCGTTGTTGATCGAGGCCGGCCTCTTGCTCGCGTTCGGTCTGCTGGGCGCCAGCCTGCAGGGGCGGCAACTGTTGTTCGTGTCGGTCACGGTGATGGTGCTGTGTTTCATCATGGGCCTGCAGAACGCGATGATCACCAAACTGTCGCGCGCCGAAATCCGCACGACCCACGTCACCGGCATGATCACCGACCTCGGCATCGAGCTCGGCAAGCTCGCCTATTGGAATCGCACCCCCGACAGCGAAAGCGTGCCGCGGGTGGCGGCGAATCCCCGCAAGCTCAGGACCTTGGGCATTCTGGTCGCCGCGTTCTTCGTCGGCGGCGTGACCGGGGCGGTCGGGTTCGGCCGGATCGGTTTCAGCGCCACGATCCCGCTCGCCGCCCTGCTGATGACCTTGGCCCTGGTGCCGGTGCTGGACGACGTGCGCTCGCGTCGTTGAGCGAGGCGTCCGGCGGGTTGCCGGCCTATCGTCCTGGCGCCGCGGCCAGGGCTTGTCATTAAAATTGAACGATGTATAAAATTGTCCTTAGTTCACCAAGGTCAAGGCCATGCCCGTTCCCAGACTGCAGCCCGAACCCGTGCGCGAACCTGCAGCGGAGCCCGGCCGCCGCGAGCGCAAGCGTAACCAGACCCTCGACCATCTCGCCGCGACCGCGTTCGGTTTGTTCGAGGCGCGCGGCTTCGAAGCGGTGACGATGGAGCAGATCGCCGAGGCCGCCGACGTGGCCAAGGGCACGCTTTACAACCACTTTCCGGTCAAGGAGGCCTTGCTGGCGCATCAGTTCCATGGCGAGCTGGCCTCGGCCATGGGCGCCATGGAGGGGCCGAGCGACAGCGTCCGCGAGCCCGCCGGCTTCGTTTCGCGCCTGTCGCGCTGGCTGGAGGCCTCGGCGCAGTGGTACCAGGGGCGGCGCGCGTATCTGCCGCATTACCTGCGCTTCCGTTTCCGGCAGGTCGACGCCGCGGCGCGTGCGCGCGACGACGAGGGCGAACGCAGCGGCATGGAGCGTTTGTTCGAGGCCTTGATCGAAGCCGGGCAGGGCCGCGGCGAACTGCGCGACGATTTGTCGCCGGCGCACCTGGCGAGCTTGTTGCAGCATCTGCATCTCGCCGCGCTGATGCGCTGGCTGGCGAGCGCGGACGGCGATCTGGACAACGAATTCGCCGCGATCGTCGATGTCTTCGTGCATGGTGCGAGCCGTCCGGTCGGCGCGCGGAAATCGCGATGAGCGCCGCGTTGCTGGACTGGCCGGCCGCGGCCGAGGCCGGGCCTGCGCAGGCCGGCGGCAAAGGCTGGCAGCTCGGCCGGATGGCGACGTTGGGTTTGCCGGTGCCGGACGGCCTGGTGATCGCTGCCGCGGCCAGCCGCGAACGGGCCGAGGACGGCTCGGTGCCGCCGGAATTGCTGGCATCCATTCTTGAGGAAATACACGCCCGCGGTTGGGGCGAGCGCGCACTCGCGGTGCGTTCGTCGGCGCCGCAGGAGGATTCGGCGCGCGCTTCGTTCGCCGGCCTGCATCGCTCCTGCCTCAACGTCCGCGGCGCGCAGGCGCTCGCCACCGCGATCGTCTCGGTATGGGATTCGGCGCGCGAGCCTGCAGCGGTCGCTTATCGCGAACGTTTCGGCTTCGCGGCCGACGACACGGCGATGGCGGTGGTGATCATGCCGCTGTTGCCTGCGGTCGCTTCCGGGGTGGTCTTCACCTGCGACCCGCTGTCCGGCCGCGACGACCGCGTGCTGATCAATGCGCATTGGGGGCTCGGCGAGGCCCTGGTCGGCGGTCATGCCGACGTCGACGAATACCGCCTGCAAGTGCGGCGCATCGACGACGGCCTGGAGCCGATCGAGCAACGCATCGGCGCCAAGCGCCAACAAACGCGCGAACGCGCCGACGGCGGCACGGAACTGGCCGAGACCCCGCGCGAGTTGGCCCAGCGCGCGGTGCTGACCGCGGCGGGCGCCCTGGAGATCGCCGCGCTTGCACGCGATGCCGCGGCAGCGCTGGATTTCGCCCGGCCGCGCTTCGACGTCGAGTGGGTCTGGGACGGCGAACGTTTCTGGATCGTGCAGGCACGACCGGTCACAGCGAGCGCGCGCCATACCTATCCGGCGCTGTCGCAGCAGCCGAGCCTGTGGACGCGCGGCAACACCAAGGAAATCCTGCCCGAGCCGCTGTCGGCGATGGACTGGTCGTTGTATGCGATCGCTGCCGATCGCATGTTGACGCTCGGTTACGAACTCGGCGGTTATCGGGTACTGCCCGGCGTCGCCCACGCCAGCCTGCATCACGGCCGGGTCTATCTGGAGGCGTCGTTGATCCAATGGGAGGGCCATGACGCCTACGGCATCGCGCCGGCGGCGATCAACGCCTTGCTCGGCGGCAGCCAGGGGACGATTGCGGTACCGGCGCCATCCTGGCGCGCACGTGCGCAACGCGGCGGACGTTTGTTGCGCTTCATGCGGCGCTCGCTGAAGAAACGCCGCGACGCGGCGGCGGACCTGGCCCGTGCGCGCGAACAGGCGCGGGCCTGGTGCGCACAGGACTTGTCGCAGGGCAATCGCGGGCTCGCCGCGCTATTGCGCCAACAGGTCGCGCAGGTGCGCGCCGCGGACGAATTGTTCTTCCTGCAAGGTTCGGCGGGCGGCACCTTGACGACTCTCGTCGACCTGGTCGACAAACGTTGTCCCGGCGAAGGGCAGGCGCTGACGGCGGCGTTGATGGCCGGCGGCGAGGCGAGCGTGACCGCGCAACAAGGCTACGACCTGATCGCGTTGGCGCAGGTCGCGGCCGGAGACGAAGCCGCATTGGCGTGGCTGCGCGGCGCTGGGCGCGACAGTGGGCAGTGGTCGGTGCAGTTGCCGCAGAACAGCGCATTCCGCCGCGAATTCGCCGGCTTTCTCGAACGCTACGGCCACCGCGCGGTGGCCGAGAGTTATCTGCGCCAGCCGCGTTGGCGCGAGCAACCGGATTATCTGCTCGACATGGTGGCGTCCCTGGTCGGACGCGACGCCGAGGCCTTGCGACAGCGCCAGCGCGAGATTTCGGCGCAGGCCTGGCAGCGTCTGAGCGCGTGCACACCGGCCTGGCTGCGGCCGTTGATCCGTCACCTGTTGCGCAGCGCCATCGTCGATTGCAACCAGCGCGAGGCCGCACGCAGCGCCTTGATGGCTTACTTCGAGGCGATACGCCGTCTCGCCATGAAGCTGGGCGAGCGCCTGTGCAGCGACGGTGGTTTCGGACAGGCCGACGAAGTCTTCGATCTGACCGCCGAGGAGCTGTGCGCCGTAGCCGAAGGCCGGCTCGGCCTACGTCATGCCAAGGCCCGCGCCGACGAACGTCGTGCGATGCGCCTGCGCTGGGCAGCGACGGCCGAACCCGAAGTGGTGGTCGAACACGGCGAATTCGCGGCGATTGCGGCGCAGAGCACTGCGAGGGCGGTGTACGAGGCGGAGGACGGGGCCTGGTTCGGCACGCCGATCGGCGCCGGTCGCGCCAGCGGGCGGGCGCGCATCGTCCGCGACCCGCGCGAAGCGGGTGCGCTCGAAACCGGCGATGTGCTGATCGCGCCGAGTACCGATCCGGCCTGGACGCCGTTGTTCCTCAAGGCCGGCGCGCTGGTGATGGAGACCGGCGGTTATCTGTCCCACGGCGCCATCGTCGCGCGCGAGTTCGGCATTCCGGCGGTGGCGAACCTGCCCGGCATTCTGGGCGAGCTGAGCGAAGGCGAGCGCATCGAAGTCGACGGCCATCGCGGCCGGGTGCGCCGCCTGCGCGATTGATCGCGCAGCGGCGCAAGGGTTCGATTGCTGCCGCTCAGGGATCTTCGACGGTATAGCCCTGTTCGCGCAGACGGTCGAGCAGGCCGCCGCGTTCGAGCAGGTCCGACACCGGCAAGGTCGCGAAGGTGCTGCGGTTCTTCGCCAGCGAGTCTTGCGCGCGTTCGAGCCAGGTCGCGGTGACGCGCTCGCGCAGATCGCCGAACCCCAGGCGTTTGGCGACGCCGGTGGTGGCCAGGGCTTCCAGGCAGGTGCGGTATTGATCGCCTTGCGGCAGGGTGCGCAGGCTGGCGATGTCGCCGACCGCCCAGGCGTTGCCGCGTGCGCGCATCGACTCCAGGTCGCCTTCGATGCGCGACAAGGTCTTGGCGAAGCACTCGCGGTCGTCGAGCGCGCTGGCCGAGAACTCCTTGAGCGCGGCCTTCGGGTCTTCGATCTTGACCGTGACCCGGGCTTCGACGATCGGCACGCCATGTTGCTTCGCGGTCTTCTCGACCACCGGCTGGACCACGCCTTTGAGCGTCATCCCGGACTGGCGGATCGCCGCTTCGTAGAGTTCCTGCGCGGCGAAGATCGGCCGCCATTTCTCGACGCCGCCGTCGCGGCCGATGTAGCGCGCCTTGAGCGTCAGCCAGCGCGCATAGAGATCGGCCGGGACGATTTCCTGCAAGGTCTTGCCGTCGGGATTCTTGCGCGCCTTCAGCGCGGTCGGGATCAGCATCATCGTGCGCAGCATGCCGAGCTCGGTGCCGAAGTTGACCGAGGGCGGGGCGATCACTTCCTCCGACTCGGCGATCGCCGCTTCGACATCGCGCGACAGCCAGGTCATGTCCTTCGGCAGCGGGCTCAGGGTGCCGAGGATCCAAAGCACGTGGCCGCCGCGCACGACCTTCCACATGCCCGGCCCGGGCTGCTCGCCGGTGACGACCAGAGTGTCGAGATCGCGGATGTCGCCGGCCGGCGGCGCGGCCTGCTGGGCGTGGGCAACGGGCTGGGCGAGGACGGTGGAGGCCAACAGCAGTACGGCAAAAAGGGCACGACGCATCCGTGACGCTCCTGAGCGGGGGATGGGACTCAGCGGAAGCCGGGATCGTAGCCGGTCCCGGGGGCGGACTGTGGGTCAGAGTTGTATTGGACTTGTACGGACTGTGCGCCGGTGCGCGACTGCGCCGGTTCGCAAGCTCGGTCGAGCGACCGCTCGGCCACGGCGCGGCCATGACTTGGTCACGACTTGCCAGCACGGCGGGGTGGAGCGCCCGGCAGGATGCGGCGCGATGCGAGTGGTTTGCAAATGAGAACCATTGCCAATTAGACTGGCAGCTCGCCCCATTACAAGCACGCTCCGAGCACGCTTCGCCATCCATCCGGCCGGAGTGCCGCGGGGACCGGCCAGGCCATGATCCGCGTATGACCCAGACCTTCGCTCCTGCGGCTTCCGTGCCCGCCCGCAAGCCACGCCCGACCTTGTCGTGGCGCTATCGCGGCGAAGTCGCGGTGCGCGCATTCGCCGCCTTCGCGATCGGCTACGCCGTCGCCTACGCCTCGACCGCCTTCCTGACCCTGGTGTTGCCGCTGGGGCGTAACGATCGGGTCGTTACCGCAAGCCTGCTGTGTTTCTTCGTCTGGTGCGGCGTCGCGATGTACGCCTTCGCCGCGCGCACGCCCTGGCGTGCGTGCTGGGCGCCGGCGCTATGGGCGATCGCCTTGTACGGCATCGCCGCGTTGTTCCCCGAACTCGGTGCCCGACCGTGAGCCCGCGCGCATGAAGAACACCTTCTCGCAGGCGATGGCCTGGCTGCATACCTGGGCCGGTCTGGTGATCGGCTGGCTGCTGTTCGTGATTTTCGTCGGCGGCACCATCGCCTGCTTCGACAAAGAACTGACGCACTGGATGCAGCCGGCGCTGCACGGCAAGACCCCGGTCGCGAACATCGACCTGAGCCGGACTATCGAAGGCCTGCAGGGCATCGCCAAGCCGCATCCGCACGCCTATTACGTGACCTTGCCGAGCGAGCGCAGCCCGGCGCTGCAATCGGCGGTGTATTACGACGCCGGCCCGCACGACGCGATCAGCATCGACACCAGCACCGGCCAGGCGATACCGGAAACCGCCGGCGGCGAGTTCTTCTTCACCTTGCACTACAACCTGCATTCGGAAACCTGGGGCATGTACATCGTCGGCATCGCCGGCATGTTCATGCTGATCGCGATCCTGACCGGCATCGTGATCCACAAGCGCATCTTCAAGGATTTTTTCACCTTCCGCCCCGCCAGCGGCGGACAGCGCGCCTGGCTCGACGGCCACAACCTGACCGGCGTGCTCGGCCTGCCGTTCCATCTGATGATCGCCTACACCGGCGTGGCGATCTTCGTCGCCAACTACATGCCGGCCGGGCTGCTCGCGGCCTACGACGGCGACGTCGAGAAGTTCTATGTCGAAGCCAGCGACAGCTACGAGCGCCCGGAAACGCACCGGCCGCTGAAGTCGATCTATCCGATCGACAAGTTGATCGCCGACGCGCGCGAACGCCTGGGCCAGCCGATCTCCTGGGTCAGCGTGCACCACCCGGACGACACCAGCGCGACGATCTCGTTCGGCGGCGACCACAGCCGTGCGGTCGCCTGGAACTTCGACCAGGTCTTTTACGACGCCAACGACGGCAAGCTGTTGCACGAGTCGGGCGCGTTCAAGTCCGGCTATAAGACCTATACCTTCCTCGGCGGCCTGCACATGGCGCAATGGGGCGGTAGCGCCTTGCGTTGGCTGTACTTCGTGCTCGGCCTGGCCGGTTGCGTGATGATCGCCAGCGGCATGCAGGTCTGGGTCGCCAAGCGCGCGAAGAAGGTCGCCGAAGCCGGCGCCTGGTCGGGCTATGGGCTGGTGCAGGCGCTGAATCTCGGCGTGGTCGGCGGCATGCCGCTGGCGAGCGCGGCGATGTTGATCGCCAATCGCTTGATCCCGGCCGCGACGGCGGAACGCGCGAGCTGGGAGATCGGCGTGTTCTGCGCGGTCTGGATACTGGCTTCGCTGTACGCCGCGATCCCGGCGGTGCGCAGTCGTGGCTGGGGCCATTTCTTCGCCCTCAACGCGGTTGCCTGCGCGCTGATTCCGCTGGTCAACCTGGCGACGTCGCCGCAAAGCCATGTGTTCGCGACGATCGCGCGCGGCGACTGGGCTCTGGCCGGCGTCGACCTGACCGCGCTCGGCTTGTGTGTCGGTTTCGCCTGGCTCGCGCGGCATTCGTTCGCCAAGGCGCGCGAGCCGGCGCCGGCGCGTCCCGCGCGCGGCCGCGCCGCGCGTGGCGATGCCGCGGTCAACGAAACGGCCGTGGCCGATCACTGAGGAGCGTCGCATGCTGTGGTTGGGTTTCAGTCTCGGTGTCGCGGCCTGGTGTCTGCTCAGTCTCGGACTCGAGAAGCATCATCGGCAGTTGTTCGCGCGTGCGTTCGACCCGCGCCGCGGCCGTTGGCTGCGCGCGGCCGGTTGGTGTTTGCTCGTGCTCGACTTCGCCCTGTTCGTTACCGGCTGGGGCTGGTCGCAGGGGCCGGTGTTCTGGTGCGCGGCGCTGATGCTGTCGGCGCTGGCCTGGACCTTGTTGATGACGCTCGCGCCGCGCGCGAGCACCCGCATCGCCATCGCCAGCGTGCTCAGCGCGCTGGTGCTGATGCCGGTTTGGATGGGGTAGGGCCCGCCGAAACCAGCACGCGTCGCTTCGGCGACATCACGGTCGCGGCTTGCGCCGCTCCTACTCTAAAGCGACGGCGTGAGCCGTCGCTTGATGCATGAATCACCCGATCGCCGTCTGCACCGGCGCCGCGCTCACCTGCGGCCAGCGGCGCAGGATCGAGGCGCGGATCGAGGCCGCATCCAGTCCCGCTTCGGCGAGCAGTTGCTCGCGGCTGGCGTGGTGCTGGAATTCGTCGGGCAGGCCCAGGTGCAGGATCGGCAGGACGATGCCCTCGGCCGCGAGCAACTCGGCCACGCCGCTGCCGGCGCCGCCGGCGACGACGTTGTCCTCGAGGGTGACGAAGCCTTCGTGGGTCTTGGCCAGTTCCAGGATCAGGGCGCGGTCGAGCGGTTTGACGAAGCGCATGTTGACCACGGTCAGGCCGAGTTCGGCGCCGACCTGTTCGGCCGCGGGCACGATCGCGCCGAACGCGAGCAGGGCGACGCGCGAGCCGCTGCGGCGCAGGTCGGCCTTGCCGATCGGCAAGGTGTCGAGGCTCGGCTGGATCGCCACGCCGGGGCCGGTGCCGCGCGGATAACGCACCGCCGCCGGGCCTTCGTAACGATGCCCGGTGCTGAGCATCTTGCGGCACTCGTCTTCGTCGGCCGGCGCCATCACCACCATGTTCGGCACGCAGCGCAGGTAGGACAGGTCGAGGTTGCCGGCGTGGGTCGCGCCGTCCGGCCCGACCACGCCGCCGCGGTCGATCGCGAACAGCACGTCGAGGTTCTGGATGGCGACGTCGTGCACCAATTGGTCGTAGCCGCGCTGCAGGAAGGTGGAGTAGATCGCCACCACCGGCTTGGCGCCTTCGCAGGCCATGCCGGCCGCCAGCGTCACCGCGTGCTGCTCGGCGATGGCGACGTCGAAGTAACGCTTCGGATATTCCTTGCTGAAGCGCACCAGGCCGGAGCCTTCGCGCATCGCCGGAGTGATGCCGAGCAGGCGTTCGTCGGCGGCGGCCATGTCGCACAGCCACTCGCTGAAAATATCGGTATAGCTCGGCTTCTTCGCGCCGGGCTTGCTGATCAGGCCCTTCTCGGGGTCGAACGGGCCGACCGCGTGATAGCCGATCTGGTCGTCCTCGGCGAGTTCGTAGCCCTTGCCCTTGGTGGTGATGATGTGCAGCAGCTGCGGGCCCTTGAGGCCTTTGAGCGTCTTCATCGCGTGCAGCAGCGCGGGCAGGTCGTGGCCGTCGATCGGGCCGGTGTAGTGGAAGCCGACTTCCTCGAAGAAGGTCGAGGGCACGAACATGCCCTTCCAGTGCTCTTCCCAGCGGCGCACGAACTTCGCGGCCGGCTTGCGCTTGTCGCCGAGCAGCTTCTTGCCGCCTTCGCGGATCGCATTGAGGGTGCGGCTGCTGGTCAGGCGGCCGAGCATCTTGGTGACGCCGCCGACGTTCTCGGAGATCGACATCTGGTTGTCGTTGAGGATCACCAGCATGTTCGGCTCGGGATCTTCCAGGCCGCCGGCGTGGGCCAGCGCCTCGAAGGCCATGCCGGCGGTCATCGCGCCGTCGCCGATCACCGCCACGACCTTGCGCTCGTCGCCGGCGTGCTGCAGCGCGAGCGCCATGCCGAGCGCGGCCGAGATCGAGGTCGAGCTGTGGCCGACGCCGAAGGTGTCGTAGTCGGATTCGTCACGCTTCGGAAACGGCGCCACGCCATCCTTCTGCTTGACGGTGTGGATCTCGTCGCGACGGCCGGTGAGGATCTTGTGCGGGTAGCACTGGTGGCCGACGTCCCACACCAGTCGGTCGACCGGGGTTTCGTACAGCCAGTGCAAGGCCACGGTGAGTTCGATCACGCCGAGCCCGGCGCCGAAATGGCCGCCCACCAGCGCGACTTGTTCGATCAGGTAGGCGCGCAGTTCCTCGGCGATCGCCGGGAGCTCCTCTTCGGGGAACCGGCGCAGGTCGGCGGGGACCTGAATACGGGAAAGACGCGGGTAGCGCTGCGAATCGATCATTACGACCATCTGTCTTCAGCTAGTCGGTCATTGTCCCGCCCCCGCGTGAGGCGAGCAAGAAGTCCGGCCGCTTCATGTTCAGACAGCAGGCACGGCAAGGCGCCGTGCCGGGGAAAAACCGGACGCCGCGGCGGATTGCCGCAGGCGCGGCTCAGCGGCCGCGCAAACGCCCGAACAGGCCGCCGCTGGACTTGGCCGGCTCGACCGGAGTCGGGTCGCCCTCGGGCTCGGCGAAACCGGTGGCGAGGCTGGCGTTGATGAAATCGGCGACTTCGGCTTCGGTGACGCCGCTGGCTTCGGCGATCTCGGCCACGGTCGCGAGCGCCTTCATCATCACCGTGGCGATGCGGAAGTGCTTGGGATACTCGCGTTCGGTCTGCGGCCACTTGGTCATGCGGTAGCGGCGCTGCGGGTCGTAGCCCGGGGCGAGGCGGCCCTGGCCGGCGAGCAGGTTGCCGAACCAGACCAGGCGCGTCAGCGGCATCGGGGCGCCGAGTTCGTTAGCGGCGGTCTCCCACTGCGCGGCTGGCACGACTTCGAAATCGGAGGCGGCGAAACCGCGGTCGAACCAGTCGGCCAGCGGCTTGAGTGCGGCCGGGCCGTGGTACTTGCGCTGGTCGGCGTCGATCAACAAGCGATCGTTGCCCTGGGCCACGCGCAACAGGCCGCGCAGGCGGCCGGGCACCAGCCAGTCGAGCAGGCCGTCGCCGCGTGCGGTGATGGTCGGGCCGGTCGGAGTGAGCGTGGTCGCAGGCATAGCGCTCGCGGCGATGCTGATTGCGTCGGTCACTGGCGCCGGTACGGCCGCCGGAGCCACGGCAGGAATCGGCGTGGGCGCCAGAGCAGGTTCCGCCGGCGCAGGTGCATTCGTCGCGGCCGGGGCGGGTGTGGCTTGCTGCGCCGCCGCCTTGGCCGCCGCCGCGTTGGCTTGGGCGCGGTCGGTCTGCAGCAGTTCGACGACGACCTCGGGCAGAGCCGCGGTCGGGTCGGTCAGCGGCTGTTTCGGGATCTCGACCGTCGCCGGTGCGGGTGCCGGGGAGGGCGTCGGCAGGGCCTGGCCGGACTGCAAGGCGATCTCGCCGAGCAGCTTGGAGATCGAATCGCTGGTGAAGGGATGCGACAGCAGGAAATCGGCCTGGGTGCGTTGCGCCGCGGTCAGGGCGATCACCGACTTGCCGGTCGCATGCAGGCGCAGCCAACTCATCGGGCCGTACATGCTGTCCATGTCGACGACGACGAAGTGGGCCTGTTGTTCGGGCAGCAGAGTCCAGTGACCGCCGAGTTGGGCATTGGCGACCTTGAAGGCCGTCTGCAAGGCGGACTCCGTCGCCGGGTCCATGCCGGTCAGACCGAGGGTCAAAGGCATCTGTGAGGTGTCCACGAAATCGATTGCGACGAGTGTCCGGGACGACTGGATTGTCGTCAACGCGCGCTATACGTCGTTTATGACCCTTATTCGGCACCCCGGCCGGGGCTATTGCCTCAATACTGCGACGGGGTTCACGCCTTCATGCGTTCAGGCGGGCGTTCTTCGGCAGTTGGTTTTTCAGGAACGTCATCTGGTCGGCCAGGATGTTGCGGTTGGACAGGATCAGATGCTCGACCCAGCTCGGGCGATACGGCACCGCGAGCAGCGGCATACTGGCCTGCTGTGGGGTGCGGTTGCCCTTGCGCGAGTTGCATTGGAAGCAAGCGGCGACCACGTTCTCCCAGATGTCGCGACCGCCCTTGGACACCGGGACGACGTGGTCGCGGGTCAGGTGCGGGCGGTGGAAGTCGTGGCCGCAGTACATGCACAGGTGGCTGTCGCGCGCGAACAGCGCGGCGTTGGTCAGGGCCGGGGTCGGGTCGAGCGCGCTCGGACGGGCGTGGCCGCGCGCGGCGACGATCGGATGCAGTTCGAGCACGCTGCGTTCGCCGGTCAGGCGGTTGGTGCCGCCGTGCACTTCCAAGCAGGGGTCGCCCAAGGTCCAGGCGACCGCGCCGCGCACGTACAGACAACTGGCTTCCTGCCAGTTCATCCAGTCGAGCACGCGGCCATGCGCATCGAGCGACAGCAGCCGCACGGAGTTGAGTCGTTCGAGAGCGTTGCGCGGAACCGCGCGGGGACCGGCCCAAGGCGAGTAAGGATCGGGGACGCCGGTGGCATCCGGCTCACGCTGAAGCATTTCAGCGTGGGTTCCGGTTCGGACCAGGCGGATCTTCGCTCTATCGGTCTCCATCGGGAATCCAGCTTATACCCGTTTGATGACGATTTTGGTAGTTGCGATGGCGAAGGGTCGCGCGCCCGGTCCGAAGGGGCGGCCTGGTCTGGATCGAATGCCGTAGAAACTACGGTTCCGCCGGAGCCGGCCGGCGGAACCGCATCGTCGGGGCGACGCCTCAGACGTCGAACGCTTCTGCGTCCAGGCCGGTGAGGGTCTCGACGCTGGCGCCGATGGCGATCGCGTGGGCCTGGCTGCGCGGCAACAGGCGGGCGAAGTAGAAGCGCGCGGTTTCGCGCTTGCCGGTCTTGAAGCGCGCCGACTGCGAGGAGGCCTCGCTCGCGGCGACGCTGCGCGCCCACCAGTAGGCCAGCGAGACATAGCCCGAGTACATCAGGTAGTCGTAGGCGGCCGCGCCGACCTCGTCGGGGTTGGCGGCGGCGCGCTTGCCGACGGCCATCGTCAGCTGCTGCCACTCGCCGGCCTTGGCGCGCAGCGGGCCGATGAATTCGGCGATCGCGGCATTGCCTTCGTTGTCGGCGCAGAAGCGTTCGATCTTCTCCAGCATCACGCGCAAGCCGGCGCCCTGTAGCTGCATGACCTTGCGGCCGAGCAGGTCGAGCGCCTGGATGCCGGTGGTGCCTTCGTACAAGGTGGTGATGCGGGCGTCGCGGGCGAGCTGTTCCATGCCGTGCTCGGCGATGTAGCCGTGGCCGCCGAAGCACTGCAGCGCGTGGTAGGTGCATTCCACGCCCCACTCGGTGAGGCAGGCCTTGACGATCGGGGTCATGAAGCCGATCAGCGCATCGGCTTCGGCGCGTTCTTTCTCGTCGCCGCTGGCGTGGGCGATGTCGACCTGCAGTGCGGCGTCGTAACCCATCACCCGGCCGCCTTCCACCAGCGCCTTGCAGGTCAGCAGCATGCGGCGCACGTCGGGGTGGACGATGATCGGATCGGCCGGCAGCTCCGGAAACTTCGCGCCCGACAGCGCGCGCATCTGCAGGCGGTCGCGCGAGTAGCGCAACGCGTTCTGCAGGGCGCGGTCGGACAGGCCCAGGCCTTGCAGGCCGACGGCGAGGCGGGCGGTATTCATCATGGTGAACATCGCCATCAGGCCCTTGTGCGGCTGGCCGATCAGATAGCCCTGGGCGCCGTCGAAATTCATCACGCAGGTGGCCGAACCGTGGATGCCCATCTTGTGTTCGAGGCTGCCGCAACGCACCGCGTTGGCCTCGCCGATGCTGCCGTCGCGCGCGACCTTGATCTTCGGCACGATGAACAAGGAAATGCCCTTGCTGCCGGCCGGTGCGTCGGGCAGGCGCGCCAGCACCAGGTGGATGATGTTGTCGGTGAGGTCGTGCTCGCCGGCGGTGATGAAGATCTTGGTGCCGCTGATCGAATAGCTGCCGTCGGCCTGCGGTTCGGCCTTGGTCTTGAGCAGGCCCAGGTCGGTGCCGCAATGCGGCTCGGTCAGGCACATGGTGCCGGTCCAGCGGCCTTCGACCAGCGGCTTGAGGAAGACTTCCTGCTGCCATTCCTCGCCGTGGTGCAGCAAGGCTTCGGTGGCGCCGTGCGAGAGCAGGGGGAAATTGCCCCAGGCCAGGTTGGCCGCGTCGATCATTTCCTTGAGCGGCACGCCGGCCGCGTGCGGCAGGCCCTGGCCGCCGAACTTGATCTCGGCGGTGAGGCCGGACCAGCCGCCTTCGACGAACTGGGTATAGGCCTGCTTGAAGCCCGGCGGCGTGGTGACCGCGCCGGTGGCTTTGTCGTGGCTGCAGCCGATCTGGTCGCCGATGGCGTTGAGCGGAGCGAGCACGGTTTCGTTGAAGCGCGCGCCTTCCTCGAGCACGGCGTCGAGCACGTCGCGGGTGGCGTCGGAGTAACCCAGGCGTTGGAACTGCGCTTCGGCGCCGAGGACGTCGAACAGGACGAAACGCATGTCGGCGAGGGGGGCTTTATAGGTGCTCATGATGGTCCGGGATTCGGGAATGGGGATTCGGGATTCGCAACAGCTGAGCCGGTCGGAGTGACGATGCGGAAAGGGGCGGCGCTATACGCCTTCGCCAATCCCGAATCCCCACTCCCAAATCCCGGCTTTAACGCATCACCCCGGGCAAGCCCGGCGCCGGGCTCAGCGCGCTGCTGCGCTCGATGGTGAAGATGCGTTGCTTGGCTTCGTCGGGGGTGGCGGCGATGTCGCCCTTGAGGCTGTAGGCCAGGCTGCGGCCGCCGGACAGGGCGTCGGCGATGGCGATCTTGGCCGCGCCGGATGGGGTCAGATTGACGGTGACCACGTCGGCCGATTCCGGGCCGATCGAAACCGCCGGCTGGGCCTGGAGCTGGCCGGCGATGTCCTCGCCGAGCTTGAGCTGCAGGTCGAAACGGTCGAAGCGCATCGGGATGCTGCTGAAGTTCTCGATCCGCACCTCGACCGCCCAGCTGCCGTTGGCGCGCACGGTCAGTTGCTGGATGCGGGCGGCGGGTTCGGAGACGCGGCGGACCTGTCCGCCGCCGCAACTGGCGAGCAAGGCGGCGGCGAGCGCCAGCCCGAACAGACGCATCCAGGACCCTGCTTTCATGCCGCCGCTCCGTCGTGATGAGAACCGCGAGGATACTACGGCGAATGGTGGCGTCGTCAGGGTGGTGGTGCCGGCGGACGGAATGCCGGCGGAGCGCTGCGGTAAAGCCCGGCGCCGGGGCTCAGCGGGCTCAGCGGGCTGCGCGGGATTCGCCGTGCGCGGACGATGCGGTTGCGGCCGGTTCGAGGGGCTGGCCCGCCGTTGCGCGCAGCCTGTCGCCCCGATGGGCGAGCGAGGATTGGGAATTCGGCGCCGGGCGCGCGTCGCGGCCACCCGCCAGCGGCGAGAGCTTGGGCGAGGGATCGGGCGAGGCCAGGGGCGAGGGGGTAAGCGGGGAAGAAGGCGCCGCCGCCTGGGCCAGCAAAGCCAGCACCGAGACGGCGGCCAGTACGAGGAGATAGCGAGGCAGCTCGTGGAGCATGTCCTGGACCACCGATGCTGCCTTCATGCACGAATCCCACGTAGACCACGCGGCACAAACCGACTGGCCGTCCTGGCCCTCGGTGCGAACTCCGTTTCGCCGTGCATGCCCACTTCCCCAACACTTGCAAAGAGTAGCCCCGACTCCGCTGGCTCACCTGCTCAAGGTGACGGCCTTAATCCGTTGCTGAGCGGCATCCGTGTCATCGCATCGACCGTGCTGCCGGGGCGAGTACAGATTGGACCTGGGCGCGGTCCGGCGCAGTAGGTCGAACGCGCGGCGCCGTGTAGGATTTTTCTGACCCCGGTCACGTTCGGCTGCAGGCGGCCTCGGGCGAGGGCGGCGAGGGCGGACTGCGGAGGCCCGGATGCGAATCATCGTGGGCGGCGTCGCCGGGCGCCGGTTGGCGCTGCAGCGCCTAAACGTCGGTGCGTTGCCGTCCGCTCGTGGCCGGCGACATGTGCGAGAACCTGTTCGCAACGGGTGCATGCGTTCGCTCGCGCCCATCCGCGCGTTCGATCGAACGCCGCTTAAGCGCGATGCGAAGCCGCGCGTCCACCGACTTCACAACATCAGGGCTTCGGATCTTCCGGCATCGTCCCGGCTTCGCGCATGTCGCGTTGCGCCTGCTTGATCGCCTTGACGTCGAGCGGAAGGATGCGGCCGATGAAGCAGGGCATCTTGATCGACTGTCGGCCGAGCACGGTGACCTTGTCGAAGCGCGAATGCACGCGGCCCATCTGATTGCTCACGCTGATCGCCGAGGCGAAGTCGAGGTCCGGGCAACGGCCTTGCAGTTCGAGCAGATAGGCCTGGTTGGGTTTGGTCCACACCGCGAGCGCGCTGTCGCCGAGCGGGGTCCAGCCGTCGATGCGGCCGAAGTACTGGAAGCTGTCGACGGGCGCGGCGGCATGCGCGCGATACAGCGCCAGGCGCTGCGCATCGTCCATCTTGGGATTGCTCGCGCAGGCGCTCAGCAAGAGCAGGGCGAGAGCGGCCGGAACAAGGCGTTTCATGATCCACTCCTCGGCGGCGCGGGCCGCCATTGCGGGCTAGGCCGACATGATGCGCCGGCCGTGGCGGAGCGTCGCATCGAGCTCGTGGTTCGTTCAGCGCCGATGAGGCTTGCCAGATTCCATCGGCATCCGTATCATCCCGCTCCTCTCACGGCGCACCGTGAAAGAACGGCCGGGTAGCTCAGTTGGTAGAGCAGGGGATTGAAAATCCCCGTGTCGGGGGTTCGATTCCCTCCCCGGCCACCATTTGCATCAAGGGCTTAGCGTTCGCGCTAGGCCCTTGGTTTTTGTGGCGCGGCCATGCTCGTGCCGGCGTCGAACGCGACGGTTCTTTCGATGCGCGCAGCGCCTTTCGCCGGATGCTTCGGCGACAGGTGCCGACAGCGAACGCCGACTCGCGACCGCAAGCCGCCAGACTCCATCAAGGCGCGTCGGCCGATGCCCGGCGTGTTCCGTCTATCCGGTCCTTCATCGCGCAGATCGAAGCGGACCCGGACAGAGCGCCCGGCCGAGCCCGGTATTGGCCGGCAACGGTCGCATGACGAACTCTGGGCAAGCCGCTCGGCATCACGATGTGCCGATCGACTAAAGGACTGGGTGCGAGATGCTCGAAGAATTTCTCGGCGGCGGCGTAGCCATGATCGTTTTCGCCGTGATTCTCAGGTTTTTCTTCGGCCGTGGCGGCGCATCGAGCTTCGATTCGCTCGCCGACGCTCACGAGGACGCGGGCTATGCAGACAATGCGAAGAAACTGCGGGATACCGCGGCGTCTTATCGCACTCGTGTCGATCGCTACTTCTACCTTTTGTTGATCATCGGTTTGGCGATGATCCTCGTATCGCTGATCGGTCGGCCATGAGGGCCGGCAGCGGCCACGGGACCCGGCCTCGTGCGCCGTTCAACTGGATTCGACCGTCCTGTCCTGCCGCGGAAAGGACATGATTCGGCGACGGCTGCGAGGCGAGGTGTCTGTGCAAAAACCTCGGCCTGTAGCGACGATGGCCTTGCCCTTACGGTGGGTAGGGGAAATCCGACCCTTCGGTGCGGTGCCCGCCGACTGCGCAGCGCCGGCCAAATCGCCAAGCTGGCCAGGCTGGCAACGTGTGGCCCTCCCTCGGTAGTTGTTTCCACACGGCAGGGGCCTTCAGGGAACGAAGGCCCGCCAGCAACATGACGGCGACTGCTCGAAAGGCTGTGGCGGCTTGAGCGCCAGCGGCACGCCTCGTTCTTCGGGTCGCTCGACGCCTGCGCGGGGATTCACTTGCGTAGACGCGCCCGCTATGGGCGCATCATCGCTGTCGCTGTCGCTGTCGCTGGCCGAAGGCGCAGAGACGAAACGCGAAAAGCGAAAACGAAAACGAAACGCGGAAAGTCGCGGCGCTTCGCCTTTCGTCTCTGGCCGCAGGCCGTCGCCTCAGTTCACCGTGCAGCTCAAGGTCACCGTAATGCTGGCGCCGTTCGCCAAGGTGCCGAGGGTTACCCCAGTGTCGAGCGTCGACAGGGTGATCGGGGTAAGCGGGCAGGCGCTGCCGCTGCAAGTCGGCGGGGTCGTGCAACTCAAATTGCTGCGGTTCGCGATGGGGTCGCGCAGGATCGCGCCGGTGACTGCGTCGGGGCCGTTGTTGGTAACCACGATCGAATACAGGGTCGTTGCGCCACGGGCTACGCTGTCGCCGCTCTGATCGTTGGGGCCGGAGCCCGGGGTATTGGTCTTGGTGATCACCAGATCGGCTAGCGGCGCGCGCGTGTTGGAGAGCGTGCAGGTCAGGTCGTCGCCGGCCACCGGCGTGAGGCTGAAGCTGCTGCCGTTGCCGCTCGGCGTTTGTCCGCCGGCGCGGGCGTTGGTGCAGGTATAGCTGGTCGTGTAGTTGGCCAGGTTCGCACCGGCGGCGCCGGTTTCGGACAGGGTGTAGGCCGAGCCGATGCTGCCGGTCGTGAGCAAGGCCTCGCCGGTCGCGGTGTTGCCGGTGCCGGTGGTCGTCGCCGTGGCCGGGCCGCCGGTGCCGGCGATGCTCAGCGCGAACTGGTCGGCATCGACGAAGCGGCCCAGCGGCAGCGTTTTGCGCAGGCGCAGGATCGGTTGCTTCTGGAACACCAATGGGCCGCTGGCGGTGTCGTTGGCCGTATTGAAGTCGTTGTTGGTCGGGTCGCCGTCGCCGTCCGGCACGCTGCGGCCGAGCGCGGCGTTGGCGGTATAGGTGCCGCTGAGGGTCGGCGAATTGACCGTGACCGGAATGGTGAAGCTGACCGTGCCGCCGTTGGCGCCGGGCGATGCCGAGGCCGCGAGCGGGGTCGGGTTGAGCGCACAGGTGACGATGGTGTTGGCGCCATTGGCGGTGCAGTTGGCCGGCAAGGTGCCCGCAGTCCAGCCGGCGGGCAGGGTCGCGACCACGGTGAAGCCGTCGTTGCCGTCGGTCGCGCCGGGGCCGAGGTTGGTGGCGGTCAGGACGATGTTCTGCAACTGGCCGTAGTTGCTGTAGGCCGGCGCGGGGGTCGTAAGCGTCACCGCGATGTCGGGCAAGCCGGTGACGTCGAGCGTGCAGGATTGGTCTTGCTCGTTGAGCAAGGCGATGCCGGTCAGGCAGGTGCCGCTGGTGACGAAGGTATTGGCGGCGATGTCGCCCGGCCGCTGGCTGATCGCTGCGCGGTAGTTGCTGCCGGGCAGCACGTAGATCTCGCTCGCGGTCTGCACGGTGCTGAGGTTGGCGGCGGCATTGGCATGCGGGGTGCGCCCGGCGCCGGTGGTGCCGGCGCCGTTGTCGAGCAAGGTCGCGCCCTGGGTCAGGTTGACCAGCCAACCGCTGCCGCCGCGGGTCTGGTTCCAGGCGAAATCGGTGAAGCTCAGGATCGCCGAGTGGCGTGCCTGCAGCAGGGTGCCGCAATACACGTTGATGCCGTCGTAGCCTTCGCCGCCGGCCTGCATGTACAGGCCCGAGACCAGCGTGGTCGAAGTGTTGCTGCAGAACGGCCCGCGCGCGACGTGGGCGGGTTGGCCGGCCATGGTCTCGCGCACGCCGACTTCGACGCTGGTCGAGGCGCCGGTGGTCATGCGGACCCAGGAATTGGCGTCGAGCGTGAGCGGGCGGCAGACCAGGTTCAACGAGGAGGACCACGGCGGGTATTGGCCGCTCGACCATTCGCGGTCCCAGCCGCCGAACTGGTGTACCAGTTGATTGGCCGGACAGTAGTTGGTGACCTCGGTGCCGGGCTCGGCATAGGTGCCCGACAGTACGTCCGGGGTGCCGTTCGGATTGCGGTTGACCACGTTGACGGTAACGCCATTGGTGGTGATGCCGCCGCAGTACAGGCCCACGCGATTGGTCATGCCGCGGGTCGAGCTGATTCCGGCGCTCATCGACTTGTCGCGGTGATAGCCGCCGCGGACGATCGTGCCCGCCTGGCACTGCAGGGCGCCCGAGCCGACGTCGCCTTTATTGGTGCCGATGGTGCCGGTCGGAGAGGCTCCGGCCTGGACGCCGATGCCGGCCTGGGCATGCGCGGTGCCGACCCCGGCTGCCGAGAGGGCGAACAGGCATAGGGGGGCCAAAAATTTTGCCAACATTCGTAGACGATCCTTGCGAGGCTTCGGGCGCCTGTTCGAGCTGGGGCGCCGCCAATGTGATGCAGGTCGCAAAAAATGTGCCATCCATCACAGTTTTTCAGGAAATCGCTTTCATGTCGGGCCATGGGAGCGGACCGCTGACCGCGCAAGCCCCCTTATTGCGAGCTCGCAAACCTGCCGCTGATGGTCAGTTTCTGACCCTGAGTAAGGTTGAGAGCCCCGAAGGCCCGTGGCGAACCGCACGGGTCTTGCTCGATCGGGGGCTGCCGAAACCCGGCCTGTACGGCGCGAGTACGGCCGACGGCATTCGGTGCCGAGGTCGGCGGCAGCGAACGAAGGGGGCCAGGACAAGGGCGCGATCCTTGCAGCGCGGATGTGCGCGATTTGACACCCGCGCGGTTCGCACACTACGGTGCGCGTCCCCGTATCACCGCTATCCGGCGGGCCCAGAGGGACAACATGTCTGAGAGTGTAGCCACCCGCTAAACCCTTCGCTTCGCGAAGGTGGGTAGACGCGCCGAGTTCGTTCGCCATTCGCGCAAAGCGAATGCGCGCCGCCGCGTCCGTTTCGGCTGCAACCGACATCAGACATGACTATTTCGCAAAGAATGCGGCGCGCGCTGTGCGCGTCCGCTCAAGGTGGAGCCATCCGCCATCGCCGCGCCGTCGGCGCGGACTTCATCGCCATCGCCATCGTTTGCCGCGACGCCTCCTGCGCGCGCCCGCCATGCTGCAGGACTTCGGTCTTGCCTGCGCGGCCGTGCTCGAAACCCTGCAACGGGTTGCCGTCATCGCTCAGCATTCCTTGGCGACGGATAGCGCCCCCGCGACACGAGCATCGGAGGCCGACATGTTGAGCCTGTTGATGTTCAGTCGGGTCTGTCGCCACGAGCCCGCGTGCGGGCAGGAGAAATCCATGCAAATCGAACTGGAAAATGCCGGGCATCATGCCGGTGTAGATGCCGTCACCCGCGCGGCCTTCGCCGGCCACGACGAAGCCGAACTGATCGCACGCCTGCGTGCGGACGGATTGGTCCGGCTGTCCCTGGTCGCCATCGGCGGCGAGCGAGTAGTGGGGCATGTGATGTTCACCACCCTGCATGTCGTCGTCGACGGACGCCTCGTCGATGCGTTGTGCCTCGCCCCGGTATCGGTGCTGCCGCAATACCAGCGGTGTGGAGTGGGCTCGATGCTGATCCGCGAGGGGCTCGCGCGTTCGAAAGCGCTGGGGTGCGAAGCCGTCGTAGTACTCGGCCATGCCGCTTACTACCCGCGCTTCGGTTTCTCCGCGGCCCTGGCGAGCAAACTCGCGGCGCCGTTCGCGGGCGAGTCGTTCATGGCACTCGAATTGGTCGAGGGCGCTCTGAGCGGCGAAGCGGGCGAAGTGGTGTATCCGCCTGCGTTCGGCATCGACGGCGGCCATTGATCGCGTCGCCATAAAGACGAAGCCCACCGCATGCGGTGGGCTTCGTCGTGTCGCGGATCAACGCGGTGTCGATGCGCCGAGCGCATCGACTCAGGGCTCCCAACCGCAGGTGCTCTTGGCATAGGTGAAGTAGCGGGTGCGTTCGCCCCACTGGAAGGGCTCGCCGCAATGGCCGTAGCCCATGCCGCCGACTTCGACCGTGCGGGTCGCGTCGGAGTAGTAGGTGAAGACATAACCTTCGCCGGGGCCGGGATAGGGCAGTGCGGCGGCGGCCAGCGACACGACCATACCGGCCGCGAGCAGGAACAACGACAGCTTCTTCTTCAGCGGTTTGCTGGTTGCGGACATCGGAGTTCTCCTTGAGGCCCGTGCGCGGCGCGCAGCGGATCCAGCCCGCTCGCGGCGGGCTGGACCGGTCTGTGATTCGCGCAGTGAGCGGCCGAGGCGGCCGGTCAGGGCAGCGGGTGGCAGGTGGTCTTGTAGTAGGTCGAGTACGAGGTCATGCGGCCCCACTGGAAGGGCTCGCCGCAGTAACCATAGGAACGACCGCCGACTTCGACCGTGCGCGATGCGTCGGAGTAGAACGTGAAGGTGTAGCTCTCGCCCGGGCCGGCGTGCGGCAGGGCCATTGCGGCCAGCGAGACGAGCATGCCGGCGGCGAGCAGGAACAGCGACTTCTTCTTGAGCTGCTTCTTCGACTGGAACATCAGGACTCTCCCTTGTGCCTGTGGGCTCCGGATAAGCCGGAGTCCCCCGGTTCTACACGAAACCGGCGCATCGCCGCGACGCAGGCCACGGCTGCGAAGTCGGAATCGTGACGGGCTTCCTGATGCGGATCAGGCTTCGGGCACGTAGCCGTCCGGCTTGGCCGCGCCGCCGCCGAACAGGAATTTCTCCATTTCGCCTTCGAGGAAGGCGCGGTGCTTGGGGTCGAGCGGCGACAGCCGGTTCTCGTTGATCAGCATGGTCTGGTGCGCAAGCCATGCGGCCCAGGCCGGCTTGCCGACATGAGCGAACACGCGCTTGCCCAACTCGCCGGGCCAGGGCACGAAATCCAGGCCTTCGGCCTCGCGTTGTTCGTACTCGCAGAAAACGGTGCGGCTCATGGGGAAAGTCCTGGACGGTAGTGGAATGTGGGGGAGCGTCGCTGCGGTCGCCCGCATCGGCGCGGCGTTACAGCGATTCGATCAGTTTGCGGATCGGCGCCGGAATGCCGAGGACGGCGAGTTCGGCGCGTTCGAACCAGCGCAGGTCGTCATTGTCGCGCACGCCGTTGCGCAAGGCGACCGGGCGCCAGCGCCGCGGCTGCAGTTCGAGTTTGTAATGACTGAAGGCGTGCGCGATCGGCGCCAGTTCCTCGCCGTCGGCGAACTCGCCGCTGACGTGCGCGGCGAACCATTGCGCCGCGCCGTCCTCGTCGTCGCTTTGCGGCAAGGTCCACAACGACGCCCAGATGCCCGCCGGCGGACGGCGTTGCAACAGCACCCGGTTTTTGCGGTCGAGCAGCCACAGTACCTGTGCGTGGCGTTGCGGCGCGACCTTGCCGGGCTTCGGCGTCGGCAGTTCGGCGACTCGGCCTTCGATGCGCGCGACGCAATCGTGTTGCAGCGGACACAGGATGCAGGACGGGTCGCTGCGCGTGCACAGGGTCGCGCCCAGGTCCATCTGCGCCTGGGTGTAGTCGGTCATGCGCGCATGCGGCAGATGCGATTCGGCCAGCGCCCACAACTGGCGTTCGATCGCCGGCAGGCCCGGATAACCGGCGATGCCGTGATAACGGCTCAACACGCGTTTGACGTTGCCGTCGAGGATGGCGTGGCGGTCGTCCCAGGCTTGCGAAAGAATCGCCGCGGCGGTGCTGCGGCCGATGCCGGGCAGCGCGGTGAGGGCATCGATATCGCGCGGCAGGTCGCCGCCGTGGCGTTCGACGCAAAGCTTGGCGGTCGCATGCAGATTGCGCGCGCGAGCGTAATAGCCCAGACCCGACCACAGGCCGAGCACGGTATCCAGCGAGGCTGCGGCCAGCGCAGGCAAGGTCGGCAGGGTGTCGACGAAACGCTCGAAGAACGGGGCCGCGGTCTTGACCTGGGTCTGTTGCAGCATGATCTCCGACAGCCACACCCGGTACGGCGTGCGCGGATGCTGCCAAGGCAGGTCGTGGCGGCCGCTGACGTCGAACCAGGCCAACAGGCGGCTGGCGTAGGCGTCGTCGCCGGCGTCGGCGCTGTTGCTGGCTGCGGCCACCGCTGCGGTCTTGCCCGTGCGTGGTTTCGTTGCGCGCTGCTTCATGCAGGTAACTTCATGCAGATGACTTCATACGGGTGACTTCATTCGAGCGGGCGAGTCGCGGCCGGCTTCGGCGCGGGTTGGGATGGCGCTGCCGTCGGCGGAGCGGCGGCTGGCGTCGTCGTCGCGTCGTCATCTTGTTCGATTTCGATCTCGACCCCTTCGAGCGTGGCGCCGGACACTTCGATCCGCGGTGTGCTCAAGCGGCCGCTCAACGGCGGCAGCAGCGAGCCTTGTGCGCTCGCGTCGACCCAGGCCAATACCGCCGGCAGGCGGAAGCGGCCATCGAAGCGAGTCTGGTCGCGTTGCAGGCGCAGCGCGCTGTCGCCGGAAAAATCGGCCGGGCCGTCGTAGTCGAGCACGAACGGCAACGGCGATTTCGACTGCCCCAACGGTGGCGGCAGCGCGGGCCAGGCTTCGGGCCATTGCGCCAGTACGCCGTCGAGATGCAGTCGCATGCCATCGCCGAAGGCGAAGCGCCCGCTGGCGTCGAGCTGCGGGATCGCATCTTTGCCGCGCAAAGCGGCGCCGAGTGGCGCCAGGGACAAGGCGGCATCGCGATAGCGCAGCGGCCCGGCCAGGCCGAACACGAACGGCAGATCGGTGTCGCCGGCGCGGTAGCGCGCGTGGGCGCCCAGGCGCAGACGATCGAGGCCGAGGCCGTCGTCGCCCGAATGCAACAGGGCGCTGAGGCGGATCCGCATCGGCAGGGCCCAATCCTTGGCCTGCACACTGACGCCGCCGGACAGGCCGAGCCCACGCGCCAGCGCGGGACGTTGCAGCGTCGCGGCGAGATCGAACGGAACCTGCACGCCATCGCTGAGCACGCGTCCGCCGATGCGCGCTCGCAGCCGCCGCTGCGGATGCAATTCGGGCGAGGACAGCGAGATCTGCTCGATCGACCAACCCACGCCGACGACGCGGCCGCGCACGATGCGCAAGCCGTCGCTCAGGCTCGGCATACGCAAGGGTTCGGTCGAAGGCGGACGTGTCGCCAGCCAGCGCTGCAATGCGGCGATATCGAGTTGCGGGGCATCGAGTTCGACCCGTTCCACGTCGAGCACGGCGCCGGCGGCGCGGATCGTGCGCCACGGCAGGGCGAGATAGACGCGTTCGGCGCGCAGCAGCGGCGCGGCCGCACCGGGTTGGCGTACGACCAGGTCGCGCACCACCAGCATCGGCGTGCCGCGCAAGCGGTATTCGCTGGCGCCGCTGGCGCTGAGCTCAAGCCCCAGCGGCTTGCCGACCTGGCTCAGCAAGATGCCGCTGACCTGGCTGGGCTGCGACACCCAGCGTAGGGCGAGCGCGGCGACCAACAGCACGATCGCGACGATCGCGATCCGCTTGCGCGAACGGCGCGCCGGGGCGGCCGTGGTCGTCGCGGGCATGGCGAGGCCGCGCCTCAGCCGCCCAGTGCTTCAGGCAACAGGGCGTCGACGAAGGCCTCGGCATCGAACACGCGCAGATCCTCGGGGCGTTCGCCGATGCCTGCGAAACGGATCGGAATGCCGAACTCGCGGGCGAGCGCGAACACCACGCCGCCCTTGGCGGTGCCGTCGAGCTTGGTCACCACCAGGCCGGTGACACCGACCGCGGCGTGGAACTGGCGCAACTGCGACAGCGCGTTCTGGCCGGTGGTGCCGTCGATGACCATCAGCACTTCGTGCGGCGCGGTGGTGTCCACCTTGGCCAGCACGCGGCGGATCTTGCCGAGTTCGGCCATCAGCCCCTGTTGTGTGTGCAGGCGGCCGGCGGTGTCGGCGATCAGCACCTGGGTGCCGCGCGCCTTGGCCGCCTGCAAGGCGTCGAACGCGACCGAGGCGGCATCGGCGTTCTGGCCCTGGGCGACCACCGGCACGCCGTTGCGTTCGCCCCAGGCCTGCAACTGCGCGACCGCGGCGGCGCGGAAGGTGTCGCCGGCGGCGAGCATCAGCGGGCGGTTCTCGTCGCGGAAACGCTTGGCCAACTTGCCGATGGTGGTGGTCTTGCCGACGCCGTTGACGCCGACCGTCAGCACCACGAAAGGCTTGGCCTGGGTATCGATGACCAGCGGCTTGGCGACCGGCTGCAGCATCGCGATCAGGTCCGTGCGCAAAGCCGCGAGCAGGGCGTTGGCGTCGGCGAACTCGCGCGACTTCATGCGCTTGCGCAGGCTTTCGACCAACTGGGTGGTGGCGGTGACGCCGACGTCGGCGGTGATCAGCGCGGTTTCGATCTCGTCGAGCAGGTCGTCGTCCAGGCGCGGGTTGCGCGAGAACAGGCCGCCGAAGCTGCGCGCGAACACGCTGCCGCGCAAACGCTCGCGCCAGCCGGACTTGCCCGCGGCGGCGGCGGGCTTGTCGATGTAGTCGGCCGGGGCGGATTCGCCAGGTACCGAGATGACCGTGGTGGATGCGGTTACCGGTGTTGCCGCGGGCGCCACGGGCAAGGGCGGCTCGACTTCGAGCGCGGCGGCCAGCACTTCGGCCGGCACCGGCGGCTCGACGGCAACTGGTTCGACGGGAGCCGGCTTGACGGGAGCCGGTTCGACGGCAGGCGGTGCGGCGGCAGGCGGCTGCGGCGCAGGCGGCTCGACCGCGGCGGGCGTCGCTGCGGGCGCTTCGGCCGGCGGTGCGGCAGGCTCGGGCCGCGCGCTGGGAAACGCGGCGGCCAGCTCTTCGGTGGTGAAACGGCGCTCGGAAGACGAGCTTCCGCCGGCGGTTTCGGGTTTCTTGCGGCGAAAAAAACTGACCATTCGGGAGGCTGGGGGCGAGAAGGCGCGAGGATGCGCGAGAATGTGCACATGCTAGCACCGGCCTCCAGGCGCCCCCGATGAAGACTCCACAGCGCGGCCCGCGTCCCGTTTCCGCCGCCTCGCGCAGCGCCGCCCCGACCGGCAAGGTCCGCATCATCGGCGGGCGTTGGCGCGGCACCCGCCTGGCCGTGGCCGATGCGCCGGGCCTGCGCCCGACCTCCGACCGCGTGCGCGAGACCTTGTTCAACTGGCTGATGCCGGTGCTGCCGGGCGCGCGCGTACTCGACCTGTTCGCCGGCAGCGGCGCGCTCGGCCTGGAAGCGCTGTCGCGCGGCGCCGCCTCGGCGGTACTGGTCGAACGCGACCCCGCGCTGGCCGCCGAGCTGCGCGCGCTGACCGCCCGCCTGCAAGGCGGCGAGGCGGCCACCGTCGCGCAGGCCGATGCCCTGGCCTGGCTCGCAGCGCAGCCGCGGGCGGGCGAGGGCGCGCCGGGCTTCGACCTGGCCTTCGTCGACCCGCCGTTCGCGGCCGGTTTGTGGAACACGGTCTGGCCGGTCTTGTTGCCGACGCTGGCGCCTTCGGCCTGGCTGTACGTCGAATCGCCGGCCGATGCGGCGATCGACCTGCCCGGCGACTGGCTGCTGCATCGCGAAGGCGCCACCCGCGAGGTCCGTTACGCCGTGTACCGCCGCCTGGCGTCCTGACCGGGCCCGGCGGGCGGCTGCTACACTGCGCCGCATCCGGCGGGGCGGCCTTCCCGCTCCCCGTCATTCCAGCAGCGAACGACCATCGAATGAGCTCGGCCCGCAACCGAATCGCCGTCTATCCCGGCACGTTCGACCCGATCACCAACGGTCACATCGACCTGGTAGACCGCGCCGCCCCATTGTTCGAACGCATGATCATCGGCGTGGCCGAGAGCCCGGGCAAAGGGCCGGCGCTGCCGCTCAAGACCCGGGTCGAGCTGGCCCGCAAGGCGGTCGCCCACCAGCCCAACGTCGAAGTGCGCGGTTTCGACTCGCTGCTGGCGCATTTCGTCGCCCAGGTCGGCGGCGGCGTGCTGCTGCGCGGGCTGCGCGCGGTGTCCGACTTCGAATACGAATTCCAGCTGGCGAGCATGAACCGGCACCTGATCCCGGAGGTCGAGACTCTGTTCCTGACCCCGGCCGAGCAGTACGGCTTCATCTCGTCCTCGCTGGTGCGCGAAATCGCCCGCCTCGGCGGCGACGTTTCCGGCTTCGTGCCGCCGGCCGTGGTCGACGCGCTGCAGGCCGAGTGGCAACGCAACAAACACTGACCACCAAACAAACATCCAAGGGGCAAACGATGAAAACTTCCTCCCGCCTGCTGCTGATCGCCTGCCTGGCGCTGCCGTTCGTGGCCGCGTGCCAGAAAGAGGAGAAGAAGGAAGCCGCGGCCGAGACCGCCGCGCTGCCGGCGCCGAAGACCAGCGACGAAAACGCCTGGAACGCCTACCTGACCGACGTCGTCCAGCGCAATCTCGACGGCGTCAGCGGCAGCACCTACGTCTACGTGCTGCCGGCGCCGGAAGCGCCGACCTTCCAGGGCGACTACGAGCGCATGCTCGAAAAGGCGCAGACCGACCTGTCGCGCGGCATCCTCGAAGGCAACCTGGTGGCGTTCGGTTCGCCGAACTCGGCCAAGACCGCCGATCTGGTCGTCGCTTCGTTCGCCAAGGTCGAGCCGACCACGATGAAGGGCGTCAAGTTCATCTTCATCGGCGACGCCGCCGACAACGAACGCGTCAAGACCGCGGTGGCGGCATCGTCGGTCAACTACGTGTTCGTCGAAGCCAAGTGATTCAGGCCCGGCCGCTGAGTCGGCCGGGGCGTTCCGGACCGCCCAGCGCGGCCGGAGCCATCGATTCGAGCCGCGCAAGCGGCTCGAATCGTTTGTGGGCGGGGAAATCCGGTCTGGCCCGATCGGCCCGGGCAGTCGGGCCGGGTAGGGCGGCAGGCCGCGGCACATTCGCGGCCATGTCCGCGACACGCAGCGTCCCGGCGCTCGGCTATGCCGGCGGACGCCCAAGCCCTACACTGCGAGCTCCATGCCGGCAATGCGACCCCGCGGCTCGCCGGCGACCAGTGCCCATGTCGCTCAAGATCAACGAACTCTGCGTCAACTGCGACGTCTGCGAGCCAGCCTGCCCGAACCAGGCCATCTCCCAGGGCGAAACGATCTATGTGATCGATCCGGCGCGTTGCACCGAATGCGTCGGGCACTATGACGAACCACAATGCGTGGTCGTTTGTCCGGTCGAATGCATCGACCCGGACCCCAACCACGTCGAAACCGAGCCGCAATTGCTGGACAAGCTGCGGCGTCTACAGCAGGAGTGAACACGATGCGCAAGGCGTTGCGGCTGCGGGCCGGTCTGAAGTCTCCCATCTGCTTGATGGCCACCCTGCTGCTGATCGCCTCGCCCGCGTTGTGCGCCGACGGCGGCGCCCGCGCGCCCGCGCGCGCCGCCGCGACGGCCAGCGCGGCCGCGCATCCGCCCGGCACCGCGATCGCCAGCGCGCATTCGCTGTCGACCCAGGCCGGCCTGGAAATCGTTCGTGCCGGCGGCAATGCCTTCGACGCCGCGATCGCGGTGTCTTCGACCCTGTCGGTGGTCGAGCCGATCAGCTCGG
Source organism: Lysobacter sp. ESA13C (assembly GCF_019970005.1). NCBI lineage: Bacteria > Pseudomonadati > Pseudomonadota > Gammaproteobacteria > Lysobacterales > Lysobacteraceae > Lysobacter > Lysobacter sp. ESA13C. Next base: position 28,944 of record NZ_JAHXYK010000010.1, on the reverse strand, counting down.
GCATCGGCGGCGGCGGTTTCTTCCTGTTGCACGACGCCAAGCGCAATCGCGACATTTTCGTCGACGCGCGCGAGACCGCGCCGGCCGCGTCCACGCCGGCGGCTTATCTGGACGACAAGGGCGAACTCAACCGCGACCGCGCCACCAACGGCCCCTGGTCGGCCGGCATTCCTGGGCTGCCGGCGGCGCTGGTGCACCTGGCGCAGAACTACGGAAAGCTGCCGCTGAAGACTTCGCTGGCGCCGGCGATCCGCATCGCGCGCGAAGGCTTCGAGGTCTACCCGCGCCTGGAAAAGGGCTACGGCAGCCGCCGTGAAGTGATGGAGCGCTACCGCGGCACGCGCGAGGTGTTCCTCGCCGACGGTTCGCCGCCGAAAGCCGGCGAGACCCTCAAGCAGCCGGATCTGGCGCGCACCCTGGAGCTGCTGGCCGAGAAAGGCTTCGATGGTTTCTATCGCGGCGACGTCGCCGCCAAGCTGTTGGCCTCGGTCAAAGAAGAAGGCGGCCAATGGCGCGCCGAGGAACTGGCCGGTTACAAAGTGCGCGAGCGCGAGCCGCTGCGTTTGAAGTACCGCGGTTGGGACATCGTCACCGCGCCGCCGCCGTCCTCGGGTGGTGTGGCCTTGGCCGAGATTCTGCAGGTGCTGCAGGGCTGGGACCTGTCCAAGCTCGATCCCGCGCACCGCACCCACATCCTCGCCGAAGCCATGCGCCGCGCTTATCGCGACCGCACGATTTATCTGGGCGATCCGGATTTCGTGAAGATGCCGATCAAGCGCCTGACCAGCGCCGATTACGCCGCCGGCCTGCGCGCGACGATCCATCCCGAGAAGGCCACGCCGAGCGATCTGCTGTCGGGCCAGCCGGCGCCGCTGGAAGACGACGAGACCACCCATTTCTCGATCATCGACGGCGACGGCAACCGCGTCTCGGCGACCCAGACGGTGAACCTGCTGTACGGCTCGGGCCTGGTCGCGCCGGGCACCGGCGTGCTGCTCAACAACGAAATGGACGACTTCGCCCTGCGCCCGGCCACGCCGAACGCGTTCGGCGTGATGGGTTTCGAAGCCAACGCACCGGAACCCGGCAAGCGCATGCTCAGTTCGATGACGCCGAGTTTCCTGGAATCGTCCAATCGCGTGGTCGCGGTCGGCGCGCCCGGTGGCAGCCGCATCATCACCCAGGTGTTGCTGGCGATCCTCGCCTACGACGCCGGCCTGCAACCGCAGCAGGTCGCCGCGCAACCGCGCATCCATCACCAGTGGATGCCGGACGCGATCTCGGCCGAAGCCGGCGCGCTCGATGCCGGCACCGTCGCCAAGCTCCAGGCCATGGGCCACAAGGTCAACGCCGGCGAATCGACCTGGGGCAACCTGCAGACGGTGATGTGGGACAAGCGCGCCAACACCTTGTCCGGCGGCACCGATCCGCGCAATCCGGTCGGCCAGGCCGAGGTGCAGCCGAACAAGCCCTGAGGCGGCGTCTGCGAAACGGCCGCCGCGATGGCGCGACGGCGGTGCGGTGCAGTAGATTTCGCGGCATGGACGGCGTCAGCACGAAGCGACAGGGGACAGGGCAGTGAGCGACGACAACGACAAGCGTTGGTATACCCGCGTGCCTGCGATCTCGATCGCGCTGGTCGCTTTCCTCGTGGCCCTGACCACCCTGATCAACAACGTGCGCGAGATCGGCGGGCTCAAGGACAAGCCGACGACACCGGCCGCGCCCTCGCAGCCGGTCGCGACCGCTCCGGTCAAGCCGGCCGCGCCGCAGGCGCCGGCCCGCTACACGGTGCTGCTGACCCTGGAGAAGATCGAAGTCGTCAACGACGGCACCAACGGCAGCACGGCCTGGTCGTTCGACGTCAGCGCCGGCGGCCAGGATCTGTTCGCGCTGCCGTCGCGCGATTACCTGGACAGCGAAGCCGAGCGCATCGTCACGCCGCGTCCGACCGACCCCTCGATCGGGCGGGTGGTGCTGGTGGCCGGGCAGGAAATGCTGGTCAAGATCAACGGACGCTCGTCCGGGCTGATCAGCAAGGCCGCGGTCAGCGGCAGCGCCACCCTGCTGGCCGAGCGGCCCTTGGCGCCGGTGCGCGTGGTCGCCGGCGACGGCCGCGACGGCGAGTTCATTTTCCACTTCGCCACCGTCACCACGCCGCAATGACGGCCGCAGGCGCGGTGGCGGCGCCTGCCCATCATCGGCCGCTGCACAGCGTGAGCGGCGCCTGTCCACGATCCGCGGCTTCGCCGCATTCCGGCCCGATGCCTGCGTTTGCGCAGTAAAATCGAGCCATCCTTCGCCAGTGCCCGTAACGGGCGGTGCAGACATGAAGCTCTGGTCGATCCTCGGCAACTCGCAGAAACTCGATGGCGGCGCGATGTTCGGCAATGCGCCGCGCGCGATGTGGGCCAAGTGGTCGCCGCCCGACGAGCACAACCGCATCGCCCTGGCCTGCCGGGCCCTGCTGGCCAGTCCGCTCAACGGCAAGACCGTGCTGTTCGAGGCCGGCATCGGCGCCTTCTTCGAGCCCAAGCTGCGCGAGCGCTACGGCGTGGTCGAGGACCGCCATGTCCTGCTCGAATCGTTGGCGCGCGCCGGTTTCGCGCCCGAGGACATCGACGTGGTGGTGCTGTCGCATCTGCATTTCGACCATGCCGGCGGCCTGCTGGCGCCGTGGGCCGAAGGCGAGGCGCCGCGCCTGCTGTTTCCGAACGCGTCCTATCTGGTCGGGCGCGAGCACTACGAACGCGCGCTTCACCCGCATGCGCGCGATCGCGCGAGTTTCATTCCCGAGTTGCCGGGGTTGCTCGAAGCCACCGGCAAGCTCGAGCTGGTCGAGGGCGCGCATTCCAGGCTGCTCGGCGACAGCGTGCGTTTCCACTACAGCGACGGCCACACGCCGGGGCTGATGCTGGCCGAGATCGTCGGCCCCGACAGTGTCGGCGGCGAACCGCACGGCGGCGTGGTGTTCTGCGCCGACCTGATTCCCGGACGGCCGTGGGTGCACGTGCCGATCACCATGGGCTACGACCGCAACGCCGAGCTGCTGATCGACGAGAAGAAGAGCTTCCTCAGCGACAAGCTCGCGCGCAACGTGCATTTGTTCTTTACCCACGACCCCGAATGCGCCTTGGCCCAGGTCGTGCGCGACGACAAGGGCAAGTTCGGCACCGCGCACGAAGTCGCCGAACTGCAGGCGCGGACGCTGGCCGCATGGGCTGCGTGAGCGGCCGCCGGCGCCGGGCGGCGCTGGCCGCGTACGCCATCGCCTTGCTGGCGATGTGCGTGTTCGCGGGCACGGCAGTCGCCCAAGCCGAAGACCCGGGCGAACCGCTCGGCGAGCCGCGCAGCGGCAAACGCCTGCTGGATCGCGACTTCGGCGTGGAAACGCGCGAGTTCGGCCTGGATCGTCGGGTCGAGATGTACCAGTGGCGTTCGGTCGGCGAGGGCTATGAGCGGGTCTGGAACGCGGCGCCGATCGATTCCTCGAAGTTCTCGGCCGGGCACGTCAATCCCTCGCGCCTGCCCCTGGAGAACAAGCGCTGGTGGGCGGACGCCGCGACCCTCGACGGCAAACCGATCCGCCCCGACGTGCTGCGCGCGGTCGGCGAGTGGCGTTTGTTCCGTCCGAATTTCAGCCGCCTGCCGGCGAACCTCGCCGCGACCTTTCAGCCGGAAGGCGACGGCCTCGGCAGTGCCGAGAACCCGCTCGACCCGCAGATCGGCGATCTGCGCGTGAGCTGGCGCGAGCTGCGGTTGCCGCCCTTGGAAGGTAAGCTGGAATTGCGCGAAGGCAGTTGGCGTTTGCGCCCCGAAGCCGCCGCGGCGGCCTTGAACGCCGCGCCCGCGCGCGAGCCGAATGCGGCGGCCTCGCTCGACCGCGACGACGGCCGCTGGTCGCCGGCCTGGTTCGCCACCGCGGTGGGGTTCGCCCTGATCTTGCTGTACCGGTTGCGCAAGCGGCGCCAGCGCAAGACGTCTTGAGGGCGCAGCGGCCTTCGCTGCAACGGGCGCTTACGCAGTGCGAGCAGTGCATCGACGGCGATACGCGCCGAGTTGCCCCGGCACGCGTGGCGGGGCGCGATCCCGCTTGCGACAACGCTCAAGCGTAATGCTTGGTCCCGAAGATCTTGTCGCCGGCATCGCCGAGGCCGGGCAGGATGTAGCCGACTTCGTTGAGGCGTTCGTCGACCGAAGCGGTGAAGACTTCGACGTCGGGATGGCGCGCTTCCAGCGCCTTCAGGCCTTCCGGTGCGGCGACCAGGAACAGACCCTTGATGCGCTTGCAGCCGGCGGCCTTGAGCAGGTCGACGGTCGCGATCAGGCTGCCGCCGGTGGCGAGCATCGGGTCGAGGATCAGCGCGGTGCGCTCTTCCATGCGGCCGGTGAGTTTTTCGTAGTAGCCGACCGGTTGCAGGGTCTGCTCGTCGCGCTGCAGGCCGACCACGCCGACCTTGGCTGCCGGGATCAGTTCCAGCACGCCCGGCAGCATGCCCAGGCCGGCGCGCAGGATCGGCACCAGGGTGACCTTGGCGCCCTTGATGCGGCGGGTGACGACCGGCCCGGCCCAGCCTTCGACCACGGCCTCCTCGGTTTCCAGGTCGGCGGTGGCTTCGTAGGTCAGCAGGGTCGCGACTTCCGAGGCCAGTTCGCGGAACGACTTGGTGCTGTTGTCGGCGCGGCGCATCAGGCCGAGCTTGTGCTGCACGAGCGGGTGGCGGACTTCGACGATTTTCATGAGCGGCCTTTATGCGGGTGTTTGCCGGGCGGTCTTGGCCGCAAGCATTGATGGTTGAAGGGCGGGGCGCAAGCGTGGCGCAGGCGGATGCAGGCGTTCGCGCTCACCGCGGTGAAGGAAATGGCGGCGACGCGGGCGTCAAGGTGGCGCTGCTTGCGCTGCGAGCGGGGCGAAGCGAGGTTCCGGCCGCTGGCTTCCGGCGGCCAGCGGGGAGAACTCAGTCTGCGACGGCGTAGAGGTTGTCGCCGTCGGCGATCACCTGGGCGACGAACAGCGAAAATCCGCGGATCTCGGCTGGGTCGGTGAACCGGGCCTCGAGCCGCTTCAGTTCGGCATGCAGATCCGCCAGTTCGCAGGACGAGATCTCGGCGTCGGCGAGGTAGTCGTGCAGCCTGCGCAGCAGCGGATACTCGTGGTGCGGCAGCGCCCGGGCCATCAACTGCTGGTGGAAGGGCAGGTCGATGGCGAACGATTTGCGCGAGGCGGGCGCCTCGCGTTCGTGCCGGGCCTGGATCAGGTCGAGCGCCATGACGGGGCGCAAGTCGGGCCGCGGCGTGGCCGCGGCCGACATGCGTTCGGCCTCAGGCCGTGCGTACGTACTGGATCTCGACGCCGTCGCTGTCGCCGATGGCCGCGCGCAGCACGGTGATCAGCGAGCCCGCATTGAGATGATCGATCTCGATCATGTCGACGGTGGCGTGGTCGATGAAGTAGTTCTGGTCCTTGCTGTCTTCTTCTTCCAGCGCCGCGACGAGGATCTGCAATTCCTCTTCGCTGATCTCGCCGATGTCGGCGCCGGTGTCCTTGTTCGACAAACGAATCATTCCGCGACCTCAGTTGGGATGGACCAAGCCTATCAGGCCGCGACAGCCTGGTGCGCGCGCGGGCCTTCGCGCAGGGCGCGGCCGACCATCGACACCAGCAGTTCGATCTCGTCGCTGCCGATGGTGAAGTTCGGGGTGAAGCGCAGCGAGTTGACGCCGCCATGGATCACGCCGATGCCGCGCTCGCGCAGCCATTCTTCGGTCGAACCGGCGCCATAGCACTTGAACTGCGGGGCGAGTTCGCACGAGAACAGCAGGCCGGTGCCCTGGACCTTGGTGATCAGGCCGCCGAGTTCGCTCTTGAGCTTCTCCAGCTTTTCGATCGCCTCGGCGCCGCGGTTGCGGATATTGGCCTGCAGTTCCGGGGTGACGTGTTCCATCACCGCGACGGCGACGTCGAGGGCGCGCGGGTTGCTGGTCATGGTGTTGCCGTACAGACCCTTGCGGTACAGCGAGGCGGCGCGTTCGCCGACCGCGAGCACCGACAGCGGGTACTGACCGGCGTTGAGCGCCTTGGAATAGGTTTCCATGTCCGGCGCTTCCAGGCCTTCGAAGCCCGGGTAGTCGACGATCGACAGCACGCCGTGGGCGCGCAGGCCGGCCTGGATCGAATCGACCAGCAGCAGCGAACCGTGGTTGCGGGTCAGCTCGCGGGCGGCGGCATAGAACGCCGGCGGCACGCCGCGGCCGGGGTCGCCTTCGCCCATGACCGGCTCCAGGAACATCGCCTCGACGAACCAGCCGTTGCTGTCGGCGTCGGCGAACACCTTCTTGAGCGCGTCGACGTCGTAGGGCTCGACGGTGATGACCGAGTCTTCGTTGCGGAAGCTGGCCAAGTGCTGGATGTAGGCCTTGCGTGAGGAATCCGAGTACAGCGCCGGGCGCTCGGTGCGGCCGTGGAAGCTGCCCTTGACCACGACGCGCTTGATCGCGCGGCCGGCGTGGCGCGCGCCCGGGTCGGTCATCAGCTTGCTGTTGACGTCGGCGATGCGCGCGGCCAGCGACACCGATTCGGAACCGGAGTTGAGGCAGAAGAAACGCTCGTACGGGCACTCGCCGCGGGTGGTGCCGATGGCCCCGCGCAGGGCGCGCTCGAAGCGCAGCTGCGACAGCGACGGGGTCATGATGTTGGCCATCACCTGCGGCTTGGCCATCGCCGCGATCACCGCCGAGGGGGTGTGGCCAAAGCCGAGCATGCCGTAGCCGCCGGAGTCGTGCAGCACCGCGCCCTTCAGGGTGATCACCCAGGGGCCGCGCGCGGTCAGGGCGACATAAGGATTGACGCCGTCGTCGGGATAGAAATTGACGTAGCCGGCCTGGACGGCCTGGATCTGCGCATCCTCGTCGAGGTCGAGCAGGTCGGCGTGCAGGTCGCGGATCAGGGCGTACTCGGCCGCGGCCGCGGCGATGGCTTCGCCGAGTTCGGGGTGGGTCACGGCGAAGCGGGCGACGGTGTCGTCGTCCAGGCCGACGGTGCGGCGTTTGCCGGCATGAGCGCGCAGCGGCGCGAGTTGGCTGAGCAGGTTGTTCATCGTCAATCTCCACAGGCCGGCGATATGCGCGGCCTCTCCGGTTTTCGGCCGAGGCCGAAGGCTTCATCACATGGGAGACCGGTCCGCCTTCATGGCTGGACGCTCGCAGTTGCAGCGGCATTGCCGCCAAGCGCCATCTCTCACACCCATACAACGTAAGGAACAACGAAAGATCGCAGTCGCGGTGCGCGCAAGAATTTTGCGTGGCGCCGCTGCTTCTCGACGATTTTTCGTTTCAATTCAATAATTTATGCGAGTTTATCATGTCCAGGCGTTGCCGATAACCCCCATCGCCCGGCCGGGCTGGCGGGCGGGCGTGACGCTTGTCACCGGCGATGAATGATCTCGCCCACTGCCCCGGCGGGCGCCCGAGGACGACAGTGAGCGCACCTTCCGCAAGCCCGTGGAGCCAGCCGATGAGTGCGATCCACCCCTTCCACGGTGTCGTCGCCGCGACCGTGAAGAGGTCCGCGGGCAGCCCGGTTCCGGCCGCCGTCCAGGCCAGCCTGATGCTGGCCGGCGCGCGGGCCCGGCCTTGGCCGCGTTGCTTGCCCTTGTCGCGATCGCCGGCCGCCCTGGCCGCTGGCGCCGCCGCATCCTCCGATGACCGCGCCGCGGCCATCGCCACCGAATGGAGCAGAACATGAAGATGGAAAAACCGTCCGCGCATACCCAAGCCGTCGGCCTGTTGCTCGGCGCCTTGCTGGGCTCGGGCGCAGCGGTCGCCGCCGATAGCGCGCACGCGCCGGCCGCGACCGCCACGAAGGCGGCATTGCCGGCTGCCTCGTTCGCGATCCGCCAGGTTCGCGTGTTCGACGGCGAGCGCGTGCTGCCCTCGGCGACGGTGCTGGTGCGCGACGGCCTGATCGCCGAGGTCGGCGCGGGCGTGGCGGTGCCGGCGGGTGTGCCGGTGGTCGACGGCAACGGCGCCACTGTGCTGCCCGGCCTGATCGATTCGCACGTCCACAGTTGGGGCGAAGCGCGCAGCGATGCACTGCGTTTCGGCGTGACCACCGAGTTGGACATGTTCAGCGACCACCGAGGCCTGGCGGCGGCGCGCGCCGAACGCGAAAGCCGCGGCAAGACCGGTAAGGCCGATTTGTGGTCGGCCGGAACCCTGGTCACCGCCAAGGGCGGACACGGCACCCAATACGGCATGCCGATCGCGACGCTGGACGATCCGGCGCAGGCGCAGGCCTTCGTCGATGCGCGCATCGCCGAGGGTTCGGATTACATCAAGCTGGTGCTGGAGCCCTTGCTCGACCCCAGCGGCAAGGCGCGCATGAATACCTTGTCGGAGGCCTCGTTGCGCGCCGCGATCAAGGCCGCGCACGCGCGCAAACGCTTGGCGGTGGTGCACGTGTCGCAGGCATCCGATGCCGCCTTGGCGATCGATGCCGGCGCCGACGGCCTGGTCCACATCAACGGCGACCTGATCGACGATCCGAAGCTCGTCGCCGCGATCAAGCAACGCAACGCCTTCGTGGTGCCCACTCTGACGGTGATGTCGTCGGTCTACGGTATCGAGGGCTCCGCACGCAAACGCGTCGCCGGCGATGCGCGCCTGACGCCGTACCTGCGGGCGCAGCAGAAAGACCAACTGGCGGCGAGCTTTCCCAGTGGTTTCTTGACCGAGGCGAAGTTCAAGAACTCCTTGGAGAACGTGCGCCGCCTGCACGAGGCCGGGGTGACTCTGCTCGCCGGCACCGACAGCGGCAATCCCGGCACCACTCACGGCGCCAGCGAACATGGCGAGCTCGAACTGCTGGTGCAGGCCGGCTTGAGCCCGGTGCAGGCCTTGACGGCGGCGACCGCCGCGCCGGCGCGCAGCTTCGGTCTCGACGACCGCGGCCGCATCGCCAGCGGCCTGCGCGCCGACCTGATCCTCGTCGACGGCGACCCGACCACCGACATCACCGCCACCCGTGCGATCCGTTCGATCTGGAAGAACGGCTATCCGGTCGACCGCGCGATCGATACTGCGCTGCCGACGCTCAAGCCGGGCAAGGTCGCCTTGTTCGACGGCGACAAGCCGAGCACGAGCTGGGTCGCCTCCGACGATCGTTATATCGGCGGCAAGTCGAAGTCGCGGCTGGAAGCGGTCGCCGACGGCGGCAAGGCGTCCACGCTCGCGGCCAGGGGCGACGTGGTCGCCAGCATCGCCCAGCCCTGGGGCGGGCTGATGTTCGTGCCGGGTCCGGCGCCGTTGGCGTCGGTCGATGCGCGCGCGGTCCGCGAGCTCAACCTGCGCGTGCGCGGCGACGGCCGAAAACTCACGGTGATGGTGTTCTCCGGCACCGACATGCTCCGTCCGCCGGGCATCCAACAGCTCGCGGTCGGTACGCAGTGGCAGGAGGTGCGGGTACCGCTGACGACGATGGCGGGCGTCGACCTGGCCAACCTGCGCGGCATCGTGCTGGGCGCCGGCGGCGAGCCGGGCCCGTTCGCGTTCGAGATCGAAGCGGTCGAACTCCGTTAAAGTCCGCTACGCCGATGCGGTCCGGACCGGCGCCGGACCGCATCGCCACCGAGGTCTTGCCGACCTGAAGGAGCTCGACCATGCGCTTGCCGCCGCCCACGATGGATGCCCAAGACAACCTGCTCGGTTGGCACCTGGCTTCGTTGCTGTATCTGAGTTTCGTGTTCATCCCGCTGTTCTTCTGGCCGCGGGTGCCGTGGTGGGTGGTGACCGCGGCGGTGACCTCGGTGCTGTTGTTCCTGCCGCTGTATTGGGCCTTCTACCGCAGCGGTTCCAAGCTGCGCCTGTGGTTGCTGCTCGCGGTGGCCTGCATCGGTTATGCGGTGATCCCGTTCGGCGGCGGGGGCGGCACTTACCTGATCTTCGCCTCCGGCATGATCGCCAGCCTGCTGCCGTTGGGGCGCGGCATCGCCTTGGCCGCCGTGCTGTTCGCGCTGCTCGGCGTCGAATTCATGCTGCTGGTGCCGAAGGAAGCGATGCCGCTGTCGACCTTCCTGATCAATCTGCTGGTCGGCGCGATCGTGTTCGCCGGCGTGGTCGCCGCGCGCAACCGCGAACGCCGCCATGCCGAGCTGCGCCTGACCCAGGACGAAGTCAAGCGCCTGGCCAGCCTGGCCGAACGCGAACGCATCGGCCGCGACCTGCACGATTTGCTCGGCCACACTTTGTCGGTGGTGGTGTTGAAATCGCAGCTCGCCGCGCGCCTGCTCGAACACGATACCGCCGCTGCGCACGCCCAGATCAACGAAGTCGAACGGGTCGCGCGCGAAGCCCTGACCCAGGTCCGCGAAGCCGTCGCCGGCATCCGCGCCAACGGCCTGCAGGCCGAACTCGCGGCGGCGCGGCTGGCCCTGCTGAGCGGCGAGATCAGCCTCGACCACAAGCTGGCGACCATCGACATCCCGCTCAACATCGAAGCTGCGCTGGCGCTGGCCTTGCGCGAATCGGTGACCAACGTGATGCGGCATGCGCGGGCGCGCCGGGTCGACGTCGAACTGACCCAGGACCCGCGCGGCGGCATCGTGCTGCGGATCGCCGACGACGGCCGCGGCGGCGTGTCCAGCGAGGGCCACGGCCTGACCGGCATGCGCGAACGCTTGCGCGCGGTCGGCGGCACCGTCGAAATCGAAAGCCCGAACGGCGCCGGCACGCGCCTGAGCCTGCTGGTGCCGCGCGAGGCGTTGGTCGTCGCCCGACGCCTGGCCGCGCCCGCGGCAAACTCCGCGCCGGCGGCGACGCCGGCCCTGCTCGAACGAGGTATCGCATGATCCGTCTGTTGCTCGCCGAAGATCAGGCCCTGGTGCGCGGCGCGCTGGCGGCGCTATTGAACCTGGAACCCGACATCGAGGTGGTCGCCGAAGCCGGCGACGGCGCGGCGGCCTGGGAAGCGGTCAAGCGCGTCCAGCCCGACCTGATCATGACCGACATCGAAATGCCGGGCATGACCGGCATCGACCTGGCCATGCGCGTGCGCGATTCCGGCATGTCGACCCGTGTCGTGATCGTCACCACCTTCGGCCGTGCCGGCTACCTGCGCCGGGCGATGGACGCCGGCGTGCGTGGCTACCTGCTCAAGGACGCCCCGGCCGGGCAACTGGCCGAAGCCCTGCGTCAGGTGCACCGCGGCGGCCGCGCGATCGACCCGCAACTCGCGGTCGCGGCCTGGAGCGACGAAGACCCGCTGACCGAGCGCGAGCGCCAGGTCCTGCGCCTGGCCGGCGAAGGCCTGTCGACCGCCGAGATCGGCGAACGCCTGCACCTGAGCCAGGGCACCGTGCGCAATTACCTGTCCGAAGCGATCGGCAAGCTCGACAGCAGCAACCGCATCGAAGCCTATCGCCGCGCCCGGCAGAACGGCTGGTTGTAAGCGCCCGGCGCCGACTCGTCATAGATTCCGGCCGTCTCGGATCCGAAACCGGGGCCATTCCCAGCCCGAAGTCCAGGCTGTCCCCCCTTTGGAAGAGGGGGGTAGGGAGGATTTCCCCCCGCTCGCCAGACCCCGCCAAGCCCGCTTTTGCCGATCCCGCCCCATACCCGGGATAATGGGCGCTCTCCGAAACCTTGCCTGGCCCCCTTGCCGCCCGGTTTCGTCCCGTCCGTCAGCCCAGCCGGTTTTCGCCGGCTTCGGTGGCTACGGCGCTTCGCGCTCAATTACTTCGGTTCCCTTTGAAGAAGAACGACTTCCACTACGAACTGCCGCCCGAGCTGATCGCCCAGGCGCCCTTGGCCGAGCGTTCCGCCAGCCGCCTGCTGGTGGTGCCGCCGGCGCCGGCGCCGCGCGAGGACCGCGTGTTCCGCGAGCTGCCGCAGTTGCTGCAGCCCGGCGACCTGCTGGTGTTCAACGACACCCGGGTGATCCCGGCGCGTCTGTTCGGCCAGAAGAGCACCGGCGGCCGGGTCGAGATCCTGATCGAGCGCCTGCTCGGCGGCATGGAGGCGCGCGCGCAGATCGGCGTCAGCAAGTCGCCGAAAGAAGGCGCGCGCATCGCCCTCGACGCCGGCGGCGAAGCCGAGGTGCTGGGCCGCGAAGGCGAGTTCTATCGCCTGCGCTTCCACGTGCCCGAGTCGCTCGAACAATGGCTGCTGCACGCCGGCCGCCTGCCGTTGCCGCCGTACATCCAGCGCGAGCCCGGCAGCGACGACCAGGAGCGCTACCAGACCGTGTTCGCGCGCGAAGTCGGTGCGGTCGCGGCGCCGACCGCGGGCCTGCATTTCGACGACGCCTTGCTGGCGCAACTGCGCGAGCGTGGCATCGAGTTCGGCCACGTCACCCTGCACGTCGGCGCCGGCACCTTCCAGCCGGTGCGCGCCGACAATCTCGACCAGCACGTCATGCACAGCGAGTGGCTCAACGTCGGCGCCGGCCTGGTCGAACAGATCCGCCGCACCCGCGCCGCCGGCGGCCGCGTGATTGCGGTCGGCACGACCGTGGTGCGCGCGCTGGAAAGCGCGATCCGCCACCACAGCGGCGTCGCAGGCGAGGAAAGCGAGCTGCAGCCGTTCGCCGGCGAAACGCGCTTGTTCATCCTGCCCGGTTACCGCATCCGCTCGGTCGACGGCCTGATCACCAATTTCCATCTGCCGGAGAGCACCTTGCTGATGCTGGTCTCGGCTTTCGCCGGCAAGGACGCGGTGTTCGCCGCTTACGAGCACGCGATCCGCGAGCGCTATCGCTTCTTCTCCTATGGGGACGCCATGCTGCTGTGGCCAACCGCAGCGACGTAGCCCCGCCGCCTCACCCCGAAGCCGAGACCCCACAGCCGTCCTTCCGGTCTCCGCGCACCGCCGAGCAAAGCGAAAGCCCCAGCTCGAATGCCCCAACTCAGCCCCCAACGCATCGCCCCATGCGTCCCACTAGATAAAGGAATACGCGCATGAGCCGCATGTCCTTCCAATTGCTCGGTCAAGACGGCGCTGCGCGCCGAAGCCGCCTGACGTTCCCGCGCGGCACGGTGGAAACGCCGGCCTTCATGCCGGTGGGCACCTACGGTTCGGTCAAGGGCATCATGCCCGAGCACGTGCGCGACCTCGGGGCCGAGATCATCCTCGGCAACACCTTCCATCTGTACCTGCGGCCCGGCCTGGACGTGATCGGCGATCATGGCGGCCTGCACGGCTTCGCCCGCTGGAACGGCCCGATCCTGACCGACTCCGGCGGCTTCCAGGTGTTCTCGCTCGCGCACCGGCGCAAGATCACCGAGCAGGGCGTGACCTTCGCCTCGCCGGTCGATGGCAGCAAGGTCTTCCTCGGCCCGGAAGAGAGCATGAACATCCAGCGCGTGCTGGATTCGGACATCGTCATGATCTTCGACGAATGCACGCCGTATCCGGCCACCGTCGAGGTGGCGCGCAAGTCGATGGAGTTGAGCCTGCGCTGGGCCGAGCGCTCGAAGAAAGCCCATGAAGGCAACGATGCGGCCTTGTTCGGCATCGTCCAGGGCGGCGTCCATCACGAGCTGCGCACCCAGTCGGCGGCCGGCCTGAAGGGGCTGGGCTTCGACGGCTATGCGATCGGCGGTCTGGCCGTCGGCGAACCCGAGGCCGAGCGCAACGAAATGCTCGAACACACCTGCCCGCAGCTGCCCGAGGACCGTCCGCGCTATCTGATGGGCGTCGGCCGCCCCGAGGACCTGGTCGAATCGGTTGCGCGCGGCGTCGACATGTTCGATTGCGTGATGCCGACCCGCAACGCCCGCAACGGCCATTACTTCACCCCGAGCGGCACCGTGCGCGTGCGCAACGCCAAGTACGAGCGCGACCTGCGCCCGATCGAAGAGGGCTGCGACTGCTACGCCTGCAGCAACGGTTTCAGCCGCGCCTACCTGCGCCACCTGGACCGCTGCAACGAAATGCTCGGGCCGATGCTGGGCACTTTGCACAACCTGCGCTACTACCAGCGCCTGATGGCGCAGATGCGCGAGGCGATCGAGCAGGGAACCTTTACCGCCTTCCGGGAGTCTTTCTACGCCGCACGCGCCTAGGACGGCTTCGGGCTGCCGGCCGCCTCGGGGCTTGGACCGACCTGGCCTGGGCCATCCAAGCCCGACCTTCCAGGTCTGGACACGCCGCTCCAACCCGGTCGCCCGGCGCGTGAACAGGTGGGACCGGCTGCGAAGCGGACGGGGCAGGGCCCCGGAGGTTCCGTCACCTGCCGATAAAGCGTGCGCTGCGGCTCATTTGGGCCCCGGCCTTGACTCCAACCCAGCCGTGGCATAATCCCCGGCTATTTTTCGTTCCAGGACATTCCGATGAATCTGCTCGACCTCCTGATCGCCCCCGCTTACGCCCAGCCCGCTGGCGCGCCCGCCCCGGGCGGCTTTCTCGGCAGCGCCGGCGGCTTCGTCCTGCCGCTGATCCTGATCGGCGTCATGTACTTCCTGATCTTCCGTCCGCAGATGAAGCGCGCCAAGGAACACCGCGGCATGCTCGAGAAGCTGGCCAAGGGCGACGAAGTGCTGACCAACGGCGGCATCGCCGGCACCGTGACCGACATCGGCGAGAACTTCATCACCGTCGAAATCGCCGCCAACGTGCGCATCCGCGTGCAGAAGGGCGCGATCGCCAACGTGTTGCCCAAGGGCACCTTGAAGTCGGCCTGAGCCGACGCCACGCCTTTATTTACATAGACGCGGCGGCCGGGGAGGCTGCCGCAGGGGTTCTCGATGCTGACCTTCGCGCGCTGGAAATACTTCGCCATCCTGGTCGTACTGATCTTCAGCGTGATTTATGCGCTGCCGAACGCTTATCCGCAGGATCCGTCCGTACAGATCTCCGCGGCCCGGCCGACCGGCACCCAGGTCGATGCGACCTTGGCCAAGCGCGTCGAAGGCATCCTCGCCAAGGCGCAGATTTCCTCGAAGTCGATCCTGGTCGAGAATCAGGGCAACCTGATGGTGCGCCTGACCGACACCGACCTGCAGACCCGCGCCGCGGACCTGCTGCGTCCGCAGCTCGGCAGCGAATATGTGGTGGCCCTGAGCCTGGCCCCGACCGTGCCGGACTGGCTGCAGGCGTTCGGCGCCAAGCCGATGCCGCGCGGCCTGGACTTGCAGGGCGGCGTCCACTTCACCATGCAGGTCGACCAGGACGCCGCGCTCAACAAGCGGCTTGAGGCCTACGTCGAAGACGTGCGTTCGACCCTGCGCGACAGCAGCGTCTCCTACACCTCGGTGGTGCGTCGCGGCAACGAAGCCATCGTCGCCACGCTCGCCGCCGGCGCCAATGCCGACAAGGCGCAGAAGCAGTTGCGCACCGCCTTCCCGACCCTGACCCAGAGCCTCGACGGCCAGACCCTGACCCTGGAGATTCCGCAGTCGGAGCTGCAGCGCATCTCGCTCGACGCGATCGAGCAGAACCTGACCACCCTGCGCAACCGCATCAATGCCTTCGGCGTTGCCGAGCCGGTGATCCAGCGCCAGGGCACCGACCGCATCGTGATCCAGCTGCCGGGCCTGCAGGACACCGCCGAAGCCAAGCGCCGCATCGGCGCCACCGCGACTCTCGAATTCCGCGCCGTGGTCGGCGACGAAGCCACCGCCGCGGCCGCCGTGCGCGACCGCAACGTGCCGCCGGACGCACGCATCTATTACAACGAAGCCAAGCAACCGCTGCTGCTGTCCAAGCGTCTGCTGGTTTCGGGCGACCAACTGGTCAACGCGATTCCGAGCAACGACCAGCAGGGCCAGCCGAGCGTCAGCATCACGCTGAACGCCATCGGCGGCCAGCGCATGCTCAACCACACCCTGGAAAACGTCGGCAAGCGTCTGGGCATCGTTTACGTCGAACAGATCCCGATCACCCAGATCGTCGACGGCAAGGAAGTGCGCGCCACCCGTTCGGAAGAGCGCGTGATCAGCTCCTCGACCATCCAGGGCGTGTTCGGCAAGGACTTCCAGACCACCGGCCTGAGCCGCGAAGAAGCCAACAGCCTGGCCCGCGACCTCAAGTCCGGCGCCCTGGCCGCGCCGATGACCTTCGTCGAAGAGCGCGTGGTCGGCCCGAGCCTCGGCGCCGAGAACGTCAAGCGCGGCACCACCGCGGTGATGTTCTCCTTCATCTTCGCGCTGAGCTTCTTCCTGATCTATTACCGCATGTTCGGCTTGATCACCTGCCTGGCCCTGCTGCTCAACCTGCTGATGGTGGTCGCGGTGATGTCGCTGCCGATCGTCGGCGCGACCATGAGCCTGCCGGGCTTCGCCGGCCTGGCGCTGTCGGTCGGCATGTCGGTCGACGCCAACGTGCTCATCAACGAACGAATCCGAGAAGAGCTGCGGGCGGGCATGCCGCCGCAAACGGCGATCGCCACCGGTTACGACAAGGCCTCGGGCACGATCTTCGACTCCAACATGACCGCGTTGCTGGCGGGCCTGGCGCTGTTGATGTTCGGTACCGGCCCGCTCAAGGGCTTCGCGATCACCATGATCGTCGGCATCCTGACCTCGGTGTTCACCGCCGTGACCGTGTCGCGCGGCATCGCCACGCTGATCTACGGCAAGCGCCGCAAGCTCAAGTCCATCGCGATCTGACGGGAGAACCCAGACATGAAGATTTTCCCGCTGACCCTGCTGCCCAACGACGCCAACATCAACTTCATGAAGTTGCGTTGGGTGTCGATCGCGGTCGCCGCCCTGATCATGTTCGTCGCCATCGGCGCCATGTTCACCCGCAACTTCAACTTCGCCCTGGACTTCACCGGCGGCAACCTGGTCGAGGTGCACCTGGACAAGGCGATACCGCTGGACCAGGTGCGCGAGAAGCTGGCTGTCGACGGTTACGACAGCGCCCAGGTCCAGACCTACGGCTCGGGCACCGAGTTGCTGATCCGCCTGCAGCCGCGCGAAGGCGACGCTTCCGCATCGGCCACCGCGCACGCCGCCGCCGCGGTCATGAAGGCGGTGTCGGGCGAAGGCAACAATGCCAAGATCCTGCGCAACGAGTTCGTCGGCCCGCAGGTCGGCAAGGAACTGGCCCTCAACGGCCTGTACGCGCTGATCTTCGTGATCGTCGGCTTCCTGATCTACATCGCGTTCCGCTTCGAATGGAAGTTCGCGGTCGCCGCGATCATCACCACCCTGCACGACGTAATCGTGGTCGCCGGCTGGTTCGCCATCAGCGGCCACGAGTTCGACCTGACCGTGCTGGCCGGCATCCTGTCGGTGATGGGCTACTCGATCAACGACACCATCGTCGTGTTCGACCGCGTCCGCGAGAACTTCCGCTCGATGCGCGCCGACCCGGAGACGATCCTCAACAAGTCGATCAACCAGACTTTGTCGCGTACCGTCATCACCTCGTTCGTCGCCTTCCTGACCGTGGTCGCCCTGTACATCTACGGCGGCGGTTCGCTGCGCGGCATGGCCGAATCGCAGATGCTCGGCATCATCATCGGCACCCTGTCGTCGATCTTCGTCGCTTGCCCGCTGTTGACCCTGGGCATACTCAAGGTCAGCAAGCAGGACTTGCTGCCGAAGGCCAAGGACGAAGCGGCGCTGGCTCGCCGTCCGTAACGGTTCGACAATCCGTTTGGAACGAAAAGGCCGCGCATTGCGCGGCCTTTTTGTTTGTCTGCGCAACGCGGTACGGATTTTGTGCCGTACCAGTCGAAGCATTGAGAAGAGCAATCCCAAAGGCGTAGCCTGTAGCGCACCGCAAAGCGATCCCGAGCGAACTTTGACCGCCACCAACCAACAACAAATCAACGACTGGAACGGTCCGGTCGGCGCGCGCTGGCTGACTTATAACGATTGGCTCGACGAGCGCACCGCGGCTTATGGCCAGGCGGCTTTCGCCGCGGCGGCGCCGCAAGCCGGCGAGGCGGTGTTGGACATCGGCTGCGGGGCTGGGGCGACCTCGTTCGAGCTCGCGCGCGCGGTCGGGTCGGGCGGGCGAGTGGTCGGGGTGGACGTGTCCGAGCCCTTGGTTGGGCGGGCGCGGGAGCGTGCCCAGGCCTTGAGTCTGCCGGTCGAGTTCCGGCTCGCCGATGCCAGCCGGCCGCTATTCGCGCCGCACAGTTTCGACCTGCTGTATTCGCGTTTCGGGGTGATGTTCTTCGACGATCCGGTGGCGGCGTTCGCGGAGTTGCGCAGGGCGCTCAAACCGGGCGGCCGGCTCGCGTTCGCCTGCTGGAAGGCGCCGGCGGAGAACGATTGGTATGTGTTGCCCTTGAATGCTATCCGCGGCATCGTCGAGCAGGACGCGGTCGATACCGACGCACCGGGGCCATTCGCGTTCAGCGATCCGCAGCGGGTCGTGCGCGTGCTTGGCGAGGCGGGTTTCGAAGGCGTCGAGCTGCAGCCGTTCGAGGCGCCGTTCTATTACGGGCGTGGGGACAGCCGCGAGGCGATGACCGAGGACGCGCTGTCGCAGGTGTTCCGGGTCGGTCCGATCGCGCGTCTGTTGGCGGCGCAGACTGATGAGGTGCGCGATAAGGCGACGGTGGCGATTCGCGAGGCGCTGTCGGGCATCGCGACCGGGCAGGGCATCGCGGTCAGCGGCGCGACCTGGGTGGTGACGGCGCGCGCGCCTTGATCCGATGTTTGTATCGATGAGGGTGCGGGCTCAGGCGTAAGTGAGCCTGTTTTCCGGCGAATGGAGTCTAGCCGAATGCGTTGGCCGATCATGCTGGCCGCGACCGCGGGACGCGCAGAGACTGCACCGCCGAGGTCGTTGATGAAAGCGGTGATCTGTCGCAGGGTAGGAGCGGCGCAAGTCGCGACCGCGCTGCTTCGGTCTCGTGGCGCATCCGGCCGTAGCCCCGCTGTAGGAGCGGCGCAAGCCGCGACCGCAACACCTCCAGATCAGCGCGTCGTTATCGCAAAGTCGCGGTCGCGGCTTGCGCCGCTCCTACCCGAAAGAGGAGTCGTTGCGGTTGCGGTAGCCGTAGAGAGCTTGGCGCAGCTCCGAACTCACGATGCAACCGCAGACCCGGAGGGCGGCGCACAGGACGTGCGCCGTTTTTCGATCGGACAAGGATGTCCTATCGAAAAATCCCGGCGCCAGCTGCGTACTCGCAGGGGAGCTTCGTCAAGAAAGGCCTCTCTTTGGTTAGCTTTGACCGAAGGGAATCCAGGCGGACTTTTGGGCCAGCAAAAGAAAGTAACCCGGCCGCTTTAGCGGACGGAAGCTTTGTTCTTGATGTTGCTTCGTCGCTCTGCGGCAAGAGTCGCAACAACCGCGAACTGCGCGGTCGCGACTTGCGTCGCTCCTACCGGGGAGGGAGCATCGCCTTTTGATTCAGGCGGAGCCTTTGTAAGTTTACGGGCTGGCCTTCGACAGGCGCGCGCCCTCCGCGAGCCCGCCCGACAACGAAAAACGCCGCGATCTCTCGCGGCGTTTTTCTTGTTGCGATGAGCAGGCGCGGCTCAGTCGAACGCGGCCGCGTAGCCGGTGTTGACGATGCGGTGCTGCAGGGCGTCGGCGATCTTCAGGTTGCCGGCGATGATCTGGCGCGGGGCGAGGCCGCGGTTGTCCATCGGCCCGGTCGAGCGGCCCTTGAAGTCGGAGATCTTGCCGCCGGCTTCGCGCACCATCAGGGCGCCCGCGGCGATGTCCCAGGGCTTCACGCCGGCTTCGAAGTAGGCGTCGGCGCGGCCGCAGGCGACGTAAGCCAGGTCGAGCGCGGCCGAACCGGTGCGGCGCACGTCCTCGGCATCGACGAGCAGATTGTCCAGGCACTTGAGGTGGGCGCTGGTGCGCGCGCGTTCGCGCGGCGGGAAGCCGGTGATCAGCATCGCGCCGTTGAGGTCCTTGCGCTCGGCGATGCGCACGCGCTTTTCGTTGAGCTGGGTGCCGCTGCCGCGGCTGGTGGTGAACAGATCGTTGCGCAGCGGGTCGAAGATCACGCCGTGGATCGGTTCGCCGTTTTCGCACAGGGCGATCGACACGCAGAAATGCGGGATGCCGTGCAGGTAGTTGCTGGTGCCGTCGAGCGGGTCGATGACCCAGGTGAAGCGGGCCTGGCCGATCGGGCCGCTTTCCTCGCCGAGGATGGCGTAGTCGGGGGTGGCGCGGCGGAATTCCTTGATGATTTCCGCTTCGGCGAGGTTGTCGACCTCGCTCGCGTAGTCCATGCGGTCCTTCTCGACGATGTTCAGCGCATCCAGCCGGTGCATGTGGCGGAGCAACACGTTACCGGCGGCGCGGGCGGCCTTGACCATGAGGGTGACGGCGGGTTTCTGCATGGCGTACGGCCTCGAGCGTGTGAGGTGGGGCAGGACTGACGGGGGTAAAGAGCGGGCCGGCGCTTTGGCCGGGGCGGGGAGTTTACCATCTGCGCATGAACCCCGATCTCCGCAATGAAGCGGCGCCCCCCGAGGCGCCCGATCCGATCAATTCCCCGGCCGGCTCCCCCGGCCATCCGCAGCCGGACCCGGCCTGCGAGGGCCGCCCCGCAGCCACGGCGCCGGACCCGGCCGCCGCCCATACCCGTATCGTCCTGGTCGGCACCCAGCACCCCGGCAATATCGGCTCGGCGGCCCGGGCGATGAAGACCATGGGCCTGAGCCGGCTGATCCTGGTCGCGCCCGAGAAGGGCCTGGACCGCGACGCCTACGCGATGGCCGCCGGCGCCGACGACCTGCTCGAATCGGCGGTGATCGTGCCCGACCTGGCCACCGCCGTGGCCGACTGCCATCTGGTCCTGGGCTGCACCGCGCGCAGCCGCCGCATCGCCCTGGAAGAGCTGGTGCCGCGCGACGCCGCGGCGCGGGTCGACACGCTGGCCCGCAGCGGCGGCGAAGTCGCGGTGGTGTTCGGCCGCGAGCGCACCGGCCTGGACAACGACGAGCTGCAGCTCTGCCATGCCGCCGTGCACATCCCCGCTAACCCGGACTACAGCTCTTTGAACCTCGGCGCCGCGGTGCAGGTGCTGAGCTACGAACTGCGCATGGCCGCCCTGGCCGCGGCCGAAGCCGGCGGCGGCGCGGAACGGCGCGACCCGCCGGCCTCGCACGCGCAACTGGAGGGCTTTTTCAGCCAGCTCGGCGAGGCTCTGGATGCGATCGATTTCCACAAGGGCCGGGCGCCCGAATCGGCCATGCGCAAGCTGCGCCGGCTGTTCCTGCGCGCCGACCTGGACGAGCGCGAAGTGCGCCTGCTGCGCGGCGTGCTGGCCGATGTCGAGCGCATGGCCATGCTGGCCGGGCAGCGCCGCTGAAGCCGGGTCGAGCCTGCCGGTGGCGGCATCCGTGACAGCGATTCGGCAGCACGGGCGAGGGGGCCATCGGCGGCCGGCGCGACGAGGTATCGGTCGGCCCCGGGTTTCGATTACGCTGCGCTGGCAATCCGACCAGGTGAAGGCTGTTGATCGCTAGTACGCGGTTTCTCGGTTTGCTGTTCGGGCTCGTCCTGGCCGGGGCGTTGGCTCCCGTGGCCGTGTCGTCGGCCCACGAGACCGAAAACGGGCACAAGGACGGGGCCGATGCCCACGTCCTGGTCCTGGGCCGGATCAGCGACGATCCCAAGGCCCACTACGAGCAACTCAAGCCCTTGCTGGACTACGTGATCCCGCGCATGGCCGACGTCGGCATCCGCGAGGGCCGCATCCTGATGGCCAAGGACGCCCAGCAGATGGGCAGCTACATGCGCCGCGGCCGGGTCGACTGGGTCACCGAGACCGCCGGCACCGCGGTCCTGCTGCACCAGCGCGCCGATGCGCGCCTGATGCTGTTGACCGAGCGCGACGGCGTCAGCCACTACCACAGCGTGTTCTTCGCCCGCCGCGACAGCGGCCTGCGCTCGCTCGACGACCTCAGCGGGCACAACGTCGCCTTCCAGCGCCCGTCCTCGACCAGCGCCTATTTCGTGCCGGCCGCGGCCCTGCTCGAACGCGGTCTGTCGCTGGAGATCCTGCTGTCGCCGACCGACCGCATCAACCGCGGCGCGGTCGGCTATCTGTTCGCGCGGTCCGAGCTCAACATCTCGACCTGGGTGCACAAGCGCCTGGTCGATGCCGGGGTGATGAGCAACCTAGATTGGGACAACCCGCGCCGCGTGCCCGATGCCTTCCGCCGCGACCTGGTCGTGATCGGCCGCAGCGAGGACTACCCGCGCGCGCTCGAACTGGTGCGCGGCGACTTGAACCCAAAGGTCGCCGCCCGCCTGCGCGAAGTGTTGCTGGAGGCCGCCGGCGATCCCGATGCCGGCGAGGCGTTGCTGCGCTTCTTCAAGACCACCCGCTTCATGCCGATCGACCCGGCCTCGCAGCGCGCGCTCGAACATATTTCCGACGGTGTCGCGCGCGTGCGCGCGGAGGTCGAATGAATCTGCGCGCCGGCTTGCAGGTCAAGTTCTTCGCCATCATGGCGGTGGCCTTCCTGGTCGTGGTGACCCTGATCCTGATGCTGCTCAATCGCCAGGAGCGCATGCAGAGCGAAGTCGTCGGCATCAGCCGCGAGGCGATGCGCGACACCATCGCCGAAAGCCTGAGCCGGCACGGCGAGGGCGAGGTGACCCAACTCGCCGGCTCGCTGACCAATCCGCTGTACTACTTCGACCTGGACGCCATCGGCGAGCTCGGGCGCGCGGCGATGATGAATCCCGGCGTGCGCTACGTCATCGTCTACGACAACGAAGGCAACATCGTCCACGACGGCAACGAAGAGATCCCCAGCTACGGCAAGCGCATGGACGATGCGATGGCGGCCAAGATCATCACCGCCCAGGCCTTGTCCACCCAGTGGAGCGAGACCACGCTCGACGTGTCCGCGCCGATCAAGGTCGGCCAGCAACGCCTCGGCGGGGTGCGCGTGGGCTACGACCTCAAGGCCATGCGCGCCTACCAGGACACCGCCCTGGACAAGGTGCGCCAGCGCCTGGAAGACCTCGGCCGCCGCCAGTTGTTCTGGGTCGGCGTGCTCAGCGTCGGCCTGCTCGCGCTCGGCGGCCTGATGCTGTGGCTGATCCAGCGTTGGCTGGTCAACCCGATCCGCGAACTCGCCGATGCCGCCCACACCATCGAGAACGGCCAGTTCGACAGCGCGCCGCCGGCCGCCCACAGCAACGACGAGGTCGGCGACCTGATGCAGGCCTTCGGCCGCATGAGCCAGAGCCTGGCCCGGCACGACCGCGACATCCGCCGCATGGCCTATACCGACGCCCTGACCGGCCTGGCCAACCGACTCGCCTTCCGCGAGGTGCTGGACCAGCGCCTGCTGCACCTGCGCGGCGACAGCGGGCAACTGGGCTTGTTGTTCGCCGACATCGACGACTTCAAGCGCGTCAACGACACCCTCGGCCACGACGCCGGCGACGAGGTGCTGCTGCAGTTCGCCAACCGCATCCAGGAAACCGTGCAGCGCATCGGCGGCGAACGCGCCTTGCTGGCTCGCTTCGGCGGCGACGAGTTCGTGATCCTGGTCGAGGGCAGCCGCGAGCGCAACGGCGAGGCGCGCACCGTCGCGACCCATCTGGCCGAGGTGCTGGTCGGCGAACTCGGCCAGCCGATCGTGGTCCACGACCGCCAAGTGTTCCTTGGCACCTCGATCGGCGTGACCCTGTATCCCGAAGACGCGTCCGGTGCGACCGCGCTGATGAAGAACGGCGACATCGCCATGTACCAGGCCAAGGTCGCCGGCAAGAACTGCTACCGCTTCTACAGCCGGGCGATGGACCAGGCGGTGGAGCGCCGCGTGCACCTGGAGCACGAACTGCGCGGCGCCTGGGATCGCGGCGAGTTGAGCCTGGTCTATCAACCGGTGTTCCGTCTTGCCGACGGCGCCATGGTCGGCGCCGAAGCCTTGCTGCGTTGGAAGCATCCCGAGCAAGGCCTGATCGCGCCGTCGGTGTTCATCGATGTGGCCGAGCAGAGCGGGCTGATCGAAACGCTCGGCCCGCAGGTGCTGCGTGCGGCCTGCGAAGATGCGATCGCCTGGCATCGCGCGCGGCCCGGCGCCGAGCCGCTGTTCGTGTCGGTCAATGTCTCGCCGCGCCAGTTGCGCAGCGGCGACCTGCCGAACGTGGTCGCGGCCTGCCTGCAGGAAACCGGTTTGCCGGCCGCGCATCTGCATCTGGAGCTCACCGAGACGGCGGTGATCGGCGACGAGATCCATGCCAGCAGCCTGCTGGCGCGCCTGCGCGCCAGCGGGGTCAAGGTCTGGCTCGACGATTTCGGCACCGGCTTCTCCGGCCTGAGCCATCTGCGCCGGGTGCCGGTCGACGGGGTCAAGATCGACCGCAGTTTCATCGCCGACGTGTTGCGCGACCCGGACGACCTGGCGCTGACCACGGCGATCATCGCCATGGCGCATTCGTTAGGCATCACCGTGGTCGCCGAGGGCGTGGAGAAGGAGGGCCAGTACGCGGTGTTGCGCGAGCGCGGCTGCGATCTCGCCCAGGGCTATTGGCTCGGTCACCCGGTCAATACCGAGGAATTCCTGGCGCTGTTGATGAGCTGAGGCGGCGCGACCGGCGAACGTCGGTCATGGCTGCCGTCCTCCAAAGCCAGGCAACCCGGGGCAGGGGCGACGCAAGCCGCGACCTCGGCGTCGCGGCCTTATCGATGACCTGCGCTACGCCGCCCGACGCCCATCGCGGCGCTTCGACGCAAGCTGCTCTTCAGCCGATCTTGTCTTGCGCCAGGGCGATCCACTCGGCCAGGGCCTGGGCCAGGCTGCCGGACAAAATGCCGAACACCGCCACCGCGATCGAGCCGGCGACCCAGGCCACGCCCATGAGCTTGCCGTCGCGTTCGAGCAGCGCGAACGCGAACAACAGCAGCAGGGCGCCGAACAGGAAGTTGGTCAGCGGGATCGGCAGCGACAGCAGGATGCCGAGCAGCACCAGCAGCAAGCCGGTGA
The DNA here is from genome assembly GCF_019970005.1 of Lysobacter sp. ESA13C. Taxonomy (NCBI): domain Bacteria; kingdom Pseudomonadati; phylum Pseudomonadota; class Gammaproteobacteria; order Lysobacterales; family Lysobacteraceae; genus Lysobacter; species Lysobacter sp. ESA13C. Next base: position 4,075 of record NZ_JAHXYK010000010.1, on the reverse strand, counting down.
AGGCGTTGGCGGCGCGATGATCGAGCATGGCCGGCGCGCGCGGGCTGACGATCCGCTCCAGGCGGCTCAGCCACGGCGCCAGCAGATTGCGGAACTTGCCCATCGCCTTGCGGTGCGGGCCGCGGCGGGCGATGAAGCCCGGCAGCCACGGCTTGCGCAGGCCGATCAGCAACTGCAGCCCGACCAGCACCACCAACGGCCCGCTGATCGCGCCGCCGACGCCCGGGATCGGGATGAAGGCGGGCAGGGTGGACACGAACAGCAGCATGCCGAAGGAACGGTTGCCGAGCCCGGCGATCACGTCGCCGAACTTGACCACTTCCTCCGGATCGCCGGCGACGATGGCATCGAGCAGCGCGCGCGTGCCGGCCTCGTGCGGCTTGTGACCGTGTCGCCGGTCCCGCGACGGCTGGTCGTCTTCGCCGTCGGGGCCGTTGTCAGCCGCTGCTGTCATCGTCGCTGGACTCCGGCGGTTTCGGCAGATGGCGGTGCAACAGCAGTTTGTCGATGCGCGGCCCGTCGAGGTCGATCACCTCGACCCGCCAACCCAGCCAGCTGAAGTGCTCGCCGACGTGCGGGATGCGGCCGAAGTGGGCGATCACCATGCCGGCGGCGGTGTGGAAATCGTGCTCGTCCTCGTCGGGCAGGCGCCCGCCGCCGATCACCTCGCGCAGCTCTTCCACCGGCAGGGCGCCGTCGATCAGGTAGGAGCCGTCCTCGCGTTGCACCACCGGGCCGGGCTGGTCGTCGGACTCGGCGGTCTGGATGCGGCCGATCACCGCGCCCATCAGGTCGTTGACCGTGACCAGGCCGGTGACGTCGCCGTATTCGTCGACCACCAGGGCCAGCGACTGCTGCTCCTCGCGGAAGATCTCCAGCAGCTTGAGAGCGTGGGTCGACTCGGACACGAACAAGGCTTCGGTCAGCTGGCCGAACAGGTCCGGCAGATTGCCGACGCCGAGATTGCGCAGCAGGGTCTTGGCTTCGAGCACGCCGAGCACGTCCTGGTCGCTGCCGCGGTAGACCGGGAAACGCGAGAACGGCGATTCGCGCATGGCCGCCAGGTTGTCCTCGATGCTCGCGCCGGCATCGAGCCAGGCGATGCGGGTGCGCGGCGTCATCAGGCTTTCGGCGGTGCGATCGCCGAGGCTGAGCACGCGATTCATCATCTTGCGCTCGTCGGCGTCGATCACGCCCTGCTCGTGGCTTTCGCTGACCAACAGGCGGATCTCTTCTTCGCTGATTTCGCTGCGGGCGTCGTCCTTGATCCCGAGCAGGCGCAGCACCAGGCGGTTGATCGCGCCGAGCGCGCCGACCACCGGTTTGGCGAAACGGGCCAGTCCGGCCAGGACGATCGCCACCGAACTGGCGATCTTTTCCGGATTGGTCAGGGCCAGCCGCTTGGGGATCAGTTCGCCGAAGATCACGCTGGAAGCGGTGATCAGGGTGACCGCGGTGCCGATGCCGATGCTGCGCGCGTACTCGGCCGCGCCCGGCAGCACGCCGCTGAGCCAGCCGGCGATGGCCAGGCCGATCGACTCGCCGCCGAAGGTGCCGGTGAGCACGCCGATCGCAGTGATGCCGACCTGCACGGTCGAGAGCAGGTGGTCGGGGCGTTCGGCCAGCTGCAGGGCGACGCGGGCGCCGCGGCTGGGGTGCGCCGGGTCCTCGGCCATCTGCTTCAGGCGCAGCTTGCGCGAGGTCATCAGCGCCATCTCCGACATCGCGAAGAAGGCGTTGAGGACGATCAGGGCCATGACGATCAGTAGTTCCAGCATCGGCAATGCCTCCTGTGGCCGGTGGGTTCACGGAAGGAGCGCGCTGCGCGATGGGAGGGGGCCGTCGAGGCGCGGCCGGGCGGCGGTTTTGGGTCGTCGTCCATGGAAGAGGTTTGGGGGGAGCGTACTGTAAGGAACCGGGGGCCGATCTTAGCAGGCCTTCACGACCGCCCCTCGTGAAAGGCCGGGCGGGCGGGACGGCAGGGTCGGTGCGCGTTTCCAGGTCTTGGGGGCGCCCCGGGCGGCCGTCAAGGTGGGCGCGGCGGCGTCAAACCGTCATAATCGCGCCCGCAAACCCTTCGGCCCGGCGCGGCCGGCACGTATCGGCCCAGCCCAGAGGCACCCCAGCATGTTTTCCCTGCAGACCATTTTCGGCCAAGGCAACCAGTTCTATACCCTGCTGGAGGAGGCCGCCGTCGCCGCCCACGACAGCACCAAGGCCCTGCACGCCATGCTCAAGGAGTCCGACCGCCAGCCGGCGCTGGACGCGTTCAAGCTGGCCCGCCAGCGCGAGCGCGAGACCTCTGACAAGATCAGCCAGGAGCTGGTCGACAGCTTCATCACCCCGATCGAGCGCGAGGACATCGAATCGCTGAGCTCGGCGCTTTACAAGATCCCCAAGCAGGTCGAGAAGTTCGCCGACCGCTATTCGCTGGCGACCCGCCATCTGGAGCACATCGACTTCGCGCCGCGCGCGGCGATGCTCGAACAGGCCGCCGGGGTGGTGGTGAAGATGGTCCACCAGCTGCGCCAGCTCAAGCTGGAGCCGATGAAGGCCCTCAACGACCAGCTGCGTGCGCTCGAGAACGAGGCCGACCGGCTGATGCTCGAGCTGTACCGCGACATTTATTCCGGCCAGCTCGACAACCTGCAGATGTTCCTGCTCAAGGAGTTCTTCGAGATCCTGGAAAAGGCGATCGACCGCTGCCGCGAGGCCGGCGTGGTCGCCTACCAGATCGTCCTGAAAAACTCCTGAGGCGCGCGCGATGCTGACGCTCGTCCTGGTGGTGATAGTCGCGGCTCTGATCTTCGAGTACGTCAACGGCTTTCACGACACCGCCAATTCCATCGCCACCGTGGTCGCGACCAAGGTGCTGTCGCCGATGCAGGCGGTGATCCTGGCCGCGTCGACCAATCTGATCGGCGCCCTGTGGGGCACCGCGGTCGCCAAGACCATCGCCTCGGGCCTGATCGACGCCGGCGTGGTCGAGGTCGGCTCGCAGCTGATCCTGTGCGCGCTGCTCGGCGGCATCATCTGGAACCTGATCACCTGGTGGCTGGGCCTGCCGTCCTCGTCCTCGCACGCGCTGATCGGCGGGTTGTGCGGCGCGGCCATCGCGGCGGCCTCGAACAACTGGCACGCGGTGGTCTGGTCGCACCCGGCCGAACCGATCTGGAAAAGCGCCGGCGTGCTGTGGAAGGTGATCGTGCCGATGTTCACCTCGCCGGTGCTGGGCTTCACCGCCGGCTTCCTGGTGATGGGCGTGCTGTTCGCGATCATCTCGTTCATGGCGCGCAGCGGCGGCGTGCTGGCGCGGATCGCGCGGCCGCGCTGGGTCAACAGTTTCTTCGGCAAGGCGCAGTTGGTCAGCGCCGCCGGCATGGGCTTCGCCCACGGCATGAACGATGCGCAGAAGACCATGGGCATCATCGCCCTGGCGCTGATGAGCGCGCAGCAGGCCGGTACGCTCGACAATCTGCCGGCATGGCTGGCCTTCCTGCATCCCTCGCCGAATGCGATCGCCCATAACGACATCGACACCTGGATCAAGCTGACCTGCGCGGTGGTGATGGCCGCCGGTACCGCCGCCGGCGGCTGGCGCATCATCAAGACCCTCGGCCACAAGTTGGTCAAGCTGCACCCGATCCACGGCTTCGCCGCCGAGACCAGCGCCGCGTCGGTGATCATGTTCGCGTCCTCGCTGGGCATCCCGGTGTCGACCACCCACAACATCTCCGCCGCGATCATGGGCGTGGGCACGGCCAAGCGTTTCAACTCGATCAAGTGGACCGTGGTCGAGAAGATGATCTGGGCCTGGATCCTGACCATTCCGGCCGCCGGCGGCATCGCCTACGCGCTGTTCGAGGCGATGCGGTTCTTCGGTTGGATTTGAGTCGCGTTGGTCGCGCGATGCGGCAGGTCAGTGCATAACGAAAGGCCCGCAGCGATGCGGGCCTTTTTGTTGCGGGGTTTGTTTATTGCGAATGCTATGCGAGTGGCGTCGTTGGTGCGGCGGCGCGGTCGCGGCTCGCGCCGCTCCTACCCTTTGCAGCGCGGCTTCTGGGTAGGAGCGGTG